>CAIONQ010000001.1 GCA_903859705.1 uncultured Chthonomonas sp.
ATCCACAACATTCGAGCTTGATCCTGGCGGATGGCAAATTGTTAACCCTCTAACGGGAATTGTGCCGGCTGCCAATGCCTTAACGGTGGTTCATGAGCCTGCACTCATTAAAGAAGGTAAGGGATCCCTAAAGTACAACTACACTGTAAATAAGGGCACAGCCGATCTGCTTATACTGCCGATAACATCAAGCAACACCACACCAATTAGTAATTTTCATTTCTGGATACACCCGGATCATTCCGCTTCATTTTTGTTCGTTGCTGCAATAAAAGGCGGAAATCGCTATCAAACAACATTTGCTGCAAAGGGCAATTCATGGCAGGAGGTAACCATAGCGTTAACAGATCTCATCCCTTCCGATGAGGATGTTAAAGCCGGCGGCAAGCAGGCGCTAAAACCGATTCAAGCAGACCAGATTGAGAATATTGGGCTGATTGACACCGATTGTTACCTTATTCAAATTTTTGGAGATACTGCTGCTCCCATAACTTTCAACACCGGGCAGCACACTGTTTTGCTAAGCCCATTTTCGGCCCGTACAGATCAGGTGGCAATGCCTGTGAAACAGGCACCAGGTGTACAGGCGCTTACCCCGATGCTTCGCCCCCAGGTAGACTGGATGGTTATTGGGAATGCTGGCGTTGAAAAGTCTTCTGATCTACCGCTTGCGGGCGCAGGTGTTAAGGTAACCTACAAGCAAGAGATGGGCAAAATAGTAGCCCTGATGAAGGGTATCCCGCAAGACACACTTACCAGCGCCAGGTACATAAAGATTAATGTAGCATCCAGGAACGCTACTACGGTGGTTGTGCAGCTTGAAGAAGCCGGAGGGGGCAAGTATAAGGCAACCATTAACCTGGATGCCGGCTCACATGTAAAAGAGTACACCCTTAATATCAGCGAATTCACGCCCACAGATGACAACAAGGACGCAAATAATAAACTGGACCTCATGAGGTAAATAAGCTGATGCTGATTGACCTTGGTGGGGCCCTGGGGGGAGCAACAGGCGAAAACACCCTCTGGTTCAACGGAATGCGTTCGGTAAAGTAGTTACAATAATATTGGTGGGTAGTGGATATCCAACTACTTGTTCCTAATCCTGTCTGCGAGCCGGGTGTACCTACGCCCGGCTCGCTCATTTTTTACGGCCCTGTAAATAGCCTTTCTGTCACCAACTATCAGGCAAAGATCGCGTGCACGGGTAAGACCGGTATAAAACAGGTTACGCTGGAGCATCATGTAGTGGGTTGAGTGCATAATTAGCACCACAGCCCGATATTCGCTGCCCTGAGATTTGTGAACCGACATTGCGTAGGCGAGCTGCAGCTGATCATAGTCGGCAAAATCGTAAATTACATCGGCATCAGGAAACCTAACGTGGATCTCCTGATCAACTGGCCGGATATCTTTGATTACACCCACGTCTCCGTTAAACACCGCTTTCTCGTAATCATTCACCAGCTGAATAACTCTATCGCCGGGCCTGAATCGTCGAGATCCACGAACGAGTTCCGTGGCCGCAGTACGCGGATTAGATGGGTTGAGGGCATCTTGAAGCAATTCATTTAACATGCCTACACCCACAGCTCCCCGATGCGATGGGGAAAGTACCTGCACATCATCGGTGGCGAAGCCAAGGGCTGGCAGTGTTTTGCGGGCCAGCTTCACTGCCTGCCTTGCTGCCACTTCTGCCGATGTTGCAGAGCCATCAGCGGGCTCTTCAGCCTCTATAAACAGGCAATTATTACCACTTCTTTCTGCCGGGGGTACCAGCGCAGGCATTTCACCAACCCTTATTTTATGTGCGTTCCGCACGATCAGGCTCTTTTCGGCCTGCCGGAATACTCGAGACAAGCATGTAAAAGGCACAGCAGAGGAGGCAAGCAGATCACGCAGCACGTTACCGGCACCTACAGAGGGTAGCTGATCAGCATCGCCCACAAACACTATCTGTGCGCCTTCTGGCACAGCTTTTAGCAGGTTAAGTGCAAGCACAGTATCCAGCATCGATACTTCATCAGCAATCAACACATCGCACGGCAATTTGTTCTCTTCGTTATACTGAAACTCACGTGTTTTGGGATCGAACTTTAATAAGCGATGGATGGTTACTGCCTCGCGCCCGGTAACCTCAGATAACCTCTTGGCTGCCCTGCCCGTAGGAGAGGCAAGCAACAGCCGGCGGTGTTGCGATTCAAACGCCCGCACGATAGTATTGGCGGTGAATGTTTTACCAGTTCCAGGGCCTCCTGTAAGCACAAACAACCTGTTTGTTAGCGCCCCAACCACGGCTAAGCGCTGTTCTTCCGAAAGCGGTGATTGCGCTGTAGCAGCATCGCGTTCCAACCAATCTTCAACGGAAGATTGTGAGAATAGATCAGCAGGAACCTCCTCCGAACGAATTCGGCGAATGATCTGATTTGCCAGCCCTACCTCAGTGAAGTACAGTGCAGGATGGAAGGCAGCAACAACCTCCTCACCCTCATCTGAAACGGGTGGAATAAGCTCCATCTTAATGCGATCATCTGACGTCATGCGGTCTAGTGCCTGCTTAAGCAGATCCATGCTCACGCCAAGGATCTCAGAAGCCTGCCGCATCAAAATAGGTTCTGGCAAATACATATGGCCAAAATCGGTGGCTTCTGATAGCGTGTGCAACAGCCCTGCCTCCAGGCGTTGTGCGCTATCTTCTGGCACACCAATCTGGCGTGCAATCTTATCGGCAGTCTTGAATCCTATGCCCCAGATATCTTCTGCAAGGCGATAAGGATTGGTCTCAACTGTTGTAATGGATTGATCGCCATACTTCTTGTAGATTTTAATTGCATAGGTTGCCGACACTCCTTTTTCCTGGAGAAACAGCATCACATTTCTAATTTCGCGCTGTTCGTGCCATGCCTTCTGAATCATCTCTACTCTGCGTGGTCCAATACCTTCCACACGCAAGAGCTTTTTAGGGTCCTGATCAATTATATCCAGAGTTTCGAGCTGAAACTGGGCAACCATTCGGCGCGCCATAACCGGCCCCACCCCACGAATTAGCCCGCTGCCAAGGTATTTTTCTATGGCAAATAGGGATGCTGGGCGGGTGGTTGCATAGCGATCAATTTGAAACTGCCTGCCGTACTCCCGGTGCGCAGACCATCGCCCCTCGCACACGATCATTTCGCCAACAGCCGGGTTAGACATGCTGCCGACAATGGTCACAAGGTCTCGAGCATCTTCAACCGCCAGGCGGCCAACTGTATAGCCTGTATCTTCGTTATGAAATGTGATTCGTTCCAGAATACCGGTAACAGAATCTGGATTTGTGGAGGAGGAGGCCTGGTAGCGTGGATTGGAGCTGCCGGAATTGGGCGATTGCTTATCCATATCAGGCACTTATCTTAGAAGAGGCGTAAACAGTGCACCGAGATACCAGCATAAGCAGGCAGCCGGTGCACCGAAACAGAGATTAGCGTTTGAGGATTTTAAATAGTGCCGGGTTTGAGTCCATCTCTTCCAGCATTTTACCGGTACCAAGCACCACGCAGCTAAGCGGATCAGGAGCAATCCACACAGGCATGGATGTTTCCCGAGAGATAAGCTCATCCAGGCCTTCCAGTAAAGCACCGCCACCTGCAAGCATGATACCGCGCTCGTAGATATCTGCAGCCAGTTCAGGAGGAGTTAGTTCCAGCGTAACTTTGATGGCTTCGATGATGCTATTGATTGGGTCTTGAATGGCTTCGCGGATTTCAGCGCTGGTGATGGCCATACTGCGTGGCAGCCCGGTTATAAGATCTCGGCCACGCACATCCATGCTTCTATCTGGCCCAATTGGGTAGGCAGAGCCCACCTCAAACTTTGCCTGCTCAGCAGTACGATAACCGATTTGAAGGTTGTAAGTTCGCCGGATGTAGGCAACAATCGCCTCATCCAGTTCATCGCCAGCTATTCTAACGGATCTTGCAGTAACAATATCTCCCAGCGAGATAACTGCCACTTCGGTGGTACCGCCGCCGATATCCACTATCATTGAACCTGTGGGCTCAGAAATTGGCAGGCCCGCGCCAATTGCTGCCGCCATGGGCTCTTCTATAGTATAGGCAACTTTTGCGCCGGCCTTTTTTGCGGCCTCACGCACGGCGCGTTCTTCCACCTCGGTTACGCCGCACGGCACACCGATAACCACCCTGGGCGCAAACAGGAAGTTGCGGCGATGCACCTTCTCGATGAACCGGCGAATCATCGCCTCGGTTTGGTCGAAATCAGCAATCACACCATCTTTAAGTGGACGAATCGCAGTGATGCTGGTTGGCGTTCGGCCAAGCATGCGCTTAGCCTCTTCACCAACAGCCATAACTTTGCGAGTCTCACTGTCGATAGCTACAACGGAGGGTTCGCGTAAAAGTATCCCTCGCCCACGAACGTGAACCAGGGTATTGGCCGTACCGAGATCGATTCCCATGTCGCGGGAATATCGCCCCAGCAGGCCATTCAAAAAGTTCATATCTAAGAAATTCTCCTGAGAACCTGCGAACGCTTAATTATATCATATAGAATCTGCTAAATTGCGTGGACAAAAAAGCCACTCGGCGGAACGGGCATTTAGTGCCTGTTCCGCCGAGTGGCTAAGTACTGAAAACAACCATTTGCACCCCTGGGCGCCTTGGTTAATGTCAGGCGGCGTCTGCCGCAATCTCTACCGGCGGCTCGTTGCTATCATCCTTAAAGGCAAGCAGGAAGATAATGCCGATCACCAGTGCCATGCCCGTTGGAATAATCCAGAGGCTATGCCAGTTCACTTCCTTACCTACAGTTACACTGTTAGCAATCTTTTGGGCTGCCTGGGCGCCAATTAGCATGCCAACACCCTGTGTAACCAACACGAAGAAGCCCTGTACCTGGCCACGTATCTTGTGAGATGCACGTTTATCCACATAAATCTGCCCGGTTACGAAGAAGAAGTCGTAGCAGATACCGTGCAGGAGAATACCGCCCATTACCAGCGCCATGCTGTGGTTGTTAGAAGCCACAGTAAACAGGCCGTACCTGGCAACCCATGCAAACATGCCAGCAATCAGCATGTACTTTACACCGAGGCGCGCAAACAGCATCGGCATAAGCAGCATGAAGAAGATTTCGCCTATTTGCCCGAAGGACATATGGAAGGCGGGATCTGGCACGTTAGCTGCTTTTACAAACACGGCAGCATAGGCATAGTAGAACGCCAGCGGGATACAGATTAGCAGAGAGCAGAGGATGAAAACAAAGAACGATGGCTTCTTGAGCATCTCCAGAGAATCGAGCCCGGCGATATCTCGAAAAGTAGCCTTTTTGCCTGCTGACGGAGGAGGCGTGTTTGGCAGGCTGAAACTGTAGAGGCCGAGCAGAATGGATGCACCGCCAGCAACATAGAACTGAACAGGCGTTTCATCACCATGCAACGCTTTGCTTACAATCCAGTTGGCGGCGATCCAGCCGATGGTGCCAAACACCCGAATAACAGGGAACTGCTTCTCCTGATCGGTAACGTTGTGAAACGTCAATGAGCTGGTTAGGCCAAGAGTGGGCATGAAGCACAGCGCATAGGCGAATAGCAGCGGAACAAACAGCCCTGTGTTGTTGGCCGTAAGCGAAGGAACGCTAACGAGTATTACCCCACCAACGAGCGAGAGCAGACCGAGAACCTTTTGAGTTGCAAAATACCGGTCGGCGATCATCCCCAGGAAGAAGGGAGATATGATGGCGGCTATAGGGCACAACGAGTAGACGGTACCGATCTGATCAGTCATACCATGCTTACCCATGTAGTTACCTACAGTTACGTACCAGCCTCCCCATATAAGGAACTCCAAAAACATCATCACAGAGAGGCGCGTGGCGATAGCCCCCCCTGCTCCGCCAGCAGATGGTGCGCTGATCTCAGACGATCCAGTTATACCGCTCATCTAATCACCCTTTCTTACCCCGTACACCAAATACCTAACGCAGCGATGGCCCAGGCGGCGCAGGCAACCAGGTACGGCAATTTAATGCAGAATTCACGCGGAGTGTTCACCATAACGTTGCAGTGTTCCTGCGAAAATGTGGCGTTCGTGAATATTGCGCTAAACATACCAAGCAGCGCGTGTATTACATATTTCACATCTACAGCGGAACTTATGCACAAATTGCTTCGTTTAATAACTGTAGCAACCTGATAGACCACATACAATGTCGTTCAGCGCAGATCGAACTGCAGGAAGCTAAGAGCGCCGCAGTTCATAAGGATGTGAACCAACATGAATTCGATATCTCCGAGACCCGTAGTGGTCCGCGTTCACAAAACATGGGAAGTGACGCCCGGGATGTCCTTCTCCGTTGCAGAAGATATTAATCGCCGCGTATGGATCGTAGAGGCATGCCCTGCAGGTACCCAGTTCTGGAACCTTGCGCAGGCTTCTATGCTAACCGGCGGTGAGAAAACTGGAGATCCGCTTGCCGCGGCCATTAAGCACGGCGCTGCTCTCCAGGCACGTTTAAACACGGCACCGGCACCACGCCGCCGATCAACCCGCGTTGCAATGCTCGCTCCAGCTGCTTCAGTGCGCACCAGTGTGCACAGCACCCGTACTGAGCGAAGCACTACGGTTACGCGCGAGTTGGTTAAATCCTGAGCAGTTCCGAAGCAGCATAGCTTTCTCCTTAACTTAGTTTGTTTCTGCTAAATTATTAAGGCCGCCGGAAGATCTCTTCCGACGGCCTCTTTTTTATGCACTTGTTATGGCACACGTGAGCCCAGGAATTAACGTAATCCCATCACTTCATACCGCGCCTTGCCTGCCGGTATTGTAACCTCGATGACATCTCCAATTACCCGCCGCATTAGCGCTTGCCCTACCGGTGAAGTGTAAGAAATTTTATCGTTGACAGGATCTGCGGAGCTAACGTCTACAATGGTGTACTCCCACTCGTCGTCAGTCTCCAGATCTTTTACTGCAACAATGGAGCCAAGCCCAACCATATCCGAGCCGCCTGCACCATCTTCAACAACGGTGGCTCTATCTAAAAGCGCTTCCAGATCGGCAATTTTACCATTCAGAATTGCCTGTGCCTGGCGGGCAGCATGATACTCGAAGTTTTCGGAAAGGTCGCCATACTCACGTGCTCGCCGTATAGATTCAGTGATTTCGGGGCGCTTCACTGTCCTCAGGTAGGCCAGTTCCTCTTCCCTCTGCTTTTTGGTGCTCACGGTGATGATCAGATCGTCGTGCGGCATTGTTGAACCTCTAAGTATTACGAATGGAAAACCGGGTAATGAACCTGTTCGGGAGCCCGGCGCAGAGATCCGACAGGGGCACAAAAAAACAGAGTGCGAACTCCAAATATTGGATGTTCGCACCGGCTGTATTGGTGAAAAGATACCACAGGATATCCTGTGCGTCAAGCATACGCAGCGAGCATACTGCCGCGCGCATTGCTAACCTGGTGGCACCATATGGCTTGCCACTCGCAACACAGGGCACAGCGCTACAGCATCATTGCGTGCCTTGCACCTGTACCCTCCAGTTCCCATCCGATTGCTGTTCTATCGAATATTCGGCGCCCAGCATGTCACGAACAAGATTCAGAACCGTTTTGAGGTGCAGCGAAGGTTCGGCCACTGTCCATTCAGACCGTTCCCGGCACAGAGCAGCCGGCAAAACAAGCTGGTCGGCAAGATAGTTGTCTACAGATGCTCCCGTGGCAAACCACTTCTTGAAGGCACGCACGGCTTCCCGAACCACTCTCTCCATAGGTACGCCACGTGCGCCCAGCGAAGACCAGCCTACAGTACCCGATGCGAACTCTGCATACACAAAGCATGCCGCCCCCGGCGTATCGGCTGGAGGCTGAGATATTTCAATTCCGACCGGTATTCCGTACCCAGCGAGTTCAGCCAAAGCCGCGGCTTTTCCGCGCTCCACCACATGGTCTGGCAGGTTAGAGCAGGTTATTCTGCAATGCAAGGCGGCCAGCCTGCCCCGCTCCGGGCGGCAAACCGCTGTTAGCTTGCCTGTGGCGTTCATAGACACATCCACAGATCCACCGCCTGCAGGCATGTAGCCGGCTTTATGCACATGCTGGCTTATTAAACCTACCCCGCAAGCACGCAGGGCCGGCCAATAAATCTCTTCAAGGTAATCTACCGTTGGCGCCATGGCCACATGGGTGCCACCATCTACCCGCACCGTAACCTTTGAAAGCAAGGGGGCAATTCTTGCCAGGGCTGGCATTACCGTTTGCAGCACAAGAGAAACTGCTCCGGCAGAGGCCCTGTGGTCCTCAGTTTCAATGGATTCAGAATATGCCTGATCTACCAAACCCTTATAGGGACGGAACCGTACACAATCGGAGCCCGACACATTTCCATCCACGGCGGCATTGCTCATCGCTGCCATTAGCCGTATGGCCGCAACGTGCTGTGGCTTAAGCCCGGGTTTGGGACGCCCAGCACGAATGTTCCGAATCTCTAGCTTGACGCCATTGATAGCCACTATGCTAAGTGCCGTTCGAACAATCTGTCCGCCGCCCTCGCCGATGCTGCCATCTACAATCCAGGTTCCGCCAAGTTTAACGGCTATCTTGTCTTCCATATCGTCTCAATTCCTCAACTAACTTTTGCCACTGCTGCATTTGCGTAGTACTGTGTTTTGTGCCTGAAAAGCCATACCTACACTCTATTTCGCGTATGGACAACTGAACGCTAAAGTGTTAGAATACACCGAAGTGCAGGCTGAAACTCGGTGACGCGTTGAACGGCTTTTAAGGGTGGTTGCACCTACTGCCGAAGCGCTCCCGATTGTTTGCAGAAAAGCCATTTCAGCGCCTTACAGGCAGACTCACATGCGAGCCAGAGCCTGGCGAATGATAAGGAGAAAATCGGACAATGAAGATCGGTGTATTAACCGCCCTTTTCCACGACAAGCCCCTAGAGGAGGCCCTCGACATTATTGCAGCGGCAGGAGTTCAGGCCGTTGAATTTGGCGGCGGAGCCTACCCAACCAGCAAGCATCTTGACGATGCTGGCGGCGTAGACAAGCTTATTGAGGATGAAGGCGCACGCAAGAGCTTTCTGAAGCTTACCGAGAGCCGGGGCCTTGAGATCTCTGCGATATCTGTGCACGGCAATCCGCTGCACCCGAACAAAGCAATTGCACAGGAGCACCACGAGGCCTTCCGCAAAGGTGTACTTCTGGCCGAGAAGCTTGGTGTGGGTGTAGTAAATGGATTTTCTGGATGCCCATCTGGCCCAGCTGGAGGCGACCCGAACTGGGTAACCTGCGCATGGCCCGATGAGTTCCGCGATATCCTCAACTATCAGTGGAATGTGGTTGGCATACCGTACTGGACTGAGCAGAACGCATACCTTAAGGCACACAATGTTAAGTTTGCCATTGAGGCACACCCGGGCTTTATTGTTTACAATCCGGAAACAGTTCTGAAGCTGCGAGATGCGGCTGGCGAGCAGATTGGTTGCAACTTCGATCCTTCCCACTTCTGGTGGCAGGGCATCGATCCCATTGCAGCAGTGCGCGTGCTTGGGCCAGCTGGCGCAATCTTCCACGTGCATGCAAAAGACACTCGCATAGATCCGGCAAACAGCGCAGTAAATGGCAACTTGGATGTTAAATCCTACGGCGATATTCTGCTACGTAGCTGGGTGTTCCGCTCGGTTGGATATGGCCACAGCCAGGTATGGTGGAACGAGTTTGTAACCAACCTGCGAATGGTTGGTTACGACTGGGTTCTCTCCATCGAGCATGAAGATGGCATGATGAGCACCATGGAAGGCCTAAACAAGGCACTCGCAACTCTTGAGGTTGCGGTTGTTAAGGAAAAGCCGGGCGCAATGTTCTGGGCAAAAGACTGATCTTTCACAGTAAGTCTTAAAATATAAAAATGGGCCGCGGGCTGCAACACTTG
>CAIONQ010000002.1 GCA_903859705.1 uncultured Chthonomonas sp.
CAGCCATCCCGCCGTTTCTTCCCTGAGGCTGGGTGAAGAGGGCGAAGGCGGCGACGGAGTAACGATTGTAACCATGAAATCCTGAAGCTGCTGTAATTGTTAAATGAAGCAATACAAGGAATTTGCGCCTGCCCGTGGGAAATAAGTCCCGATCTATTCCAACACAGGAGTGTGGTATGCGCAATTTCGCCAAACAGCTGACTTTAGTGGCAGCAGCAGCATTCGCCACCGGTATGTTACCAGCCGGTGCGCACGCTCAGGATGCCAACCATCCGTTTCTTAGCCCGATGTTCAGCAGCAATATGGTGCTGCAGCGTGGCATCAAAGACCCCGTTTGGGGCTGGACTACCCCGGGCTCTTCGGTAACCGTAACCATTGGGGGCAAAACTGCCACGGTAAAGGCCGAAGCAGATGGCAAGTGGGAGGCCAAAGTTGGCCCTCTGCCAGTTGGTGGCCCATACACCCTGAGTGTTAAGGGTTCCGAAACCGTTTCTCTCGATAACATCCTCGTTGGTGATGTTTGGATCTGCTCCGGCCAATCCAACATGGAGATGGGGATTAAGAACTGCAACAACGCCGATCAGGAGGTGGCAAACGCCAACTTCCCCAACATTCGGCTGTTTACCGTTCAGAAGAAGATTGCCCTTACACCACAAACGGTTTGCAACGGCAAGTGGGATGTTTGCACGCCGGAAACCGTGGGCGCGGGCGGCTGGGGTGGATTTTCTGCCGCAGGTTACTTCTTCGGCCGCACCCTGTATGAGAAAACGCATGTGCCGATTGGCCTGATACACACCAGCTGGGGTGGCACCATTGCCGAAGCATGGACCAGCCCCGAGGCATTGAATGCGCTTCCAGATTTTGTGCAGCGCGTATCCGATGTGCAGGCTCGCGCCAAAGATCCCGGCCAGGTAGCCAACCCCGGCAACAACCCCAACGTCTCCACCGTTCTTTACAACGGCATGATTGCGCCGGTGGTGCCATTCGGCATCAAGGGTGCTATCTGGTATCAGGGTGAAAGCAACGCGGGGCGTGCCTACCAGTATCGCAGCCTGTTGCCAACCATGATCAAAGACTGGCGCGCGCGTTTCGGTGTGGGAGATTTCCCATTCTACATTGTTCAGCTTGCTAACTTTACGGCCACCAAGCCGGAGCCGGACGAGAGCGACTGGGCGGAACTGCGCGAAGCACAGCTGTTTACTGCACTGAACACCCCCAAAACCTGGCTGGCCGTTATCACCGATATCGGTGACGACAAAGACATTCACCCCAAGAACAAGCAGGATGTTGGCAAGCGCCTTGCTCTGGCTTCTCTGGGCCGTGACTATGGTGTGAAGGGCGAATACTCCAGCCCAATCTATAAATCAATGACAGTTAGCGGCAACAGCATCGTGCTGAAATTCGACCACACCGGCGCTGGCCTCACCACCCCCAACGGCGAAGAGCTAAAGGGCTTTGCCATCGCAGGGGAAGATAAGAAGTTTGTGTGGGCCACAGCAAAGATCGTTAGCAACACCGTGGTGGTAACCTGCCCGGCGGTAGCCAAACCTACCGCTGTGCGGTATGCCTGGGCACACAACCCGGTTGCTAACCTGTACAACAAAGAGGGCCTGCCAGCCTCTCCGTTCCGCACAGATAGCTACCCTGGCGTAACCGTAAACAACAAGTAGCACTTCCTTTACGGAGAGTATCGTTCCGCAGGCCACCTGACTAACGCAGGTGGCCTGTTTCTTGATAGCCCTTCGGCACATCTTCCGAAAAGCATGTAAAACGTTTGCAAAGTAAATGCCTTTCAGAAAAAATGGAAGACCAAAACCAATACAGGCCGCACAGATTTTCTTACTTTACACAATGCGTGCACTGCGGCCTTGCGTCAATAAGTCAATTGCCATCCAGCCAATTTCGTGTGCCCGCCAAACGGTACCGTGAACGCCACAACTTCCTCTCCACGCGAGGAACGAGCTAAGTGGAGAGGCAAGGAGAGGCCCACCACCTTCCAGCACCCCCACACCTCAACCAAACGGTACCGTGCGCGCTATAACTTCCTCTCCACGCGAGGAACGAGCTAAGTGGCCCCTCCATGCTTCTCCGCTTTGCGCGCATGAGGGAACCTGGCAAGGAGAGGCCCACCACCTTCCAGCACCTCCACACCTCAACCCAAACGGTACCGTAGCCGCCATAACTTCCTCTCGGGTTCACTGCGCGTTGCGATAGCAACTACATCGTAGGGGCGAGGAACGAGCCATCGGGGAGAGGTTAGGAGAGGCCCAAAAGTTATCGGCTAATATCACCAGGCGGAGCGCAGTAGAAACTGCTCTTCATGAACATCCGCACTTCAGCGTAGCGCTGTAGAAATTGCTCTTCATAAACTTCCTCTTCGCGGCACCGCCGCCTTTGCTTGCTTTCTCAAGAACCTCCCTACCTCCCTACCTCCCTACCTCCCTACCTCCCTACCTCCCTACCTCCCTACCTCCCTACCTCCCTACCTCCCTACCTCCCTACCTGCGGCATCATAACCGATGCTGACAGTGGTCGTATCCGGATATGTGGTTGTTATCAACTGATCGGCATGGTCATACGAATAAGATATTGTGTACTCATTGCCATCCGTATGGCTGGCGATTTTGCCGGTAGGCCCTCCCTAACTTTCCTAACTTACCGCGCTTCCCCCGCATCTGCTCCCATCCGGCAGGCGGCACTAATCTGCTTTCAACCTATTGCACTGATTACGCACTAACTGGATTGGTGCTTACTGAAAGGCGGCAACTTTAGCAGGCGTTTGCGAATCGATCGCTCATTGCTTCCATGCGCGCCAATCAATGCGGTGGTTATAGACATCTCTTGCTTCGTTGTAGCGGCCCTGAGCCACAAGTGTGTTTCCCAGGCTCTCCAACGCTGTGCTTCTTACTTTAGGAAATCTCGCGACTTCATCTCGAGCAATTGCTTCAGCCGCTGTTGGTCTTCCAGCGTCAATCAAATCGAATACGTAGACTTCATAACACATATATTTCTCGGGATATTTCTCCAACTGCAATTTGTCGAACTCCAAAATGGATTGAGGTGGCCGGTGGTTCCCATATTCGCGTGTTTCCTTCGCTTGAATCTCAAAAGTAACCCAGCCAAGAGCCACAACCATAACTAAAACAAACATTCGATACCTACGTAGGTTGTTCATTTTAACCCATTGTTATAACAAAGAGCCCAGATGTGCTCAAGGTTCCGGAATGGACCACCCACCTTAACCCATAGCCTATCGAACTTCTGGTTTCCCTTGCTAATGATAGTATAGCCTATGCCCACTATCCAGTTCTAATCCGAAACATCATGGTTGGGGTATCTTCACCATCATGCCCACTCGGATCCTTAGCATTGACCGGATCGTGCTCACTATAGAGATACGGCTTCTGAGCCAGATAGGTGTCACGCATGGTGAACGGCCCATCGCAGGTCTGGCGATAATACTTAAACTCATACAGACATTTCCCCCGCGCTGTATCGATGAGCTTGCTGTTAGAGTTCAGCGGGGTTGCAGCCTACGATTGTGAAAGGCAAGAAAAGAAAATCAACTGTTCGGAGTCTCCAATTCACATGCCCCCAAGGGCCCTTGTTCTACCATTCAACCCCCAATGGGCGAAAAATTACAACGAAACCCGAGCCGGCTGGTCCATCTTGCCTGGGCCAACGCACTTCGCTGTAGTGTAAATCGCAGTAGGCGGTCTGCGTTTACGCTATATGGCTTTAATAGCTGCCATCTGCCAGCAGCTACCGGCGGAATAATCGCTTATACACCTCAGGTACTGGGGGCGTACCATGAATCACGGATGTATGTCATGGTCTGCCTGACGTTTTCGTTAAGAGCAATACATAAGATGTCGGCCCAGTACGCCGCAGCCTTTGGTGCATGAAGGTTGTGAAGCAGTTCCACAAGTACAGCATGATGTACATTCCAATTCAGCGCATAGTTCAGATTGTTCTGAACTAAATCCCAGGCCTCTTCGTACCTTCCTGCACATCCCAACACGCGTGCAACATCGGCAACTGCTGCCAAATCTACAGTTTCCGTATCGGATATAGCTTTCCGAGCATATACCTCAGCAGACTGTAGATCATTAAGGGCAAAGCAACTGATTGCCGCCATACGGTTCATCTGCGTTGGCGGCATGTCATCTTCTTTTGTTTTACAAACTCTGAGGCAAGCCTCATACTCTGAGCACCAGAACATTACCTGCGCCAGCTTAGTAGGTGAACAGTCTATTGGATCTATGCTGCTTCTCGTCTCTGGCAAACAGGCATAGCTGGCAAGCTGGCGCTCGGATTTAGGTAGGCTTTCTAACCACTGCTGTATAGAATAGTATTGTCGAAATGTGCAGAGGGAGTTCAGGCTCACTGCAGATTCTAGCGCGCGTGCATACCGAAACATGACGGCCAGATCCATGTTGCATACATCGCCACCATTATGTTTCATTTTATGGTTCGAGCCCCATTTAACGGCAAACTTGGCCCTGTCAGCATCTGATATATTCACTACCCACCGTGCATGGTAATCCCACATGGCCGGTAATCCCAACAACTGTAGTTTTTCCTGGCATCGTAGTTCTGCAGCATGATATGTAGAGTGTAAGGTGGTATAGTCCGTGTCTCTGGCGTCGGGGGTAGGAATGAGAACACGCTGCCTTACCATTGTAATCAAGCTATACTGTTTGTGAATCATAGGTATCTGTTCGGGCAGGCATAATACATAATCAAACCACCTTGCTCCGCGAACTCCGTCGCCCCATGCCATGAATCCCGGTTTGATAACGGGATTGCTATAAGTGCCAAGGTGCACAAGCATTGAGGTTTTTGTGTCCTCAGGCATGCCGTACCATTTCGCAAGAATATTGAAAGCTTGCTGCGCCAGTGTGCTAAGTGCGAATAATTCATCGTTCGAAGGATTCACTGTTTGTGCTTCCGTCTGTTAATTTGCCAGTTCGGAATATTACCGGCCACGTCTCGAAACAAACAATCGTTGGCAGGGATAAGTACCTGCAGCATCAGCGTGAATAGTCCATATTGAGAATTGTTATCCGTGCCACGGTGTCACTCGCCATGTGAAAGTAGCTCTGTTTTGGTGAAAAGTCTGCATTGCTTCGCGCCCCGATGCGCAGGCGATTACAATGTATAGAGCACGCTACGCTGGTTATCTGCTGTTTCGGTTAGTGCATCCTATCGTGAAGCCACTGATACACAGGTGCCCTGGCAGCTTTAGTTGCCGCTTTCCAGCGTGCAGTTCCTGCCACTGTTGTTATGCTGGTAAGGGTTGAAGCCCCCTTGCCCTGAACCACAGGCTCCGTCAAAACTACGCCGACCTACGGCGTCTCATTAGGAGGCCACTCTCGAGCCTGGGCCTGCAGTTTTTCGATTATGGCACGCGCGTCACCAATCACAGCGCGGTGCCGCCTGTGTTTTATTCCACGCTTTAACGCCTCGATCACTGTGTGAAAATCCTCTGGATCAACATCACTGAGGCAATTAATCGCAACCAATGCTTCCGGCACGCTACCGCTCATCACTACGGTTATCAGTTCTTTTAGCGCGCTTTTCACTCCAAGCCTATAAAGTGAACTATACACACCGCACAATGCCAGAACATCCGTTTCCATCCGCCTTCGTCGGTTCAACAGACGTAACGCGTTCGACTTCATTATGGTTGAATAGGCTACTATTGCGTACCTTCGCACATGTGGTACAGTGTCATTTTCTATCACGAAAATCAACTCGCGGGCCACATGGCGGTGGTTGCCTTGAGAACCTATGGCCCCCATTGCTGAGGCAGCACTGGCACGCACAAGCCAACTCTCATCATGTAAACCGTGACTAACGCGGCGTAGATCTTGTGCGTTGCCAATCTCTCCTATGATCTCCATGGCCGTGTTCCGTACAAACTCGTTCTCGTCCGAAATTGCACAGCGAGCGGCTAAGAGTGAATATTCAGATCCAAACTGGCAGAGCTCATCATCCGCGCGGTCACGAATATCGGGGTCAGAATGGCACACTAAACGTAACAACTGCCGTTCATCTTGCTCCTTAAATGGAGCATTGAGCGAGTCCATGAATATAGTTGCTTCCTGTATGCTCGGTTCACTTCCTGGCCCTGATTGGTGTTCCATATCTTTTCCTCGAATTTATGTTTTAGGTACACACACATGATAATATTGATGGGTTAATGTTTAACTAATACGACACCTTATATCCGCCAGGGCATCGAATACGCAGAAACTGCAGAATATTCGCGGTCAAGCCGTTCCCAGAAGCCGGACTACCGCCTATTACGGGCGTCGCACGTGCGAGGAACCCTTTCGGTTACGGTCCTGGCTGAAGTAGGTCTGGCTTCTTGTGGAACCCCGTGCATCGCCGTGATAAAACGAACTGGTTGAACTGCGGCGCTCTGCCGCCCATCCGTCAGGCGCTCCTAACTTCGGCGGTTCCCTTATAACCAGAACTGCCATCCTGCTGGAAGAATCCTGAGTGCGGATAGGAAGCTATGTTGTAGTCACACTCAAGGCCGCGGAGACGCAAACTGGATACGTGCATTGAATGATGAGGCTACATACGCTGGCCCGGAGCGCACTTCGGCTTTCTGTTTGTGATCAGGCTGTTTTCAGCTGCCCACCCGGGTGCCGCCTGGATGATCTCTCGGGCTAATTCGTCGCCGAATGCCGCAAACTGTTCTATGCTGGACCTTATGTAGTAGGATTTGAACTGATTGCTGTCACCTTGTTCCGCCAGGTACAAATACATTGCAACCGACGTATGGCGTGGGTTCGACCGAAATACCGCGTGCATCCAGGTGCAATTAACAAAATCCCAGCCACTTTCCACGTTCAACGGTAACTTTGCATCGCTGCCAACCGCTTGTTCATTAGCGAGGCTTGAATACTTCCGACATCGCTTCGCAAAATACCATAAAGTGCTGTGACCCAACTGCCAGTGTGCAACAGATACTGAACGGGAAAACAACTGACCGCCATTGCCAGACGAAAACTGCAGTTCATATTCGTACGATTCCCCCGTTTTAGAAGGAACGGGGGTCAGGTTGAAGCACACGGTGTCGAAATCAGGCGATTTGCCAGTCAGCTTTGCCATATTATTCCCACCGTACAGAAGCAAGACGAACGCCTACCGCTTGCGCAGGTCAAAGCCTGTGCCAACGTGCCAATTTGGAAGCGAGATACCGGGCACTTCCCGTTGCCTAACGCTTATGTGGATCGTTAACTGCAAACGGTGCACAGAATTTCACGCAATGCTTGTTAACACCACCTCATCGCGGCCTTCGGTACAAATAACTCGCGGCTGCACACACTACAATAAAGGCAAACAGTATGCCTGCATACTGCCCGTTGACGTACGCCTGGGTCATTCCCGGCTCTGCCTGCGAAAACAGGGTTTTTAGCACGACAAGTGCTCCCCACACAATGCCAACCCAGGCAAGAATTACTTTCCACTTCGGTTCTGGATTTCCCATCACGCGTGCCTCCTGCAATGTGAGTGCAATTGCCTCGCATCGCAGCACAATATTCGGCAAAGCAGGCGCTGTACCCTGCGCACAATTGCCTGCCGCGCTCCGGATTGTGCCGGGTTCCCCGTATGCGGCACGTTCAAGCTTCCACGGAAATTACCGGCCGCCAGCGCCGCCGTAATGAGTAAGGAATGAGGCCTTTCCGGTTGTGATATACGGCCTGCGATTTTGTTTGACGCTATCCCCAATCCGGGCTATAATAGTTGCCTGCAGTTCGTGCCCGGGTGGTGGAATGGCAGACACAAGGGTCTTAAAAACCCTGGCTCACAAGGCGTGCGGGTTCGAGTCCCGCCCCGGGCATGCTGGCATCCTTCTCAAGAGGCTGCCATGGCATAAACAGATGGCCCCCGCACAGTTAAACTGCGCGGGGGCCATCCGATTTTTTGGGGTTTGCTAAGCGCGTTACTGAGATTCCGGATAGGAGCCCAGGATACGTACAAATAGCGACTGCTCCGCGAGGAGGTTCAATGCCTTGGTTACTGCCAGATCTTTGTTGTGGCCCTGCACATCGATGTAAAACACGTAGCTCCATGCCTCGGTTTTGGTAGGCCGAGATTCGATCATGGATAGGTTTACATCATACTTTTCAAACGCGTTCAGAGCATGCACCAGCTCGCCGGCGCGGTTGTGCACCGAGAACATAAGGCTGGTTTTGTCTTTGCCAGTGGGCTCTGGCTCGTTATAGCCCAGCACCAAAAAGCGTGTGCGGTTACCGGGGTTATCCTCTATATGCTCGCATACAATGGGCAGATCGTTGCGTTCTGCCGCAATGGAGGTTGCGATGGCTGCAGAGCCGGGATCGGCGGCGGCGCGCTCAGCAGCCTTTGCAGTGCTGGAGGTTTCGATTCGCTCTACATTTGGCAGATGCTTGGTGAGCCACTGTTTGCACTGCGCCAGCGGCTGAAAGTGGCTGTACAGGCGCGTGATGCTGGCCAGATCAGGCGCGGTGGTCAAAAGGTTGTGCGTAATGTTCTGGTAGATTTCAGAAACAACCCGCAGGTTGGAGTTCATAAAAGTATCCAGAGTTTCAGGCACAACACCCGCCCAGGAGTTCTCTACAGGCACAATGCCGTAATCGGCCTCACTGCGCTCGATGGCAAGAAACACCTCTGCAATGGTTTCGGTGGGCACAAACTGGCAAGATGTTCCGAATTTAGCAATGCTTGCCAGGTGTGTAAAGGTGCCCTCCGGGCCAAGAAAAGCTACCGTTAGCGGTTTCTCCAGAGCGCGGCATGCGGAGATAACTTCGCGATAAATTGCTCGGATCGCGGTGGCATCCAGAGGGCCGTCGTTGCCTTCCAGAAGCTTCTTAAAAACGTTAACCTCGCGTTCCGGGGTAAAATAGTGAGAGCGGGTATGCTGTTTGGCATGCCCGATCTGCTGTGCGGCGCGTGCGCGGCGGTTTAGCAGGTCTACAACCTGTTCATCAATACTGTCAATTTCTTTTCGCCATTCAGGCAGGCTCATCTTACCGATTTCCCTTCAAAATGCCCCAGAATTGCGGTATGCCAGGGAAGGAGCCCGCATAACCCTCGCAATCCTATGTGGTTTCGTGTGGTTCTGTGCCGCAGCATGGTATTCCTGCAGAACAGCATATCCCCCTTACAGAACCAGCCGAAAAAGGGTACCCTGCTCTGTAAGCAGATGGATGCGGATTGGTGCGGATTGATGCAATTATTTATGAATTGCATTCAAGAGTCGGCACAATAATAGGTTGTGCCGCAGCAGATTTCTAAGTGTGAGGCCAATTCGGCAAAGCCGACTACAACATAACGAGGTGACAATATGGCCCGTGGAGGATGGTTCTCCCGCAGCAGCCGTGGAACTGGCGCTCAGGCTACCGTACCGGAGGGCTTGTGGAGCAAGTGTCCGGGTTGCTCTGAGATCACCTACAACAAGGATCTTGAAAGAAACATGAATGTGTGCCCCAAATGTGGGCACCATCACCGGCTCTCGCTTGCCGCTCGCCTGGCAATCACTGTAGATGAAGGCAGTTTCGAAGAGATCAATGCCGGTGTTCAATCTCTGGATCCGCTGGGCTTCCCGGATTATGGGACGAAGCTAAAGCGGGACATGGCCAAAACTGGCCTGAACGATAGCATAACAACGGGCCGCGCAACCATTGATGGCTTCCCGGTAATTATCACCATTGCCGATTTCGGCTTTATGGGTGGTTCTATGGGGAGTGTTGCCGGCGAAAAGATTGTACGCGCGATGGAAACCGGGGTTGCAGAGCGCAAGCCGGTAATAATCTTTTCTGCCAGCGGCGGCGCTCGCATGCAGGAGGGGCTATTCTCGCTAATGCAGATGGCCAAAACCAGCGCCGGTGCCGCCAGGCTGGATAGTGCTGGCGTGCCCTATGTTGTGGTGCTTACACACCCAACAACGGCTGGTGTTTACGCATCCTATGCATCGCTTGGTGATGTTATTCTGGCCGAGCCGGGCGCCACAGTAGGTTTTGCCGGGCTGCGAGTGGGCAACCAGAGCATGGGCGTAAAGCTGCCAGATGATTTTCAAACATCAGAGTTTCAGCAGCGATGCGGAATGGTAGATCGAGTGGTACCGCGCAAGGAGATACGAACCACTCTGGCTAAACTGCTGGCATTCTTCGCCTTCGCCACAGTCTCTGCCAAAGAGAAGGCACCAGGGGTGACTGCATGATCAGCAACCCACTGGATTTCGAAAAACCAATAGCAGAGCTGGATGATCTTATCGAAGAACTGAAAAGAGTGAGCCGGGACCCGCAGGAGCGCCTGGAGGGAAAGGCCAACGGCATCGATATCGACGCAGAGATTGCGCGCTTCGAGGCAGCCCGGGAACAAATGGCGAAGCAGGTATACTCCACCCTTTCGCCCTGGAATGAGGTTCAGATGGCGCGCCATCCAGACCGCCCCTACACCCTCGATTACATCGGCATGATCTGTGACGATTTCCTCGAGTTGCATGGCGATCGCACTAATGCAGACGATCCCGCGATAGTTGGAGGCATAGCACGCTTCAACGGCCAGCAGGTGGTTGTGATGGGCCACCAGAAGGCGCGCGACCTCAAGGGACGCCAGCTGCGCAACTTCGGCAGCGCCCGGCCAGCAGGGTTCCGCAAAGCCATGCGCCTGATGAAGCTGGCCGAGAAGTTCAATCGCCCAATAATTGTGTTTGTAGATACCCCCGCAGCCGAAGCCAACCTGATGGCCGAGGAAGAGGGAATATCGTTAACCATTGCGGTTTGCCTGCGTGAGATGGTTGGCCTAACCGTGCCGATAGTGGTTTCTGTTATTGGCGAAGGCGGCAGCGGCGGTGCCCTTGGCATAGCCGTTGGCGACCGCGTAATAATGCTGGAGCACTCTGTATACTCGGTTATTCCGCCAGAGGGTTGCGCAGCCATTTTGTGGAATGACCGCACACGCGCCGCAGATGCAGCAGGTGCGCTAAAGCTTACCGCAAAGCATGCGCTTGAGTTCGGCCTGGTGGATGAGGTATTGCCCGAGCCAGTTGGCGGAGCGCATAGAGACCCGGTAGCCACCGCAGCAGCGCTTAAAGAGGCCATTGTGCGCGGCCTGGATGCGCTTGCAGGCAAAACCGCACAGGAGCTTACCGACGGCCGGTACGACAGATTCCGAAACATGGGGCGATGGGAAGAGGAGACTCTGCCCGGCCCTGAATCAGATGAAAGTACCGAACAGCCAGAAGGCTAAGATGGCCGCAGGGCATCGGAAGTGGGGAGCGCAATGTAACACCGCGCTCCCCATCTTCATTTGTGCCCGGCATAGCCGGGCGCGCATGGGGTAGTCTTTAAGCACGGAAATTGCTATGAGGCGGTTTCTGTTAGCGAAGAAATCACACGGGAGCAACTCAGGTGAACCAGTTTAATGGCCTTGGCATGGGGCTGCACAACATTTCACGGCTTTCACACGCAAAGACGCGTTCGATAAGCGCAGAGAACTTTACAGGCGAAAAAGGGAAGGCCGGAATGGCCACCGAGGGTACCGGCGCCAATGCTGCCAGAGACCTCGGTTTGGGCTGGAAGGTATCCCCTTCTATCCACATAGAGCCGCGCCAGATTGTAACTCTTGCCGAAATTGAGGGGCCGGGCGCCATTCAGCACATCTGGAACACGGTTGCACCGGAGTGGTGGCGCAGGCTGGTTCTGCGCATCTACTGGGATGGTGAGGAGACTCCCTCGGTAGAAGTGCCGCTTGGCGACTTTTTCTGCAATGGCTGGTGCCAGCGGTGCAACGTTACCTCACTGCCAATAGCCGTTAACCCGGCGGGCGGCTTCAACTCCTACTGGGAGATGCCGTTCCACAAATCTGCAAAGATCACCCTGGAAAACCTCACCGAAGACATTTGCCGAGGTTACTACTATCAGGTGGATTACACGCTAACCGAGGTGCCAGAGGATTGCGCATATCTGCATGCGCAGTTCCGCCGCTCCAACCCGCTGCCCTACAAAACGGTACACACCCTGCTGGATGGTGTAAAGGGCCAGGGCCACTATGTTGGCACTTACCTTGCCTGGCAAGTAAATAATACGGGCTGGTGGGGCGAAGGCGAAATTAAGTTCTTTATGGATGGCGATACCGAGTTCCCAACCATTGCGGGCACCGGCACCGAAGACTACTTCGGCGGCGCATGGAACTTCGAGCATCCGCAGGGCCAGTACGGGGTGTTCTCTACAGCATATCTTGGTATGCCGCAGGTAATTATGGCTGGCGAGGCTGGCATGTATAAATCGCAGCAGCGCCATGGCATGTACCGATGGCATGTTCCAGACCCCATTCGATTTGAAGAGGATCTGAAGGTAACCATTCAGGCCCTTGGCTGGCGCAGCGGCGGGCGCTATCTGCCACTGCAAGACGATATTTCATCCACCGTAGTGTGGTATCAGAGTGAACCGCATGCCCCCTTCCCCACCCTGCCAGACAGGGATGGGCTGGAGGTTATCTGAGCGATGGCGGGTACGGCGCAGGGCAGCGATGCCGGCGCCGTACCCGCCAGCCAGACCCGAGTTAGAAACAGGAAAGATCTTTTGACATCCGCAATAGGAAGCCCGCAGCTAACCGAAGCCGAAGAGCAGCAGGTTAAGCGCGATTGGGCTCGCTTCACGATACTTACGTTTTTGTTTTCTTTCGGCTTTGCCGTATACAGCGGGGTTTTTCAGAACTTTCTGAGAGACAACCTGCATGCCAATGCGCTGCAGCTTGGCTGCCTGGAAGCCTACCGAGAGATACCTGGCCTGCTGGCCGCTATTACTGCTGGCACCCTGGTGGCCATGGCGGAAACCCGCGTGGCAGGGCTCGGTTTGTTGATTGGCGGAATTGGCATTGGTGCCTCCGGCTTTATGCCTACCTATGCGGCACTGGTTTGGATGACTGTTTTCTGGTCGATAGGCTTTCACCTGTGGGCCACCATGCAGAGTGCCATTACACTTACACTTGCCCGGGGAACCCACGGTGGTAAACACCTTGGCAGAATGTCTGCCGTTGGGGCAACGGCAACGCTTGCGGCACTTGGGCTGGCATGGGTGATGTCTAAGCTGCTGCCAAAGCACAGCTACAATCCGTTTTTTGTGCTTGGCGGAGCGTGCATTGTGGCCGCCGCACTCATCTGCTTTTCTTTATCGGCGCATGCCTCTACGCAGAACTCGCGGGCCCGAATTATTCTGCGCAAAGAGTATGGGCTGTACTATCTGCTTACCTTTATGGAGGGCTGCCGAAGGCAGATATTCTCGATTTTTGCATCGTTTGCGCTGATACTTGTGTACCACGTACCGGTGGATAGGATGCTGCTTCTGCAGTTTATCAACGCCATCCTGATAACAATAACAGCGCCAGCCATTGGCAGGCTGGTAGACCGCGTGGGAGAGCGCGGCCCGCTCACGTTTTATAGCATAGGCCTTATCGCAGTATTTCTTGGATATGCCACGTTCCGCACTGTGGGTGCGTTATACGGGCTATTCCTGATTGATAATGTTCTGTTCAGTTTTGGCGTGGGTTTCAGCACCTATCTGAACAGGATTGTGCGCCCGGGAGAGCTGACACCCAGCCTTTCGATGGGCGTTACCATGAGCCACATCGCGGCCGTTACCGTTCCGGTAGGCGGCGCGTGGTTGTGGGAGCACTACCATAACTACCAGGTACCCTTCTGGGTTGGCGTAGTGATTGCCGCTTTCTCGCTGCTGGCAACACGATGGCTGCCCACAGAACCGCCCGTAAAAATGCGGCATATCGCCGTGCCGGAGACGCCACCGCAAGAGGAGACGCCACCAATTTTACTGCCGGAAGAGGCGTAACCTGCAAGACTATGCCGCGATCCGCCGCCGCTGGTGCCCGGTGGGATGGAGCGGTTGTGATTCAGAGAGCATGTGAGTATTTCCTATGAATGGCTGGCTGCCTAAATCAATTCTGTGCCTGCGTGGATACACTATTCAACAGTTCACCGCCGACTTAATTGCTGGTATCACTGTTGGTCTTGTTGCTCTGCCCCTGGCGATGGCTTTCGCTATCTCCTCGGGCGTGCCTCCTCAGGCTGGTATCTACACCGCGATTATTGCGGGCTTCATCATTTCCGCACTCGGCGGATCTCGTGTGCAAATAGGCGGGCCAACTGGTGCCTTTGTTGTGGTGGTATCCTCCATCATCGTACATCACGGCATGGATGGCCTGTTTCTGTGTACCCTGCTTGCTGGCGTACTGCTGATATTGTTGGGCGCAACGGGCCTTGGAACGGCGGTGAAGTTTATCCCACGCCCGGTTGTTATCGGGTTTACCAACGGCATTGCACTGCTAATTGCAAGCACGCAGGTTAAGGACTTCTTTGGGCTAAAGATAGATCATGTGCCTTCCGAGTTCTTCGCACGCTCCGTGGCGATTGGCGCGAATTTCGGCACCCTATCTGTCCCCAGCACGGTACTTGGGACAATTGCTCTAACGGTCATCTTACTAACCGTGCGGTATGTAAAGCGCGTGCCAGGCTACATAGTTGCCCTTGTGGGCGGCACCATAGCTGTAGTTGTACTGAAGCTGCCAGTGGAAACCATTGGGTCCCGATTTGGCGGCGTGCCGCAGGGCCTGCCACACCTTACCCCGCTGCATCTGCACCTATCTCAGATACCGGCGCTTCTGCCCTCTGCCCTTACCGTTGCCATGCTTGGCGCCATAGAATCTCTGCTTTCTGCCGTGGTGGGAGACCGCATGACCGGGGACCGCCACAACCCGAACGTAGAGCTGATAGCGCAGGGCGTTGCCAACCTGGCATCGCCGTTGTTTGGCGGCCTGCCAGCAACCGGGGCCATCGCAAGAACGGCAACCTCGATTCGCAGCGGAGCGCAAACCCCTATAGCGGGAATGATCCACGCAATCACCCTGCTGGCAGTAGTGGTGTTTGCTGCGCCGCTGGCGCGGTTTGTACCACTTGCAGTGCTCTCATCCATTCTGTTTGTTGTTTCTTACAACATGGGAGAGTGGAAAGAGATACCGCATCTGCTGAAGATGACAAAGGCAGATATCACGGTTTGGATTGTAACCTTCGGGCTTACCGTGTTTGCCGATCTTACCGTTGCTGTGGAAGTTGGAATGATACTGGCGGCACTGCTATACATCCGCAAAGTTACACTTACCACAACCATTTCTGAGATAACCGCCGAGGATATTGATGATGGCCGCCTGCATGTGATGCAGGACAAAGAGATACCGGAATATGCCGCGATATTCCGCATTCACGGTCCGTTTCTCTTTGGGGCTACCGATAAGGTGGAGGAGATACTGGACCGAATTCAGGAGCTTCCGCCCATTGTTATCTTGCGTTTACGCAATATGACGGCGATAGACTCCACGGGGATTCAGGCGCTGGAGGATCTGGCAGAGAAGCTGACATCTGCCCATAGAACCCTGCTGCTGTGTGGCGCAAGAGAGCAGCCTGCCAGGCTTATGGAACAAAGCTCTTTTGAAGAGCATATCGGCAAAGGCAACATCTGCCCGCACATTCAGGCGGCCCTGGAACGCGCCGAGGCCGTGTATCTCAACGAATATGCGGATTCCCTGTAGGTAACCGAACAATGTCAATCCTCGGATTAACAATATTTGTGCTGTCGGTTGGGTTGTGGAAGCTGCTGCGTGATGCAAGCTTTCAGAAACAGTACAATCTGCCTCGATGGATAGCTGTGCTGCCGGCCATCTTGATCATGATCAGTACAGTAATTACCATGCTTGGATTCTTTATTCTCATTCACCACGGTGAACGGTAGATAGTAGCCACGTTCAGCGTAAAAAGTGCCGTGCAGTTATCTGCACGGCACTTTTTACGCTGAGGGTTTGAACAGACGATGCTGCGTTCTTCGTATTACGACATAGAGAATTGGGCCGAAGATGAGTGTAAAGATAGTTGAGAAGCTCAGGCCGCCGATAACACTGATTGCGAGCGGTTTCTGCATTTCTGCCCCTGCACCCAGGCCCATTGCCAGCGGAACCAGCCCCAGCAAGGCGGTAAGCGTGGTCATTAAAATAGGGCGCAGGCGCACGCGCCCGGCATGCATCACGGCCTGCTCCACATCCATGCCATCGCTTTCGGCTTTGCGCGCCTGTTCCAGCAGGAGTATGCCGTTTTTCACCACAATCCCCACCAGCATAACTGCCCCCATTTTGGAGGATACGTTAAGCGGGATGCGCATCCACCAGAGCGATGCCACTACCCCGAAGAGCGAGAGCGGCATCACCAGCAGAATGGTGAGGGGCGCGGTGAACGAACCGAACTGGAACATCATTACCGCCAGAACCAGCACAATGGCAAGTGCCAGCACAACCTGCAGGTTTGCCGAAGCCTCCTGCTCACTTTTGTACTGCCCCGCAAGCTCGTAGGTAATGCCTGTGGGCAAAGTTTGAGCGCGCATTAAGACTGCCACATCCTTCATGGCGCTGCCAAGATCCCGCTCAGAAAGCCCGGCTGTTACGGCAATCATTCTGCGTTGATCGTCGCGATAGGACTCCGTTGTTCCTGGAACCGATTCGATGTTTGCCACGGTAGAGAGCGGCACAAAGGCCCCCGATGCGGTGTGGATCGGGATCTGCTCCATTAGCTGGCGGGTGTTGCGATACTCTGGCCGGAACCGTACGCGCACTCCCACCTGCCTGTCACCCTCAATCACCTGGGTGGCAACGGTGCCAAACATGGAGGTTTCAATCTGATCGGCTATCTGATCGGCAGAAAGGCCGAGGCGGCCCGCGAGCGTGGGATCGATTCTGGCAACAAGCTCTGGCCCGGATTGAACTACACCGGACTTGAAATCTACGAGCCCTTTAACCTTCTTCAGTTTTTCTTTAAGATTGGTAGCCGTGTCTTCCAGAAGTTGCCTATCCTCGCCGAAGAGTTTGATTTCTACGGGGGACGACGCACCAGCCAGGTCGCCAATGAGATCCTGAAGCACCTGAGAGAAATCGATATCGACCCCCGGCACCTCTTTGTTCACCCTATCGCGCACATCTGATATCACTTCTTCGATGGGCCGGCGCTTGCCGGATTTGAGTACAATGGCGTAATCGCCACGGTTAGTTTCTGTAATGGCAAAGCCCAGTTCGGTACCTGTTCGGCGGCTAAACCCGCTGATCTCCGGCGTATCCTTGAGGATGCCATCGATCATCTTCAGCAGGCGATCGCTTTCCTGCAGGGAGGTTCCGGGTGGGGTCCAGTAATCCAGGATGAAGGCACCTTCATCCATGGTGGGCATAAAGCCGCTGCCAAGCTGCTTGCCAAGAAAGATGGTGAGCGCAAGGATTAAACAGGCCGTGATGAGCGCTGCCATCCGCATTCTCAGGCCGGTGCGCAGGGCCTTCTCATAGAACCTCAGCACCTTTTCAAAAATGGGCCCATGCTCATGCGCGCTGCCCGTTCCCTTATTGCGGGTAACCAGGAAGGCAGCGCACAGGCTGGGGCTGGCCATAAGGGCCAGGGCGAGGGAAACCATTACCGCGATAGTAAGCGTGATGGCAAGCGCGGTAAAGAAGGCGCCTGCAACCCCCGTAAGCAGAACCAGCGGCAGGAAAACGACCACCGTTGTGAGGGTGGAAGATACCATAGGCGCACTGATTTCGGCCGCAGCGCGCTGCACGGCAATGCGCCTATCTTCGCCATCACACAGGTGCCGAAACACGTTCTCCACCACCACAATGGCATCATCAATCACCAGCCCAATGCCGATGGCCAGCGCACCAAGGGTCATCAGATTAAGCGATAGCCCCGCGAGGCGCATTAGTAAGAAGGTGATGAGAACGGTTGCCGGGATGATGGCGGCTGTTACGATGGTGGCGCGAATATCGCCAAGGAACAGCAGCAGCACCAGAACGGCAAGGCCAGCGCCAATAAGAACGGCCTCTTCAACGCTCTGAACCGCCTCTTTGATGAGAACGGATTGATCGTAAAATTCGCCAACCTCAGTGCCGGGCGGCAGGGTTGCCTTGAGCGTTTTAAGGTCCTCTTTGAGGGCAGCGACAACGCTAACTGTGTTGGCAGCTGGCTGCCGAACAATGTTGATGAGAATAGACTCGGAGCCGTTGGCCTCTACCAGGGTGCGATTATCCTGTTCGGCCCGATGGATATCGGCAACCTGATCCAGAGTTACGGGTATGCCATTGTGCTGGGAAACCACAATATGTTTGAGTGCATCGATGTTGGTGGTTTCGCCAGAGACCAGGATTTCCACCTGCTGATACCGATGTTCCAGCCGGCCCGCGGCGCGCACAACATTTGCATTTGTGATTGCCTGGCTAACATCCGAAATGGCAAGTTTGTACGCGGCCAGCTTTTGAGGAGAGACATCTACCGCTATTTCTGGTACACGGCCGCCCTGCACCACCACTCTTGCCACGCCGGGTATACGCGCGATGCGCGGGCGCAGCTTGTAGTTTGCAAGGCTCCACAACTCTGCCTGAGAAAGGCGGCTGGATTTGAGCGAGAGCCCGTAGATAGGAAAAACAGTGGGGTTCATCCGCTCTACAGTAACCTGTGCATCGGCAGGGAGCTGGCTACGCACCTCGTTAACGCGGGTGCTAACCTGCTGCTGCGCCGAGAGCATATCCATGCCCCAGTTAAAATCTATGGAGATTTCTGTGGCACCACGTTCCGTGGTAGAGCGAACGCGCTGAACACCGGGAACGGTGGCTACCGATTCTTCGATGGGGCGTGTGATGCCAATTTCCACCATCTTCGCCGGGCGTTCGCCGGCCTCAACAATCACCACCACGCGTGGGAAGGTGATATCCGGCAGGATCGAAACGGGAAAGCTGGGAACCAGCCATGCCCCGATTGCGCACAGCACCACGGTTACAAACAGGATGGGCTTTATATGCGTGGATGCAAACCGGCTGAGCATTACTTACTGCCCCCGGCGGATGGTGCAGCAGCCGACTTTCCATCGTCTTTTTTGTCTTCGGCTTTCACGGGTTTGATTTTGGAACCATCCTCCAGTTCGTAGCTGCCCTGTGCGGCAATCTTTTCACCCACTTTGAGGCCGCTCTCAATAACGATGGTGCCGGTTTTTTCGTTTTCTGGCCCGGTAACAACTTCCCGAGAGTGGGCAACGTTGTCATTAGAAATTACATAGAGGCTGCTCTTGCCATCCCTGGAGAGTACAGCGGCCTTTGGCACCGAAATCGCTTCAGGATTAGACTTCAGCACGATGCTTGCTTTGCCGAATGTACCCACGCGAAGCCCTTTTGCAGACGGAGACAGTGTGAGACGAACGGGGGCAAGGTTGGTGGTTGGATCCACAATACCAACAAAGGATACTGCGGCTGATAAGGGTTCTTCCAGGCCTGCTGCCTTCAAGGCAATCCGGGCTGCAAGGCCTGCTTTCACTTTCGAGGCATCTGCGGCGGTAAGGTTTGCTGCAAAATCGACCGAGGCGGAGCCTGTAACTTCTACGATGGTGCCGGTGGTATCGGCCATATCTCCCGGGTTGAGGGCTCTGCGGGTAACGATGCCAGCGATAGGCGCCCGCACCTCCGTGAACGAGGCTGCAGCGGCGGCCCCTTTGAGATCGGCGCGCTTTTGATTTGCGGTCTCTGCCTGAGCGCGGGCATCGCTAATTTTTGCCTGAACGGTGAGAGCGCTCAACTCTGCCTGTTTAACAGCGGCATCTGCCTGAGCAATATGGGCGTCTCCCGAAGTTTGTGCCTGCTTCAGGGCTTCCCGGGCGCCATCCAGCCGAATCTGCGCTGCCTGGATATCTTCTGGCCGGGTACCGGCGTGCATCAGGTTGGATTGAGCCCTGGCGCTGTTGAAGGCGGCCTCTGCGATATCGAAGGCGGTTTGCGAATCCTCCAGCTGCCTGCGGGGGGCAACGCCTGCATCCAGAAGTCGGCGTGTGCGTTTTAGTTCGATATCGGCACGGTCTCTGGTGGCCTTCGCCTGCGCCATCGCCAGGTCTGCCTGCGCTATCTCCTGCGGGCGGTTGCCGTTTTTCGCCTTCTTATAATCTGTTTCTGCGGCCAGTACCTGGTTGCGTGCGGCCGTTACAGCCCCATCTCTATCCAGTTTTGCGGATGCGAGCGTAAGCTGAGCAAGGCGCAAGGCGCTTGCCTGATCATTTGCGGCGGCACGTGCGGTAATATCTGCTTCTCTGGAAATCGCCTCGGCAGAGCCAGCGGCGGAGCGCGCACTTTCCAGTGCAGCGGTTTGCGGGCGGTTCTCCAGGGTGGCTAATAGCTGGCCAGCCTTTACGACGTCTCCCTCACGTACAACAACGGTTAGTAGGCGGCCCGGCGCAGCGGCAGCCACATGTGTTGCCCCACCCTGCGCGGGCACCACCACGCCGGGCGCCTCCACAAGCCATTCTGCCGGTGCGGTTTTCACATCCGCTATGGCAACGGCTACGGGCCCTTTACTGTCATCGCCACCGGGTGCCTCTGGTGCAGGAGCCGGAGGGCGTTTGCAGCCCACAAACGAGGCGCAAACCAGAAGCAGTGCAAGCGTATATGTCGGGGGAAAAGTGCGGGAGTGTGGGTTCGAAACTGAGCGCATCGGGTTATCCGGAAACTGGGTTATTGCAGCCTGAATCGAGCGTGTAAGGGCAGGATAGCGGCCACATAACCAGTATACCGGTGTGGATTAATGCGCTGAGAGGAATGCGCTTCCAGGGCATCTGAGACTTCTTTAAGCAATCCTCAACATCATCTCGATTTACTGCTTGGGTGCGGTTGGAAGCGGCGGCCGCTTCTTAGCGCCAGCAAGATAGCCAGATACGATATCGCCCGGCATTGTGCCGGCATATTTGGCAGAGGTACCTGCATTGTCTTGCATATCTGGCCCAATGCTGTACACAACGAAGTGATTGTTCTGCAGGCGATAAATCAGTGGCCCCATGGTGGGTGAGAACGGATCGGAAGGAACAGATTTCAAATATACGGGTACCAACTGGCCCAGAGATTGTGGGTACTTCCCATTGGTTTTGAAATAAAGCTCCAGCGCGATCTCGGTTTTGAGTACCCTGCGTACCGCCTGCATGCTCAACTGTTTTTCCCATGCAGTATGGAAAGAATCGCCCCAACCCATTGCGCCAAGGGAAATCGGCATCTGCGAGGCCAGGGACTTTTTGTATGGGCCGCTAACCTCTTTGCTAACCGAGCGGCAATATTCCAGATTGGCCTCAAGAAGGCCGCGCTTGCTGGCGAGGACAATCTTGGTCATCTTCCCGGTTTCGCGCAGTTTCCCCATGGTGCTCATATCACCCATAGCGCCACTGCCAAACGTATCATGCAGTTCATCAACACCCTTTGGAGTGAGGCGAAAACCCTTAAATATTTCCTTTAGATAAGATGTTGAGGTATATCCCTCTTCCAATACGATATCGCTGTAACTGGTTTCGGCGGCCTCTATGGCATCCAGATGTGCGGCTGCGCTTTTGAGCTGATCGGGAGGGAGGTGAGGCACCAGGTCCTCTATGCGCACCGCGGCAATAGCGTGAACGGCTCCACCTACGAGTTGTGGGAGTATGCCCCCCTGGCGCGGTATTTTGACTCCAAATTCCAGTCCATCCAGCCGCAGTTCCATGGCTCGGCCATAGTCTCCTACAATCTCATAATGATCTGCCACTCCAGACAAGATGCGGGCGGTTTCTCGCATCTCAGCAAACTCGGGGATGGTGTCTTTGACACTGCGGGTAGCGTGCTCTACAAACGGCAGCTTAAGTGCGGAATGGAGAGCAGCCATCGTTTCCGTGGCATCGTTTGCGCAATTGGCATAATCCGCTACAGTTAACTGTTGCCCTGATCGTAAGGGCATGCTATATGGGGACTGATGTGCCATCCGCTTGCCGAGCAGGCTTACCTGGTGTAGGGCTGGAAGGGCGGAATCGGCCGGAACGGTATGTGTGGGGATATTCAGCTCTGATGTGCGGTTGTTTACCATCGCCACCACCAGCAGAACAACCACAGGCGTGAGCAGTGCAGCAACACCATACAGCAGCATTCTGCCCGGCCGCCGTGTGGGCCGGGAGGGTTCTGCCGAATGGGTTTGAGTTGCTTTTGGCATGCGTTGCTGCACCTTTCACCAAGTGCGGTTCTTGCTACTCCGCCTTCAGGGCGGCCTCTAACTCGTCTACTCCACGCTCCAGAGGCGGGCCCAGCAGTTCCAGGCCATCCTCTGTTACCAGGTAGTCATCTTCAATCCGAACGCCAATGCCTTCGGATGGAATATAAAGGCCCGGCTCCACGGTGATAACATGCCCGGGCGCAAGTGGGATTAGCCTGTCGCCAACATCGTGCACATCCAGGCCAAGGTGATGGCTCAGGCCATGCGGCATAAAGTTATCCAGCATTTGCTCAACGCCATTTGCATCTTTCGCTCGCTGAGGCTGTTCCTTGTAAAAAGCTTTGCATTTATCGGTGAGATCCTGGAGGGTATCGCCGTGCTTGAAGCTGGAGATCGCATGCTCCAGAGCCTGCAGCACCAGAGTGTAGATCTCCTTTTCACGATCGCCAAATACACCGCCCACGGGATAGGTTCTGGTGAGATCTCCGCAGTACGCTCCAGATTTTGCGCCGATATCCACAACAACGAGCTGCCCCTGCTTCATCTGCGCACAATTCTCTTCGTAGTGCAGTACGGTGGCGTTTGCACCAGTGCCCACAATGCTGCCGAATGCCAGGCCAGCCCCGTGGCTACGGAATGCCTGCAGGGCGGCTGCCTCGGCCTCATATTCGTGCCGGCCGTCTCCGCCAGCTATTACTGCGCGAGCAGCGCGGTGGCCAGCCTGCGTAATCTCTATTGCTTCAACAATACGTGCGATTTCGGCGGGAGACTTCACCATTCTCAGATGGCCGATGGCATCGGTGGCATCCTTAAAATGGATGGTGGGCATTTGTGCCTTTAGCCTGTTCATTAACTGATACACGCGCGATGTCTCATTATCGGGTCCAAATGGCGCTTCCAAATAAAGGGTGGAGTTACGCCTTGCCCATGCCATGAGGGCGCCCAATACGGAAGATGAATCGGCAGTTTTCTGCACGCCGGTGGCGGCTTCTGCCTCCGTGCCCGGACCAAGCTTTGGCCCGGTCCAGGTTTCCATAGCGGCATCTCGTTTTGGCAGATACAGGATTTCGCGCACATCGGGGGCCGCGCCGCGCAGGCCAGCCACTGCAGGCAGATCTGGCGGAAGCAGCACCAGAAACGCTCCGGGGGTTACGACGCCTGTAAAGTACAGAAAGGTGCTGTTCTGCTGGTATCGGCCGGGGCTAACGGCTTCGTCTTCGGTAGAGCCTCGCAGTAGGATGATGCCATCCGGGCATGCAGAGCGGAGTGCCTGCCGGCGTGTGCGATACTCCTCGGCACTAAAGCCAAGCAGGGGAGCAGGCGGTGGAAGAAATACGGGAGCAGGTGAAGCAGCCTGCGGATCGGCGGATGGAACACTCATTTCAGGGACTCTCCATACAATAACGTTAAGATGAGAAAAGTATACCTGTGCACAGGTTGTCGGAGGCGTAAAAACGGCGGCTCCCGGTTAGGGGAACCGCCGTGATGGTGTTGCGCTTACGCCGCGTAGCCTACATTCGGATTACAGAGCGGATAACGTTGCCGGTTTCCATCTCATGGAACGCTTCTTCCACATCATCCAGGGTGATTTCACGGGTAACCATGCCATCCAGCTTAAGCTTGCCCTCCAGGTAGAGATTGGCAAGCATCGGGAAGTCGTAAGAAGGCAGGGTATCGCCAGCATGGCAAACGCAGAGGTTCACCTTGTTCCAGTAAACTCCCGTATCCATGTTGCCAACGTTCAGGCTCACCTCATCGGTGGCGGCGGGGAAGCCGATTGTACAGGCGGTGCCGTTGTAGTTGACCATGCGAACGGCCTGCTCGATGCACGCCATGCGGCCAGTGGCTTCGTAAGCAAAGTCTACGCCGCCTTCATAGCCGGGCCAATCATCGGTAACCAGTGCGCGAACAGCGGCAACGGCATCCACTTCACTGGCATTCACCAGGTCTGTAGCGCCGTACTCTTTTGCCCACTGTAGCTTCACGGGGTTCACGTCTACCGCAATAATCTGCTTTGCGTGTGCCAGCTTTGCACCCTGAATAACGCTAAGCCCAACACCGCCGCAACCAACAACTGCTACAGATGCACCCGGGAACACCTTTGTTGTGTTAAAGGTAGCCCCGACTCCGGTTACAACACCGCAGGCGATGAGGCATGCTTTTTCAAGCGGCATGGCGGCCGGCATTTTGATGGCCGCCTTGGCATGCACCACAGTGTGGGTGCTGAAGGTACCGCATCGCAGCACCTGGGAGCAAAGTGCCCCATCCCGCTTGCGCCGAATCCGCTGCCCGGGCCGAAGCGCTGCATAGCAGTGGCGTGGATCGCCTTTGCGGCAGGCAGGGCATCGCTCACAGGGTGCACGGTAGGCAATTACTACAGGATCACCGGCGCTGAGATGCGTTACGCCCTCGCCAACCTGCTCTACAATGCCAGCACCTTCATGGCCAAGGACAATTGGGAACGACATTCCGTTGCCATTTAGGACCTTAATTGTAAGATCAGTGTGACAAACGCCGCTGGCAACCAGCCGGATTAATACCTCATTGGGCCCAGGAGCATCTACAATGATGTCCTCTACTTTGGCCGGAGTTCCGGCCTCATTCAGCAGTACGGCACGACCTTCAACTGCAGGCATGCTATTTCTCCTTATAATACGTGCGCATTTTGCCGAAACTGGCTGTGGCCGAAGCCCACGCACTCCAAAGATGTTTCGGGGGTGAATTTCGTCTATACCAGTGAATATTCCTTGATTTTTGTTTATTGAAAGTGGATTGCCGGCTCAGACAATAGTTGCATTGCACGCAAGAGTATTAAATAAAGCTGCAGTATTATTAAACATGCTGTGCACTTATATTCAAAGTGTGGCAATATTAAGAGTGTTAAACAGCCCGCAAGTTTCATGCAATTTCATGTGCATTTATTGCACAAATCGAAACATAGATTGACAATAATCTTGCAGCCTATGTATAATTGCCTCGTAGGATTGTCACTGCTACAAGTATCAATCCAATGCAAAGCAAGCAATTTCGTAAGACCAAGGGCGGTTCGTGATCGAAAGGGGAGCAAGACTTGTACAATTTCGGAAGAGGATGTAGCCGCAGGGCGTTTACCCTCATTGAGCTTCTTGTTGTTATAGCAATCATCGCTATCCTAGCAGCTATTCTTTTCCCTGTGTTTGCACAGGCACGTGAGAAAGCACGGCAGACATCCTGCCTCAGCAATGAGAAGCAGATTGGGCTGGCATTCGCGCAGTATACTCAGGACTACGATGAGCATTACTCTGCGCGAGATATGGCTATTACCAACTCCACCAGCTATTCTTATCGCTGGGCGTTGCAGCCTTACATTAAGAACACACAGATCTGGGTGTGTCCGTCCAACCCGACCGACCAGCTGGACCAGGGCTACACCCCAATCGGTTCCAGCACTGTACAACCAGGCTCCCAGGAAGCAACTGATTACGGAATCAACGATGCCAACTCACAGTTTGATGGCAACTATCCGAAGATCGCCGGAATCACTGCACCTGCTCAGAAGATCCTTCTGGTAGAGACCCGCAATACCAACTGGGACGACTACGCTTCCCCGTGGTGGTGCGCAGGCAACACCCCGGATGGCGCCGCAAATGGCAACTGGGCCTTCGGCGGTTACGCCGGCCATACCCGCAACTGGAATGTGCTGCTCGCCGACTACCATGTTAAGGCGATGAAGCCCTCCGCAACTGCTGCTCCGTTCAGCATGTGGGACTTCAACCGTGACGACGTACAGAACTGCTACGTAACCGGTCTGCGCTCCCTCGAGGCGGCCTTCCCGTAAACAGGAAGATCGTTTAATTGCGCGGATGTCCCGCTCCGGTACTCCGGAGCGGGACATCCTTGTTTATGGGCTAATATAATTAAAATAATTCTTCAGGCACTCTCTTTATGTCCCGGTTAAATGCAAATCAAACAGCTGGTACTTCGCAGTCCAGAACTATCACTCTTGCCATCCTCGCTATTCTCATAAGCGTGGGCTCCATTGTGTATCTATCCAGTGAGGGGTACAAACGCAGGCAAGCAGAGCAGATGTCTACGACTGCTCTGCAAAAAGAGGCGGATTCCCACAGTAGTTCTCCATGGATTTACTATACGCTGGGCGTGCGTCTGGCGCGTGAGAAGCAACTGCCCGCCGCTGCCGAGCAGTTGTATGCAGCAGCAAAGCTAAAACCAGATAGTTATGATATACAGTTTGCGCTTGGCCGATGCCTGGCATTTATGAATGCGGGCGATAGAGCCGAAAAAGCGCTTATGGATGCCATTGCTCTTAAGCCAGACGCTGGCGGCCCCTATGTTTACTTGACCATGGCCAGGCATGCACAGGATAGAACGGAACTGGCGATAGAATCTGCCCGTAAAGCTGTGCAGTACGATCCTAAGAACCCGGAAGCCTGGTATCAGTTCGGCATTCTCTACACGGCGGCCCTTGGAAATGAGGCGGAGGGTGTGCCGCACCTGAAAAAAGCGGTAGAGCTTGCACCGGATGCTGGCGTATACAACTTTGCCTATGGTTCTGCACTTACCAATGTTTCGCAATTTGCAGAGGCCATCCCATATCTGCGCCGTGCCGTGGAAAAGCTGCCGGGCAATGCGTACGCGCACTTTTTGCTGGCAGTGTGCCTGCATCGCAACGGTGCTACGGCCGCAGATGCAGACACGGCGATTGCTGAGCTGAAGACGGCCGTATCGCTAACACCATCCGATTACAGAGCGCATTTTGAGCTTGGGAATCTACTTGAGGAGCGCAACCGATTTCCGGAAGCGATGGCCGAGTTTGAAACTGCTACATCCCTCAATCCACGCCTGGGTGAAATATGGTTTCACCTGAGCAGAATGGCAGATAGAACTGGCCAGCCGCAAAAGGCCGCGGCAGCGCGGGCGAAGTTTCAGGAAATTCGCAGGCTGCATGTTGCATTCCAGACCCTGGCTCGAAGATTGCGCGACCATCCCGAAGATGTAAATGCACAGGTAGAAATTGGAGACGTGCTGATGCAGCAGGGCAGCCTTAAGAGCGCGCTGGTGCAGTTTGAAGATGCACTTCACCGGCAGCCAAACAACTTGAAGGCACGCACACTGTTAGAACAGTGCCGACACCTGATGGCGGAGAGCGCCAACGCTCCGGCTGGAGGTGCAAAATAGCACGCAGGCACACTACATCCGCTGTTTGCGCACTTGTACTTGTACTGGCAGCAGGTTGCAGCAAGCAGCCTTCAGCAACGCCACCTACGTCTCATGGCAGCGCCAGCACACCGCCGACAAATGCAGTACCAATATCTCTGGTGGACCGATACGCTGAGAGCGGAATCGACTTTAAGCTGGGGCATGGCGGCAGAACACCGTTAACCATTCAGGACACAATTGGCCACGGCATCGCGCTGATAGATGCCGATGGCGATGGCCTGCTGGATATTGTGCTGACTGGCCCAGACCACGTTAAGTTGTATCGCAACATTGGCAATTTCAAGTTTCAGGACGTAACGGCGAGCAGCGGGCTCCGACAGCCGGGTTACTGGACTGGGATTTCGGTGGCCGATGTAGACCATGACGGGAAGCCAGACCTGGTTCTCTGCGCCAAAGGTGGCTTTGCCATCTACAAGAACCTGGGTGGATTCCATTTTGAAGATAAGACCCCGGGCTCCGGGCTGGAGTGCAAAGATCCGAACCGGTGGAACTCTGCTGCACTGCTGTTTGATTACGACAAAGATGGCCTGCCAGATCTGTTTGTTGGTGCCTACGTAAACCTTGGTAACCACAGTGGGCTATGCCCGGGTGGGCCGGTGCTGATGGCCTGCGGTCCACAGAACTTTAAGCCGCAGTTTGGCGTGCTTTACCATAACGATGGCAACTTCCGATTCAGTAAGTGCGCGAACCAGCCGCCAACACACGGCAAAGTGCTGGGATTGCTGGCCGGCGATATCTATGGCACGGGCGATACCGAGCTATACATAGCAAACGACGTAATGGAAGCCGATATGCTGCACCGCTTACCGGATGGAAGCTGGAAATCTGAAGGGGTGATAAACGGCACGGCCTATGGCCCGGATGGACGCGCTATGGGTGGCATGGGCATTGGAGTAAGCGATTATGATGGCGATGGCCAGTTGGATATGGCCATTGGCACGTTTAGCCGAGACCCCCGCAGCCTGTTTCACAACGATGGTGGCAGCCAGTTCAGCAACCGGGCTTTTCAGGCGGGGATAGTAACACCCTGTACACTTCAGGTTGCATTTGGCACTCAGTTTGCCGATTTGAAAAACGATGGCTTCCCGGATTTGATTATGGTGAACGGGCATGTTCAGGATAACATCGAAAAATCCGATGCACAAATTCACTATGCAGAATCCACAATGGTGCTGATGAATGAGGGTAACGGGCACTTCAAGGATATATCAGCGGCAGCTGGCAAAGACATAATGCGCCCGATAGTTGGCAGATCTCTCTGTATGGGGGACCTGGACAATGATGGGCGTATCGATTTGATTGCTGGCGACCTGGAGGGCGCTCCGTTAATACTGCAGAATAGCTCAAAGGCCGGCCACTGGCTCCGTGTAAAGTTAAAAGGCATGCACAGCGTAACCGATGGGCAGGGTGCAGTGGTAACGGTTACTGTAGGTGCAAAGAAGCTTGTGCGCCTGGCCACAACGGGCGGCAGCTACTTCTCGGCAAGTGATCCTCGCCTGCACTTTGGGCTTTCAGGCGCAGATAAATACGATTCAATATCTATTAAATGGCCGAGTGGCAAAACTCAGACCCTTACTGGAGGAGCAGCAGACAGAGAAGTGACGGCAGAAGAAGCGGCAAACTAACAACGTAAGGATACGAAACCATGCCAACCGCAGAAGAGCAGCTTGCAGTATTCATATCTCGGTACCTGCCAGAGATTGCAGATCAGTTTGAACAGGCACATTTACGGGTGCGGGCTCTTTTGCCAGGTGCGGTGGAGATGGTTTATGATAACTACAACGCGCTTGTTATTGGCTTCTCTCCCAACACACTCCCCTCTCATGCGATTCTATCCATTGCATCCTACCCGCGGTACGTCACGCTCTTCATTATGGGTGGGGAATCCATACCAGATCCTACAGGCAGGCTGGAAGGCACGGCAAAAACTGTTCGTGGCATCCGGCTGAGTGGCCCAGAAACCCTGGATGAACCAGACGTGGTAGCAATCATAAATTGGGCAGTGGAAAAAAGCGTATCGCCGTTTGAGACAGAGCAGCCAAACAGACTCATTATTCAATCGATATCAGCAAAGCAGCGGCCACGGCTACCTTCCAAATAGTTAAGGGCAACTTCGTGAGCGGTTGCTTGCTCCTAAACACAAACCAGCTGAATTATAAAAGAAAAGCCCCCTATTTCAACGCATCTTCGGGCCGGCAGGTTAAGCTACGCGGTATCCTTTAGTCATAGGATTGAACGGGCGCACTCGGCGCCTGAAACAAAGCTCGTTTTCCGGGAGAGTAATACATGAGGCGAATTATCGCGCTGTTAACCGTAGCGGTTGCCCTGGTTTCTGGTATTGATGCCAGAGCCGATCTGGATGCCTATCTAAAACGTCCAGAGCCCGTTTACAAATGGGAAAAAACTGCCGAAACCACAGCCAATGGCTGCTCCATCACCACTCTGCATCTGGTATCTCAAACCTGGCAGGGAATTGTGTGGGAGCACAAGCTGCAGATTTTCCGGCCAGAGAACACCGCACACCCGCACTTTTGCGCACTGCTGAACACGGGCGGTAACGGCGGCAAGTCCGACGAGGCCATGGGGGCAACCGCAGCAAAATCTACAGGCAGTGTGTTCGCGATGCTTTTCAACATCCCTAACCAGCCGCTGTATGGTGGCAAAACTGAGGATGCCCTGATTGCGTACACCTGGAATCAGTTTCTGCAGACAGGTGATGAAACCTGGCCGCTGCACTTCCCAATGGCAAAATCTGTAATCAAAGCCATGGACGCCATTCAGGCATACACAAAGCAGGCAGGGCAGCCGGATATTGAAGGATTCCTGGTTACCGGAGCCTCCAAGCGTGGTTGGACCACCTGGCTGACAGGAGCCAGCAAAGATCCGCGCGTGAAAGCCATTGCCCCAATGGTGATTGACACTCTGAATGCGGCGGTGCAAATTCCGCACCAGCTGGAAGCGTATGGCAAACCCAGCGAGCAGATTAAAGACTATACCAATGGCGGACTGCTGGACATTGCAGGCACGCCACGCGGCAAGCGCCTGCTGCAGATTGAAGACCCGTACAGCTACCGGGATCGCCTTACAATTCCCAAGCTGATTATTTCGGCCACCAACGATCGCTACTGGGCGCAGGATGCCGTTAACCTGTACTGGGATGGCCTGCCGGGCCCGAAGTGGCTGCTCTACAACCCCAATATTGGCCATAGCATGGCAGCCATGGATGCACAGCTGCGCATCGTGAACACGGTGGGCGTGTTTGCCAATGCCGTTGCGGGCGGAGCAGCCATGCCGAAGCTCAACTGGAAGTTTGCCCCGGCTACGGATGGCGTTACACTTACCGTTCATGGCGATGTAAAGCCGAAGAGCGCAAAGCTTTATCACACTACTGCGGCAACGCAGGACTTCCGGGATTCTATGTGGGTTTCGGACCCAATGACCGTTACCGGCGATGGCGCAACGGGCAAGTTTACCGCCCCCGCAACAGGTTATGGCGTAACCTATGCCGAGCTAACCTATGAGGTTGGTGGCCGCAGTTTTGCCATTACCACCCAGGTGCACATTGTGCCCTCGGCAGCAGTAACGGCCACAAAGAAATAGCACCACCGCTTAACAGAGGGAAATAATGGCAACCGAAACTGTAAAACAAGAATTTGAGGAAGAAGAAGAAATGGCCGATATGCTGGTACAACTGCTAAAACTGCCGCCTGTTACACCGCTGCTTGATAAGCTGCGCGAAGACGGTGTGGTAGTGCGCAGAGCACATCCCTTTGAGCTCACGCAGATACGTAACTTCATTCAAACCAACTTTTCCACGGGCTGGGCAGATGAATTAACGCCCTGCTACAGCCGCCAGCCGATATCCCTGTTTATCGCAATCCGCGATAAGAAAGTGATAGGCTTTGCCGCGTATGAGGCCTGCTCGCGGGGCTTCTTCGGCCCTACGGGTGTGGCAGAGTGGGAACGCGGTAAGGACATTGGCAAAGCGCTCTTGCTGGCAGCCCTGTGGGATATGCGGGCGATTGGCTACGCCTATGGCATTATCGCTGGTGTAGGCCCGGCCAGTTTCTACACAAAAGCCTGCGGCGCAACCCTGATACCAGACAGCACACCCGGCATATACACTGATATGATAGACCGCGACTAAGAACCGGTTTCTTGCGGTTAAAAATTATCAAAAAAAATCGAGCCCGGCGCTGCTGCGCCGGGCTCGATTTTTGTTTGCTTGTTGGCGCGCTATCAGGCTACCGTTAAGCTGGAAGCGCAGCACTTGCACTTGGTTGCATCGATGGCGTTGGCCTCTTTGCAGAAGGGGCACGTTTGCGTTGGCGCTGCGGGAGTTTCTGGGGCGGGTTTGAGCAGCCACTTTGTGATGAGGAACACCACAAGGGCGATGGCGATGAAGTCCACCATGTTGCCGAGAAAGTCTCCGTACTTAATTGCGTTTTCGGTAACTTTACCGGCAGCATCCTTCGCTGTTGACAGTATGATTTTTTGTTCTCGCCAGTCTCCCTTAGGCAGAACAATAGCGATCACCGGCATCAGAATATCGTTTACGAGTGCTGTGACTACTTTACCAGAAGCCCCACCGATGATCACACCAACCGCAAGCGCAAGCGCGTTAGATTTTGTTAGAAATGCCTTAAACTCTTGTAGCAATGAATGCCTCCTCCACAATAGGCGGCGCATGGCCACCCATGCCCGCATTGTATATATAGGATTTGTTAGCGGGCACATTCTACCAGTTAGACGACGATTCCGCAATTTATGCACCGGTGTGCGGCGCCCTTTGTGTTCGGTGTGGGTGTTATTTGGGATGTGGGAGTAGGCACCTGTATTGAATCCGTGGTTGTGCCGAGCAGCGATAGCCTCACACATCGACTAGGGGCCGTGGCTTGTCCCGGCCCGAGCCACAGTTCGGAACTATTGCGGAACATTGGGTTGCCGATTTACTCTGGCAGGCAACACATCTCTCATTGCCCTCCCTTCTCCAACCCACCCGCCGGGTATCATATCTGGCAGGAGATGATTATGAAACCTGAACTACTTTTTGATAGATTCCGTGAGATTTCTGCCGTTCCCCGGGAAAGTGGCAATGAGGCCGGTATGACGGCCTACTTGCAAGCGTTTGCCGCTGAACATGGGCTGGAATGCCGCAATGATGCCATTGGCAATACGGTGATTGCGGTGCCCGGACGGGGCAAGGGTGTGGGCGCAGATACCATTATTCTGCAGAGCCACACAGATATGGTGTGCGTTAAGGCCCCAGGCAGCGCACATAACTTCCTTACCGATGGCATTCAACTTCGCGTGGAACAGCGGGAAGAACACGGCAAGGTGCAGGATGTGCTGCTTGGCACCGATACCACGTTGGGGGCGGATAATGGCATGGGCGTGGCCGCAGCACTGGCTGCCGGGCTGGACCCTGCTATTGAGAACTGCCCTCCTCTGGAGCTGTTGTTTACCATCGATGAGGAGCGCGGACTCACCGGTGCAGCACAGCTGGACCCATCCATTATTACCGGCACCTATCTGATCAACATGGATAGCGAAGAGCTGGGCGAGATATGCATTAGCTGCGCGGGCGGACGCGACATGACTTCGGTATGGCCGTTAGTTCGCAGCGCTGCCTCCGGTGGCTGGAAGCCGATTACGGTTAGCCTAACCGGCCTTCCCGGCGGCCACAGCGGTGTGCAGATTAACGAGGGCCGCGGCAATGCGATTGCCATGCTGCTTGGTGCGATCTCCGATGCCGCGGGCACAGATGAGATTCGGGTTTCTAATATCACCGGCGGTTCTAAGCGCAACGTTATTCCCAGCACATGTGAAGTAACTCTCTGGGCAGATGCGCCCGTGGCAGATAGAATCGCTACAGAGCTTGGCTCTGCTGCGCAGTTGGAGGCGTTTAAGTCAGCCCTGTGTATTGGGGCAGAGCTTGTAAAGGTAAGTGTGAGCACTCCCGAGCCCAACGCGGCAGGCGAGCCCATTGGCGCAGCGGAAACACGTACCGTATTTGCAGCAATCCTGGCTGTGCCCTGGGGCCCGCAAACGATGTCCGAAGCGGTGCCCGGTCTGGTAGAAACCTCCAACAATGTGGCGGTAATCAGCACCACAGACACGGCCATTACGTTAAGCTGCTCCACACGCTCCTCTGCGGCTGGCGCTATCGAAACGTTTCAGGATATCCACCGGCCTGCGTTGCAAGCCACCGGCGCAGACGTAACACACAGTGATGGGTACCCAGGCTGGGAAGCAGACCGCGAAAACCCACTGCTAAAGACTGCCGAGAGCGTATTCGCCGGAGTGCTTGGCACGTCCCCGAAAATAACAGCAATTCATGCCGGGCTGGAGTGTGGAGTACTGAAAGGGATTGTGCCACGGCTGCGCATGATCTCTTTTGGACCCGATATCCGGGATGCGCATACCATACTGGAGCGCGTACTGCTCTCGAGCGTTCCCACCTTCTATGCATGCCTCACAGCTTTGCTGGAAGAGATGTGCTGATAATCCGCATCGTGTAGCTTAAGATACAAAGAGGCGAGGATGCGTTGCATCCTCGCCTCTTTGCATTTTCAGGTTATGGCGCCTATCAGTTGGTGCGCTGCGGCTTAATATGCTGGAAGAAGGTTGCTTTCTGCCTGTCGTACCGAAGTTTGCCGTTGATGTAGGTTTGCTCTACAAAGCTGCGATAATCCAGGGGATCTCCGCTGAGGATAAGCACATCGCCATCTTTGCCAGGATCCAGGCTACCGAGACGCTTCTCCATACCAATGGCCTTTGCGGCGGTAATGGTGATTGATTCCAGGGCTGCCTGCGCTCCGGCACCACCACGCATTACGTAGCTGCCTTCCAGCGCAAAGGTAAGCATATCGCGCCCCATTTCACCGCCAATAGAGAACGATGTATCTGGCGGAAGCACGGCAAAATTCACACCCGCTTTCGCCAGAATTCCTGTGCCCTCTGGATGGCTGCCGGTTGGGGCATTGCGGCGTTCATCTGGCATGGTACGATCGCGCGCAGAAACCACAAGCAATGCTTTTTGAGCGGCAACCTCATCGGCTATTACCCAGGCTTCCCCAGCAGGTGAGATAACCATTTGAATGCCGAACTCTTTAGCCAGGCGCAAAGCATAACGAATATCTGCTGTGGAGTTTGCGCTAACTCGCAGTAGCTTTTCATGCTTCAGGAGTGGCAGCACCGCATCCGCATCCCCCGGTTTTGTGGGGGCCGTGCCCTGCTTTCCAGCCTTTTCAAACTTATCCTGAGCCTGCTGGTAATCAAACGCACGCTTTAGCTGATCGGCAATGTTGTAACGCGTGGTAAGGGTGCTGGATGTGCCGGCTGCAGCGCCACCACCCCTGCCCCCAAAGCCGCCGAAGCCGCCTCTGGCACTTTCAAGAGAAAGGGTTATAACGGTAGATTCGGCAGCGGGCATGCCATCCAGATCACCCTCCGTCATCTTCACCACAATGTTATTGGTGCTGAAGTTGCCATCTGCCGCTGCAGCAGGTGCAAACCTGCCACCGCCACCGCCACCACCGGGCCTGCGGCCACCTGCGCCCGTGCCAGAGAGATAAACCGAGGTAACACCGGATGCGGCCGCAAGCGAAACCGATAAAGAGTAAGGATCCAGAGAATCTCGCAGGCGATTGCCGGGCTGCACGGCACCACCGAGCTGGGCACCATCCGCAACAAAGCCTGGGGCTACCACTTTGCCTTCGGCATGAACGATGGTTGCACCAGCTGGCACGGCAAGATCCGAGCCGCCAACCTTTTCGATTTTTGCGCCACGAATAATGACTACGCCGTTCTTAATAACACCATGGGTTACGGTCCACACATCGCCACCTACAATACATGTAACCGGTGCTGGCGCTGCCGCTTCCTGTGGCTTTGCAGGCGTTTCGGCGGCCGTTTCCTGAGCTTTTGCATTGCAGGCAAGCAAGCTCGCAAGCGAAAGGGCAGCAAGAACAGGGCCAGCGGGCCGGATTCGGAGGCTGCTATCAATCGCCATTGTAAACCACCTTGCCTTCCAGTACAACTTTAAGAACTCGGCTGTCGGGTTCAAAAGGCCCTGAATCCAGCAGAATGAGGTTGGCATCTCTGCCCACGGCAACGCTGCCAACCCTTCCAGAGATATTCAGCATCTCTGCCGGGGCAAGCGTTATGGCACGCAGCGCCATATCCGCATCCATACCCGCCTTTACTAACTGGCTCATCTGGAACCGGAGTGTGCGATAGCCTTCTACATCATCTGCAGTTGGCTTACAGGCAACTTTACAGCCGGCATCCAGGAACTTTGCGGCAACATTTACCCGGTTTGTGGTGAGTGGCTCCAGCATAAGCGCTGCAGGCAGAACCACATCCTGGCTCTTTGCCCCAAGCAAGCTGGCCACTCTGTCACTATCGGGTGCCGTTAAAATGTAGATGGGTTTGAGCTTATCGAAGGAGGCAAAGAGCGGAAGTGCGTATGCCACCGAGGCATTATCCGGGCAGGCAACCATGGTAGGTATTTCGCCGTTAAATGCTTTAAGTACGGGCTGCTGCCGGGCGGCAGTGTTACCGCCAATTGGTCCAGCAGGCCCGCCACCGGGAGCACCACCTCGCCCCTGGCCGCGGCGCACCTGGCCAGGAGCCAGAGGGGGCCGTGCAGCGCCATCGCCACCAAAAATGTCTCCCATAGGATCCGCGCCGGGATCGACTGGTTGTGGCCGAGCTCCTTCGAAGGTGCTTCGGATCAGGTCCATGGTCTGGGTATTTGCAGCAAAGTGAACCGAAAGTACTGAGTTGGGGGCGATCGCCATAGACTGGGCCGTATCGCCTGCCGGTTTGATTACTGTTCCCTGGCCAGGTATGCCGGTGCCTCCCGGCACAAGTGCCAGGGTGGTAACACCCTCGCGCGCTAGCCTGCTCCAGTTATCATCAAACGGGTAAAGCTCATCAAGCACCTTCAGGTGTGGGTTGGCCGAGGCGCGGGCCCCACCAAAACCTGCACCACCCGGCCCACCACCCGGCCCACCGCCCGGGCCCGGTGTGGGTGTGGCCCCTGCGGCCGAAAGCCCAATTTGAGAGCTGATACCAACGATGCCTGGAATTACCGTATCGGCACGCAGAATGGGCACTCCAAATGGCACCTTAACGTCTGCACCGAGCTTAATGATTTTGCCGCCACGGCAGAGAATAACACCATTTTGGATGATGCCGGAGTTTACCGTGATGATGTGCTTTGCCGCAATGGCAACGGTATCATCCGCAAATGGGTCCGTGAAAGTCTGCTGGCCCGCACTTGCGGCAGAGGCTGCAAAAGTAGTTAGTGCAGATAGGCCAAGGGCAGCGGCGGCACGGCGGGAGAAAACACGCGCATTTTTACGGGGCTGGGAAACCACTATTCTGAGCCCTTCCTGTTTTCAGCACCTGATTGTTCCTGGTTTTCGGTTTCGCCAGAGACTGGATCGGTTACGATAAAGCCACGGCGCACAGAGCCAGATTCCACTTTGCCATCTTCCTCTTCGCCATCCTCATCGGTAACGGCATCGTGCGAGGCAAATGGGCCAGCGCCAACGCCGCGGCGCTTTTGGCCGTGCTGATACACCAACTTGCCATTTATGTAAACGCGCTGAATGGGGTTGCGAACATCAAACAGCGATCCGTGCTTGAGCACGATATCGGCATCTTTGCCCACTTCCAGGCTGCCTACTCTATCCGCGATGCCAATGCTCACTGCAGGATTGTAGGTAACAGCGCGCAGTGCCAGATCCTCATCCATACCCATCCGAACAGAAATAGTGCCCTGCAGAAACAGATCTTCAGCGGGAATAACGGGGCAGTCTGTATTTAGCGAAAGGGTTTGAACACCGGCATCGGCATATTTCTGCGCGATGCTGTAGAACTTGCGATCGTAGGTTTGGAACGAAAAATCGTAAAGTCGCGGGCCAACATTCACAGGTATATTGCGCTTTGCGGCCTCTTCGGCAGCTCTAAAGCCACCAAACTCGCCATGTGAGATGATGAGGCGCACATCCATTTCATCATGGAACATGCGCATGGTTCCCATTACATCTCGTGCACCCGCAGTGTGCACCAGCACAGGAGTTTTCTTCTCGAGCACAGCCCTCAGATTATCCAGGCCAATGATGCGGGGCGAAGGTGGGGCGGTATTGAGCACCACGTTTGGCCTGCCGTTTGCCGCGAGCTTGTTCGCGGGTACAGGCTCCCCATTCGATGCTACCGCTGCTGTGGCCTCGTAGGCTTTTGCGCGTGAGAACATCTCTCGGAGCATCCACCACATACCCATTCGGCTCAGGCCTAGATCGCCCGCCTGCCGTTCTGGATTGTATGCCTGTGCAACCTTCATAACTCCGAGCTTACGCAGGTACAGATCTTCTCTTGGGGCGCCGCCAAGCTTCCAGAGCACGCCAAAGCCAGAGTGGTTGCCGCCGCTGCCTGGGATGGTAAGCAGGGTGGTTACGCCACTGGCAATATCATCTCGAACCAGAGGATCATCCGGATCAACGTAATCCCAGACACGAAATTCTGGATTAAGTGTGTGGACGTAATCGTGCAGGCCGGAATCGTTGCCAACATGCGCATGCAGATCAATTTGACCGGGCATCGCCCATTGATCCCGCGCATCCAGCACATCGGCATCTGCAGGGATAACCACATCCCGCTCGGAGCCAAGGGCAATTATCTTGCCGTTTTGAACCAGGATAATCCCGTTATCGATGCTGCCTTTAGTAACCGTTAAGATGCGGCCAGCGCGGATTGCCAGCGGGCGCTTCTGAGCATTGGCCGGGGCTGCGTGCAGCAGGCCGGCAGCCATGATAGCGGCTGCACCGAAGGCAGCACGTATTGTTTTATATTGAGTATCAGTGAACGCTTTTGCCATCGTACACCAGCTTTCCATCCACAAACACAGCCTCTACATGTGAAGTGAGTTCCAGTGGATCCCCACTGAGAATTACCAGATCAGCATCTTTGCCAGAATCTATGCTGCCAAGCCTGCCTTCTACATGCAGTGCTTCTGCAGGAGACAGCGTGATCGCCCTCAGTGCATCCTGCGGGTTCAGGCCCTGGCGTGCAGCGCTGGCCGCATTTAATCTCAAGAACCGCGTGCCAGAGGCGCTGCCGCTTTGCAGAATAACCTTTACACCTGCATCTGCCAGCACCGCGGCGGTGTTGATGGTGGCACCATGATCTGCACGGAGAACACCTGGGCCGGAAGCAACGCTTACACCGCGCTTTCTGAGGTCTTCCGGAATGCGGTAGGCATCCGCAGCACCGAAGAGTGTAACTGGCAGATCGGCACCATCTCGGAACGCTTTGAGCGCATTCAAAATCTCATCTGAACGCGAAGCATGAACAAGGGCAGGGATATCGTGTTTAAAGAGGCCCAACAGGGCATCCATATCCTCATCTTGCGCAACCTCTTGCGGTTCCGCAGGCAGTTCCTTTTTGAGCCGCCTGGCCTCATCACGATCAACTTCCCACTGTTTGTGCTCTCGCACGTAGAGAGTGCGGCGCTGAAGGTAGGACTTTGCTCCCGCCAGCATCTCTTCCAGTGCCCAGGGCTGCGCCATGCGCGGGCTGCCACCCACCGCATTGAATACAATAGCGGCGGCATCGCGAACTACGCGAGACTTTGGCCCATCGGTACTATCTGGCGCATCCACGGTTTTCAGCAGGCTGGCGGTGCCGGAGATGGCTCCGGAGGCAGGTGGCGAAAGGAGAATGCTGGTAACACCGGAAGCCAACGCCTCGGCGAGCGCTGGATCATGCGCCCTTAACGCCATGTAAAGCCTGGTTTTTCCAGATATTGGTCCTGCAACTGGCGCTCCAGGCACGGCCGGGATCGGCTCAGAATCTGTGTGAAGGCCAAGGTAGCTTCCGCTATCGATGATGCCCGGAATGATTGTGGACCCCGGTTTATCGATGAGCTTGGCTCCCGGTGGAACCTCACCATCCGTGCGGATGCCTACAATTTTGCCGCCACGAACGAGCACAACACCATTTTCGATAATGCCATGAGATACGGTGTATACGCGCTTAACTCGAATGGCCGTTAGCCCTGCAGCCGAGGCATCACCATGCTCATAGGCAAGTTTGCCATTAACAAGCGCCAACTCTACATGAGAGCCCCCTGCCAGGGGTTCTCCACTCAACACCAGGATGTCTGCGTCTTTGCCTTTTTCCAGGGTTCCAACGCGAGAAGATACCCCGAGCGTTTCCGCAGCCGATCGAGTGATCAGGCCAAGAGCTTCCTGAGGAGTTAGCCCCTGCCCAACCTGAGCTGCTGCCGCGCCGAGCAGATCGTTAAGCAGGCTGCCAGATGCAGGCATTAAAGCGGTTTTTACCCCGGCATGCACCAGGCGGGCGATGTTATCGGCACTCTTCTTACCGCTCAGCGATTCCCGAGCAAGATCCTCACCGATGGACGCTGCAGGATCAATGGGCGTGGAAGCAACAACGGGAACGTGCCGCGCCGCAATCTCTGCGGCTATTGTTCCACCCTCTGCCACACCTTCCAGCACTATCGGAATACGCTGTTCGGCTGCAAAGCGGAGAGATGCACGAATTTCTGAAACGGTATCGGCATGAATTCTAAGTGGGTATGTGCCCCGCAGAATATCGACAAGGGGAGCCAGCTTGGTTTTTCGTTCTGCTGGATGCCTGTCGGCATCCGGAGCACCAATACCAGCGGAGCGCACCGCATTGGGGAACAGTATTGCAGCTCGCGCGTCTGCGAACAGCTGGCGAAGCACCGCAAACTGGGATGGCACGGTGGTTATTAGTGGTCGCTGGGCTGGCAGAAGCGGGTTTTCTGTTGTGGGCGGAATGGCCGGCCGAAACAATGCTGGTGCACTGTGAACGGCATCTCCAATCACAACGCGCAGATCTGCGGAAGCGCGCACGGTGCGTGCCGATCGAGATCCTGCAATGGCTCCTCCTGGCTTGACAACACCTCCCTGCCCCGCAAGCAGACGATGCGCGGGTGTGGAGAGGTAGAGCGAGGTTATGCCACTTTGGAGCAGTTTTTTGCCCGAGGCGGTGAAATCATATCCATCGATTGCGCGGGCATCAGGCGAAACAGATTCGGCTGCATCTGCCTCCAGAGGAGCGGAGTAGGCGGCAACCAGCCCGGGAATGGCAATGCCGCTGCGCGCATCGATTATTCGCGCGCCGGCAGGCACTTTGATTTTTGAGGCTGGGCCAACCTCAATAACACGCCCATCTCGGATAAGCAGAATGCCATCTTTAATATCAGCACCGGTGCCGGTGATGATACGGCCGGCGTGTACAGCCGTAATCCCGACCCCGGATGGGGAGGCGGCGGCTGGCTTTGCCGATGGCGGGGGTGCGGCGATTGCGGCCGCACACAGGCCGGTTATCAGCAGATCAGCGAGCATCCGCAGGCTCCTTGCCGGTCAGCAGTTTCTGCAGCCTGATATCGTTCTTGCGCTCGTAGGCCAGGTGGCCTTCAATATAAACGCGATCCACCCAGGTGCCGCTTGCCAGTGGATCCCCGGTTAGCAGCAGAATGTTTGCGTCTTTTCCTGCCTCCAGGCTGCCCGTTCTGGCCTCCAGCCCGATAAGCTCAGCAGGAGTGAGGGTTATAGAGCGGAGTGCCGTTGCACGGGGCACGCCATAACTAACGGCCTGAGCGGCCTGATAAAACAGGTAGCGCGATGCGAGGGATGTTGGCGCTGCTTCCAGTGCAAACTTTACGCCTGCCCGGTAGAACTCCAGAGGCAAAATGTGGCGAACCTCTTTATCCTGGTCTTCATCGGTTTCCCAGGTTACCAGTTTTGGATCCAGCACTACGGACAAACCGGCCTTAGCGATGGCACCTGCCGTGCGGTAACAATCCGGGCCGAGCACCAGAACAACCTTGATCTTTTGGGCCATTACAAAGTCGATAGCTCGCAAAACCTCAACATCTGATGGGCAGTACAGGAATGCCTTGAGGCGGCCGTACACCAGATCAAGCATGGCGGCCTGCTTTGGGTCGATAGCCTCTTCAGGCTGACCGGCCTTTTTTGCCGTTGCGCGCCGCTCATCCAGCCCTTTGCGGTAGGTAGTGAAGTCCTCAAACGCACGTTTTAGTTCTGCCAGTTGGGTAATGCGGCTGCGCCCACCAGAGGGTGCGAGCGAGAGCTTCATTGCTCCGGGGCGCTTCACAAGCATGTTTTCAACGGTGGGACCAACGGGCCGCACGATGATGCCGGTTCCGCCCACCACGGTGTTATTGCCCTGAATAATCTGAAGCGTGGTAATGCCATCTCGCAGGGCATCTTCAAAGGTGATATTCACCGGGTCGATGCCATCTGCGGTAGAAACAAATGGAACCACAGAAACGTTTTCGTTGGGTGCATCCATACCGCGTGAGGTATGTGCCTCCACGGTGCCCGGCATCGCCACATCGGCCTGAACAACAGTTGCATCGGGCGGAATCGGAACCGAAGCAGCCGGACCAACGGCGACAATTTTTCCGCCACGGATCAGGATGACACCGTTTGAAATCTCGGCACCAGAGATAGGTATGAGCTTTGCAGCCCGGATAGCAGTAACGGCATCCTGGGCCTGTGCTGCGTAATCTGCCAGAGAGAGGCACATTCCCGAAGCAAGAACCGCAAGCCCTATTTTGCGCGCATAGCGTGTTCGCTGGCTATTATTCACTGAACACCACCCGTCCGTTTACCAGTACTTTCTCAATATGTGTTGTGGGATCCAGCGGATCGCCATTCAGGATCAGAATATCGGCATCCTTGCCTGCCTCGAGCGAGCCTACCCTATCGGCCACGCCGGAAATTTCGGCAGCGGTGCGGGTAATAGCCTTTAGCGCTGCATCTGGCTTCATGCCGCCATGCACGGCACTAATGGCCGCATGGCGCAGCAGTGTTTCATCGCCACCGCCAGTTCCGAAAGCCACACGAATGCCCGCATCTGCCAGCAAGCCTGCCGTGTTTAGCAGAGCGCTTGTGCGTTCTGGTGCGAAGGATTGCGGATCGTTGAATGGGCCGAGTACAACAGGGATATGGTGTGATGAGAGCACATCCATCACCTGTGTGGCCTCAATTGCATCATCGATCACCAGAGAGCGCACATGAAACTCATCTGCGATGGTGACAGCCGCACGAATGTCGTTTGCAGCACGCGCGTGCACTCTCAGTGGGGCAAGGCCATTTACAACCCGCGTAAGGGCGGGGTAGCGTATGGCCTGGCTGAGGGCATGGCGAAGTTCAAATACAGATGCCATTTTGGAGTTGGGCCGCCGCAGATAGATATTGGTAAGGTTGCTGCCCGCGGAGCGAAACCCGCCATTGCCACTAAACGCATCTTCCCCAAGGGCAGCGCGCACGGCAACATTCTTGCGAACGGTTGCAGTTTCAATGGATTCTGCATCAGTTTTCACCACTGAGCACTGTCCGCCAACAATATTGGCCGAGCCCGGGGTTAAACAAAGTGTAGTGATGCCGGATTGAAGGGCGCGCTTAACATCAATGCTGTATGGCCGATATTGCTGAACCACCCGGAACTCTGGAGTAACTTCTGCATACTGCTCATTGGCATTGTCTTTAAGGCCAATGCGCGAGTTTGCATCCACAAAGCCCGGCACGGCCGTCTTGCCACTGAGATCAACAACGCGATAGCCCGAGGGAACAGCAGAGCCCGCAGCCACAGACTTGATGATGCCACCCTCGATGAGGATGGTGCCTGACGCAATCTCTGCCCCCTGCACCGGGATGATATGAAGCCCGGTGAGGGCGATCTTTTCTGCCTTTTGCTGCCCGGCAGCATGCAGGGCGGGCAGTAGTGCCAAAGTAGCCGGCACCCATCTGCACAGCTGTTTAAGATGCATGGGCCGAGCCTCCTGTAACCAGTTTACCGCGCGATACTACGCCCTCTATGCGTGTGCCGTAATCAAGCGGATCTCCATTCAGAAGTACCAGATCGGCAGGTAAACCGGGCGATATTGAGCCAGCAAAGCCTGCTGCACCCGCGTGCTGCGCAGCGGTTTGCGTGATGGCCGCCAGCGCAACTGCCTCTGGAAGCCCGAATTGCACTGCAAGGCAGGCCGAGCGCCGGAGCGAATCGGGAGCGGTTAGCGGGGCATCAGAGCAGAATGAAACCTTAACTCCCGCCGCACTTAGCTTTGCTGCGTTGCCAAGCGTTCGATCAGAATCTGTAAGTGAAAGAGGGCTAAGAGCTACCCCTACTCCAGCTTTCGCGATGTTGCCCGCGATGCGATAGGCATCCGCAGTGTGCAGCAGCACAGCTTTAAGGCCAAACCTTGCGATCAACTCGAGAGCAATCTCTGCATCATCGGCACCAGGAGCATGAAAGATACCTGGTACCTTACGATTGAGCAATGGCAGGAGCGCTTCTGCCCGCTGACTTAGCCCCGTTGGTATCCCGATAAGCGGGGTGCTTTGTGTGGTACTGCTAACTCCAAGCCCACTCTTAGCTGCGGTAAGCGCCTTACCGAACAGCACGGCGGCACCATCTCGGGATGTTGGGTTTTTATCGGCGGCGGCGGCATCTGCAGAGACGGATATTTTCTGGGCAGCATAACTCGCAACAACTTCCGATGTACTTCCGAGATGAACGAGCCCGGCCTTGCCTGCAAGTACCCCGGAGTTACCAGGGGCAACAAGCGCGGTGGTTATGCCCGCTGCAACTGCTGCCAGAACATGCCGATCATCCGGAACAAAAGCGTCCAATGTCTGAAAATCTGGAGTCACGGCATCTACGGGTTCGCTGTTCTGGCCGTACACTCCAAGATAGGAGTGCGGATCTACCAGGCCCGGAATTACGGCCGCAGCATGCAGCACCTTTGCACCAGCTGGCACCGAGAGCCCGGCACCCACGGAAGCGATGCGCCCACCACGGATGATAACTACGGCATTCTTAATACCAGGGCTGCTAACCGGGTAAAGAACATCGGCCCGGATGGCGATTACGGAAGCGGCGGCATTTGCAATGCCATCTGCTGCAAGGGTGAGCATCCCCGCTGCGGATAGACCGAGCAGATTGCGCCGAGTAAGCGGGCTATTGCCCACATTGGGGTTATAGTGCGCCATATACCTGCACCCCCCCAACAAATACCTGGCTGACATGCGTTTGCGACCGGAACGGCGAGCCTGTAAGCACCACGAAATCGGCATCCTTTCCAGGTTTCAAACTTCCCACTTTTTCGCCAACACCCAGCATTTCGGCGGCATCCAGCGTTACCGCTTTTAGTGCGGCATCTTCGCTTAGGCCAGCCGAAATTGCCATGCATGCCGTTTGCAGCAGGAAGCGAGAGGCTACACCACTGCTGCTTCTGGCCGATACTGCCAACTTAAGGCCGGCCTTTGCGATACCTGCCGCTCCGGTTGGGCTATACAGATTGGATTCGAGTGTGGGGGCCCCCTCGGCACGCATTGGCGACCAGATAATGGATACCCCGCGTGACTTGATCTGGCTGAGAACTAAATCGGCTTCCTCTGGAGACTCAAGAATGAGTTTGAAGTGGAACTCATCCTGAAGGCGCAGAGCATTCAGAATATCATCGGATCTATGGGCTTCAATACGTACAGGTATTTCGCCCTTTAGTGCAGCTGCCAGCGTTTCCTGAATTGGCTGTGTTCTGGGTGCCGCCGATTGCTGTGGGCGCGGCCCCTGGCCACCACGTGGAAACTGGCGACGCTGTGCCATATCTTCGGTTGCAGCATCGGGCTCTGGCTCACGCGCAGCAGGGCGCGGCGGCCCACCGGCGGGCGCTGGCTGGGCTGCTTTCTTTTCTGCCTCGGCCTTTTCCTGTTGTTTTAGGTAGTTCTTAGCGGAGGCAAATTGAGCGCGCAACGCCTGGTAGGATGCAAGCCTATCCAGAGAGGAAGAGCGGCCAGCAGATGAAACACCGAGCGTCATCTGAAGGCCAGCCTTCTGCTTAAGCGCCGTTTCAAATATTGGCGCAACACCTTTTGTTGTTTCGGCGGTAGGAAGCTGAAGCTTAACCACGCCACCGAGGCCACCACGGCCGCCCGGCGAAACATATACCGTGGTTATCCCGCGCTGCAGTACCTTTGCGGCATTCTTATCAAAAGGATCGATACCATCCAGCACATTTTGATCAGGACTGGCGGCGCCCCCAAACGTCTCCTCTGTGATGAACAGCGACGAAGACGCATCCACGAGGCCCGGTATAACCGTTGCCCCATGAAGATCTACACGCCGTGCGCCGGGAGGGATGATGGGGCTCTTTCCGACAGCGGTGATTTTGCCGCCGGAAACTATGAGGGTGCCATCGGTTATGGGGGCTCCGGAAACGGGATAGATTCTGGCGTGCACATACGCAACCGGAGAATCTGCATGTGCAGCAACGCCACACACTAATCCCGCGAGAGCGAAGATTTGTTTTATCATGTCAGAGGCAGATCTGGAACGAACTCAGAGTACAGATTCATGGCAGAAGCGATGCCATGTTCACACCGACCGTACTTCGGGCATCATCCTGATGCCCTCGGCACAACATTCCGGTACAGCGCTGTTTTCTGGAATGGCGAGAGGATGTCCTTATCCAGGACTCAAAACCGCCATAGGATACAACTACTGTTAACCAAAATCCTTCTGTGTTTACGGGTATTGGCATTATGCCTATCACTGTTTAGGTGGCCCATATGCCTGTAGCTCCGCACAGCTCGTAAAGTTCTGAGCAGGGTTATCTCCTGAAGAAGGTTTGCCCCCAATGCGCACAGCATAAACGCGAATGGAAGGGAATGTAAGTTCGAACTTCTGCCCGGGAGTTAATCCGGCAGAATTGGTATCCGTTGTGTGCGGGTAGCTTTCCAGCGTTGCAACCGGGGTCCAGGGTCCATTAATTTCCGTCTGAACCTCGACCGTTGGTTTACCACGGTTTGTATCGAACCAGCCGCCATCGTGAAATGTCTTGCCGTGCATAAACACCACCCTGTCGATTGTTACAGGTGTAGTGCGTGAGAGGGCATACCAATCCCGTTTCTCAAGGCTACCGTTAAATGTAACCCGGTAGGTGGTGGGGTCATCATCCGTGATATCGCCATCAGCATTGCCCGTTCGGGAAACGGTAACCAGAGCCCCTGCAAAAAGAGATGCAGAAACGCGCTGTTTAGCGCCAAATCCTGGCCGCGCAACCCATACCGAAAACTGGCTTCTGCCATCCACGCCGGCTTCAGCGAATGGAGAGAGGTAAGCCGTTCCGGGCTTAATATCGATGCCGTACTTCACATCTGCCTTCAAGATGAGGCTACAGTATTTTGCCGCAGAGCCAAGCCCCTCGCGCTCTTTAGCTGTAACAGAGCGCAGGTGCAGGCCGGATACAGTTTGCGAAGCCAGCTCCACATTCTTGAGCATGCCCAGGTTTGGATTGAGGGCAGAATCCAGGGCAAAGACAAGTGGGCCATGGGTGATCATAGCGCGTTTTGCCTCGGTGCCCTTGCCTGCCACCAGCTTTGTTTCTACCGGGAGATCAAGAACAACCGTATCGCCTCGGTGCCAGTTGCGGCGGATCTCCAGAAAGCCATTAACCAGCCTGGGTGCGGCAATGGCTTTGCCGTTAACTGTGGCACGCCAGCCTCCGTTCACAGCAAAGGCAGGTATTCGCAGGCGCAATGCGAAGTTAGAATTCAGCGCGTTCGGCCGTACGTTGAACTCAACTCTGCCCTCCAGGGGGTAGGCAGTTTTTTCAGTTACAGTTACGGCACCCGCCCCTGGCAGCGAGGTGGTTACGGTGCCGGCGTTGTATAGCACTGCGGTGAGCGAAGGAGCACCACTACCAGAGGTCATCCAGCTGAACTCTGGCAGCAGGGCTACCCCGCGCGGGCCGCTGGAATGGCAGCACGTGGTGTAGTTATCATACTGTTTACGGCCATCCAGCGGGGTGTAGTAAACCCAATCGCCGCCGTAGGGCCGCTGTGCAGCAAACAGGTGGTTGTAAACCGAGCGCTCCACTTCATCGGCAAACTCAGATTTGCCAAGCAGCCGAAGCAGCTGAAGGTTCATCTGCTCCCAGGTAACGGTAACACAGGTTTCGCAGATATTGGCGGCGTTTCCGGGCGGGAACACCCCGTTCTCCTGAAACACTTCATAGGAAGATGCACTGCCGGTTGGGTAGAGGCGGTTGGAGGTGATATCATTCCAGGCAATCTGCATATCCTTAAGGAGGCGGGTGTCTCCGGTGATACGGTACAGCTCCAGCAGGCCATTGAAATTAGATGTCATCTCATACGCTTTGCCATTGGCAACACGGCGCACAGAGTGAGTTTTTTCCAGCGATGCCAGTACGGCCGGGCCGCCGGTAGTATCGTAATTCTTAACAATGTAGCGCGCGAAATTAAGGTAACGGGCATCGGCCGTGGCGCGGTACAGCAGCAAAATGGGCTCCAGAACGCTATCTGCTGCCATGCCCATGTGCTCACCAGCGCGATTAATATCTTTTTGGCCCGGCCCAAAGCCGAAAGTGTGAATTAAGAGATCACCCATGCGCTTAGATGCCTCAAGCGCGGGCACACTGCCAGTGTACTGGGCATAGGTTAGCAGGCCAATAATATTGTATTTGTGCACCCACACATCCCAGCTGGTCCACTTATGCTCCGGCACATAAGAGCCAAGATAGCCATCTGGTTCCTGCGTTTTCAGGAGCCTACCAACTACCCTATCCATCATTGGTCTCAAGCCGGTATCGTGATTTGCTCCCCGGGTAAGCGTGGTTGCCCAGGTAAGGGTTGCAGCATGCAGCCATTTGCCCACATGCTCACCTGCCCAATCCTGATGGGGTGTTGTGCGGCGCTCAAAGCAATCCAGCAGCTCGTTTTCATCCACCTTACTAAGTCGCGCCTGTGCGTTAAGGTCCCAGCGTTGGCCAATAAGCCCGCCTGTAAACTTTGCCTCGCCGGGTTTAAGGGGGTTTAAGGCATCGTTGACAACTGCTGTATTTGGCCTGGCAAACCCGGCCGGGTTTTGCTGGGCGGGTGCAGCGATGGCAGCAAGAGTGATTGTTGCAGCGACGAGTGGAATATTCACGCATTTCATAGCGATCGGTCTCCGACAATGGATGGACATTGGGGAGATTGTACCAGAATTGGATTTGGCTTGGATTTGGCACTCGGAAAGCAGCAAGGGCCAGATCGAGTGATAGCTCGATCTGGCCCTTTATTTAGTGGAGAAAGCACATGCTGATTTCGCGAAAAAGCGCCTTACTTGCCACCGCCCTGTGCACCGGGAGGCGGACCACCGGCTCCGGGTGGTGGACCACCTTTGCCGGCCTTATTGGCTTCTTCAAACATCTTCTTTGCTTGCTCAGGCATCTCTTTGGGCGGACCCTCTTTCAGCCTGCTAACATCTGATTTACTCAGCTCAGCATCGCCTTTGCACCCGCCAGTTGCGAGGGCACAGGCGCCGCAGAGCCCAAGGGCAAGTAGCAGAATTCCTTTTGGAGCGCTGCTTAACTTCATATCCGTAGTCTCCGGTGCCGGCTGCCACCCCGGTGGATCAGCAGCCGGCTCGAACTGGGGTGCTTAGTTGCGGGTAGCGTCCCACATATTCTTGCTGAGCAGAACAGGATCGCTGGTGTACAGATCGCCAGGGTTGGTTGCCGAAGGCTTCATCGCCTTGGAGTGGCCATCTGCAAAGCTGAAGTTGTTCATACCCCCATGCTTGTTAGCTGCGCAGCCATCCGGGCCATTTGGATATGCAGCGGTTGCACTGCGTGTGCCAACGGGGATGGAACCACAGCCCCAAGACCAGTTCCATACGCCGTCGCTGTAGAACTGAGAGCGCGGTCCCCACCAGGGCAGGTTATCCGGATCGTGCTTTTCGCCGAGCATGATGGTTTCTGCCGGGCGGCCAACATAAGACAGTGTTGCGATGTTGTTACTGATCCAGCTCTGGTTTAATCCGATGACACCTATCATCGTATTGGCACCATTCGTCCACTTAATGAGTCCGTTTGCTGCGTAGGAGATTTTGGGGCCAGCCCAACTCATATCGGTGGCTGCGCCACCGCTATCTGTCTTCTGAGCCTGGTTGGAATCGCTGGGGCACTTAAAAACCTGGGTGTTCTTAACGTAGGGCTGAACGGTGTTTTCCCAGGTGTAGAACCACCAGTCATCCGGGCATGCACGGGGATACGTTTCATCATAATCCTGAACGTACATCAGGATGGCCGTTCCGAGCTGCTTGGTATTGCTAAGGCAGGAAGTTTGCCTGGCTTTTTCACGTGCCTGGGCAAATACTGGGAATAGGATGGCCGCCAGAATCGCAATAATTGCGATAACGACGAGCAGTTCGATAAGAGTAAAGGCTGACTTGCTTCGCTGCATTGTTTTTCCCTCTGGTAAGGATATCGGTAGCAACCTTAGATGATTCCCCTGCTGCTGCCATTGCCTTGAGAGCTACAGACAGCTAACGCTGAAGACCAGCGTACGCGGCGGCAGGATCCGCTATCAGGGCCGACGAGGCGGCCCGGTAGATTCACGGTTAACAACGCTAACAGGAACCTGGCTGCAGATGCAGGGTTCCGCCAGCGATGCCTGGGAAGCATGCATGCGAGCATGCAGCCGACGAACGGCGAGCCTCCCCATGAACTCTTTCTCAACCCGCACAGTTGTCAGCGCCGGATGTGTATGAGTGCACATTGGCAGGTCGTCGAATCCGGTAATACTGAGATCCAACGGCAGTTTGAGCCCGAGCTCTCTTGCCACAGTCATTGCCACAAACGCATAGTAATCGTTGGAGGCCATCACTGCAGTTGGTCGGCCCGGGGAGGCAAGCAGTGCGTGCAGGTTATGCCGCGCTGCAGCTTTTGAGTCTCCGGAGATAACCAGCCCGGGATCTGGGCTTAGCCCTGCTTTGCGCAGAGCGGCTTCGTACCCGCGCAGCCTATCCATAAATGCGGGCACATTTTGTTCACACATAAAGAAAGCTATTCTGCGGTGGCCAAGCCCAAGCAGGTGCTCAGTGAGAGCGCGCGCGCCGCGTGTGCCATCCGAAATCACGCTTTCGAATGTGCCAGCCTCATCACGATGATCCAGTAGCACTACTCTCGGCACACTTCGTGCAAAGGCGGAAAGCGTATCTGGCTCGGCCATGCCCACCAGAAGCATCCCACCAACCACATGATCCTGCACCATCTTGGGCAGATCTTGAGCGCCGGCGCGCCTATCTGATTCATGCAAAAGCAGGTGCATCCCAAGGTTGGCGGCTTCCGATTGAGCCCCGGAGAGCATCGGAAGGTAAAACGCGTTGGTGCTGAGTGTATCTTCCGGTTCAGCAGAGAAAAACTGAAAGCCGATGTAGTCTCTGGCAGCTTCTGGCACTGGCCCGGAAAGATCCCAGGTATCCAGTTCCGGCAATGGGGCCCGGGAGCCACGTGGCCTGTAGTTGAGAACACGTGCTGCTTCCAGAACGCGTCCGCGGGTTTCCTGGCTAATCAAGTCCGGCGCGGAAAATGTTCTGGATACGGTAGCCGTCGAAACTCCGGCTTTTTTAGCTACTTCGTGAATGCTCGCCATAACAGTATGTTAACATGCCTCAAAAAGTACTGTCAATGCAAATTGCAGAAAATATGCCTATATTTGCATTAAATTAAGAAATTTTTACATTTGATTAAACTATAAATCAGTCTGAAATCATGCAAATACTGCAAATTATATATCCACAGCCACAGCATGATGCAATTTGATTGTGCAACAAATGGCATGTGTAATTTGTCGATAAATCCTGCCATGCGATTTATTGCGATCTAAGGCATAAATCGCAGTGAATTCGCATTTACCGCAACGGCATGACAACATGTAACAGAAATTGAGGGCAGGTTTGAGGGGGATACACGCAGAACCTGCACCCATAGCCAGGTACCTTGTTATGCATAGCATTTATGCATGCCGTTACAGCTACACCCGTTTACCCAGCAGGAGAGTTCAATTGGGACAACCCGGTGATTTGATATCCGAAGGAGATAAAGCTCCGGAGTTTGAAGCCGTAGATGACAGGGGCAACCCGATATCCCTACGATCGTTGCTTGCAAACGGCGCGGCTGTGCTTGTTTTCTACCCAGGAGACAATACTCCCGTTTGCACTTCTCAGTTGTGCGCCTTCAGGGATAATTACGCAGAGCTTACTGCTCTTGGGGTAACGGTGGCGGGTGTAAATGCTGCCGGGGTGGCAAAGCACCGCAGTTTTGCCGAGAGGCATAGCTTTCCTTTTCCTCTGATTGCCGATATTGGGGGGGAGATTGCTAAAAAATATGGCTGCAGAGCAATGTTCGGCCTAACAAAACGCACCGTATACGCAATAACAGCAGACGGTGTGATCTGTTGTGCAAGGCGAGGTAACCCCAACCCGGCCGAGATAGTAAAGGCCTTAAAGGCGGCAGGCAAAGCCTCGCAATAACCCGCGATGCCAGGCCCCACTTTCTATATTGCAGGAGATAACCCTCAGAGATGAGAAACCGGTTACTGCTTGTGTTAAATGTTGCTGTGGCCCTTGCTGCCCTACCCACCCACCCTGTGGCAGCACAAACGGGCAAACCAGTATTTCGAACTTCTGCCGATCAGATTCAAAAAGACGGCCAGGAGTTCGTGATACATGGCATCAATATCAATGGGCCGGGTTATCCGAACCACCACAAGGTTACCGAAGATGCCGAGCTGATTGCCCGCACCTGGAAGTTCAACACAGTGCGGGTAGCTTGCAAAATAGCAACAGACTTAACAAAAGCCAACCCTAAAACCGATAGTACTCTGGATGAGATTGTGCAGGCATTTACTGCACGCGGAATTGTGGTTATTGTTTCTCCAAGGGATCATATCGGCGGATATTATGATGACCCGCCAAAGCCAGACAAATCTCCCGGGCTTTCCGACCTCGTTGCCTGGTACAAACCGATTGCCGAAAAGTACCGCTCCAACCCGTATGTATGGTTTGAAGTGCAGGCCGGCCCCGGTAACCGTGATGAACGCGTTATCCCGGTAACCTACCGATTTGAGCATGAAACGATTTTGAAGACCATCCGTTCGGAGGCATCGGCAGGCAACATAGTTATTTGCGAGGGGTACGGCAATGGTGATGACGACGGCAATTCTGGCGCGTTACCAACAAAAGATAATCACAGTGCCATCTTGAGCCTGGGTGTTGAGCTCACAAAGGCATACTCCAATCTGGCTTTCTCTTTTCACTGTTCCGAAACATGGAACGCGGGCGCAGAGTGGAAACTGAACGATATGCTGGATAGAACCCACGCCCGGAACCTACCTGTTTTCGTATCCGAATTTGGCCTACACCCCTGGGCCTACTCTATGCGAGCAACAGAAGCCGTTTTTGCGGTTGGCAAGGCGAGGCACCTGGGCCACATTGTATCACAGTGGACCCCTACCGACCGATCTATACTCTGCTGCACCGATGACCATATGGGTGGATGGGATATCGACGTTAAGGATGGCTCCCGCCCTGGAAACCTATCATGGCTGGGCGACAGAGTGTGGATAGACAACCACGTAGAGCCGTTTCATGGCCCGATGCTGGATAGATCTGGCTGGACTGCTTCCAGCTTTACCGGCGACAAGCCCAAAAACGGATACCGCAATCAACCCGATGGTGTGTTTGCAGAGTATGCACCTCAGGAAGACACATGGTGCTCTGATAAAGCGCAGGAACCCGGGCAATGGTTCATGGTTGATATGGGTGCACCGCAAAAGTTTACACGCATCATGGTGGATACCGGTGCTATTGGCACCGATTATATGCGCGGATACGAACTGTATGCATCGAGCGATGGAATGAACTGGGGCAAACCCATAGCGGCAGCCAAAAATGACCAATCTGTACTGCGCATTTCATTCCCGGTACAAACGGCCAGATACCTGCGGCTTGTACAAACTGGCAAACACTGGCGTTACTGGCGGATAGGTGCCTTTGAAGTGTATGCCCCCTTCACCGGCCAGATACCGGCAAAGCGGCCAGCGGTGAAAGAGGTTGCTCTGGACATGCATGGCTGGCAGATGAGCGGTAAGCCAGATACGTGGTACGACATTCAGATGCCGTTACGCCCACGAACGGATGAGTGGGAACGTGCAACCTCAAACAAGAAGGTGGTTCCCGGAGACTACTATCAAGTTGATATGCAAAAGCCCCAGAAGATACACCGCATCACACTAAATAGCGGGCATTTCCAGGGCGAATACCCACGTGGCTACGCGCTGTTTGTAAGCAACAACGGCACAGATTGGGGCAAGCCACTGGTTACTGGCCGCGGCGCCCCCATAACCAACATACAATTTACAGAAACCACCGCGCGCTATATACGCATACAGATAACGCGCGGCGATGTTGCAGACTGGGTAATCTGCGAGTTACAGGTGTACGGCGAGCCCGCACACTAATCTGGCAGGGGCTTTCCTCTGGTTTCCGGCGCAATAGCTACGCCAATTACGCCAAGGATGTAAACGCATGCCACCGCACTGGCTGCGTTTCGGAAACCCATAGAGATAGAGAGTTTGCCAAGCAAAAACGGTGCCCCGGCGGCGAGAATGCGGGCACAGTTGTAGCAGAAGCCACAGCCTGTAGTACGCAGGCGTGTGGGAAACAGCTCTGGGAAATAAACCGTGTAAGCGGAGAACGGGCCAAGCAGGCAGAACCCAAGCACAGGCGCAAGTGTTAGCAGCTGACTGTAGCTGTTTGCAGTTTGAAACACCAGTTGTATAGCGCCGAATGCCAGCACGAAGAAGAATAGCAGAGCACCGCGCCGGGTTGTTCGCTCCGATAACGCTGCGTATGTGTACGCCCCAAAAAATGCCCCAAAGTTCTGGGCCAGAAACACATAACTTTTGTACTTGCTTACATCTGCATCCATTAAATGCAGCGGGCGCAGTGCCTCTTTGGTAAGCTCCGGCATCCAGTTGCCTACCCCCCAGAAGCCTCCCACGCCGGCAGCAGCCATAAGCACGCCTGCGATGGTATTGCGCCGTAATTTGGGATCGGTAAACAGCTGCATGATGCTGCCAAGTTCATTGGTAGTTGCGCTCTTCTTTGCCTCAGATTGAGCATGTTCCCACTTCTCAGGCTCTTTAACCGATTTGCGGATCCACAGCACCAGCAGCGCAGGCAGAGCGCCCACAAAAAATGCATATCGCCATTGCTCGCCGTGCAGTTCCATCTTGCCTACTACAATGGGCAGCACCAGCAATACAGTGGCGGCCATCATGTTGCCAACGGCAGAAAGTGCCTGCAGCAGACCAAGTGCGCGGCCACGGGACCTGTGCGGGAAGATCTCGGCAACTATCGCGGCCCCCGCAGCCCACTCGCCGCCAACGCCCAGCGCGGTTAAGAACCGGTAGAATGCAAACATGGGTATGGAGTGAGACAAACCGCTGAGGCCAGTAAACAGCGCGTAGATCAGAATAGTAATGATCATGGTGCGCGTTCTGCCGAGCCTATCGCCGAGCACACCGAACACCAGGCCGCCAACTGCCCAGCCAAGCAGGAACACGGCGGTTACCGTGCCGGATGCGGAATTGACTGCCGCAGCCTGTGCTTTTGTAAGCGCACTGGATGCAATACCCGGATATAAAAGCGAGCTAACAGCCGGCTGCCGAACCAGTGTAAACAGGTTCTGATCCATGGTATCAAACAGCCAGCCCAGCGCGGCAATTGCCAGCACCACCCAGGCATACCTGGGCACACCCTGGTACCACCTGAGGTTCTTGCCGTTACTCTCTTGTTCTTCAGACTGTCCCACAATCAACCTCTTCCTGCGGCAACCTCGGAGCACCGCCATTATCCGAAGCTACTTCTCCTGATGCCCGGCGCGATTGCGCCTAAATGTTCTGGTGTTCGCCAGAACCATGAGTCCGGGGGCCAGCACATTCGCAAGAAAGGCCAGCCGAATGGGTCTGTACGGCCACACTTCTGGCACGGGGCGCACAGAGCATGCACAGCGTACAATGCTATTTGCAACCTGCTCGGCTGTGATTACCACACCCAGCGGGCGGTAGGCTTTGCCGCGGGCCCTATCAAAAAACGGAGTGCGCACCGATATTGGCACTACCTCAGATACAAACACATTGTGTACCCTTGCCTCCACACGCAGCGCCTGCGTGTAGGCATGCACAGCCCCCTTACTTGCGGAGTAGCTGCTCATATTCGCGCAGCCAAATTGCCCCGCTGCTGAAGATATATTGATAATTCTGCCTGTTCCACGCGCCGTCATCTTTGCCAGAAACTGGGTACACAGGGATGCAAGCGCAAAGAAATTCACTTCAAATAGAAAGCGGGTGTCTTCCATTGGCCGTTCGCCAACCAGGCAACGCATACCCACGCCAGCATTGTTCACCAGGGTATCGATGGGGCCGGCGAGTGCCTCTGCACGTTCTGCAAGATCAGCCACCTGATCTGGTTTGGAAAAATCTACATGAAGTGGAATTGCACTACCGCCCACGGAGCCATACTCTTTGTTGATCCTATCAGCAGCCTGAACCAGATCCTCTTCCCGTTCCGAGGTAATTACCACCGTAGCGCCAAGAGATGCCATCGCACGCGCGGTTGCTTCCCCAATACCGGAAGACGCGCCCGTAACCATCACTTTTCTGTTTTTCATGCTGGACATTTATTGCCGACCATTCTGCTGCCGGGCCGAAGAATTAACCGGCCATTGCGGCAGCCAACCCTTGCCGCGCAGCGTGTGCAAGTTCTGCAGGAGGCTCCGCCGTTCCTGCCTGAATAGCCTCTGCAATCAGGGAGTTGCGGTGCTGTGGTCCGCGCGTAGGGGTGTTATGTGTTTCACAGGGCAGGAAAAGCGAAACCTGTGATGGAAGCATGGCGTAGTTGTGATAGCTGATAACCCAGCCGCGTTACCGGGAGTTATGCAGTGCGCGCTTTACAATTCAAGCCGCGCTGCCAGAGGGAGAAGCAGATGAAAAATCTGGCTGCACTGATTCTTTCTATCGTCATCGTATGGTTTGTGTGGAACCTGATTGGGGGCCTTGTTGGTGGCCTGCTGCACCTGGCTATTGTGATTGCCGTGATTAGCCTGTTTGTTTGTGCAGTTGCTGCGGTTTACCGCATGCTTACCCGGCAGAAGCAAACTTACTGATATAGCAACCGCTGATTTTCGCCGAAGCAAATTGGACCCTGTACCACTCAGAGATTGAGTGGTACAGGGTCCGTATGCTTTTTCGCCAATTATTACTTGAACTCAGGCCGTTGCAATTAACTCTTCAGTAACCAGTATAGCCGGGCAAGATGGGCGGGCTTCAGAAGCTGTGGCTTCTGTTGTTAGCACTGGCACATGGGATATGGTATCGATTTGAGCGCAAAACGCCACGTCTTCCCCGAAGCCAAGGTTAGCCAGGGTATGTGCATGGGCACCTTCCATCCAACCACGAAGCATATTAGGCTCTTTTTGCCACAGGCGGCGACAGGCAACAGCGGAATCTGCGATATCTGGAATCGTCCACGGTCCGGCAAATCCGCCAATAGCCTCTACAAATAGCCCTGCAACGGTTGCATCTTCCAGCGTGAAGTGGCCATTTGTGCCAGAACACACAATCTCAATATCGTAGCCACCCTCTACCGCGAGTTCCCATGCCAACCTTGCTGCTGTCATGCGGTTTACCGCTGCACCCAGCAACACATGGGGAGCGGCATTTACTGCGGCTATTGCACGGGTGCCATTAGTAGTGGATAGCACTACGGGCTTTCCCGTAAGATTAATGGTGCTGAACTCTACCGGCGAATTACCGTAATCAAAATCCGGTACTTTTTTGCCGCCAGATTCTCCGCAAAGCAGGTACCCACGGGCACGTGCAAAGCGGCGTGCCAGATCATGGGATGGAGCAGCATACAGCGCAGGGCAACCAGATTGAAACACTGCTGCCGCCACGGTGGTAGCGCGCAGTGCATCGATAACAATACAAACCGAACTCGCCGTGCTGGCGGCGAGTTCGGGTAAAAGGGCGGCACGAATTTGCATTGCAGGTACTCAGAAGGGTGGGTTACGCAGTTACTGCCTGGCGGCCATTCTTCTTCAGGCGATCCAGCTCGGCAACATAGTACGATGCATTGGCAGGATCCCACACCCAAATCCGAACGGTCTTCACGTTGGATCCAGCCGTGAGAATTGCGTCTACAAGCAGGCGAGAGGTGATGGCGGCTGTTTGTTGGCGCTGCTCGGTGGTTATCCAGTTAGGCTGGGTTAGCAGGTTCTCGGTATAATCTGGAACAACTACCGATCTGGCACCTTTTTCTCTTAGTTTGCGCATTGCGGCCGCAAGCGATTCAGAAATGAAAGCCGCAGACGTTCGCTTAGACTCATCAAAAATTACTGTGAGAGCAGTGTACTTGTACCGAAATTTAGCGCCTGTGCCAACAAAGGCATCGCCTGGCTCTAATGGCGCTACTGCGTTTGCCTCGTATTGCACTGCGTCTGCACCCATATCGCGCACCATTTTGGCGATTCCGAATACCATTTTAAGGTCCGGTGCAGTAGGAACCACTATGGCATCTGCGCGAAGGAGCATGGGGAGCTTGCGCTGGCAAACCCAGAGCTCAATTGTTAGATCCGGAAGTACAACACGCTTCCGCGGCCAGAATGCGGTGGGCACAATCCAGCGCTTAAGTACCGTCGTAACCTGATCCAGAATGCTGTTCATTTTGAAACGATATCTCCAGAAATATGCCGGCCGTTGCCGGAAAAAGTTTAAGTGATTATAGCATACGCACCGTATCAGGTGCCGAATAGCCTGTCTCCAAAGTCACCAAGGCCGGGAAGAATGTACTTCTTTTCATTCAACTCCCTATCCAGCGAGGCTGAAATAATTTCAAGCTGAGGATGTGCCTGTTGTAGGAACGCTACACCTTCGGGAGCTGCAACAATGGCCACCATAATGACTCTTGCCGCGCCAGCTGCATACACATGGGTGGCAGCGGAGGCTGCCGAGCCCCCGGTTGCCAGCATAGGATCCAGTAGCAGCACGGTTTTCCCGTTTAAATCCGGAAGGTTGCAGTAATACAGTTTTGCCTCGGCTGTTGCCTCATCTCGCGCAAGGCCAATGTAACCAATAGAAGCCTCTGGCAAAATCTCCTGTGCGGCAGGCACCATGCCCAGCCCAGCCCGCAGAATAGGCACCAGAACAGGCGCGGCAGTAAGCTGCGTACCCAACATGGGCTCTAACGGGGTTGTTATGTGTTTAGGTGTAGTTTGCAGCGAACGGGTGGCCTCCACAATCAGGATGGAGGCAAGGCGGTGTGCCAGGGTTCGGAACTCTGGCGAGGGTGTATCTGTTTCACGCAGGCGTGTTAACAGATGCCCGGCAACGGCATGATCAAGCGTTTGAAAAGACATGGCATTCATCCAGACCGGCACCGCGGTGGTGCCTGCGTTCAGTCGTCACTGTTCGCGCTCTGTGCCAGCAGAGCTGCCCTTTCGGCCCCCGGGGCCTCTGTAGGAACTCCATTTGCTGTCAATAGCGCTGCAATCTCCGTCATAATCCGGTCTACAATCGCCTCCTTAGAATCAGCGCGTGTAAAGTAGAGCGGTTTGCCGGCAATAAGCCGAATGCGGCAACGTTTGAGCTTTCGGCTGCCCTTAGGCAGCATTTCGAAGGTGCCAATAAAGGCAACGGGCACAACGGGTGCGCCACTTTTCTGAACCAGCAACCCTACTCCTGGCTGCCCTGGATTCAGCTTTCCATCTATTGTGCGGGTGCCTTCAGGAAATATGCCAATGGCATCTCCATTCGCCAGCCCATCCAGCACATTACGAAACATAGAGCGATCGGCAGTGCCCCGATTCACGCTTATAGCACCATGGGCGTTCATAACGTAGCTGGAGAACTTTGTACTCCATAACTCCATCTTTGCTACACCCCGAATGCGCCGAAATCCGTAAAAGGCTGCCCAGGCAAGAGGTGGATCCAGATTGCTGGCGTGGTTGGCGCATAGCACCACCGGGCCTTCTGCGGGCACACTCTCCCGCAATCCTTCTATTTGAACGGTACCATACACCCGGAAGAATATCTTGAGGAATATTCCTGTAAGGTGGTATACCACCACTTGCATGGGTGAATACTTGCGGGCGGACGCGTTTTGTTTTTTTTGCGGCACCTGTTCCGTGGTCAAGTGATCTCCTACTCGTTAGAAAGCCAGCGATGTTCGGCTGGCCCACAGTTCCGCAATTTCTGCGACCACCTCATCTATAGATTTGCCATCTGTGTCTACAAATACGGCATCGGCAGCCGGGGTTAGCGGCCCCGCTTCCCTGCCGGAATCTCTCTCATCCCGTTCGATCTGATCTTTCAGCACATCGGCAAACGAGCGCTCGATCCCTGAGCGCTGCAGCTCTACAAACCGCCTTCTAGCCCGTTCTTCCGGGCTGGCAGTAAGAAACACCTTAAGTTCGGCATCCGGAAACACCACAGTACCAATATCCCGGCCTTCCAGCACCACTCCCACCGTAGCCCGTGCCGAAATGGCACGTTGCGCGTTCACCATCACTTCTCTCAGCGTGGGAACAGCGGCAATCTTAGAAGTGAGTGCCGATACTTCCGGCGTACGAATAGCACTTGTTGCGTCCAAACCATTTACGCTCAGGCTCTGCTTTAGATCCTCGGTAAGTGGGCCAAATTCAATTAAACTTTCCGCGGCAAGGCGAATTAGGCTGGCCTCATCCTGTGCATCGATGCCGCCCTCTAGCGCAAGCCAGGCGGTGGCACGGTACATTGCACCGGTATCGAGGTAAGTAAACCCCAGGCGGCGAGCCAATCGCCGCGCAACCGTGCTCTTGCCGGCTCCTGCCGGGCCATCAATAGCAGCCACTACGGCCAATGGTCACTCCTCCCACATTCCCTTTACACCGGTATTTGTTCGGTTAGTACAGGCGCAAATCCTGCCGAAACAGTTGCCAGGCTGCCATCCAAATGCATTGGAACAGTGCAAACATTTACATTTGCTCGTTTGGTACCGGTGCAGGAAACGCCATACAATGCGCGGAATGCACGCTCATGAGTACCGCACAACCAACCGGGTTGCCGGCCGATAGCCGCAGCCAACAATTTGTAAGTTTGCCCTGCTGGCGTTTTACCGTGCCTCAGGATAGCGTGCTAGAGGTTCGCCCTGCCGGCCCAGAAGATGCTGAAGCAATTTGGCACATCACATCCGAGGCATACAGGGAACATCGAGGGCAGTTAGATCCGCCAAATGGCTCTGATATAGAAACGCCTGAGGATGTGCGGCTGCAAATAGTCCAGAATGGTGCGCTGATTGCACTGTTGAATGGCGTTCCTGCAGCATCTCTCAGGATAACCCATGAACTGGGATTTCTGTATATTGGCCGCGTAGGTACTACGCCAAATTTCCGGAGATGCGGTGTTGGGGCGAAGTTAATGCGTTGCGCTCATGCCGCCGCTCACCTGCTCGGGTATACTCAGGTTCGCCTTGGCACCCGGGCTCATTTGCCAGCGAATATTGCGTTTTATTCTGCACTTGGTTACTTTGTAACTCTGCGGCATCGGCATCCGCGTGGCAGCGATGAAGTTGTGCACTTTGCGCGGGCGGTAAGTGCTGCTGATGCAGCTTTGTTGCAGCAATACCGGGTAACAGACGAACAGGCTTAATCTGTATAATGAGTATAGAGATCGATTTCTGTTGGGGCCGCCAGGGTGCTCGCCTTGCTGCGCTGAATACTGCCACAGTTGCCATAGTGGATGTGCTTAGCTTCAGTACTGCGGTGGCTGTTGGGTGTGCGGCTGGTGCCCGCATATCTCCCTTTACCAGTGCAACCCATGCGCGCGATGCCGTGGCTGCAAAACCCGATATGAAGCTTGCTGTTCGGCGTGAAGAGGCCAGCCCGGGAAGGTTCAGCCTTTCCCCGGTGAGCTTTCTGCACGCAACACCTGAAGACTGGATAGCGCTTCCCTCGCCCAATGGCGCAACTTGCTGCACAATTGCTGTTGAGTATGGGGCCACGGGTATTTTTGCTGGCAGCCTTGTAAACGCAACAGCCACCGCACATGCGTTGCAGGCAGAAGCCGATAGAACTGGATGCTGCATATGGGTGGTTGCTTGCGGAGAGCGCACAGCACCACAGGGGCTGGACGATGCCATCCGTTTTGCGCTGGAGGATTATCTGGGGGCCGGGGCCATTTTGAGCCAACTTGAGGGGAGATTCAGCCCGGATGCCGAGTTGTGCCGCTCAGCGTACAGGGCCGTTGCTGCCAATACCGCGAAACTGATTGCTGCATGCGAAAGCGGTATTGAGCTTATAGCTCGAAACTGTGAGGGAGATGTTTCGCTGGCATTGCAAGCCGACTTATATCCGTGCGCTGCGCGAATGGTGAACGGAAGTTTTACTGCGTTCTAACCCCGAAACCGGGCGGAATTGCGATCTCACCGAAGCTGGTGAGCAAAGAGAAGAATCGATGTTCAATTCAACCGAGCCCGCCAAGGGACTCGCCCTGAAACTTTTTGGGCCGTTTGAGGCACTGTTTGCCGGCAATAAGCTGCCGCCGTTCCGCTCGCGATCCGGCCAGTGGCTGCTTGGAATGCTGGCATTACAGCAGGGACAGGCTATAGACCGCGATGAGGCAGCAGGCCTGTTATGGCCAGAGAGCACCCAGGAGCAATCGCTTGCAAACCTGCGGCGCACTCTCACCGATATCCGCAGTGCGCTTGGCCCGGCAGCGGATAGACTTTCTGCTCCCACCTCAAGATCGCTCGCGCTCAAGCTGCATCAGGATGATAATTGCGATCACCACAATGTGTTAGAGTGGCTCGCTTCCAGCGATCCACACCAGGTGGAGCTAGCAATCAACGCTGCGGAGCAACAGTTGCTACCCGGATGTGAAGTACCTGCGGTATCTGATGCCCGTGTGGAAATCGAAGCCCGCATTGTACAGGCAGTGGAGCGCAGTGCAGAACTTCAGATGGCTACAGGAAACGCGGAACAGGCAATTCCTATGCTGCGCCGGGTTACAACCCGATCCCCACTTGAAGAAGGGGCTCAACGCCTGCTCATACGTGCATTGGCTTTTACGGGCAACCGCGCAGCGGCCATTCTGGCATACCGCAATCTCAGACTGTTGCTGTTTCGAGAGCTGCGCACAGAGCCAGACCCCGAAACCACGAGCCTGTATGAACAGATACGAAACGAGGTGCTTACGCCTGCCGTTTCGCAGGGGTTAAACAGCAGCGCAACCAAAGCTGGTACGGATACACCTTCCACGCTGCGTTCTCGCCGATTGCCCCGCCCACTTACTCCCCTTGTTGGCCGCCTTAACGAAGTTAGCAGCATAGAGTTTGAAGTGCAGAATGGCAGGCTGGTAACCCTGCTTGGCCCCGGCGGAATAGGCAAAACGCGCCTCTCTGTGGAGGTTGCTACACGCCTTGAAACGAGCTTTAGAGATGGTGTTTGCTTTGCCGATCTCTCTGGCATAACTGCCGCAGAGATGGTGCCAGGATTTATTGCCGAATGCCTCGGTTTGCAGGGAGAGCCATCCGCGGACCCATTACGGCGTCTCTGCGATGGACTTGCAGATAGGCAGCTGCTGCTTGTTCTGGATAACTGCGAGCACTTGATACAGGCTTGCGCAACCTGTGTAAGTGCTATGTTGGATAGCTGCGAGCACTTGCATGTGCTTTCCACCAGCCGGGAAGCTCTGGGCATTGGCGGGGAACGCCGATGGCTGGTGCCTGCACTCGCCTCGCCCCGATTGCCCTCCACCGGGCCAGGCAGGCCAGCACCGCAGTTAGCCGAAATAGCCGATTTGGATGCCCTGGCGCAGTTTGATGCCGTAAGGTTGTTTGAAGAACGCGCAAGAGCTGCGCTGCCTTCCTTCCGGTTATCTGCAGATAATGCACATTCAGTAGCAGCAGTATGCGCCAGATTAGATGGCATTCCACTGGCAATAGAGCTTGCGGCCGCGCGGTTAAATGTTTTGACCGCCAGCCAGATAGAGGCTCGATTAAGCAACCGTTTTACCCTGCTCACCGGGGGATCTCGCAATGCATGGCCGAGGCATCAAACACTGGCAGCCCTCATTGAGTGGAGCTATGATCTGCTAACCGAGCCGGAGAAGGAGCTGTTTCGGCAGCTTTCAGTGTTTAGCTCTGGCTGGGATGTGGAAACACTAACCAGTGTGGTGGCACCTACTAACTCTGCAGATCCGATAGACTTGATGAGCTCTCTGCTTGACAAGTCGCTCATATTTGAGGCGGAGTCTCACTCGGCAGATAACCGCCGCTTCTCTATGCTGGAATCTCTGAGAGACTTTGCTGCTGCGCGTTTGCAGGAAACCAGAGAGCAGGAAGGGGCATTCTCGCGCCACATAGCATACTTTATGGAAGTGGCAGAAAAGGCAAGCGCTGCGCTGGTTGGCCCAGAGCGTGAGCAATGGATACGCCGGATAGATGCCGAAGCAGATAACATAAGGGCAGCGCTGAGCCGTGGCCTTGCATCCGATACCGAGAGGACTTCTGCTGTAGAAATTGCCTGCAGCATGGTGCGTTACTGGTATGCCCGCAACCAGTATTCCGAAGGCAAACACTGGCTGGAATATTGCCTGGATACCATTCCAGAAATGACAGATTCCCAACAGGCGCGGGCTGCAAACGGGGCGGGCAGTTTTTGTTGGGCTATGGGCGAGTACGATTGCGCTACACGTTATTACGAACGGCACCTGGAGATTAGAAGGCAGCAAAACGACCCATTGGGCCTGGGATATGCGCTGCAAAACCTGGGCCTTGTGGCAATGCATCAGGGCGATTACGTACGAGCACGCAAACTGATGGAAGAGAGCCTTCCGCTGCTGCGAGAGTATGGCGAACCTGGCGTGCTGGCAACGCCGCTCAATAATATCGCTATTGTTGCAAAAGATATGGGTGAGTTTGAGTATGCGCAGCGGATGCTTGACGAGAGCCTACAACTTCACCAGAATGCAGGCAATAGGCCGGGCCAGGCCTCTGTGCTGATTGCACTGGGGAACCTTCATCGCAGGCAGAATAATATGGAAGCCGCGCGCGAGGCGATGCTGCGTTCACTGGAGCTGATGGAAGACACCGGAGATTTGCAGGGCCAATCGATTGTGCTGCACAATCTGGGAGAAATGGCGCAATCGGATGGCAGGTATGTTGAGGCAGAAACCCTGTGCTTACGAAGCCTTACCCTATCACGCCAACTTCAGGACCGGCGGCAGGCGGCTACCACACTATTTCACTTGAGCCAGCTTGCACGGCTTAGATCTGATTTTGACACCTGGAGTAGGCTAATCAACGAGAGTACCGAAATGGCCATCCATATGCGCGATCAGATGCTGCTTACGATACTTGTGCTGGACGGCGCAGAACGCTTTGCACAGCAGGGCCGCGGCGATACTGCTGCAATGCTGTTTGGTTCGGCAGTTGCGGCGAAGGAGAGGATGGAGATTCCATGGTCGGACTCCATGCTCCGCTCCTGCGACGCACTGGGTGATGCCATCAGAGGCCTATTTGGTGGGACGTCGTGGTCCGAAACCGCAGCAGGGGCGGATGGCAGAGACATGTCTCTAGAAGAGGCTGCCGCTGTGGCATCGGCACACTAATGCCCTTTCCTAATCCACCATTCAAGCCTCATCAGCATGGCACCCGAGCTTTGATGCGGGATTGGCTGCGACGCGACAGATCGCCAGCCCGAGGCCATGACTGCATGAATGGCGGCTTCAGAATCAGTGTTCCGATGCCCGCGGACTTACTTACCGAAACAGGCTGCTAAGGCGATTCCGGCCGCCCGGGCAATGCATGTTCGGAATGTACATGCACAGTATACAAACGCGATGTGGACGGGACTGTGGACGGCAAGAAGAGACTTTTGTGGACGAGCCCCGATATTCTAACCCCGGATGGAATTGGTGATTACTATGTGATGGTTCTGGAACCCGGCATCAGTAGAAGGAATTGCCACCATTAAACTTGAACTGACCGTGGAGCGGTTTTATTGCACCGCTTACCCCACACTTGCATTCTCACCTCGACGTTGCGGGTTTCGACTTTAAAGAAACAGGGAGTGTGTTTACATGGCCTTCAAGCAGGTGCGTTTCCATTTGCCACGTCTTCCTCTGGCTGCCATAGCCATGGGGTTGGTATCATCAGTATCAGTACAGGCTCAAATGCTACAGAGTGTTGCGAGCACTGCGGGCGGCCCACAGTTTTCCTCTACCACTGCCGCAGCATCCACAAACTACACGGATACATTTACAGGCAGCTATGCTGAAGCGTATGCAAGAACAGACTATGGGTACAACCATGCGTATTCAAAAATAAATCTGCCATCACCCAACTCCTATTTTTCGGCTTCCGCGTACTCAAGTTATCTGGATTCGTTCAGCTTCTTCGTCACAAATGGAATGGCAGGGCTGTTAACACCCACTTCCGTAAGGTACACGGTTACGGTGGATGGCGCCATGAGCCTGCCAACTGGTTTCGACTCGAACGTTAGTATCGCAATCGGCAGTGGCAATGGCACAGATGGCCTGTACCACGCCACTACAACCGATGTTGGTGCTAGCCTGTTTGAAAATACAGGCACAGATCAATGGCAGCTAAATTCCAGTGTCAGCGGAACCACATACACCTCGCAATCTTACCGGTTGGTAAGTGGAACCGATAGCATTACAGTGGCCCTGTATGCGGGAGTTTCTGCAGACACAAGCTCGTTTGCCGGCAATGGCTTTGTAGATTTCCGGAATACGGCCGTGCTCTCTGGTGTTATTGTTTATGACCAGTACGGCAACCCGATTCCTGTAGAAGACTTGCAGATTAACTCAACATCTGGTGCACATTACGCGTTTTCGCCCATTACTCCCGAGCCTTCGAGCCTCATGATGTGTGGCGCGCTGCTGAGTGCATTTGGTGTTGCCCGAAAGCGCAGATCTCTACGCAAAAAGGCTTAACCACTGCAGGGTAGATGGTTTGTATACGGATTAAACGCAAAAAAGCAGCCTCCCGCGGGAGGCTGCTTTTTTGTTATATCGTTTTGATTGATGCGGGTTAAATAAGGATGCTAACCGGGTTCTCAAGCAGCTCTTTAAGGCGCTGTAGGAACTTGGCGGCCGGTGCCCCGTCTACAATCCGGTGATCAAAGGAGAGGCACAGGTTCATCATACTGCGCACCACCACCTGTTTGTTGATAACAACGGCTTTATCGGCGATGCGGCAAACGCCCAGAATACCGGCCTGTGGCGGAACAATAATCGGATCGAACACATCGATTCCAAACGAGCCGAGGTTGGTAATTGTAAAGGTTCCGCCAGCCAGATCATCCGGCGTGAACTTTCCGGTTCGTGCCCTATCGATGAGGGGCTTTAGCTCGGCAGATATAGAGCCCAGCGAGCGTTTGCCAGCATCCTTAACAACAGGCACAATCAAACCTTCGTCAAGGGCTACCGCAACGCCAATATTCTTGCTGCCATAGATGCACAGTTCATCGCCCACCAGGGCCGAGTTCATTGCCGGGTGCTCATCCAGCGCGCGCGCCGCCGCTTTTACCAGAATATCGGTAAACGAAAGGCGCGTGCCATAAGTCTTCTCAATATCCGGAATAATCTTGTTGCGCAGTGCGGCACACTCGGTCATGTCCACTTCCAACACCACTGTTACATGCGGGGCGGTGAATCTGGATTTGGAAACATTATCTGCAATGCGCTTGCGCATGCCCGCAAATGGCTTTACTGTGTATTCTGCAGCCACAGATGCAGCAGCAGCGGCAACGGGCGCAGAAGCCTGTGCATGGCTCAGAACATCTTCGCTACGAACGCGGCTACCTGGCAGGCCCAGTGCCAGATCATTAATATTCACACCCAGGTCGCCAGCAATGCGTGCGGCAAGCGGAGTAACTCGCAGCGCCTTCTCCGCCTCAATGGCGGGGGTTGCCCCACGCTCGGCAAGAAACTTCTCAACATCTTTCGAAACTACGCGGCCTTCCGGCCCGGTTCCACGCCCAGCCAGCTGAGCCAGAGCAACACCAGATTCAGTGGCGAGCTTGCGTGCACGGGGAGAGATAAACACTTTCACATCCGTGGCGGCAAGCGGTGCGGCGGTCGGCACAGTAACAGCAGCAACTGGGGCAACGGCCTCAACTATGGCGGGAGCGGCAGCGGCGCCCGCACCGCCAAGCAGATGCTCAAAAGCTTCGCCAGCGGCGCCCAGCACAGCAATCGGCTTTTGGATGGGCACTACCGCATCGGCTGGGAACAGAAGTTTAAGCACAACCCCATCGATAGGGCTCTCCACCTCCATGGTGGCCTTATCGGTTTCAATCTCGAGGAGGGTTTCGCCTTTGCGCACGGCCTCGCCCTCGCCTCGACACCATTTGACAATGGTGCCCTCTTCCATCGTTGATCCAAGCTGAGGCATTGGAAACAGCTGTGCCATGCGTCGAACTCCCTGGTTCTTGAAATGAATTGTTCGCCCTGCTGCAGGCGCCTGTGCCAGCAACAACTTAAAGGCGATCGAATTCTATTGTACTTTGTTTTGTTTGCGTTTCCGCGCAAAACATGGATATATGCCGCTACTGCGGCACATATCCTTGCGTTTATATTGTTTTATTTGCGTTTTGGCGGAAAGGCAGGGGTTAGCGCGCCGTGCCTCTGGCGCCTCTTCCTTCGCCCCCAGGCGCCGCCAAACCGGGCCCAGAGCCACGCCTACCACCACCGCCGCCCCCAGAGGGTGCAAGGGGTTGTGGTATCCCAACGGCAATGCCATTAGGGGGAGCGGATTCCGCCCGCACCATTTCACCCTCTTTGTTTTCTGCAGGATGCTTAAGAAAGCCTGCGACAAATAGGCCCGTTCCCAGAATACCCAGCACAATACTGGCCATCCACACATCTTTACGCTTGGTTAGCGCGGCAATGGCCGAGAGCGAGATGGCAACCTGCAGGCAGGTAACGCATTGAGCAAACACCTCGTGGCGCTCCAGCAATGCCAGCGACTCTTTGTCCTTGTCATCCCTTTTCTTCTCAAGCTCCTCCGCTTGCGATTTCAGGGTTGTCTGCTCGCCCTTCTGCCTCTCCGATTCCTCTTTCCAGTGGGCCTCCCCCTTGGGAGATTTATCGGCAAGCAAGTCTGCTGTTTGCCTGGCCATTGCAGATTTTATGCCTTTGGCCTGATAGTAGGCCCATGTATCCGAGGCGCGCGCCTGCTGAAGTACGGCATCGTTTTTCTGAATCACAGCCTCGTTTACAAGCTTGCCTGCTTGCAGCGCACCCACTGCCGCCACCACAGCAAAAATCGCCGTCGAAAGAGAGATAAAGCGTGTCCATCGCGTCTCTTTGGCCTCCCGCTCGCGCTCTTCTCGCTCCTCTCGAAGCTCATCTATGGTTTCCTGGAGGTCTCTCGTCTCTATCTCAATCTCATCTGGCATCAGATTTTGCAATCCTCCCTATCGGGCACATGCCCGAATTCGCGGTGATGTGGTGGGCCGAATTACGGCCCTGCTTGTGGCAAGATAGCCACTGGTGCAACGCTAAATTGCCTGACTATATTGCGTGATGTGAGGCCGCCCTTATCCCTAACTTTCGGGGAGCCATCTATCACCTATGTTGAATTGCGTACTGGCACCATGAAAAGTGCAGGCTATTAATCTGTGCGTTGCGCTGCCATTCACATAATCAATGGCCGCCTTCTTGCTCGAATCCTGTGTCTACGCCTCCAAAACACATATGTCTGATGCAGGCGGTGCCTAAAGGGTTCATCACTCCACTCCAATCTGGAAGTGGCGTTCATCACCCGGTGTTGCAGCTAATGCAGCGGCAATGGAACGAAATTCTGAACCGATAGCACTTGTTGCATGGGCCGGTTGACCCGCCAGACGTTGGTGTGTTACTATGTGCGTGTGCTAGGCCGCCTTGTGCCTGCCTGAAACGGCGATGCAAGAGGTTGGCTCAGGCATTAGTAAATCCATTCTTTTTTGAAAGTGAGCCACTATCGATGGCGCTGGATCCCAGATTGCTGGTTGAAACGCCTCTGTTCAAGGGCCTTAGCCCGGAGGCGCTGGAAATTGTTAGTACCCGCGCACGGGCACGCACGTTTCGTGCGGATGAGGCAATTGTACATCAGGATGACCCCGGAGAAACACTTTATGTGATTCTCAAGGGCATAGTTAAGGTATCCACTACCGAACCGGATGGCGCCGAAGTTTTTCTTGCGGTACTGGCTACCGGAGATATATTCGGAGAATTGAGCCTCATAGATTCTAAGTTCCGCAGCGCCGATGTAATTACGCAGGAAGAAACTGCGCTTGTAAGCATCGATCGCGGGGCCTTTGAAGAGCTGATGGGCAATGCCACCTTCGCGCGCAACCTGCTGCGAATACTGGCTATCCGCAACCGAAGGCTTAACGAACGTATTCGCGCGCACTGCACGCTGGATGTGTACGGCCTGGTTGCACGCCAGATTCTGGAGTTTGCACGCCTCTATGGCAAACCTCAGGTGGATGGCAGCACCATTATTCCCATTCGACTTACACAGAGCGATATTGGCGATCTGGTTGGTGCCTCCAGAGAGCGCGTTAATCAGGTTATGAAGTTCTTCCGTGAAAAGAAGTGCTTATCCATTGATCCTACATACCGTATTACCGTTCACAAACCGGATGATTTGCAGGCGGCCTCCACCAGATAAACCCACTTGCCCACCAGATATCCGGCAACAAAACCGCAAAATTGGAAGCAGACCCGTTGGTTTATATCGTATATGAACTAACGGGTCGCTTGTTTGTTAACCGAATAGCGCTTGAAGCAACACCGCGCTTATACTCGTAACCTCCCCCAACAGGAAACAGGATCAATGAAGATATTAAAAGGCAAAACAGGGCTGGCTGCGGCTGCGCTCTGCATGTTGGTGTCTGGCATACTGCCGGCTGTTGCGGCACCCACATCCGGTACACCCGGTGCATTTACCGATATTGCGGGCAAAAGTTACACTGCTGCATTTACCGCAGAGCATCCCGCAACCGTTTTCGTTTTCTTATCCACGCAGTGCCCGGTATCAAACCTTTATGGCTCCCGTCTCAACGCCCTTGCAAAAACCCTGGCTGCAAAAAATGTGCCCCTCATAGGTGTATTTTCGGATAGGCAAGAGAGCCTTCAAGAAGTTAAGCGCAGCGCCGCCACACATGGCCTGAAGTTTGCAGTAGTTAAGGATGAGCGGAATGTCATCGCCGATAGGCTGCATGCAACTCTTACGCCACAGGCCATTGTGCTGGATGCACATAATGTAATTCGTTACACAGGGCGCATTGATGATAACTCTGTGGCCACGCGTGTAACCTCTAACGACCTTGCCGAAGCAATAAAAACTGTGCTTGCAGGCAGCCAGGTTGCACACCCGGTGCTAAACAGTGTGGGCTGCGCCATACGGCGCGCAACGCCCGCACCTGCTGCCACTAAAGCCGGTGTACCTACCTATGCATCGGATATTGCCCCAATTCTGCGCACACGCTGTGAAGGCTGCCATCACGAAGGTGAGGTTGCGCCTTTCTCACTAACCAACTATGCCCAGGCAAGCGCATGGGCTGCCGATCTCAAGAAGTACACGCAAAACAGGCAGATGCCGCCCTGGAAAGCAGAGGCCGGTTACGGTGAGTTTACCGATACTCATAACCGCGTACTGAGCCAGGCTGAGATAGATTTGATTGCCCGCTGGGCAGATGGTGGCGCACCGCAGGGGCGGCCAGAGGCCGCGCCCGCCCCCAACCGATTTTCTAAGGGCTGGCGCCTGGGAACGCCAGACCTCGTGCTGCAGCCAGAGAAAGAGTTTCACCTGGGCGCCGATGGCGAAGATGTGTACCGCAACTTTGTGGTTAAAACCAACTTCAACGAAGATCGGTATGTTAGCGGCGTGGAAGTGCGGGCGGGCAACGCATCGGTAGTGCACCATGTAATTGCCTACATCGATGGCTTGCCAACACGTTCCGGGTACGCCAGCGATAAGCTGGAAGGGCGAGAGCACGATGGCCAGCCCGGCTTCACCAGTTTTGGTGGCCCCGGCTTCAATCCAACTGGCATGCTCGCCGGATGGGCGCCCGGTAACGATCCCTATCTGCTGCCAACCGGTGTGGCCAACCTGGTGCCAAAGGGATCGCGCATCGTTATCCAGGTGCACTACCACAAGGATGGCAAACCAGAAACCGACCTCACAAAAATCGGCATCCACTTCTGCAAATCTACCGTGGATAAAATTGTAGCGGGCGGCGTTTCTATCAACTTCGCATTTCAGATACCCCCGGGTGCCGAGCGCTACGAAGCAAAGGGCCTGTGGGTAACCAACATCAACAGCGGCCGGCCAGATTTTACTCAGCAAACACTCACCTCCGATCAGCATATACTGGCGGTTACGCCGCATATGCACCTCCTTGGCAAAGAGATGCGCGTATGGGCCACCCTGCCGGATGGCACCGAAAAACCGCTGGTGTGGATAAAAGACTGGGACTTCAACTGGCAGATGACCTACTTCCTGAAAGAGCCCATCGCGGCCCCGAAGGGAACCAAAATCAACATGGTTGCCTACTACGATAACTCTGCAAAGAACACCAAAAACCCCAACAGGCTGCACCCAACAACGGTCGGCTGGGGAGAATCCACAACAGATGAGATGTGCATCGCCTTTGTTACAACCACAAAGGACTCCGAGCACCTGGCGATTAACCCCAACAATAATAATGGTGGCGCGCGGGCAACCGCCAGCCGCTAACACCAGGCTGGTTTTGCGGGCAGGGGTGTGGCGAATCTGCGCCCCACCCCTGCTTTATTTTGTGGTGGCGTAAATCCATCGCACGTATAAGGAGCACGCTATGCGCGCCGAAATCGTATCCGTAGGCACCGAACTGCTGCTGGGGCAAATTGTAGATACAAACGCAGCCTACCTTGCCAAACAGCTATCGGAGCTGGGCATAACCCTCCACCGCCGCAGTACCGTTGGCGATAATATGGATAGGCTGATGCTTGCTCTGAATAGTGCCATTAGTAGCGCCGATGTGGTGCTTACCATTGGTGGCCTTGGCCCCACCATGGACGATATTACCCGTGATGGCCTTGCCGCCGCATTCGGTGATGCACTGCAGATGGATAAAGCCATTGCAGATAGGCTGAGAGCATTCTTCCGGCTACGCGGTGTTCCCTTCACAGAAAGTAATCTGCGTCAGGCCATGGTGCCCGTGCGCGGCAAGGCGCTGGATAATCCCCACGGTACCGCTCCTGGCCTTCTGTTTGAAGCCGAAAACGGCAAAATAGGCATCGCGCTGCCGGGCCCACCCAACGAGTTTATCCCCATGGTAGAAAACCATGTAATCCCCTATCTCAAAGCAAAAACGGGCGGAGTTGGTGTTATCAAATCGCTGGTCCTTCGCGTGGCAGGCATGGGTGAGAGCCTGGTGGAAGAGAAGGTGAAAGATCTGATGCTGGATGCCAACCCGAGCGTGGCACCCTACGCAAAGGTGGGCGAAGTGCACCTGCGGGTAACCGCCATGGCAGATAGGGCAGAACAGGCCCTTGCGCTGATAGAGGAGCGAGCGGCCCTGGTGCGGGCCCGGCTTGGAGATGCCGTTTATGGCACTAACGAAGAGGCGCTCGAACATGCAGTAGTAGCCCTGCTGGCCCGGGCCGGGGCCACCGTAAGCACAGCAGAAAGCTGCACGGGTGGCCTGTTGGCAGGCCGTATTACAGAAGTGGCTGGCAGCTCCGAAATATTCCCAGGCGGGGTGGTCGTGTACAGCAACGCTGCAAAAACAGACCTGGTAGGCGTGCCCGCCGAACTGATAGAACGGGTGGGTGCGGTAAGCCCTGAAGTAGCTCAGAGCCTTGCCGAGGGTGTGCGCAAACGGTTCTCATCCACCTACGGCATCGGAATCACCGGCATCGCAGGCCCAGGGGGCGGCAGCGCCGAAAAGCCCGTGGGCCTGGTATACATCGCCGTAGCCGATGAAACAGGTTGCCAGGTAGAAAAGGCAAACTACATAGGCTCCCGCGCCATCGTACGGCTGCGCGCCGGCCAAACAGCGCTGAACATGCTAAGGCTAAAACTCCTTGAATAATCGCCGACCTGGCGATAAAACACTGACAAAACAGCACAGTACACCACGCTGTAACTCTGAGCTTGCGAAGAGTGTATAGCAGCGCCGATAAACGCAAACTTCCATATCCCGAACCGCCGCTAAAACAAGCGGCGAACCGCCGATAAAACACCAACAACACAGCCAGCACTACTCGCGCTGTAACTCTGAGCTTGCGAAGAGTGTATAGCAGCGCCGATAAACGCAAGCTTCCATATCCCGAACTGCCGCTAAAACAAGCGGAGAACCGCCGCTAAAACACGGACAAAACAGCACAGTAAACCTGCGGAGCCGCCGAGCGCGAGCGAGGAGTCAAGGCTCCGCGTCTTTGCGTGCAAGCTTAAATGCATCACCTTCGAGCCACTTCGAGCCTCCCACCAAACGGTACCGTTGCCGCCATAACTTCCTCTCCACGCGAGGAACGAGCTAAGTGGAGAGGTTAGGAGAGGCCCAAAGGTTACGAGTTAATAACACTTATCTACGCTAAATATCGCATTGCAGACCGGTGTAGGGGCGGCGGCTTGTCCCCGGTTGCGAGCCTCCATGCATCCGCCCCCTCCACGCCTGCACGCCTTGCTACGAAGGCACTATGCTCTCGTTAAGCAAGCGAAGCGCGGTAGAAATTGCTCTTCATAAACATCTGCTTCCGCTCTGCTGCATCGCGTGCAGGCCAAGCAGGTCATCGCCACACGGTACCTGCTTCATACGTCCCAAAAGTCCCAGCGGGTCCCATTGGTCTCAGTTATTGCAGTTAGACTCCCAGCAAGCACAGCGCGGTAGGAATTGGCCTCAGTAAACATCATGGTCCAAACCTTCCTCCGCAGGCAACAATTTATGTAAGCACATCATTGAATGTTTACCGCACCGAATGGCCGCGCTTCCTGACAGTGCTTAACCTGTTCGACAATAGGTGCAGCAAACGCATCAGTCGGCGGCAATTAGAGCGATGAATTTATCCGAGAGGTTAATTCGCGTTCTACAGCCTGTATGGCCTGTGTAAGCGCAGCCACATGACGGTGCTTCGCGAGCTTCTTAGCGCTGCGTTTTAGTACTCTGCAAACAACCGCGTACTCCTCGGGGCACGTAACATCGGGCAGAGCTTCCACCACGGCACACTGCAGCTGGCCGTAGGTAATGATCTGACCGTCCGGACACTCGGCCCAAACCGTATCGAGCTTTGTGCCATCTACGTATGGAAATAACATTCCGGGCCCGGCTAACAACAGGAGAATATTGGTAACCTTGCGCTTTTCTGGCGGGTTCGCTGTATCTACAAGGCGCCGCATGGCCTGAACTCTTACAGCACGCACTGGGCACGCCTGGAGGATCCTCATCAGATCATCCCAGCGCATGGTGGATAGATCGCGAGCCCATTGATTGGCGCGGCTCTGGCGAGTACTCATTGTATACCAGACAAATACCACCACCCCTATTAATCCGTATACGGCCAGTTCAATCCAGAGCTGATTGAGATCCAGTAGTGCCATAAAGTTGGTCTTAATTGCCACAATAATGGCGACCACACTTGCGCAGAACCACAGCAAAACGGGCTTATTTCGTATCAACAGATAATGCACCTGGTGCAACCACCGAGCGCTTTTAATAGAGGCCGGAATCTTATTGTCGGGATTAGTGGTCAATGTCGGTTGCCTTTACTATGTCCAAAAGTCGGCCAATGTGCCTACACTATTTCTCTTACGCGTTTTGTGCGTAATCGTTATCCTGCCCTATTCTATCAAATCAGTATCAGCGGTTCTGGCCCGCAGGAGAACGGCTGGAGCGCAAGCTTCCTCAACAGATGGCCGCAGAAGCCCCACCGTGTGCCTGCCTTCATCCGACGGCCGCAGGAGGCTAACCGTGTCTGAATGGCTTTTCATCTGTTGCACCAGAACATTTTCTGCCTTATCCACAGCGGCTCTGAGATCTGCGCAGTCCGTCGAGCCATTAAGTTTGCTCCTGAGCTTTTTGAGAGCATTTGCAACCTCAGCGCGCTCCTCTGGCATCGTTATATTGGGGAGGGCAGTAACAAGAACGCGATAGTAATCGGCATATGTTGTGGGTGCCGCGCCAGAAATGGGCAGCTTCTGTTGAGCCTTTGCACGCAGCATCCAGCCAGGCAGCTCAAACAGATTTGAGGTCAACGCAACAATATCAGGCACTGGTCGCCAGAGAAGTGTGTGCTCTCTGCTGACAATAGTTTGCAAACAATCTGCGTTTAACCTGTGGTTCGGAAACGCAATTACCATTGTCTGAAGGGCGTCAAATGGCATCGTGCTCAGATCCCCGGCAGACCATGCTGCTGAAAGCTCCTCGCAATGTTGGCGATATGTATTATAGGAGGCATAGAACATTACACCCATCACTATAAGTGCAAGTGCAACTGCATCACCCAGTAAGCCTATATGAAACAGCCTTGATGCCTTCAATGAAGCCGCCAAAAGCATCTCAAAAACCCCAAAAACCTGCGTGCGCCTCCGAAACTTACGGTACTTTTCCGCGAAAAGAAGCGTGGTAGTGTCATGGTGTCTCAGATGTATCCCCAGCCGAATGCGGATCTTGCGTGTTTGGCATTAGTACTTCCAAAACCTGTAATCAAAAACGCGATCGAAGTGCCGCAGTGCAACCCAATTCTAACGATACCATACGGAGCAGACACTCCTGCCTGCTTCAGTATATCTGGCCCACGGAAACACAGTCAACTACGGCCGTAAGGCAATCGTTGCGTCAGCAGAATAAATGTCGAAATTTGAAGGTGTTTTGCAGTCGTGACGGTAATCGCAGCCCTGGCTGTAAAATGTTGCCGGAGCTGGCGTAGGCAAGGGAAGAGGAATACTACGAAAATCAATCCTACCGCGATGCGCTTGGTGTGCCGGGGGCTGAGGATGAAGTTCATCCATGTGAATGGCCGTTGCATAAACTTGCGTTTATTCGCTTTAGAGAAGGTGACACTGTTCAGGGCCCACATTCAATGATAGTTGTCGGGACATTCTTTCTTATTGTTTACCGGGTTTCGAGCGCGCCTCTGACGCCGCGCGGATCATGGTCTCACATCGTATTCTATAACTTGAGTCGTACCATTCGGAATGAAACCTACAGTATTGTAAAGCAGTCGCACCGAATTGGTCTTTCGGGCTTGGGTCAGCTCCGTCTTTGAGAAGTATCTGAACAAACTTAATATCGTGATAGTAGGCCGCAATCATCAGTGGTGTTTGATGCAGGCTTGGATGCAGCGGTAGTGCAGGGACCTCGTTCAAAAGATTAACACTTGCGCCGTGCTGCATAAGTATTTTGTACGCCGGTAGGTTATATCCGACCACCGCAGCTGATACGCGCGTAATATCGGGAGTTTGAGCGCGCTGAATATTCGCGCCGGAGTTCGCCAGATCTTGAACTATTTGTGCATATTTGGGGCCGTAGATTAATGCAAGTGTTAGCGGGTCTCTGCCAGATGCATCAGTTGCCTTTGGATCTGCTCCATTCTTCAACAACTGTTCGACCATGGGCTCCGCGATTTGTGTTGCAGGACCGGTAGATGACCAATGCGACTGGGCCGCATCAAGCACAGCACAAATCGGGGACATAGGTTCGGGTGTGTGGTGTCCGAACCGGACTAATATGCTCCTTATAATCTCAGTCAGCTTCGAAGATTCCTGGCCCTTAGATATGTACGGTAAGGAGGCATCCACACCACTCTTGAACAGGCTGCGCGCCGCACTGATATCCAGCTTATTACAAGCCACCATCAACGCTCTTTCATTTTTCACCTCCAGGCGGACATGTTGCCAGTAGATTGCAATAACACCAGTCACCCCCACGGAAAGCAGAGCTCCAACAACTAACTTGCCCCTTCCCACTGGCCTGCCGGTTTGTTTCCGTCGTTCCAGGCGGCGCATAGCGTTTGTAATATTCCACATATACTCAAGATCCATTTCCAACCCAATGTATTGGGGTTAGGCGATCGGGACAAGGAGGATCGCAGCAATCCCAGCAGGACTTTAACCAATGTGAAACTCCTCCAGTGTCCTTCCAGTTGGGCCAACCACCACGTTCCCGTGGAACAAATGGGAGCCACCCAGATGGATATTCCGGACCACCGGGCGCTGGGTATATCCAGGGGAGGTTACGAGGCATACCCCCATAAGCTAACACTTTTGCGTAACCATGCACAGTGGCACAGCCTCTCGTGCCCGGAAATTCAGGAGTTGTAAAATAGTCATCCCCTTCACTGGTCCAAGCACCGCCATGGAAGGGATTTGATGGTATCACCTTCCCTCCCCGTACCGCCCATCATTCCCAATATTCGCGTTGGCGCTTCGAGAAAATCGCTCCCTTACAGGAATATACGTCCTCTGTCATAACAACGTGTTGAATATCATATCCGTTTACGAATCCCGGTGGTAGCTGAAATTTAACATAATATGAAATTGAACCACAAGCGAGCTCACCATATAGTTGGCCCACTATTACCCCGATTAATCCACTTGGATCGCTCCCTGCTATCGGATTATTACCCACATACTCCCGCGTATTCCAACTACCCCCGTCAAACCCAATCGGATCCCTGCTAATCCACGTTCCATTCACCAGATCGTAGTACCTGGCTCTTACGTACAATCGCCGACCCTGCGATAAAACTTTATCAAGACGCCAGGGAAAACTCGCGCTGTAACTCTGAGCTTGCGAAGAGTGTTTAACAGCGCCGCTACAGACCAGCCAAGTCGTCACAATATTACGTACTCCGCATTGTACTGAGCCAGCTATCCGCCAGCAGAGTTTGCGAGGATGCGGACCGAGCCCTGGCTGTCGTATCCGTAAAAGGTGCTTGTTCCGCTTCTGTTCTGGCTGGTTAAGCCTCCCCAAATGTACCCATTTGGCCTTATTGCTGTCAATAGCCACAAGCCGTACTGCGCCGCCAAGTCCTCTGCCGCGCCCGACGCAAGGAGGGATGAAGGTGCGCCTTGCAGCGCACGTTTCCAGCGGGTTAAAGTCCCGTCAGGAGGAGCTGTGCAAGTGTAATACCTCCTGTAGGCAAAGACAGCCGTTACCGTGAGGGAAGCGGTGAAGGGTCCGAGCCAAACTCTAGCCCGGAAGATAATGAACGCGTTTCGGCGGGACGAGTGGGCCAGCCTGCCTTGTATGGTGAAGCCCTGCACAGTAGCTCGTAACGTGGTTGGCGCTGGGATGGAGAGAATGGAAACGTGCGTGACCGAGGGAGACCTCGTTCGCTCTCTTATAGGCCGACAACCTGTCAAGAGAACCACCGCGCGAAAGCATTCGCTGAGTTCGGTGGGGCGGTCGAGGAGTCAGAGTGGCTCATAGTAGCAATGACGCCCGGTGAAAGCCGGGAACAGCGAAGGGGCCGCAGCTGTGATGGAGTATTCAGAAACGTATGCGCAAGAAACCAGAGAAGATCGGAGTAGGCCAACTCACGCTGCAGATTGTCTTCCCACCAGAACAGACTAGCGACGCAGCGGAGGAAACCCAAGATAACGGGCTGGAAACAAGCAGCGCGGTTCCGGAACTCGAGAGTAAATCGGAGCGAAAACGTAAGTGGTACTCGCTCTTCGACAAAGTCTATGCACTTCCAAACCTCTGGGAAGCATGGCTAAAAGTCAGAGAGAATCGCGGAGCAGCCGGTATCGACCGGATGACCGTGAAACGCTTTGACGAAGATGCCTATGCTCGAACTGAACACCTTCAAGCCGATCTGCGAAACGGAACCTACCGTCCACAGCCGGTGCGTCGGGTGTTCATTCCCAAGAGTGGTGGAGGGGAACGACCGTTAGGAATTCCTACCGTTCGAGACCGGATTGTACAGCAGGCTCTGCTGCAGATTCTGGGACCGATCTTCGAGGCAAAGTTCAGCCCGCGCAGCCATGGCTTTAGACCAGAGCGCGGGTGCGCAACTGCGCTTGAAGTGGTAGACCGAGCGGTAAAGCATGGATACGAATGGGTTGTAGACGCAGACATCAAGGCTTTCTTCGATACCGTCGACCACGACAAATTGCTCGGGGCGATAAACGAAGAGATATCAGACGGAAGCGTTCTGCAACTCATACGCCGTATTTTGAAGGCTGGAGTGATCCAACCAGAAGTCAACGATGTTGAACCAACGGATCTGGGCACTCCGCAAGGCGGGCCAATCTCGCCACTTCTTGCCAATATCTTTCTGCATCACTTCGATGTAAAGATGGCGGAAGCCAAATACGGTCTCGTACGCTATGCCGACGACTTTGTCATATTCGCGCGAAGCGAAGAGCAGGCAGAGGCAGCGCTCCAACTCGCCAGCCAGATACTGGAAGGTGAGCTGGGTCTGAAACTGCATCCAGAGAAGACCCGTGTCGTGTCGGTGACACAGGGCTTCGAATTTCTGGGTTTCCACTACTATCGTTATTTGAAGACGGGGCATATGCTCAAAGTGGTGCGCCATAAATCGGTGCAACGCTTTCGAGACGCTATCCGTCAGCGCACACCGCGCCTGAAAACGCAGAGGCCAGTCAAACCAAAGAGTCTGACCCTGAACCGGCTTAAGAAGAATAAGCGGATCAAGGAAATGATTCGGCGGGTTAACCAACACCTGCGAGGATGGCACGGCTACTTCCGTGAGCTATGGGGCTGGTCCAAGCCGTTCTACAGCTTTGACTGCTTCGTTAGAAATCGCATAAGAGCTTCAATTACCGGTCGCGTCGGTGCAGGATGGTGGTATTACCTCCTCACAAACGATGCACTCGATAATCTGGGGTTACTTAACCTCGATGCCTTACAACGGAAATACCGCGCCAAATGATCCGATCCTCTCGCCCGGCAGGGCTCATCCGGTGGAGAGCCGTATGCGAGAAAACCGCACGTACGGTTCGGGAAGGGAGGAGACGGGTGACTGTCTCCTTACCTTTATCGGTAGAGTAAGAAGCAAGGATCAAGGCGCAGTACGGAGAGGCACAGAGTAATTCACGAGGGAAGTCGGTGTATCGTGCTTGCACCACATTGCTGGTATCGGTTTCTATGAGCAGGTTCTGCTGGTCCCAAATCATGCCGGGGTTGGCATGATTTAAGGAGCAGCTTGCTGCGACAACATCAAGTTCGGTTACGCCGCCAGAGGTCCTGGACTTGCGCAGGCCATCTGCCGAGTAGGTGCTCTGCTCACCACTGCCATCCGGGTTGGATATGGAGAGCAGGCGGTTTTCTGGGCTCCAAATCATGCCGGGGTTGGCATGATTTGAGGAGCAGCTTGCTGCGACAACCTCTGAATCCGCGCCACCGCCGGTGTTCTGGATGGTGAGGTTGCCCACAGGGTCAAAGGTCAGGGTGGTTGGCGCGCCAGTTGGCGGCGTTATCAGCACCTGCGCATTGGCGGCGTTATACTGGTAATTGGTTGCCCGTGTTCCATCCATATAGGCAATGCCTGCCGTTCGGTTCAGCGCATCCATGGTGAATGTTGTGGCCCAGTTTCTGGCATCTACGCGCAGTACGGTGTTGCCAACTGCATCATGACTGAAGCTGGTATACGCCCCAAGCGGATCCTGTTCTGCCTTCGTTAACCCTCTGCTATCGAAAATCGTGGTGCTGCGGCCGCCGTTTGCATCTACCACGCAGGTGCGCTGGCTTGCGGCATTGCCGCCGCCATTATAAATCAACAGCCCTTTTGCAGATGGTGACGTAACATAACAACGAATGATCTCTGATTGTTGCTTTCTTCCGTCTCAAATGGGTTACATAGCAACCTCTGGGCGGTCGGGGGTTCCATCGAATGGTGCCCATTTGATATACGGACTATTTCATCAATCTGGTCGAGCCACTCAGCCTTCCAATCTTGAATAGCCCGAGATAGGAATACTGGATATACGAACTCTAATGCAGGACAACTCAGCATCGTCATGTATGACAATACACCGGTTGGCACGCCACTAATGTCAATAGCTTGCCACTGAGGTTTATCGAAGATCTCGCAAAGGAGCTGGCGTTCATCAATGCATTGTTCCGAATCTGTTGCACCATACTCGAAAAACAATTCTGGTCTCTTGGCCTTAAACGTCATTTCCAGAGATTTCAGCAATATGGGCCTGTTAATCTTGCTCCAGGAAAGCTGGTTTGCCCAAATCAGCCCAGAGGCAAGTGATTCGACCTCGGGCTCGCAGACTACTACTATCCAGATCTTGTCTTCCGATAGAGTTACAGTCCTTAACTTGATGAGCGCCGTGCCCAACAGTTCATATTCGAACCATGGAATATTCCGCTCCAATGCAGCTTCCGTTCCGAAGCGGATGGCATCCTCATCCCAATCGTCAAAATCATATCCTATATAGTTACTGATTACCGCAGCAAAACTACATAGATTATCTTTGAGAATGTAACCTTCTGGCATATACTCCGCCTGATTGTATCTAGGACCAGCCATAAATACTGAGTCTTCACGACCTGAAAATGACTTATGGCTTATCCCCGGATCCCAGGTATGTTTTCGATTGGTCCAAGCCGACGATGGCGAGGGTTTCCGCCAACCGAGTCGCACTTCATATTCACCCAGAGGTTCCAATCCGACACGCACCAACCTACCACTCACCAGCACCCGAATCCTGTAGACTCTGGTAATCCTGTCCAGAATCCCCAGCCTGCCAGCATCAATCAACGGTTACTCACCGTCAACTCAATCAGGATCCCAGTGAATGAGAATGGAACCGCACAGGATTCATCATCGTGTTATGTTTGAGTGTAACAAACCACGATGTAATCAGCGTGTATGCCGTCAACGGTGCTGCGGCGGCGTACCGGGTAGCTTTTTAATATAAACGTGACCAGCCATAGCCATGGAAAAGCCAGATTCGTCTGGCAGCCAGCGTAAACTCAGGTTTTCAGAGGCGGATGATGGCAGAATATCTAAGGCTACATCCAATCTGCCATCGGATTCAACTCTGCATCCTACGTTTCTAGCGTTTTTGCCATCTATATCGGTTATTGTGAGTTCGATCAGCCTTCTGGTTGCCGAGTTATGTGCGGATGCCCACAACAAGGTGCGCCCAGAAGGTGACAGCACACACTCACTAAAGTTGCCATAGGGAGCCGCAACTTGCCTTTGCACATCCTTCGACATAGGGTACTTGAGCCTATCGGAATGTACAATGGTTACCTGGCTTGCTGCCTTAGGAATCAGGCAGACAACTGCTTTCCCGTCTAAATCGGTGCCCAGAAGACTGCGTTGCACAATATTTTTTGGGACTGCAATTTCAATATGTTCAGCAGGTTCAATCTTTGAGCGAACCATGTTGAACTTCTTCAGTTGAACAGATTCGGCGGTATCACTTTTACCCACAAACGATCTTCCATCCGGGAGCCATTTATACTCCTCACAATAGTTTCTCTTTCCACCAGGGATTTCAATGTTCAGGTTGTGTGCAACATCACGGACGATTGCAGGAACGTCCTCCCGGTACGTGTTGCCCTCAGCAGCTATTAGCAGCAGATTTGCATTAGGAGACCATTCAAGACAAGAGGCATCGCTGGTCGTGTTTCCAAAATGTAGACTTGCTAAATCGTCGTCGTGTTGCCCTATGACATTGTGGCTGAGTATGCCCTGCCATGAGGCAAATGCATAGTGCTCAGTGTCCTTCCATGCGTATATGTATCCGAGATTTTCAAAATTGGAGCTTCGGAAATCATTGAGACTGCCGGCTTCGACTGAAACCACGGTAACATCTGGCCGATGGTCAGTCTCTTTTGCATACAGAGCCCGCCAATTTACGGCGCTAAGCAATGGAAGATAGTACAAAGCGATTATTGCTACAATTAGGATAGCAAGCCATACGCGTTGTTTACTTTTCTCCATAATGAACTGTCAACCTGAATTCTAATCCGTACATAAAGCGTCTGCCAGCCAAAAGGCTTCCAGGTAGGGAGCAACTTACGGTTGGTATACTGGGCATCTGCTGAATCTACACGCATTGTGGTGGCATAGTATAGGGCACATCGCCACCAGGAACTTTGCCACTGGAAGGAAAGGCTTGCATGCACTTTGTACTGCAGTCCCCAAATCCGTTCCCGATCATAACACCAACATAGCATCTATGCAGTCGCTCAGTCATATGTTGTTCATCTGCTCGGTAATGGTAATTTTCGTTTTTTGCATCGAAAATGCGCAGGAACCACCATCCATCGCTGAGCGGGTCATCCAACAACACGAAACACAATGAGCGTACCCAGGGTTGTTGAGGTGTGTATCATTATTATTGAAGTACCGGGCTTTAATAGCTCTTGCACAGAGGTAACACCCGGAAAAATCGCATACTGCGTTAATATACGAGGCTGTGTTACTGCCAGGATAATCTCGTGCGATCCAGTTGTGAGTCTTGCATATAGCATTGGCCTGATCTCGACGCTCTTCGTCGCTGATCGGCTTACCCCCACAACCTCCCTCCACTCGCTGTCCTTTCAACTTTTCGTACGCGCACCAGAAACACATATTGCGTGTTGGGCGCGATAAGCAGCCATTTAATAAGTTGCGATCACTGTCCTTGTCACCCATATTAACTGCTTTGCACCTACCACGTGACCCTGCTGAAGTCGGTGAAATAGGAATTCCGTTTACGGGATCATAATATCCAGCCTGTTCATAAACAAACCCTGTAGCGTCTGTGTAGTAGCCGTATTGCCCTACGTATTGCATCGGTTCTGGCTGTGCGGGAGGTGTGGAAACCATGTTGCCGAAGGCATCAAAGTTCATGAGGTTTTGCCAGAAGCTGGTGCCTTGGAACCAGAATGAGAACCGGTTGCTTCCCTGCGCATCAAACATCGGAATTACGAAGTAGCCGTCCTGCTCCTGGTAGGTCAGGTCTCCCCAGTCGCCGGGGGCATCGCTCTGACGCTCTACGAGGTTGAACCCGGCATCGGTGGCAATCGCCAGGTTCTGGTCACTCCATGCGAAGTTACGGGTGCTGCCACCGCTTGTTTTGGATGCTCGCAGTCCATCTTCCCGGTAGCTGTAGGATTCTGCGAGGGATGGCTGTGTGCAGATGGTCAGGCGGTTTTCAGAATCCCATACAAGGGTGGTGAGTGCACCGCCTGTGTTGGAAAGTGTGAGATTTCCGCAGGCATCGTAACTTCGGCTGGTTGAGGCACCAACAGATGGCACCGCCGTCAGCATGGAGTTGGCGGCATTGAAGGTTCGGGCGGTGGTTACCCCACCGTTGTTCTCAGATACACGGTTTCCGAGGGCATCAAAACTGTAGGAGATGCTGTACGGGTTGGTGCCCGTTCGGATCTCACTTACTAACTGGCTAATGGCATCGTACGCGAAGCTGACGTTGCTTCCTCCAGATTCTATCGCTCCAACCCTGTTGTTCACAGCATTGTACTGGTAAGAGAAGCTGGGTGCGAAGGGAGCATCGGTGTTTACGGATGTCACGCGCCCTGCCGG
>CAIONQ010000003.1 GCA_903859705.1 uncultured Chthonomonas sp.
ACCACCCATTGAGCTTTACAAGCTCCTGAGTTTCGGCGCAACGGTACAGGCTTAATCGATACGGCTCTGTGCTGTGAACACAAAACTCTGCCACGTGCCCGGCGACACTCCAGCCCGGGCGCATATAACCCAGCAAACCATCTGATAGCAGCCGAAACTGGTGTGGAGTGCCGCCTTCGGCAACTTTAAATTTCTCAGATCGGTAGGAGCCATACCCTTTGCAGGCAACGGCTGCTGTGTATTCACCCGCCGGGACATCTGCAAAAACCGCCCCTGTTGCCGATGAAACAGCGCAGGCAACTTCCCTTTCGCCACAAAACAGGCTAACGAACGCGCCAGCTACGGCCTGATATTGCTCATCGCTTACGTATCCAATCAGCAACATATCGTGGCTCCGGGAATGGGGCTTATCTACGCAAGTATCTGCTTTACGATGGAGACTGGATGCACATCCGTAAGGCGTTGATCTCGCGAATCGAATCGATAGGAAAGTGAGCGATAGTCCAGGCCAAGAAGCTGTAGTATCGTGCCATGCAGGTCTGCAACCGTTACGATATCCTGCACGGCGGAGTATCCAAACTCATCCGTTGCTCCGTGAACGGTACCGCCCTTTATGCCGCCGCCTGCCATCCACATGCTGAAGCCTCGCTTGTGATGATCGCGGCCATCTTTGCCTTCGGCAAACGGCGTTCGCCCAAACTCACCGGTCCAGATAACCAGTGTATCCTCCAGCATTCCACGCTGTTTCAAATCTGCCAGCAGGGCTGCCACGGGCTTATCTGTGGATTTGCAGAGGCTCTTCAGCTGGTTAGAGTTATCGGAATGGGTATCCCATGGCTGCCCGGTCATCATAACCTGCACAAACCGCACTCCACGCTCGGCGAGGCGGCGCGCCATAAGGCACTGCCTTGCATACACCTCAGTTTCTGGTTTATCCAGCCCGTAGGCTGCGTGCGTTGCTGCCGTTTCCTTTTTTAGATCCAACGCATCGGTTGCTTCCAGCTGCATATGGGCTGCAAGCTCAAAATTCGTGATACGTGCTTCAAGGTCCAGGTTACCCGGGTGGTTCTTGAGGTGTTCTTTGTTAAGGGTTTGAAGGAATGCGAGCCGGTGGTCTGCAGCAGCCTGTGGACCGTGGATATTCAGATTGAGAATTGGCGAATCTGCGGACGCACGAACTGGCATGCCCTGGTAGAGTGGGGGCATCCATCCGCTCGACCAGTTTCGGCTGCCATCTACAGGCATCCCGGCAGGATTGAGCAGAGCAACGTAGGCTGGCAGATTTTGGTTTGGGGTGCCGAGCCCATAGGTTACCCAGGCACCAAATGTGGGCCTGCCCGCCTGCGGCATGCCCGTATGCATGTGGCAACAGGCCTGTTCATGATTTTCGTGCTCTGAAACCATGGAGCGAATCAGGGCGATGCTATCGGCATGGCCACCGAGGCCTGGCAGAAGTTCACTGAGCTCCATGCCGCAACTGCCATGGCGGTGAAATGCAAAGGGGCTTCCCAGCCAGGTACCAGTCTTCTTTACATCCACATCGTTAACAAATCCGGTGCCGGGTTTCTTGCCATCCTGGTTACGCAATTCGGGCTTGGGATCGAACAGATCAACCTGGCTTGGGCCGCCGTTTTGAAACAGGTAGATTACACGCTTTGCTTTAACCGGGAGCGGTGGCTTTTTGGGTGTGAGGGTATAGCGAGATTGAGCTGTGGCGTTCTGTTCTGCCAGGAGCATTGCCAGAGCCAGTGCGCCTGCTCCCTGCCCGAGGCTGGAAAACAGCTCTCTTCTTGAAATCAGATTTATCAACTCTTGCCTGGTATCCGATGCCATGGTGTTACCCTCGGTTAGTCTACGTACAGAAATTCGTTTGAACTGAGAAGCGCCAGGCAAAAGTCCTCGAATGCGCGTTTTTGCCAGTCGGCTTCGGTGCCTTTTGCTCCAGGGGCACCGGCAAATGCTTTTGCCTGGTTCTGCAGAAAGTCTTGAGATTGCTTTAACTCAGTTGCTGTGGGCGCTCGCTGAAATACACGCTGGAAGGCCGTTTGTATTTGTTGCGGTATATTTCCCGCGCTCGCTATCACGGTGGCGAGGCGCGCTGCGCGTGCTGCCGTAAAGGTACCGTTCATAACTGCCAGTGCCTGAACGGCAGTGGAGGAAGCTACGCGGCGCGTACAGTTTGTCTCCATGACTGGTGCGTCGAAGGCGTTCAAGAAGCTAACAGATTTTGAGCGCCGCACTAACAGGTAGATTGATCTTCTGCCCTTGCCATCTTCGCCGGCAGCCACCACCTCGCCTGTTGGGCGTGTGTCTTCTCCCACAGGTTCGCCGAACATGATTGGGTCCAGATCGTTGCTCATCTGTAGCATTGTATCCCGCAGCGTTTCGGCATCCAGGCGAATGGTTCTCTGCCGCCATAGCAGGCGATCTTCAGGATCTCGTAGAGCGCCGGCCCCTTTTGGGTTGAGATCGGAGCTTTGCTGGTATGCCTGGCTGGTGCAGATTAGCCTGTGGATGGCTTTTCTGCTCCAGGGGCCAGCTCCGCCTGCTCCACGTACAAACTGCACGCTTAGCCAATCCAGCAGCTTTTGATTTGTTGGCACTGCGCCTGATTGACCAAGGTTATCCAGTGTGGCAACTATCCCTTCGCCGAAGTGATGTGCCCAGATACGGTTTACTTCCACTCTTGCAGTAAGCGGGTTAGTGGGATTTACGATCCAGCGCGCCAGCGCAAGCCGCCGGCCCGTGGTACCAGGTTCAACATCTTTTGCAGGTTCGTAACGGGAGTTGCGGCCGAGTACTGCCGGAATACCCGGTAGCACCACATCTCCTGGTTTGAGGTATTCACCCCGAAGCAGGATATGGGAAGGTGGCGGGGCGGCATCCTGATCGTAGATTGCGCGCATTTCCGGGATATCGCGATGTTTGGCAACAGCAGCGGCTATACGCTGCTTCAGCGAATCGGTTGCTGCCTTGAAGGTAGGTATGGCTGCCGAAAGCTGATCTTCGGAAGGAACAGTAAGTCCTTTCCATTTAGCAAGTAATGCTTTCTGGTCTGCCCTTTGTTTTGCAACTAGCGTGGCGAGTGCATCGATTAGGGCAGGGCGTTCGGCTACTGGCACGTAGGCAAGGCGGCTCTCGAAGTACTGCCGTAACGTTTTGCTGCGCAGTTGTTCCAGCTGTTTCTCGGCGTCGGCTTTATCTGCATCTGCGGCCGCATTTTCATCTTTGATCTGCTTTTGCTCGGATACCGAAGCCGCCAATACCTGCCTTCGTGCGGAAGGCAGCAGGGCACCTTCGGGCCTGATTGCGCCATTCAGAATTGCCTGAATGCCATAGTAGTCTCTTTGCGTAAAGGGCTCGTACTTATGGTCGTGGCAGCGCGCGCACTGCAATGTTACACCAAGCGTGCTGGAGATAAGGATCGTCTGTGTGTCGTGGAGCATCCTGTACTGATACTCTACAAACTGATGCGTATTGAAATCATCTCTTGTGGCATCTACCGCTGTGCGCAAGAATCCCGTGGCTGTCAGGCAGGAACCAATGGAATCAGACCAGCTGTTTGCGGTGCGATAGCGCGCAAGCTCATCCCCCGCAATCTGCTCCATCAAAAACCGATCATATGGCAGATCTGTGTTAACAGATTTTATAACATAGTCCCGGTATCGCCAGGCATTTGGCCGAATGCGATCCTCTTCGAGCACACCTTCAGAATCCGCGTATCCCGCTGTATCCAGCCAGTAACGTGCCCAGCGCTCGCCATATCGTGGGTCGCTGAGCAGTCTGTCTATAATCTGGCCCCACGCCTGCGGAGTTGGGTTAGAAGCGAAGGCATCGGTCTCTGCCGGGGTGGGCAGCTCGCCAACAAGGTCGATATACAGCCTGCGAATTCGTGCACGCGGTGCAGCCATTCCGGAGAATGAGAGACCTTGCTTTTTGAGCTCTGAAAGCAGAAATCTATCTATCGGGTTGCTTGGCGTAACAAATGGCACAAGCACTGATGGTGGGGATGAGGAAACTGGGGGCGTGTATGCCCAGTGGCCCACAGAGGAGCCATTAGCATGGGCCCCTGCTGCTATCCAATTCTTGATAATTTGAAGTTCCGCTTTTGTTACGGGGTCGCCGCTGCCTGCCGGTGGCATTCTATGCTGTTCAATGGCAGTAACCAGGGGGCTGGTATCCGGAGAGCCAGCATGTACTGCCGCACCAGCGTGTCCGCCCTGTTTTAGCGATCCAGGGGTGCGAATATCTAGCCCGGCTCTGCCACTGGCACTGTGGCAGGCGCCACATTTGCGTAAAAGCACCGGTCGAACATCGGCCTCAAACAGGGGAGTTCGGTTTCCAACTGCAGGCACTGCCCTTTGGCCGGCAAAGCCGGGGGCTGCAGATAAGGCGACAAAAAGTAGGGTTGAACAGAATGGACGGCTGCGGTGATGCACTTGTGTGAACCTCACACCCGCAATATCAGGGGGCTCTGAACTATAAGCTGCCCGCTCGGTTGCCATACAGCTTTGTTTACAATGGAAATCAGCCCGGATGCCGATTATTGGTCAGGCACTCCGGGCTGATTTTAGTGAGAGAGATACTGCCCTCAGTTGGGCACGTGAACAGGCTTAGCCTTTGCCGCCGACACCGCCGCCGGGTTCGCCGCCGCCCTTGCCACCGAGACCGCCCTTGCCGCCCTTACCCCCCAGATCGCCCGGGTTGGTAGTTTTGCGTACCTTCTTTATCGACTCGTCGGTAACAAAAGACCATGTCTTAACGGTCTCGTTACCTTTCCAGTCCTTAACCGAAACACTTACCGTATGATGTCCGTCTGCAAGGGTTGCAGACTTACCGGTTTCGTTCTCGAGAGTGGTGTACTCAATTGTAGAGCTATCTGCCTTGTAAACAAATCCATTGTCTGCAGCGGTTGTAACTGCATCTTCAGGCTTGCGTTTAATGGTTTCGCCATCCAATTTAACCACCAGAGTGCTAAGATCCAGGCCAGAACCGTCGTCCGTGATGTGCGCCGAGATATGCACCGGTGGACGGCCATTGATCTCATCGCCCATTTCAGGGTCGACCTTATCTACAATTGGCCCGGTGGTATCAATTGCATCATGTCTGAACGCAGTGAGGGAACCATCATCCGAAAGTGTGTATAGCGTATCGCCAGAAACAACGGGCATCGCCGCAACGCTTGTACCCTGTGGCACAAAGTTGGGATTATCTGATGCTGCTGCCAGTTTATAAGACCAGCGCAGTTCACCAGTAGTGGTATCAAAGGCAGAAATGCCGCCAAGCGCTGTGGTGACTAACAGAAGGTTACCACTAACTACCGGCTGGGTAAGCGGCCGGTTTTCCAGTTTAGCGGGTTTCTTCCACAATCCCTTACCGCGAGGGCTAAGTGCATATACAGTTCTGTCCGACAGCACGATGAAGGCATTGCCTGTTTCATCTACCGCTGGCGGAACTGCAAGATCAGTTGGAAGCGGAATGGACCATCGGATCTGCCCATTGATAGCTCGGTAGCTAGCAAAAGTAGAGCCGGTGCCAATGTAATAACCGTCTCCGTAGAAAATTGGCTTAGCGGTAGCAGTATCTGCAGTAAAATGCACGCCGTAGCGCACAACTCCGCTGGAGATATTAAGCGCATGGATTCGCTGATCTACCGTTGTGTAGTACAGGTCGCCACCATTAAGCGTGGGCTCCTGCGCAAGATCGCCACCGATATCCACGCCAGCCGGTCGGTTTGCCGGTTTGTAGGGGCCGTCTGCAAGGTCACCGGTATTGGCATTGATCGCATACATGCGGCCATTCTGCGCAATAAAGTACACCGTGTCTCCAACGACGATGGGAGACGTGATTACCTGGCTCTTGCCTGCAGGGTTGAAGCGCCACAGTTGCTTGCCATCGGTGGCATTAAGTGCATAGAGGCCATCGGGAGCAGAAACGTAAAGCGTTCCGTTTGCCAGGGTAGGTGTAAGAATCACCAGTTTGGGCATGGCGGCGCTTGGATCAGATGGATAGCGCCACTTAAGTCCACCGGTTTCCAGGCCAACGGCGTATATGGCGTTGCCACATGCGATGTAGGCCGTATCCGCTGTGATTACAGGCGAAGCAGGGTTGCTGCCAAAAAAACCACCTGTGAACTTCCAGTCGACTGAGAGCGGCACAGAAAGCGAACCCGCTGCACGCTTCGAAGCGGCATGCCGGCCCGTTCCTTCCGCGGCCGCGGGGCAGTAAAGCCCCGTCAGAAGCACTGCCGGCATGGCAACAGCAAAAACTGCTGCGCCCGCACCGAGCAAGCGTTTCCGACTAAAGAGACGGACAGAAGTCATGATCAAGAACCCCCTGTTCGGTTGGCTGTATGCTACAGTCGCCGCCGACCGACTTAGCAGTATAACTACCCGAGATCGGCCTGTAAAATGTTCTCTTGCGCGTAAACGGCAGCCAAAAGTGCACTGCTGTTTGCCCACCCCGCTGAATATCTAAGCTGGCGGCAGCCTGAGACGTCGGCGCATCAAGAAATCGACGCAGCTGCGACTGTCACAGTTCAACCCATTATAGATTAACGCTTAACGGCTGTCAAGCATGGACTATGAACCGCACGGCATTTGTTCACGGTATTCCCTTGATCGGGGCCACCAATCCTCCATTTAGCCGATTTTCACTGATCCCCATGTTACACCGGTTGACACAACAGCCAAGGTGCACTAAAATAAAATCGGATAAAGTTATCCGGATATCGTGCGGAGACTTCAGAAAAGTGAAACTGTCGCAAAAGTAAGTGAAAGGTGAAATTGGCGTATGGCAGCCAGATCCGAGGTGGCACAGAATGCAGCTCCAGGCTCAAAATTGGCAAGCAGCCTAATACCCCGGGAGCATGGTGCCTGGCTAATTTTACTTATACCTATGCTTGCAGGAACTGTACTCAGTGCTGCAGAGCTCAGAGGATTTGCCTTGCTACGGCTTTTGCTGGTTACCGTGGGGGCGCTGTGCGCATTCACAGGCGGAAGTGCTGCCGAGGCTGTGCTAAGAAGAAATCAATCTGTCCGCTGCTCTACGCCTGTGGTGGCCGTGCTTGCCATTTCGGCCTGTTGCGGTGTGGGGTTGCTTCTAACCGTGCAACGGCACGCTATGCTCTCGATAATCATACTAATAGCACCGGTTCTACTCATCAGGGTGCTTGCGCAGGTAGCTGCGGGCAAAAATCGGCCAGATAAAACAATTATGGGGGAACTACTGGCCACTATAATACTTACTGCTACCGGGCCAGCGGCACGAGCGGCACTATGTGATAGGTTCGACTCAGCCTCCCTATGGTTGTGGGTGCTAAGCGTAGCATTCTTTTCTGGCGGAATTGTTTACGTTAAAATGCAACTTGCAGCGGCAAAGTATAGAGCCAATTGGGGAACAGCAAAGCGGGTTAATATAAGCGTGCCTACCCTCGGATGGATAGGCCTAATGCTTGCATCTGCGCTGCTGCTAATGAGCAGGCAGCCATTTAGTGGAAGTAGAAGCATTAGATGGTTGGTTCTATGCGCTTTTGGGCCGGGGTTTATCCGGGCATGTATCGGTATTATGCGCCTTCAGCCCAGGGTTCCGGTTCTGAAGAGAGTTGGGATGATAGAAGCGGCACTGGCCACTGCATTTCTGTGTGCCGTTATACCGCTTGTAAACGCACTTACAAAGCCGTAATGAACTACATGCTAGATGGTTCAATCGGGCTGCTGCACAGTGGGCGGCTGGTAGACGGTTCTGCAAGCATCTCGGCCAGGTTAGATTCGCGAAAGGATCGTTCGACCTGGGCCATCGCGTCGTCCAATCGGCGGTGCAGAGGGCAGAGTGTCTCCCCGTGAGAAGAGATTCCCAACGGGCAGGTCTTTATACGGTGAAGGGGATCGACAGCCTGCACAATATCGTAGATCGTTAGATCCTGCGGAGTGCGGAGCAGGGAGAAACCGCCATGAAGGCCACGCTGAGACTGGATAAGGCCAGCACGCGTGAGCTCCTGCAATACCTTAGACATGTAGTGAAGCGGTACCAGCGTTACTGCCGCAATTTGCTGCGATGTCTGCGGCTTGTCTGGATTTAATGCAAGCTGTGCCATGGCGCGCAGGGCATATTCGGCAGTTTGAGAAATCATACTTAAACAAGTCTCCAGGGTGAGCGTCTGAAGTCAGTATACTGTGTTTCGCGAGGTTAAGAACAGAGATCGGTATCCAGATATGAAGAATTCGAATGCATCCAACTATTCCTTTACAGTTAGTGTATGGCGATTGCTTGCCCTCCTCATACTGCTGTTAACGGGTATCTCCGCTCTAGTACCGGGGGCCAGCTATGCCTCTAAAGGCCTTGATGGTGAAGACAGTGAAGACGATGCAATTCAGTACAAAAAAAGCACCCCAACCGATGTGATTACACGGTTGCAGCAGGATCTGGATACTGGCAGGCTACACCTCACGCCCGCTGGCCGGCAGGGTGTACTACAGAGTCTACTGAAGCAGCTCAACATTCCGATAGAGTCACAGATACTGGTATTTTCAAAAACAAGCTTTCAGCGTGAACTTATTTCGCCTTCCAATCCGAGGGCATTGTATTTTAACGATACCACCTGCATTGGGTGGGTACAGGGTAGCCCCGTTATAGAAGTATTGACTATGGACCCAAAACTGGGAGGCGTATTTTATACGCTGGATCAGGAGCATGCCGGTAAGCTAAAGTTTCGGCGAGGCACCGATGAGTGCCTGCAATGCCATGAAACTGCTATGAGCAACAAAGTGCCGGGCAACATTTTCCGATCGGTGTATCCCCATGCTGACGGTCAGCCAGAGTTCAGTGCTGGATCGTTCCTTACGGATGACACCAGCCCAATCGAGGAGCGTTGGGGTGGCTGGTATGTTACGGGCACGCATGGTGCCATGCGGCATATGGGCAACACCGTTGCAAAAGGCGTGCGAGAGAACATAACGTTGGATAAGAACACGGGAGCGAATATCACCGATCTCAACCGCTTCTTCCAAACCTCACACTACCTTGCTCCATCCAGCGATATTGTGGCTCTGTTGGTGGCCGAACATCAAACCCACATCCAGAACCTGATTGTAAAGGCTGGTTACCAGACTCGGATTGCCGAGCGCTATGATGAAGCACTAAACCGGGACCTTAATCGGCCGTCAGACTATCACTCCGACAGCATGAGAAGCCGGATTACAAGTGTTTGTGAACCGTTGGTACACGCCATGCTGTTTTGTGGCGAGCAGGCACTGGCCAACCCAATTAAAGGCAATGGGGGCTATGCAGCTAAATTTGAGAAACTCGGCCCGGCGGATACTGCTGGTAAATCGCTCCGACAATTGGATCTGCAGACGCATCTCTTTAAGTATCGATGCAGCTATCTCATCTATTCGGAGCTGTTTAAGGGTATGCCACAACGCGCAAAAGAGTTTGTTTACCGAAGGTTAAACGAAGTACTTACCGGAGCTGATACCAGCAAGGATTTTGAGCATCTCTCGATGTCCGAGCGAAAGAGCATAGTTACAATTCTTGAAAGCACCTCACCAGAGTTTGTTGCATACGAGCGTGCGCACTCCACTCCGGTAAAACGACCGTAAACCGCCCAAGCGCTGACATTTACAGTTACCCTGGTGTGGAAGGAAATGCCGGCCCTCGCATGGAAGTCACCCGCATCTGAATCGGGTGGAACACCCCCATTAATCTGGCATATCACCGATTTGCACGGCGGGGTGCAGCAGGAGGGTTTGTATGCTTACCGAAGCGCAGGTGGCCGAGTTTCATGAGCGTGGTTATCTGGAAGTAGGGCGTGTGATGTCGGACGAGCATGCAGATATCATGCGCGAACGGCTGTTTGAGGTTATGGAAGATCGCTCCCAGCGCAAGGCGGAAGCCAACCGAAATATGCTGGGTGACCCGAACCGAGTTGTGATCCAGATTGTAAACATCTGGGAAGCAGACGATCTATTCCGGGAGCACCTCTATAACTCCGTTATGTGCGGGATTGTTTCTCAGGTAACAGATTGCGATACTCTTCGTGTGTGGCACGACCAGGTGCAATATAAGCCGCCAAAGGTTGGTGGGCCCACTGACTGGCACCAGGACCATCCGTATTGGCCGATTATCCAGCCAGCTGATCTGGTAAGTGTATGGGTGGCTCTCGATGATGTGGATGTTGAGAATGGCTGCATGTGGATGGTGCCGGGATCTCACAAATGGGGGGCACACAAAGGCGGAACAATAGGTACAAATTCTGCAGATTTTTCACCAATGCCAGATCTATCGCAACTGCCTGCCGGAGTTGATGTAACTCCTGTGCCGATGCCAGTAAAGAAGGGGCATGCGGGCATTCATCACTGCCTTACATGGCACGGCTCGCCTCCGAATCGATCAGACCGGGGTAGACCAGGAATAGCTGTTCACTACATGCCCGGGTACACAAGGTACGAAAAAGATCCGGCAAAAACGCATCTGGTGGAGCACAACGTAGAAGTGGAACCTGGCCAGGTGCTTAAAGGTAAGCACTTCCCGACAGTGATGGAGAATGGCGTAGTGCTATCTGCGGACAACGTAAAGTAGCACCCCGGTATAAGTAAACGCAAAGCAGCCTGCTATGTTCTGGTTAACAGTGCCTGGCAGGCTGTTTGTCTTAAAGTTGGACCAGTTAGGCTCGGATTTGGCCAGTTCCGTAAATTACATATTTATAAGTGGTTAGCTCTTGAAGCCCAATGGGCCCTCGGGCATGAAGCTTTTGAGTAGAAATTCCAACCTCTGCACCCAGGCCAAATTCAAAACCATCAGTAAACCTTGTAGATGCATTCACATAAACACAGGCGGCATCCACTCTGTTTGTAAATAGCTCTGCATTGCGTGATTCGTTGGTAACAATGGCTTCGGAATGACCAGTGCCGTGTAGCCCAATATGCTCAATGGCATCCTCTACGGAATCGACTACTTTCACCGCCAGAATCAGGGCCAGGTATTCCGTGTCCCAATCTGCTAGCTCTGCTGCAACTATGTCTGGATACAATGTGCATGAGCGTTCGCACCCTCGAACCTCAACTCCGGCGGCGTGCAGGCGCGGGATCAGTTGCCCTAATACGTCGCGTGCAACGTCGGCGTGAATCAGCAGAGTCTCCATAGCATTGCAAACCGATGGACGAGACACCTTTGCATTGAACGCAATGTCTACTGCCATTTGTATATCGGCTGTGGCGTCTATAAATGTATGGCAATTGCCACCCAAAGAAGTTAGTACTGGCACACGTGCATTATCGAGAACAGTCTTCTTTAATCCGTTCCCGCCCCTGGGTATCAACAGGTCTACAAGGCCCTCTGCCTGCATCAGAGCGAGGGAGGATGCGCGATCAGTATCCTGAATCAGCTGTATTGTGCCCTCAGGTAGGCCGCAGTTAAGCACGGCACGAATCATGATATCTGCAAGGCATCTGTTGGATTGTATGGCTTCGGATCCGCCACGTAAAATCACGGCGTTTCCGGATTTTAGGCAGAGGGAGGCAGAGTCTGCGGTTACGTTCGGGCGGGACTCGTAAATAATCCCGATTACCCCCAGTGGCACGCGCACCTTGCTAATTTTCAAGCCGTTGGGCCGCACGTTCTCCCCGAGTTGTGTCCCGATGGGATCCTGCAACAGGGCAACTTGCAGAACGCCGGCTGCCATGGCCGCGATTCTGTCATCGGTTAAAGTGAGCCTGTCGATCAGAGCTGGTGCCATAGCTGCAGCCTTTGCTGCCCGTATGTCTTCCGCATTGGCAGCCTTTATTGCTTCGCCGTTGGCCTGTAGACTCAGGGATATTTCTTCCAGAGCTCTATTGCGTTGCGCAGTTGAGGTTGTCGCAAGAATTCTTGACGCTACTCTCGCAATGTGGGCCATTCCCAGCACGCGTGCAGCTCTGTTCTCAACCGGGATGGGAACCGTATCAACTTCTGAAGTACTCAATTTCATGCCCTGTTGTAGTGGTTTAATGAGATGGTGGCTGATTATATCACAGCAGGTTTGATCGCGCTCCGATGTCCACCACAGGCTGGCGTTAAGGTAGAATTGAAAATCTACTGCCACTTGCCGTTTACTTTGTGATGTGTGCTTTGCCACTGGCTGCACACCGGGGATTGAACATGCGTTGTTTCTTCCAGAACCTTACCTCTGTATTGGCTGTGTTTACCGTTCTTGTCGGTGGCCAGGCAGTAACTACTGCCCAGTCTACAGACTTTCAGCTGACACTGCTGCATACCAACGATACGCACGGTCACCTACTTCCCTATAGCTATCCCGAGCATTTTAGCCCGGGAGCACCAGAAGGAATGCTAGTATCGCGGAGGGATATAGGTGGCGCAGCGCGTCGCTCAACACTTGTAAAGAAAGTTAGGGCCGAAAAAGGGCACGATACACTGTTGATCGATTCCGGGGATATATGCGACGGAACGCCATTTTCCACGGAGTACCATGGAAGCGCCGACGTGGCTGTTATGAACACCATAGGCTACGATATCGCCTGCCCCGGCAACCACGAATACAACAATACCCTTGCACAGGTTAAGACAATGGCGGCGGCGGCCAGATTCCAGTTGATCTCGGCAAATTCGACTGTTAGGGCCGATGGCAAGCTCCTTTACACACCGTACATTATCCGCAATATCCAGGGAACCAGGGTTGCCTTCTTTGGCCTTATGACCTACGATGCAAGAACTTACCCGGCAGCCAAAACAGAAGTGCAGATGGAAGAGCCAATTGCAGTTGCGAAACAGCTCGTTCCCGAACTGCGCAAACAGGCAGATTTTGTGGTTGCGGTTACACACATTGGAGTAGATGAAGATGTCAAGCTCGCCGCTGAGGTGCCTGGAATAGATGTGATAGTTGGTGGGCACACACACACTCTGCTGCCGCACCCGTTATTTGTTCCGCGCCCATTGGATACTTCTGATCACTCAGTACATGGAACCGTAATTGTGCAAGACTTTCAATGGGCAGGCACTCTTGGCAGACTTGATCTGAAGATTCATCATGAGAAAGGCCATGCAGCTACAGTTGCCACCTACAGCGGCAAGTTGCTGCCAATAACAGCTGCAGTGCCTGAAGATAAGCAGGTTGCGGACGTCATAAAGAAATACTGGGACCCTATCTCTGCAAAATATGCACGCAAAATTGGGGAAACAGCCGATGACATCACAACCATAGGAGATGATCTCTGCGAATACAACATCGTTGCCGATGCTGTGAAAGAGAAGACCGGTGCCGACTTTGTAATGGAAAACCTTGGTGGCGTGCGAGCACCCTACGTGCGAGGCAGCATAACGTACGGGGATGCCATTACTGCCGATCCATTCGGAAACAAAATCGTTACATTCAAGGCTTCTGGAGTCCAGATAAAGAAGATGCTGCTGGTGTTTCAACCAGCCGTAGCGGGGTTGGCATACACTATAGATCACGGCAAGCTGACGCGTGCCGAAATTGCAGGCCAGCCAATTGAAGATTCCAGGACCTACTCGGGTGCTACTAACACTTATCTGGCACAAACGCTTCTGAAAGACATCCCACTCAAAGTCACTACGGAAAATGCCCGTCTGGACGCTTCCATCCAATACATCACAAGGCATAGCCCCGTGCATGCTGCATACGATGGCAGACGCAAAATATCCGAGTAGTAAGTTACGCAGACAGAGCTATAATAGTAGATACTACTAACGCGTATTAGTGATATTTCATTAATGTGACGTTGTACTTACGTTCTCGACCAAAAAAAGGCGGAACTGACCGGTGGCTGTATTTTTTCGCTGACCATGTGTATCTTAATGATTACCTTACCTTCGGATAACCTCGCAATTTTGGATGTCCCTGGCAAGTGTCAGTGATTGCCTGGTACCTGAACGCATTTTCAGGCCAATTATACGCGGTATAGGATGAAGAAAATATGGTGCGAAACTCGCTGAGTTTACGAAGGGCGCGAGCCTTTACGATGATTGAGCTGGCTGTAACGCTGGCTCTGATTGCGGCTCTGGCCGCTGTGCTTTTCCCTGTGATCGCCAGCGGCAAGTCTATGCGCGATCGCGGATGCCTTAGCAATCACCACCAGTTAGTGCGCGCGGTCTCAATGTATGTCGAGGATTTCGGCGATGGTGAGCTGACTAATAAGGTTCAGTTGGATCCGTACATCGGCGCGAACCTGGTAGATTGCCCCAACAATTTTTCTCCCGCATTCAAGCACACCCAGAAGAAGGATGGATGCGGGGATGATGATGCCCGCCATGGCGACGAAGACCACGGCCGAGGCTGCGGTGGCGATGGCGAGAATGGCGGTGGACATAACGGTGCAGGGCCGTCTGGTGGTGGTGCCGCATCTACTGCTAACATGACCAGCCATGGTGGCTCCGTTCTTACCAGCACCGCTACCGCTGCTATATTTTGGGGTAAGAGCTGGGCAAGCACCTCGTACGTTGCAGACAAGGTTTCCGGCCTGGACCTGTGGTATGCAGGATTCGGTGGCAGCCGTTATGCAGCGACATGTAACGAGTACAAGGGCTCTAACGGGCAGGTAACTTCTACGTCGACCTACCTCGGTCACTACATCGATACATCTGCTGCCGCAACGGGCCAGCCAAGCACTGCTGCCATTCAGGCCGAAGTATGTAAGATGATCCCGGCGGCCAAGCTGTATACCAACGGCTACTATGCAGTTTATACGGATACTCCCCGTGGCACTGCAGGTTTCTGCGCATGGCACAGCTGGGGCACATGCTCGGGTATCCCGGTACAGTTCGCCTTCTTCTTCAGCCTTGATGGCGATGCAGGATGTAATCCAAGCGATGCATCTGGCCTGCACTCACAGGGCCTTGCGGCACTTGCCAATGTAACTGCCCATGAGCTTTGCGAAGCACGCACAGATGCTCGTGGTTCCGGTTGGTACGATTCTGCTGGTGCAGAGAACGGCGACAAGTGTGCATGGACCTATGGTTCTCCACTGGTATCATTCCCAAACGGTACCCAGTGGAAACTGCAGGGTGAGTGGTCTAACTCGGCATACTCTGCCGGCACAGGCTATAAGAACTCTGCTGGCCTCAAGGGTTGCCTTTCAGGGCTATAAATTCAGATACTCGCAAGAGTATGGACTGATATAAAAAGGGGACCATCTGACAATTGTCAGATGGTCCCCTTCTTAATTTGCATCCTTGTTGGCCCTATATTCGGTACCTATTTTGAACAGTGGCGGTGTCCAGCTCTTCAACCATTTCCGGCTTTGGATGCCTGTCCAGCAGTGGCGAGTCAATGTCAATACCAAAATCAAGTGCGGTAAAGCTTGCAGATAGCTTCTCAAGCTCAGGGTTGGGTTCTGGCACTACCATTACCGTATGAACTTTTACACGTGCTTTCATCAGGGTGAGGCGTGTACTTTCAAGCATCTCTGCTCGCCCATCGGTTACCAGCAAAATTTCCGCGTCTGGCCCTCCATCGGAGCGCAATGCCTCGATATCTTGAGTGGCAATAGTCAGGGCATCGTTAACGTCTGTTGCGCTGCCGTTGAAGTTTGTCTTCATGATGGTGCTCAGCAACTCATCTTTTTGTTGAATGGTGGTTGCAATCAATGGGTGATCCAACCGCTCTGGCCACATCTGTTCCTTTTGTGCGTATCGTCGGAACAGGTAGCGCGTTCCTGTTTGCCCCATATTGCATCGCATTGCAGCGGTAATTACCGCCATTGCTACCACAGCTCCTGATCCCCGCATAGATGCGCTGAAATCCAATAAGATGTAGAGTAACTGCCCACCTTTACCAGAACCGCTCTCACTCTCAATTGGGATAGGAACTTGCTGGCGGCGCACCGTTTCAACTCTGCGGATCTCTTTTCTGAAATCCAGCCTTAGTTTATGCGGGTTGCGTATGGGAACCATGATCTCGCCGCGCGTCCACTTCTCTACAATAACCCGTGGCGGAAGCACCTGATCCAGCAAGCGAGCCTTCCATACTTCCTCGAGGCCTTTTGCTGGCCGCATTGTGTGTGAGGCAAGCGGGCGATCCTTCCAGGAATCATCGGGAAAAAAAAGTTCTGCTTCTTCCCAGACATGCACTTCTTGTTCGCGATATAGCACTTCCTGGCTGTGGCTTTCGGAGCCAGATTCGCCGCCATCGAGTACCCTATTTAGGTGCATCCACGGCGGATTTTCGCGTAGCAACCTATACATCAGGCGCTCAACCTGGGCTGGATCACCAAAAAAGTCGCTCTCTGGCAAGCGGAATTGGGATGCGAATTCTGCGAGATTTTTGAAATCTCCGAGATCCCCATGCCGGTTCATCATCTTTTCAATCTGGGCATCCGGCGGGGGAGTATCGCTTAGACCTTCGGCAGTGAGGAAAATGTGCCACGGGCGTGGTTTGCGGCGACGATGCTTACCGCTGCCCTTTAAAATAAGCGCGAGAGCGGCAATAACGGCGTCAAAGTACTCCTTCAGGTTTTGAAGGAAGCCCTTATTGTCTGCCTGCTGGAAAGCGATCGTGCCACCTGAATGCAGCGATTTTTCAGCCGAATTGGCCGTATCCTGAGGCAGGGCATCCTGTTTGTCTGCGCCCTGCGGATCCATTATTCTTCGTCCGAAATCTTAGAAATGGCCTGACGCAGCACTTCAACCAGATGCCCGGCCCCTGCACTGCCACGCACCGAAGCAAGGTGAGCCAGCAACTCTCGTCTCGCTGAGAATATAGTTGGGCGGCCTGGCAATCGAAGTCGGAACTCACCTGGCCCGCGGCGGCGATTGTGCTGATACTGGAGTACCTGCTGGGCTAGGTCTCCCAGCGCATCGTATAGTTCTAGATCTTCCCTCAGAATCTTTTTGGGGACTATCTGGTCCAGAACGTCATTCAGAATGGCATGTGCTGCAATACCATCAGCATCGTCACCAAGTGGCAACGCATAGGGCAAATAGCGGCGAATGTGCCCATATTCGGCGCGCTGGCGGCCCTCTAGCACGGCTCCGGCACAGATTACATCCAGAAAGAGATTATCTCGGCGTAGGTCTGAAGAGAACAAGCCGGAACGGCCCAGATGCACATCTTGCTGGCATCTACGATGAAACTCACCAGATATCCAGCTCTCAACGAGCAGTACTCCCGGTGGCACCTCCATGCGCTCACGCTGGCCGCATAGTTCCTTTACCTGATCCATGTCTACAAGGGGCACAGATGGAGCGTGGCCATGCGTGTGCAGATATACCTGGCCCGTTTGAAAACGGCCCCAGCTAGAACTCACCTCTGGAGGTGTAAAGCGGAATGCAATGCGGCTCCATACAGCCTTCCACTCTTCACCATGCGGTGCCTGGTTAGCAGTGAGCACGGCTGTGTGGAGTGAGGCCGGCAATGGGTCCTGATCTTTTACCTCAAACAGACGTTCATACAGGATTGTGTTTAGCGACCGGGCCAGTGCAACCGGTCCGTCGGAAAACTCTTCCAGGCAGGCAAGATCGCAGTTGAGGATGCCATTCTCGGTGTTGTACACCTGTTTACCCTGCTCAAGATAGGTTTGAGGGATAGGGGCACCTACTAGATGATCAGGCATGGTGTATGCTGTAATCTGGGTTCGAAATATCCTGGCACCGCGAACGGCGCCGAGGAACATGCGAGAAGGATAAGATTTGCCTCGGCCTGGCCTGCCAACAAGCAGTACATGCTGACCGGTGAGGAGTGCGAGCTTGAACTGCTCAACTCCATCATCGTAGCCAATCAGGTGCTCTTTGAGGGTATCCAGGGAGGTGGAAAAACTGATGTCACTCAACGTCTAAATCGCTCCGATGCTGCTCCGATGCAGAATTGATGTCGGGCTATAGATAGGATGATCCTCGGGAGTAGGTTTGAATACGCCGCCGCGACGAGCACACTTCCGGCGAGGGCCCCAAGGGCTGACTTCTGGAGTTACATACGTATCACTCCGCGCATTATATCAGCACCCGTGGCAAATGTAAACAGCTAGATGTGTCAAACGTGTGTATGCACCAAGGCCATAGGAAGCATGTCTTTTGACATAGGTTTCCTACACGCTGTATCATACGTGCGTTGCTTGAGAGGTATTTGCATCTTGCCGGGATGCAACAGGATGAATTATGCCGGACGATATGAGCACAAAACCATCACAATCCCATGGCCGGAGTTCCGAGATACCTGCATTGGCACTAAATCTCATCAGGCTTACAATCATTGGCAGTTGCGTTGGAATTCTCTCTGGTGTTGCTTCTGCAATCTTCCTACTTTCACTGTCTGCGGCTACAAATTATCGGGAATCACACTCCAACCTGCTGTACCTTCTGCCGGCGGCGGGCGCATTGATTGGACTGATTTATTCAACGTACGGCAAATCCGTGGATGCAGGCAACAATCTGGTGTTGGAAACCGTGCACGATCCTAATGGAAGCATCCCCTTCCGTATGGCACCCCTTGTGCTTGTTACCACAGTACTTACGCATCTTTTTGGTGGCTCTGCGGGTAGAGAGGGTACGGCAGTACAAATGGGCGGTGCGCTGGCCGCTTTATTGAGAAAACCTTTGCGCCTGGACCGTAAGGACTTTCGAATCGTAGTTATGAGTGGCATAAGTGGCGGCTTTGGATCTGTATTTGGAACGCCAGTAGCAGGAACAGTGTTTGGATTGGAGGTGCTCACACTTGGCCGCATGAGCTATGAAGCGATAATTCCCTGCCTTGCAGCCAGTGTAGTTGGCGATATTGTTTGTAGGGCTCTTGGTGTCCAGCACCATTTATACGTAGTTCAGCCAATTCAGCAGCTAAGTGGCAAAATGTGGTTGGCGGTTATTCTGGCTGGTGTAGCATGTGCTGGAACTGCTGCAGCATTTAGTGAGCTAACGCATTCCATAAGCGCGCTGACAAAAAAATATCTGAAATCTGGCTGGGCTCGCCCCGTTATAGGCGGAACTTTGATAATCGCTCTGACGTTGGCTCTTAAATCGCGAGCGTACCTTGGCCTGGGCCTACCTTTGATTGAACAGAGTTTTCAACAACACGGTGTTCCATACACAGCTTTTGCGATTAAAATACTATTTACTGCAATAACGCTGGGAACAGGGTTTAAAGGTGGTGAGGTTACACCGCTTTTTTGTATTGGGGCAACTCTTGGGGCTGCGCTGGCGCATGTCATCGGTGTGCCGTGTGACTTGTTTGCCGCACTCTGTTTTGTGGGTGTATTCGCTGGGGCTGCAAACACACCCGTGGCGTGTATCGTTATGGGTATGGAACTCTTTGGATCGAGCCTTGCAGTGCCACTGGCCACCGTGTGCATTATTAGCTATCAGCTTACCGGCCACCGTGGTATATACCTGTCTCAGCGCGTTCATACTGCAAAGGCAGAATCTCTCACCTCTGTTACAGGCAACACGCTCCGAGAGTACCGAACCCGTGAGCCGTAGCGATCAGGCAGTTACGACGTCATCCAACACCTCTATCCAATTATCCGCTTGTTCCAGATGCTTTAACAACGGTACGAGAAATGGCAAGTCACTGGTTGGTGTAAGTATTATCTTTGCCAGAACTACTGCCGTGCTATCCAGGGATTGACGAATAGCAGCCTGTCGATCTGGGGTTGTATCATCTGAGCTGCACAATGCAAGGGCCATTGACCAGGCATGCTCCCTCGCCGCGTCAAGGCTAAAGTTTGTAACATCCGACCCGAGTGGGCCAAGCGCGCGCGCCAATAAACCCAGCCCGGGCGCATAAAGCTGCGATATGGCAGTTTCTACTGGCTGTGTGGCCTGCTGTAATACGAGGTTTACTCTGTCGTGATCTGCGTGTCTGCTTTCGTGTGGATCGATACTCACCGTTTGCAGAGCGAGTGCCAGATCATGATTCACGTGTGCATTGATTCCAAGCACAAGGTCCTGAATTACTAGGGAACTGCCGGTCTCAGCAGAATCAAATGCTGCTTTCCAGCATGATGGCAGGCAATCATCGTCAGCTTCACGCTGAAGTAGCGCAATGCGATATAGATTTGCGAATGCAACAAGGTATTTTTCAACCCACACATTGTCATCAAACATCTGCTGCTGCAAGTTCTTAACCATCGTGCGCGTCATTACAAGATAACATGTTGCAAAAACAGATCGGCGATCGCCAGCAGACCTGCATGCTTGCAGATAGGCTGCCAGCTTATCGGAGGCATCCTCAGCCGAAAGAAATGGGACCGAAAAGTCAACTTGTGCCATAAAGAATGCCTCTCACTACCGAAAAGTGATGTTCGTTCCCTTCCATATTGGGTAGACTTCCTGTGCACTCCTGCAATAGGCACACTTCATGCCCGCGTAGCGTGACAAAAAATCGGGAGCCCTCCTCATGCCCGAATCGGTAACAAGAAACATCATTGCGCTGGGCGGTGGTGGTTTTTCGACGGATCCGGGCGATCTTCGCCTGGAAGAGTATGTCCTCAGTACAGCGCATAACGCACGCCCCCGCATCTGCTTCCTGCCAACCGCCAGTGGCGATTCAACAGATTACATAGACAGGTTTTATAACGCGTTCAATAGGCTCCCTTGCGTTCCTTCCGTGTTGTCGCTGTTTCATCCTGCTACTTCAGATTTACGTGGCCACTTGCTCAACCAGGATGTGATTTATGTTGGAGGTGGTAACACGCGCAACATGCTGGCAATGTGGCGAGAGTGGGAGCTGGATCTTGCACTGGTGGAGGCCTGGAAATCTGGAGTGGTTATGGCTGGCATCAGCGCAGGGGCTAATTGCTGGTTTGAAAAGTGTGTTACCGATTCTAACCCTGGCCGCCTTTCCGTAATGGCATGCCTTGGCGTGCTCCCAGGAGCATACTGCCCTCATTATGAACTGGAAGCCGCCCGGCGGGCTGCAACCCATCGCCTTATGCTGGCAGGCGAAATGAACTCATGCTGGGCTGTAGACGACGGCGTTGCTTTGCATTTTGTCGGTAGTGAGTTTTCAAAAGCTATCGGCAATAGGGAAGAAGCACGCGCATTCCATGTTAGCACTGGCATTGATGGGCAAATGATAGAATCGCCCATTGCCATATCTATTCTCAATTAATGACGAAGTTCTTAATCGCCAACAGGAGTGTGTATTGACAGCTTCTAACACATCAATCAACACAGATGATACACCAGCAGGCGCCCTGAAAGGCAAAGAAGCTTTTGGGCTATATGTGTTCTTTTCCGCAATGATCTTCACTCTGGGTGTTGCTGGTGGTCTGGCAAGCTTGCCGGTGTCGTTCTATCTTAAGAATACGTTGCACCTCAGCCCTAATGTTATGGCTCGTTTCGGGGCAATAGTCTCTCTCCCCAGCTACTTCGGTTTTGTAGCAGGGTTTGTGCGTGATAGATGGAAGCCATTCAGACAGGGAGACGCCGGCTATTTTATTCTGACACTGCCAATACTTGCCAGCATTAACCTGTGGCTCGCTTATTCACACCTGTCTTACAACGGTATCCTCTATCCTTACCTTGTTTTTGGAATTGTATCCAGCCTGTTATCTTCCGCATTGGCTGGTATGGAAGTTTCTGCGGCACAAAGGTTTTCACTTTCCGGCAGAATGGTAGCGATGAGCGCAGTTATAGGTGTGCTGCCAGGCATCGTGACCTCCGTGTCCGGAGGATGGCTTACCAGCCATGTGCCCGTAAAAACTGTGTTTATTGTTTCTGCTGGCGTGTACGGTGTGGCGTTGCTCCTATCGTTCTGGCGTCCGAAATCTGTGTTTGAACTGGCACCTCGCCAGATTCAGGCGGCAAAAGAGAGCGCGTGGCATGCAATTGTTCGCATGGTACGACATCGGGAGCTGTGGCCTTCTTACTTGATAATGTTCCTATTTGTGTTTGCGCCAGGGTGGGGTACGCCGCTGTTTTACTATCTAACCGATACCGTTCACCTAACTGAGCAACAGTATGGCAACACGCAGGCGTTCGGAGGTGTGGCTGTCCTGTTTGTTGGCTTTAGTTACGGCTACCTGTGTCAGAAGATACGTTTGAAGTCGCTACTTTTCGTCGGAACGATTCTCGCAGTTATAAGCGGGCCAGCCTATCTGCTCATTCACAACTACAAGATGGCCATGGTAGTCACCCTGGGTACAGGCATACTTGTGGGATATGCAAACTCAGCGTACAAGGACCTGCTGTTTCGCTCGTACCCAACGGCTCTGGAAGGCACTGGAACCGCCATCATGAGCTCCATTACCTCGGCAACCAACGTTAGCAGCGATCTCGTTGGAGCGGCCCTGTATACCCGCGGTGGATTCAAACTTGCACTCATTATTACTACCATCACAACAGCGCTGATACTGCCAGCGTTATTGCTTGTGCCGCGGAAACTTACACAGGGGCACGATGGCGATCCGCTGTTGGAGTTAATAGTGGATCCAGAGTAAAAGTGTGCCTCAGCTTCCGGTTGAGTGGTAGTGCCGCACGCCAGCACTCCAGGCAATCATTGCGGCGCTGGCAAACAAAGCAGCAGCAATTGGTGCAGCGCACAGAACGGCAAATGCGGACAGTGGAGCCGAATGGTGCAGCAACAGGTTGATAGGTAGATAGTTGGCAAAGGCAATCGGAATTACAAACGTAAAGAAGCGCCGAAACCATGGCCTGTATATCGTTAGTGGATACTGCGCAGTTTCGGTGCCGCCATAGGTAACGGTGTTCATTATTTCGAGTGACTCAACTGTCCAGAATGCAAGTGCTGCCTGTGCTATAAATAGCGCAGTAAATACAACAGCAGCCGTAACCACGGCAACTGCAAGCAGGGCCGATCCCAGGCGAGTAAGCACCAAATGCAGATTGCTCAGACTCCACCACAGCACTACGCCGCCCTGCAATAGTCTTCCGCTGCGCATCAACTGAACTTCCCCTGCGGCCACTTGCAGGCAAAGGCTGCGCGGACGCAAAAGCAACCTGTCAAAATCACCGCTCTTTACCATTGCAGGAAACGTATCGAAGCCCCGCGCAAAGCCCTCTGAAAGGGCAAATGCAATATTGATCACTCCATAGAAAACACCAACTTCTGGCAGACTCCACCCGCGCAATGTTCCAAATCGCGCAAACAGTGCTGCTATGCCTGCAAACTCGATTCCCGTTGTAAGCAACGATCCCAGGAGCATCATCACAAAACTTGCCCGATGCTGTAGCTGGCTTCGAATAGAAATCGAAACATACCGCAGGTACAACTTCATTCCATTAATATGTCCATGACCTGGCATTGAATTATCGGGGTGCCTTTACGGTAATTGTTAGTTCCACTGGTTGTAGCAGTTCAACTAATCGAGCCCTAATCTCTTTCTCAACGGCTCCGGCGTCATCGATGGAAACACCCTTTGCCATACCAGGCCGCTTGTGCCCTGTCTTCGTCAGCCATGCATCGGTTAGCATCTGTCGCATCGCATGAACGTCTGCCATCAACCTCTTGCCACGAGCTTTGTCGATCTGGCCAATAGCCAGTGTCAATGTTCTATTGTCTGCAAGCGGCGTTGCGGTTACTATCTCTTCAGGCAATCCAATAATACGCGTTGTTACTTGCACTAGCTCAGCAGGCTTCAGTGCGCCCCGAGGCAACGTTAAATGCAAAGTACCAAGGTCCATGCGGGACTGCAAAAGTTCTTCGGCAGACATTCCGGCATCTTCCGGCACAGGAATCGAGGTACTTAACTGAGTGTGTGTAGACCACACCCCCACGGCGGCATCTGCCTTTACCTGAACTCTGTGATGCAGTGGTCCAATCTGCAAGTGCCCGATAATCTCGCGGGCCGCAAGCCAATGGCCATAGGCGTTCATATGAACACCATCGCCTGCAAAGTGGTAGTTGGGTATTGACATACGTATCCTTGTAAGGCTCGCATTCAATGGACCATGGATATCAATTACATTCCATCCATGTGCACGTTGGGACAGCAGCCAATTAGAGTATGCCCCCAGTACGCTGTCGTAGCCCTCAAATGGCAGCGGATAGGCTGCACGTCCGGCTGGCAGCGTGTTTCCACCCAGCGCCGATGCATCGAATGGAGGTGGCGTTACAGCAACAAACCGTGCACCAGCATGTTTTACTGCAGCTGCAAGAGTCTCGTAGCCCTTCTTGTATGCGTCAAAGCGGTCCTCAGCAAGAGGATAGTATATCCCATCGTTCATGCCATAGCATGCAAACACCAGGTCTGGATGCGTGGCATTCAGCACTCTGTCCAGTCGCTCAAGCAGGCATGGGCGTGGGAATGCACCACCCGCGTGCCCGGGCTCACTCAGGCCAGATACGGTTTCGCTCGGTAGCCCGGCATCAATCACCTCTATCTCTTTCCCTACACCCTGTGCCATCATGGCCGCCTGAACATAATCTACATAGCCACCTGCGTAGGTTATGCTGTCGCCCAGAAACAGTATTCGCTTTACTCCGCGTAGGGCTGGTGGCACTTGCGTTTTCTGCTGTGCATCACTTCCCGCTCCCGCAGCCATCATCGAAACAACTACAGCCAGAGCCCAGGCAATCCGGGCAGGAACGCTATACATGGTGTTCTCCTATAAGGCAGTGCACATAGAGTGAAGGTAACAGGCAGGGCTAACCACCCTGCACAACCAGCTTACGTAAGCCGCACTGCATCATAAGCCTTCCGCTAAGTAGAAGGGCGGCTGTCCAGGCTGTGGTGTGAAGTGCGGCCGGGATAACGTGGTGCAGCGTTGCCGGGATCTGGCCAGAATAGATGCGGAACGGCACATCTACCATGTTCCGAAACGGTAATGCATTTAGCAATGGCTGCATAAATGCTGGCATAAGCGGCAGAGGCACCATCATTCCAGAAAAGGCATACACCACTGGCGGTGCCAGTCGCGAAATTCCTTCGCCCGAAATTGTCCACATCATGCTAATGGATATCAGGCACGAAAAAGCACAATTCATCAAGAGGGCAAGAACCGTCATTCCCAGCCATGCGACTAATGCTGGCGCGCTTGTGGGTGGTTTTAAACCGAAAAAGCATCCGGCAACTACAAACAGAGGAATGGATTTGAGTAGAGTTGGTGCCGTTCTCGTGGCAATGGCCTGAAAATACCACTGAAAATAGAGGTCCATTGGACGAAGCAGGTCATAAGCAACTCCGCCTGTCCGTATCTTTTCACGCATCTCTCTGTCAATGCTCCAGGGCAACAAACCTAGCAGCGCCTGCCCAAGCCATACATAAGAAACCAGCTGCGCATGGTTCATTGGTATAGCTTGCCTATTGGGGCTCGCTGAGTAGAATGCTTCAAATATCATCACACGTATTAGGCCCCAGAACAACTGCGTCGCCAGCCCGGCTGCCGCCGCCGTTCGGTACTGCAACAGCGCAATAAACCGCATGCGCAACAGGGCGGAGTATGGCTTCACTGGCTACCCCCCGCGTAAAGGTTGGCAATTATCTCTTCAATAGGCGCATTTTCAACAAAGAGATCTGCCACCTCTACACGCGCCGTAACCTCCCGGATCAGCTCTGCAGGCGTAATTACTATTGGATCAAAGCTCAGCACGCAACGTCCGGCATTTGTGGTGGTAATCTGTACACCCGGTAGTCCGTTCAAATCTAGAGTGGCTGCCTTCACCATATCGATGGTCAGCCGCCTGCCTGCGGAGGCGCGCCTTCGCAGGTCCTCGAAAGATCCATCAACCAGGATACGCCCGTCCGATACCACAAGTATCCTGCGGCAAAGCGCCTCTATATCGTCCATATCGTGCGTGGTCAGGATTACCGTCACACCAAGATCCTGATTAATCTGGCGCACAAAACTTCGCACCGCGAGTTTGGATACAGCATCCAACCCAATGGTCGGTTCATCCAGAAAAAGCAGACTGGGGCCATGCAGTAATGCTGCTGCGATATCGCATCGCATCCGTTGGCCAAGGCTTAACTGGCGGACAGGTGTGGCAAGGAAGGAGGTAAGGTCGAGGATGTCGATGAGGTTGTCGCGACGCTGCTTATATACCTCTTGAGGAACGGAATAGATGTCCCGAAGCAGGTCAAACGAGTCGGTAACTGGCAGGTCCCACCAGAGCTGAGTACGCTGCCCAAACACCGCTCCTATGTGCTGCACATGCTTGATACGGTGCTTCCATGGTGTAAGTCCCGCCACCTCGCAACGCCCAGATGTGGGAACGAGAATGCCTGAGAGAATCTTAATCGTTGTGGATTTACCGGCGCCATTTGGGCCAATAAACCCACACAATTCGCCCTTCTCAACTTGAAAGCTTATGCAATCGAGCGCAACCTTTTCTTCCGATTGTCTTCGGAATACTCCACGGATTGCGCCCGATAGCCCGGGATTGCGAACTGCAATCTGAAATGTGCGCCGCAGGTTTTCTACTTCTATATGTGCCACGAAGCCCCTGCGTGCCTTCCTTTAAGATCCATTCAACCTGAAAAACCCAGATCACTTCTTGAAATGGTTCACCTGTTCTGGCTCGCCAAAGGCACCCTTCTGCCCAAATGCTACAAAGCGTACCTTTAACAGATGTAGGCCGTCCATCCGGATGGTGCCACCGTTCTGACCGCTCTGCCGTGATACACCCAGAATGTCCTCACGCTCCCGAGCATGTGGATTGATGGTGCCAATCAATCGGCCGCCGTCCATATGCCGCAATCCATTCGGTACACGGAAGAGCACCCAGTTCCACTTCGCATTCTTTGCAGCAATTGGCAGCTCACCGCCATCAACCGCAATGGGATCTGGCAAGGTACCGGTAAGGAAATTGAAATACTGCGGATTTCCATCTTTTGCAACGAGGGCATCGTCCCCATAAACTTGCATCAAAATGTCTACCGTGTGTTCATTTGCCCACAAAGTAAACTGGTCGTCAACAGTGTTGAATTTGATCCCCATTACCTGCACACCGGTGTGCCCCCCAACGGTTATGGGTTCGGTAATATGATCGGCACCAGTAAGGACATGCAGACAGTGCGTCCAGCTGTCGGCAGGAGCAGTAAATGCGGAGTCGATACTTACGAAATGTACTTTCCTGGTAAGGTCCAGGGTAGGGGGCAGTTTCTCCGGGCTGAAGGGTCCCTTTTTCGCCCTATCGCCTGCAAGTGCAGGAATGCTCAATATCGCCAGAAAAGTGGCCAGCCACACCATTGTGCGAATCCGCATAAACTCTTTACTCCTGCAGCCAGAGGGCGATGCCAGCAAGGTCCTGTGCTCTGTCTTCCAGAGCGGCAGGAACAATTCGGCATACGTCTGCGCTGCGCTTCCAGGCATATTCACCGACTGCTCGGCGGATGGGTTCAAGTATCAGATCACCGGCATGTACGGCGATGGTCCCTAAAATCACTACTTCAGGGTTCAGTATCTGGATGATATTGGCAATACCCAGGCCCATGTAGGTCCCGGCCTCCTCCAAAATCGCCAGTGCAAATGGGTCGGACTGTTTCGCAGATTCAACAATATGTCTGGCGGTTATGTCTTCAACCCGGCCACCAGCCATCGGTAGAACAACCCGGTTTCTGCCCTGGCGAGTGCTGTCCTTTGCCAGGCGGGCAATGGATGGCCCAGAAGCAAGGGCCTCAAGGCATCCGCGCTTACCGCAGCCACACAAGGGGCCATTTATAAGCACGGTTTGATGGCCCAGCTCACCCGCCAGATCGTTTGCGCCGTGGATTAGGCGTCCATCCGCAATGATGCCACCGCCGATGCCAGTACCCATCGTCATAAACACCAGGTTGCGAGCACCGATGCCAGCGCCAAACTTCCACTCAGCAAGTGCTGTGGCGTTTGCATCATTCTCCACACGCACCGGCACTTTTAAGTGTTCTTCTATGAGGCGTTTTACGGGTACCGCCTGCCAGCGTGGCAGGTTCGGAGGAGCGTAGATAATTCCCGTTGTTGTATCCAACGGCCCACCACAGGAAACGCCTGCACCTAGAAGCCGGCTTCGATTAATGCCGTTCTCGATCAGTAGGCGGTCTACCCCTGCAGAAAGGCTCGCAAGAATCTCTTCCGGAGATCTGTCGTCGCCTCCTGTGGGCTCTCCATACCGATGGAGAATGTTTCCTGAAGTGTCTGCAACGCAAACGGCACACTTCGTGCCGCCAATATCTACGCCAATAATTAACTGATCGGTCATCATATTTCTTTCACTGGCTATGGGCTGTGGCTTCTGCCATCTGCCTCTATGTTGCCGTTGTAATGCACCTCTGATTCTCTACGCGTGCTCTGGCTTCCTGCCACCGCTCATAACGGCATCGGGTTATGATTCTGCAAACGCAATAATTGGCTATTTTATGGCTGCAAATAGGTTTCAATCTCCTCACTATTTGCAATTCTGTAAACACTGTGATACAATACCCGTGCTCTGGAGAGGTGGCTGAGTGGTCGAAAGCGGCTGACTGCTAATCAGTTGTAGCAGGAATACCTGTTACCCCGGGTTCGAATCCCGGCCTCTCCGTTCCTTTTCTTTCATGTTCAAAACACCGCTGTGGCTGCGGTGTGATGGCGGCAGCCAGGCACTCTGGTTCCCCATGTTTCAATTAAGGACATGCCCGTGATCAAGCCATCCCTCCTCAGGTTCTCGCATCGCACTTCAGTAGTTTGCGCTCTCAGTATCTGCACGTCTGCGCTTTGCTGCACTCTGTTCCAAACTCACGCATTTGCTTCTCTGCCCGATAAAGCATATACCGGTACTGCCTATGCGTCGTTGCGCCGCCAGGCCCGATGCGATACTGCACTTAGCTACGCCCGAGTTCAGGCAGATCCCACTTTATACCGTGGCAAAGTCATAGAGATTGCAGGCCGAGTGGGCGGAAGTTCATCGGATGGAGTTACGCTTTCAATAGTTGTTGTTCTCACCGATGGCAATGCGGTGTCAGTAGATCTCCCTGCATCTGCCTCTGAGGCGCTTTCAGAAGATCCAACAGGCAGAGTACGCGTACTTGCAGAGGTTGGATCAACCGAGATAAGCAACACGCCACCGCTGAAGGCCTTGGGATTTGTGCATGAGGGCGATATCCGCCGCCTTGAGCAGGCAGAAGAAGCTAAAACAAAAGCCGTAAAAGATGCCGAAGAACGCAGGCGAGAAAAAGAAGAGAAGTGGAAGAAAGAGGCAGAACGCGCCGTTAGCGTAAATCGTGTTCCCGCAGCTCCAATTCTTCCCCCTCCGCCCGGCGGCTCCGATACCGTTAGCCTGCAAAACTACCTAACGCCGCGCGCGAGGCCGCTGTTCTGGCCGTACTATCGTTACATCGCCAAAACAAACGAACGGCTTGATGCTGCAATGGCAGGCAAAATCACGTTCCATCTCCTGAATTTTGCAGATCATAATAATGTTGATCCGCGCCTCGTGGTGGCTATGATCTTTGCCGAATCACACTTTGATCCCAATGCCACTTCCCGCTCTGGCGCTATGGGGCTTGGTCAGCTAATGCCGGGAACAGCACGTTCGCTTGGTGTAGATAACCCCTACGATCCCATTCAGAACCTGGGTGGCAGTATCAACTATCTTCGTAGCCGGCTGGATACATTCGCCGATCATGCGCTCCCGGGGGGCAGCGTTAGCTTTGAACAGGCAGCTCTGGCTATGGCAGCCTACAACGCGGGCGTTAATGCAGTTAAGCGGTACAATGGCATCCCGCCGTATACCCAAACGCAAAACTACGTTCGTAAGGTCATTTCACTATACAGGCAGCTTTGCAGCTAATTACTTAGGCGCAAATGGCAACCAGCTACAATTCACTGATGAAAAAAGCCGGGTCCCTCGAGAATTCTCGAGGGACCCGGCTTTTTGTTAACGCGATTATCAGTACTCGCGGTTGGTAACAATACCTGGCTGTGGGCGTGGGTAGAAACCCTTTGCATCCGAAATCAGCGGAGCGGGGCTGTCTGCCGTAAGCTTGTCCAGTCCCGGTGCAAACTCATGGTCGCCGTTCAGGATCTGATCGTACGAAACTTCCATGCCGGTGTGAACTGCCATACGGCCCATGCTTGTTACAAGGCTACACTCAACGCCGCGTTTAACTTCGTTGTATGGCTTGTTGTTGCGAATAGCAAGGATCAGCTCATCCCACTCGTTCTGGTAGGGATCGCTCGCGTCGGTTGACTGCCATGCGGGATCGCCAGAGAAGTCCTTGGTTTTGTAGATCGCAGATGGGCGGCCAATGTCATTAGCGCGGGAAACAATTGCTGTTCCCTTGGTGCCATGAACATAGCTGGAGTAAATTCCCTGTGCGCCGTTCATACAGCGGCCATCAAAAAAGAACTTCGTACCATCCTTATAGGTGTACTCTACTGAGTAGGAATCAAAGTTCTGATCTACCCACGGCACGCCCTCGGGGCTGGTTTTGTAGTGGCGTCCGCCAACTCCCTGAGCCTTCACAGGCCAGTCATTCTTCATCCAGCTAAGGTGATCGATGAGGTGAATGTAGAAGTCCGAGAAGTTACCACCACTGGCCCACAGGAAGCTGTGGAATCGGCGAATCTGGTACTCAGTTTCTGGAATGTTTGCTGGCTTTGGAGCAGACTGGAAGGATCCGCCCGGGCCATGCATGCGGTAACCACGCATTAGAGTTATATCGCCCAACTCGCCGCCATGGATGCGCTTGGCAAGCTCCTGCATTGGGCGAGAGTGGCGAGACATCAGGCCTACGCCAACCTTCAGGTTTTTCGCGGTGGCCAATTCGGCCAGCTGCAGCATTTTGCGGCTGGTCGGTCCATCAACGGTAACCGGCTTCTCCATGAAGACGTTTAGCTTCTTCTCGATAGCATACGTGAAGTGCACCCAGCGGAATGCAGGCGGCGTGGTAAGGATTACCACATCGCCCGGCTTCAGCAGGTCCATTGCCTTTTTATATGCATCGTAACCAACAAACCGGTGGTTTGCAGGCACATCCATTTTGGATGCAACTTCAGAAGCCATCAGGTTGTTGTAGCTGGCAGTCAGCCTGTCCTCAAAAGCGTCGGCCATCGCGATGATCTTGATTGGGCCACTGGTGGTGGAGAGTGCATTGCGTGCAGCGCCGCTTCCACGGCCGCCGCAGCCTACAAACGCAACCTGTATAAGGTCGTTGCCTGCAGCATGCGCGTTGGGAAGAGTGATGCCACTGAGGGCGCTGGTGGCCACCACGCCGCCTGCAACCTTAATTACATCACGGCGGGTAGGGGTAACATTGTTTTCAGAAGTCATGAGTTAACCTTCGTATTGGGCAGGATCTGGCGAGGTCCTTGAAATTCGGTAGTCAGCCCAAAGGCTGTTACTTGCGGTTGCTTCGACACAGGCAGTCGGGTCTCCTTCCTGTGTTATCCTTATCAGGAAGAATTGACCGCAAATACATCTATTCTGACAATATCAGCCACTTCTTAAGGGCAAGTATTATCATCTTTCGGCAGATTTGTTTGGTTGTTCGGTCAAAGCATAAAATTGCCAGCAACTGTTGAGCACTATCTTCCCATTAGCAACCATGTAATTAGCCCACCAATCACGATGCCCGCAGAGCCTGCAATCAAGCTTGCCGTCACTATCCGGGCCTGAACCGTGGCCGCTACCTTATCTTTCACTGTGTCCGGCTTTTTCATTCTAACATTGGATATTGGCACCGTGTAGTTCATGCCGCCGTAACTCATGTCGAACAGTTCTGTGGCAGGATGAAAGGCGCTTACCTTGCCAGTACCCCACAATCCGGCACCCAGGCAGTCTGGGTGATGAAATTGCAGCCTTGTACCTGGTATAACAGCAAACTCGTGCACGCCGGTAATGGGCACCGTGGCCTCACCTGCAACTCTGTAAGCGGCGCGTATGCTGTGTGGTTCCCGTGCTATAACAGTTGCCGGGTAAAGATTGCCGTCTGCCTCTGATTCTGCAAACACCATATCGCCAACCTGAAAGCTGTCTGCAGAAACCAATATCTTTTTCTCATACAACGCCTGGAGCATGGCTTCACGAGAAATACCCGCCTCTTCTGCTGCATCCAGATAGAGCGAAACCGAAGCATGTGGATCGTCAGTGCCCACTGTCGTCTGGCGTTCCATAATCTGGGCAGCCCGCCGCACGGTGTCCTGTATGCTCTCATCGCTTAACTCAATTAGCGTGTTCTGCATGTGGGGTTCCTGAAAAGGGGATGAATACTACTGCTGAGGTAATATCTGCCGAATTTCTGGGCATGTTGTTGACAACTTTTTTAACAGGCGACCGCACACTTTGTCTGGCGAGTCTTCCATGTCGGATGCGCTCTGCTCAGGGAACGATATGTGAAACGCCGCTACCGATTTAGAAATCGGCTTACCGTTCTTATCGGTTTTAACGGTAACAATGGCCGCATTATTGCCGGTTTCGCTTGAAAGGTCAAGCTTCAAATCGCCAACCATGCACTGTTCTCGGTCTATCGTTCTGTTTTTCGGGTCAGCATAGCCTTCGTAATGTACAGCTACCTGTTCCAGGCCAGGTGGCTGCCAGTTGCCATCATAGATTACTTTTTGATCTGCTTGCGAAAACGAACTGCTGGTGGTTCCCGGTATGTCCCGGTTGTTGTCTATCTTAATAATCACAATGCCGCGTAGTTTAGCTTTGTTACCGTCCAGCACGCACGGCGGCATTATTACGCCCGGTACCGAACCGCTCACCGCTACAAACCCTCCATGCAGCTCGTAAACAGGGCGCTTGATTAACCCGGGAATGATGGACGTTGTAACCGATCGTTTGTTGTTTCCTGGTCTGGATGAGATGACAACTCCCACCGTTCCAAGGCTCACAATTATTGCAATTCCAATTGCATAGGGTGCAATTCGGTTCATGAACAGCGTTGTCTCCCCCGGTCGCTCAAATATATTATAGTGCCCGGATCAACTACGCTGCAGGCGAAGTCTGGTTTCATGCAGATCTCACACTTTGGGTCCAACTACTTATGTGCCGATCCACAATCCGTAATCAGTTGCGCTACATTCGGATTTTTCTCCAGCACTAACCGCAGAATCTCGGCTCTTACCTCTTCTGCTGGCTTTGCCATCAGTTGGATAGGCGGAGTTGGCATAACCATTCTGTAGGCAGCACTCTGCTTCCACAAGTTATATCACCTATTTGGGGATGAATGCTATCGCATCCATCCCCGCAAGCAACTCACATCATCACATACTACTGTTTACCCCTCCTTGCGCGCGGTAGTACCTGCTTCTCACCCTGTGTGCCAAAAACCATATTGCTTCCGGGCACTGCAGTGTTGCTGCTTGTTGTTACAGCCTGGCTTCCACGTGCAACTGGTGCCGTTGTAGAGGCCGTTGGTGGTGCGCTAACGGAGCTCCGATCTGGCAGCCCTGTGCTGCTGTGGCCGCATCCCGCCATCACAATCAGCAAGGCTGCTGGCGGTAGTGCCCGGAGAATCTGCAGGCTGGATCTAACCAGGGAACAGTGCTTACTCATTGCTCGGCAACCCATCGATGTTATGCATTCCCTGGTTGTTCACACTATCTGCGGGCAGGCTTTTATCGAGTGTAAATGCAAAGCGCAACCACTTTGCATGGCCATCCAAAAACGCATAGTTGTCTCCAGATGTGTGCCTTCCAATATTGGGCGGGTCCAGTATCTGGGCATCAGTGTCTGGATCGCCAATCTTGTATCCAGATCCATCCAGGTAACCGCGCTCCCAATTACCATCCGGTGCTGATGCCCACGGGTGGTAATCGAAGAACGCTATTCCGGAGTGCCGTTCGGCCATCATAATCTGCTCGGAAGGGCGAGAGAACATTCCGATAAACGCTCCATGCGCAAAAAAACCGTTGATTAGATAATCTGTGCGGTATGTTTTCCAGTCTGCCAGCGTAACCGGGTACGGAAACAGAGTAGGTGTATCGCTTACCGATGGATCGCGGAAGATCTGGTCGTTCTTGATGTAGGGCCGTAGCGGCTGATACCAGGCGTAGAGATTGGCAATTGTCTCCGGTGGCTCCAGATCGTGATGGGTTCTGCACGTCCTCTCATCCCAATCCTGTGTGTACATTAGAATCGCCAAACCAATTTGGCGAACGTTAGATAGGTCCGCAATGCTTCGTGCCTTTTCCCGAGCTTGCGCAAAAACAGGAAAAAGAATCGCTGCGAGTATCGCTATTATCGCGATAACTACAAGAAGCTCGATCAGTGTAAAGCCACGCTTAATGGCATGCATCAGGGTATCTCCCTTACTTTAAAGCGGGTACAGACAACAATCGGATAAGCCCTGCAGCGATAGCGCTGCAGTCTGTGCCCGGGGGTGATGGGAGCAAAGGAATGCGCCAATACATGCTAAAATCACCGTGTTCTGGGCGTGATTTAATCATGTTCGGTCCGGCGCATGAGCGTTACGAGCGCTCATGCGCCTTTATTCAATTGCCCTGCCGAAATACCACGCACACCTATCGCTGCACGATTGGGTTCTTATCGTGAACGTTGGTATCTCAACTTCTGTTTTGAAATTAGCGGATGGAAATCTGGACGCACCGCGGCCTATGCACAAAAAAGAGCAGGACACGGAATGCTATCAGGCGCCAACGGGTGGGCCACGCGAGGAAGCATGCAAAACTAAGAGGTCGAAACAGTCTTCAGTAGTTTCTGGGATCGAAGCAAACGCGGGTGTGGCAGGCACAAACATATAGGACGGTTGCGCCGCAGATACATTGGTTGCCTGCCATTCGCAACTTATGCAGTGGTCGCTGGCGGGCGCGTGCAACACTCTGGAAAGTACTGCACCATCGCCAGTAGCGGTTCGCTCGTTTAGCCTATTCGCCGTTGTGGAGTACGTCTGGCAGCTTGCCGAAATATGGTTATGGTTAAAAGGTAGGACCAGGCAAAGCAAACCATAACACAGGCACATAATTGCGGATATTATCCGAGTATGTTCATATAACCGTTGTGGTTTCAATACTCTGGTCCTCCTTTCATTTTTCTGCCGCTCTGTCCCACGCACCATCAGTGCAACTCTGGTGGTGAATGGTCTGCTCACAAACAGGTACGCGGGTTTACCTTCGCACCGTTCCCTGCATGCGTGTATTTATTACGCTTTATGAGCTAATCGTCCTTCAAGGCCTCATCAATCGCGGTTATCTCCTCGGCGGTGAATGCGGTTTTCTCTGCTGCCTTCACATTCTCTAATATCTGTGCTGGGCGGCTGGCACCGATTAATGCAGAGGTTACGCGGCCATCACGCAGCGTCCAACTAAGTGCCAGCTGGGCCAGGTTCTGGCACCTTTCCTGCGCAATTACATTCAATTTCTTCAGCTTTGTCACCAGGGCTGGTGTAACCGCGCTCTCCTGCAGAAAGCCTTTCTCCTGTCGCACACGGGAGTCTTCTGGTATTCCGTTCAGGTATTTGCCGGTTAGCAAGCCCTGGGCCAACGGGCAAAATGCTATCACACCCATGCCGGTATCGCTAACGGCAGGCAGCAAGTCGGTTTCTACCCTGCGATTGAGCATATTGTAGCTGGGCTGATGGATTATTGGCAGTACGTATCCCATGGCCTCGCAAACCGCGTGCACTCTGCGTGTTTGCTCACCAGAATACGAGCTAATGCCGGCATACAGCGCCCGGCCAGATCGAACCGCTGTATCCAGCGCGCCAAGCGTTTCTTCCAATGGCGTGTTGGGATCCGGTCGATGCGAGTAGAAGATGTCCACATAATCGAGCTGTAACCGCTTTAACGATTGGTCCAGTGAGGCAAGTAGATACTTTCTGCTGCCCCAATCGCCATAGGGCCCAGGCCACATCCAGTATCCGGCTTTGGAGCTAATTATTAGCTCATCTCTGTGCTTTGCAAAGTCTGTTTTCAGTATCCTGCCAACTCTGGTTTCTGCTGCGCCCGGTGCTGGTCCGTAGTTGTTCGCAAGGTCAAAGTGCGTAATGCCGTTATCGAAGCACACCTGCAGCATAGCCCTTGCATTGGCATGTGTTCCCGCCTCATCCTGGCTTCGCGCTGCATCGGTGCCTGCGTCGCCGAAGTTGTGCCAGCAACCCATCGAAATCACCGGTAGCTGCAAGCCACTTCGCCCGCACCGGCGAAACCATCCGTTCGGTGTGTCGTATCGGTTTTCGTTAGGAGTGTATTCAGAACTGTTCAGCATTGGTTGTTCTCTTCTTTTCTCTTTGATTTGTCAATCAGTGATAAATGCAGCAGCCTCTCTCGTGATACCGCAAAATCTGGCTCAATTTTAGTTTTGTGAGATTTTTGCTCCTTGACAGTCGTAGTTATCACTGTACATAATATTTACAGTGTTAACTATCGTGGGGCCAATGGCTATGACTTCCGCTAACAGAAGAGCAAAAGCAAAAGAGAACCTCCGTCGCGCCATCCTGGATGCCGCACGGGAGCTCTTTGCCACCCGAGATTACCAGGCTGTCACTCTGCGTAAAATCGCAGAGAAGATTGAGTACTCCCCAACAGCGATATATCTGCACTTTAAGGATAAGCATGAGATTCTGCTTCAGCTAATTGAAGAGGGGTTTCAGTTGCTCATTGATATGCTGGCTACGGCCGATTCGATTGAAGATCCCATCGAGCGGTTGCGAGCGGGTGGACACATCTACCTTCAATTCGCTCAGGAACAGCCGCACTACTATGGCTTAATGTTTCAACTGCAGGATAGTCAGATATGTGAGGAGCTAATCCCACGCTGTATAAATGGCCCACGTGCCTTCGATTTTGTTGTTCATGCCGTTGTGCAGGGCATGGAACAGGGCAAAATCGACAGCTCGTTTCCTGTAACCGCGGTCGCACATGCCGTGCTCGCCTCAATGCATGGGGTTGCCTCCATGTACCTTTCCGGACATATGTTCCTGCTGCCGGATGATATGGTTGCCGATTTCTTCGAATGCTCCATTGAGATGATTCTAAAAGGTCTCAGGCCAAACTGATCCACTTTTTTTATAGACGATACTTAACACTGTTAATAATATTAGCAGTGTTATAACAACTGGCAATCTGCTGGAGAAAATGATGCAAGGACGTTTGACAATTAAGAGTGCCCTGGGCGTGGCGGTGGCCGGAATATGTGTGTGGACCGTGCTGCAGGTACGCACGAAATCGCAGCCATCGGCACCGCCAACCGCGTTCCATGGTGCAGCCGTTACTCTTATAACGCCACAGCAGGGCCCAATAAACCTGTATTCTGAAATAACAGGCAGTGCGGAGCCAGCCTCCGCAGCCAACATATCTGCAGAGGCCACGGGGAGGGTGCTAAGCCGTCAATTCGATCGCGGCGATCGCCTGCAGGCTGGCGCCCCTCTTGTAGTTATCGATTCGCAATCTGCCGAGGCCGATCTCGCTCGGGCGCGTGCCGCGCAAAACCAGGCAGCATCTGGCCGCATGCAGGCAGAAGCGGAGCTTGCCAGGGCAGATGTGGAAACTTCCGCCGCCACAGAACAGGCAGATGCACAGCTTAAACAGGCGCTTGCCGAAGAGGCACGTGCAACGGCCATGTTGGATGCGGCCCGTGCCGGCCAGCACAAGGCAGAAACCTACACAAGGCAGCAAGAGCTCAAGCAGGCACAGGATGCACTTTCGCAGGCCGTAACTTCAGAAAATCTGGCAAAAATAGATCTCTCTCGTGCGCGTGAGCTCGTGGCCGAGGGCGCGGAAGCCCGGCAATCACTGGATAGAGCAAACGCAGCTTACGATACAGCCGTTGCCCGCAGGCGCTCCGCAGAATCGGCCGTTTCGCTGGCAAAAGAGGGTGCGAGATCGGAAGATCGGCAGGCAGCCTCTGCCCAAACTGATGCTGCAAAGGCAGCCCTTGCGGCCTCTGCCGGGCAAATTGCCTCGGCAAAAGCGGGAGTAAAATCCGCCAGCACTCGCGAACTGCGCCTTTCCGGCATTCGGCGTCAGATTGATGCGCTGAAAGCGCAGGAGCAACAGGCACAGGAAGCGGTGCGGTTGGCCCAGATTCAGCTGGATCACCACATAGTGCGAGCGCCATTTGCAGGCAGTGTACTGCAGCGCAGTGCCGAACAGGGCGATCTGCTTGCACCCGGCAGCCCCGTGGCGCGTATCGCAAACATTCGTAACATTAAGGTTGTGTTCAGCGTTCCAGAGCTGCTCAGCAGCCAGGTGCGTGCAGGGCAGCGTCAAACCATAGTCTTTGATGCATTGCCCGGCAAGCAGTTTAGTGGAACTGTGGTGATCAATGGCCTGCAGGCCGATCCCAGAACAAGGGCCTTCCAGGTAGAGATACAGGTACCCAACCCAACCGAAAGTATTTTGCCGGGCATGGTTGGGCACTTAAGAATCCCGGCCGCGCAGGCACGTACAGGGCTCCTGCTACCGCCTTCCGCCATCATGGGCGAAGCCGGGCATCTGTGCGTATTCACCATTGAAAATGGCCATGCTATCCGCCGCGCAATTACTACGGGCGAAACGGTTGGCAACCTGGTGGAAATAGCCACGGGCCTCCCGCCCGGCATCCCCGTTGCTGCCACCCCGCAGTTGCTGAGCGATGGTGCCGAAGTTACCGTGAATGCGGGAGGCAAACCATGAGCCTCACACGCTTTGCCATCAAGTACCCACCGGTAACCTGGGTTATCACCGTTTTCATTATTGTGGTTGGCCTAATGGCCCTCTTTACTCTCCCGCGCAGAGAAGATCCAGACCTGCAGGGCCGTTTCGTTCAAATAACGGGGGTCTATCCGGGTGCCTCCGCAGGCCAGGTGGAGCAGCTCTTCACCGATAAGGTGGAGCGAGCGCTGCTGGAACTGGATGATATAAAAACTTTAAACTCTACCTCGCGCCCAGGCGCGTTTGTAGCGTTTGCAGAAGCGGCCGACCGCGTTCATGATCTCAAAAAATTCCACGATGATATCCGTCATCGCATTACAGATCTGCAGCCATCTCTGCCTGCCGAAGTTGCTATGGTAACGGTGGATGATCGCTTTGCCGATACCAGTGCGGTAATTCTTGCTATCACCGACGATTCGGCAAACGATAGAGAACGTGAGCAGATGGCGCGCCGCCTGCGAGATCGCCTGCGCGCCCTCACAGATGTTGCCGATGCAAACTTGCTGGGGGTAAGAGATGAGCAGATTTCTGTTAACCTCAGCCCGCAACGCCTGTCTCATATGGGGGTGAACCCAACACAGGTTGCTTCTGCACTTAAACAGGCCAATGTTCTCGCCACATCTGCCGGCACCGGAGACTTTGGGAACTTAAAACTGGCCCTGCAACCCGGCGGTGGCCTGGATCGCGCTACGTCTGTGGCCGCCCTGCCGATTACGATGCCAGATGGCACAACCCTTCACATCCGGGATGTTGCGAATGTGGTGAGAGATTACGCAAACCCGGCCAGCTTTTTGCTGCGTGCCAACCGCACACCAGCTGTTGGTGTGAATATCACAATGCGCAAGGGCCGGAATATCGAAGAGCTTGGCGAGGAGATCCGGCATGAATGTGCCGAGATGCAAAAGCAGCTTCCTTCCACGGCGCACATCATTACCATCAATAATCTTCCAGCATCTGTGCGTGGCAGAATGAAAGAGTTCAACGAAAACCTGCTTACGGGCGTTGGTTTGATAGTTGTTGTGCTCTATCTCTTCATGGGCTTCCGCTCCGCCCTAATCGTTGGCGCCATGCTCCCGGTAACTATCCTTGGCACCTTTGCCATGATGTACTTTACCGGCCGAGATATCCAGCAAATCTCTATCACAGCACTTATCATTGCTCTGGGCCTTGTGGTAGATAACTCAATTGTGGTTATCGATAACATCGAACGCAAACTGGCTCTGGGCATCGATTCGGAAACAGCGGCCATCACTGGCACAGATGAGGTGCGCGTGCCGCTTCTTACGTCCAACCTAACCACAGTGGCCTCCTTCGCGCCCCTCTTGCTACTCAGCGGTGGGGTGGGAGAGTTCATCAGGGATCTGGGCATTGTAACCAGCCTGGCAACGTTAATCTCACTCTTGTTCAACTACACCATCATGCCGCTGGTGGCGATGAAATACCTGCAAAAGGATCACACGGATAACCCCAATCCGGTGCGCCGCGTTTTCCTCGGAATGGTGGAATCACTGCGCAGGGTTATGACGAAAATTGCGGCCATCGCCATGCATCGGCCGCTGGTTACAACTGGCCTGGCGCTGCTCAGCCTCGTATATGCCTTCACGCTTATCAAGTCGCTTGGTACACAGTTCTTCCCATCTGCAGTTCGCAGCCAGTTCACGGTGGATATTACACTGCCTGAGGGGCGTAACATTCGAGAAACCGAGAAGGTTGTCCGCCAGGTAGAGGATGCCCTTTATCGGCATACTGGCATCGTATCCTGTGCGGCATATATTGGGCGCGGTGGGCCAACCTTTTACTACAACATCATTCCCGAGCAGCCTGCATCCAACTATGCTCAGATTGTTGTAAACACCACAGATGCCGAAGTAACGCACCCCCTGGTTACACAGCTTCAATCGGAATTTCGGCAGTTTTCGGATGCACGGGTAACGGCGCTAAGCCTTGAGCAGGGCCCACCCGTTGGTGCCCCGGTTGCCGTTCGCCTCTCTGCCGAAAGCATTCAGAGCCTGCGCACTGCCGGTGAACGCGTGAAGGCAATTCTCATGCAAACTCCGGGCACGTTGTCTGTGTACCAGGATTATGGCGAGCCGCCGGTTACCTTGCAGCTGGATGTTAACCAGGAGCAGGCTGCCCTTGCTGGCATTACCTCCGAGCAGATTGCTTCAACAGTACACATGGCCGTGGATGGAGCACAGGTAACGGCTGTGCGAGAAGGGGATGTCGAAGTACCTGTGCTTATGCGAGCCAGGTCAGAGGAGCGCGACACCGCACAGGGTCTATCAGATCTCAGCTTGCCAACAGCCAGCGGCGCAGCCATTCCGTTACGGCAGGTGGCCGCGCTTAAGTACCGCACAGAGGAGGCGCGCATCGTCCGCAGAAACCGGGCTCGCACGCTCACAGTGTTCGCCTATCTGGATGGAAGCAAAATGGCATCACAAATTCTGGAGGAGGCAAAGAAGCCGATCGAGGCTGCCGTTAAGAAGCAGGGCGGGGTTCACGTTGCTTATGGCGGAGAAGCGGAGGAGGTTGGCAAATCGTTTAACGAGATGCTGATGATCCTGTGGATCACCATTGCCGCCAACCTGCTAATCGTTGTGTGGGAGTTCAACTCGCTGCGTACAGCAATTGCTGTGCTTTCTGCGGTGCCTCTGTGCATGGTGGGCGCAATTCTTGGGCTGTACATAATGCACTTGCCATTTGGGTTCATGGCGTTTCTTGGCATTACCGCGCTTGCTGGCGTGGTAACCAATCATGCAATCGTACTGTTTGAGTATGCCCGGGCAGAGCAGGCCACTGGCCTACCGTTGGATAAAGCTTTGATGAATGCAGGCAGCAAGCGCCTGCGCCCCATTCTGCTAACGGTGCTGCTCTCCATATTCGGGGTGCTGCCTCAGGCATTCAATGGTGGCACGCTGTGGCCCCCGCTGGCATGGTCTCTCATTGCGGGCTTACTAATGTCATTGGTGCTAACGCTGGTTGTCGTGCCTTCAGTGTACAGGGTACTTGGAAGGAATACAGACCATTGACAAAACATACTGCAACTCTTTTAAAACATGTGTACTTAGTTCTACTTATTATCGATTTTACATGTAGATAAAAGTATACTATTGCTAATTCATGTGGAAGGTGAGCGCAGTATGGAACACGATCGATTATTCAAGGAATTAATCAGTACCTTCTTCTTCGATTTTGTGAAACTGTTTTTGCCAGAAGTTGCCCAATATCTGGAAATGGATGGTCCGGTTGAGTTTCTGGACAAAGAGTTGTTTACGGATGTATCGTCTAAAGAGCGTCATTACGTAGACATACTGATTAAGGTCCGATTTAAAGGTTCACCCGCCTTTTTCTTGATACATGTTGAGAACCAGGCAAGCCATGAGGTCAACTTCCCGAGGCGCATGTTCCGGTATTTTGCAAGGTTGTATGACAAGTATAACTTGCCGGTTTATCCGGTGGTGATTTTCTCTTACGATGCACCTCGGCTGCCAGCACCGGACCATTTCAGTGTTGAATTTCCGGACAAGAAGGTGTTACACTTTGAATACACTGTAATCCAACTGAACCAATTATCGTGGCGGTCGTTTGTGAAGCGAGACAATCCTGTTGCGGCGGCACTGATGTCCAGGATGCAAATGGACCATGCTGACCGACCCAAAGTGAAACTGGAATGTTTGCGAATGCTCGCGACCCTCCGGCTGGATCCTGCGCGGAGTCATCTCATCGGTAATTTTGTGGAACACTATCTGCAGTTGTCTGAATCTGAATGGTTGGAGTACAATCGGGAGGTTGAGCATCTGGCTCCCGAAGTTCAGGAGATAACATTGGAACTCATGACTCACTGGCATAAAGAAGGCAGGCTGGAAGGCAGACTCGAAGGTCAGGAACAGGTCTTGCTTCGGCAGTTACGACGTAAGTTGGGCGTACTGCCGGAACTCACAGTTCAATCGATCATGGATTTGAATGCAAACGCGCTCGAGGCATTGGCTGATGTTGTGTTGGATGTTACCAGTTTAGACGAGCTAAATACGTGGCTTGCCGATGCAGCTAAGCGATAGTGTCCGCCTCGGCTGAACGAATTTGTGCGAACGTGCCGTAGCTTCAGGCAATTATCTCTTTAATGACAGATCCATGGTCCCTGTCCAAACGCTTACGGCCCGGCACCTCTAATCTGTGCGAATCAACTCCAAGCTGATGCAGCACGGTAGCATGAATATCGGTTACATAATGCCTGTCGCTAACGGCATGGAAACCGAGCTCATCAGTGGCACCGTGCTGCACGCCGCCTTTTATGCCGCCGCCTGCCAGCCACGCGCAAAAACCGTTAGGGTGGTGGTCTCTGCCAGTGCCCTGCGCCCCGGGAGACCTCCCGAACTCGGTGCCCCACACAATCAACGTATCTTGCAGCATGCCACGCTGCTTCAAATCCTGCAGCAGGCCCGCTATTGGCACATCAGTTTGTGCGGATAACGCTGTGTGGTTAACCTTTATATCGGAGTGTGCATCCCACGCTCCACCGCCTCCTCCGCCATGAAATACCTGTATAAACCGCACGCCGCGCTCGGCAAGCCGCCGTGCGGCAAGGCACTGCTCGCCAAAACTCTTTGTGTCGGGCTTGTCCAGGCCATACATTTTGCGCGTAGCCTCGGTTTCGCGTTCTATCTGTAGCGTTTCCGGCACGGCACTCTGCATCTGAAATGCAAGTTCATAAGCCTTTATTCGGGCTTTTAGCTCCTGATCATCGGGGTACTGTATGCCCTTTAGCCGATTCAGCCTGCCAATCAGCCCAAAGTCTTCAATCTGCTCCTGGGCCGAAATTTTGTTCTCAGAAGGGGATAGGAATGGCAGCGGGTGCGTTGGGTCGGTAGCCAGCCTCACACCGGCATATTGCGGGCCCAGATACGCGCCACCATACGTCCACGCACCGCCGCAGCAATCGCCCGTGGGCTGCCCCAGCACCACAAACTCGGGCAGGTTCTGATTCAGTGTGCCAAGTCCATAACAAACCCAGCTACCCAGTGTTGGGTGCGCACCCTCCCTAACATGCCGGCCGGTTTGAAATGTTAGCTGAGCGCCGTGGTCGTTATCTAATGTCCATAGAGAGCGAACAATGGCCAGATCATCGGCATGTTGCCCTATGTTCTTGAACCAGTCTCCAACTTCCAGCCCACACTTGCCATATCGCTGATAACCCGTTTGGAGGGGCATGATTGTTTTACGGTTGAAGTGCTCCGGGTTGCCACCAACGATAATCGCATCGGTTTTCTTTTGATCCAGCGCATCACGGTAGGGTGTATCTTCTATCGATTTTCCGCCGTATTTGGTTAGCTCTGGCTTTACATCAAAGCTCTCTACATGGCTAACGCCGCCACACAGAAATATCCATATTACGGTTTTGGCTTTTGGCGCAAAATGCGGACCGCTGCCTGCGCCACTTACCGGGCGGGCTGCCGTTTGCGCACCCGCATCTTTTGCGAGCATGGCGCTGAGCGCCAGGCCGGTAAAGCCCATGCCCGTTTCGGCAAGAAGCGTGCGTCGCGATAAGCCCGTGCATCCATTGCTATTTCTTGGTTTGTTAAAGCGCATCAGTTTCTCTCAGCGGATCGTTACAAAATCGGTGTGGTTAAACAGAACCAGTATCAGGTTCATACGGCGGCGTTCGAGAGAAGGTTGTTCGGCAGCATTCAGGCTTGCTTGCTTAACTCCAGAGGTTGGTTGTACACCCTTCTCCAGAAATTCGGTACATAGCCTGCGCTCTTCCACCGAGGGCTGCCGTGCAAGCACCGCAAGGCTTGCCTTCTCTACAAACTGTGCAGGGGTTAGGGCCAGAGTTGGATCGAGGCGCTTAGCCAGGGCTGTTGCTTCGCCTATAGCAATTTCGCTGTTTGCCAGCGCCAACGCCTGTTGAGGCATTACGCTTGGCTTGCGCGCATAGCACTCTGAAACGCTTGGGCCATCGAAGATACTTAAGAACTCCACCTGTTTTTCGGCCGCAGATTGCAGATACAGGCTGCGCCGCCTGGATTTGAGGCCCTGCATGTGGTCTACTTCCGGGCCACCTCGCATCTCATCCAGATCGCCTGAGGCGTAGAGAATGTTATCCCTAACAAGCTCCGCCTCCATCCGTCGGGATGGCATACGCCACAGGTACACGTTGTCTGGATCACGCTTGAGTGAAACCGGATCCGCCGTGGAAGCCATGCGGTAGGCACGGCTGGTTACAATCAGCCTGTGAAGAGGCTTCATACGCCAGTTGCTGCTCATTAGCTCGCTGGCCAGCCAGTCCAGAAGTTCCGGGTGCGAGGGCTTTCTGCCGTTGGCTCCAAAGTCATCCACACTGGGCACAATGCCGGTTCCGAAGTGGCGCATCCAGATCTGATTTGCTGCAACGCGCGCCGTTAACGGATTTTCTCGCGATGCAAGCCAGTTGGCGAATGCCGTTCGCCTGCCAGTGCTGGTAGCGGGGTAGGTGGTTGCAACGCGCGGTCTGAAGTCGGTTCCTGGCTTCGCATCCAGTGCTGCGCGGGCGGTTCGCAGTGCGGTTTCCGCTTTGGCAACGGCCTCATCGGCAACTTTGCGGGCGGCAGCCAGGGCCGCGTGGTTGGCCGCTTTTTCCCCGGCGTTTGTATCGGCGGCAGCAGCGGCTGTGGCTGCACTCCGGGCACGGATTAGGGCCAGTACATTGGCGGCAACATCGGCCTGCTTCTGTGCCTTTGAGGCTGCCGTTGCTGCCAGCTTCCACTCCTGCGAGGTTTTGCCTGCTGGCAGCTCTTCTGCCTTTTCGGCATCCAGCACCGCTTCAAGTGCAGTCTGTGCTGCGTGGGCGTTCTTTACTGCCGCAAGCTTTTCGTTAAGATTGCCACCGGGCTGTGTCAGCTTATCTTCTGCATCGCGTATCGCCAGATCGGCAGCATCACGGGCCTCGGCAATTACAAAGCCGCGCCTGTCTGGATTAACGGCAAGCTGCGGAAGCGCTACCGGTGTTACCTTAAAGCTGCCACCGAAAACAGCGGGCACACCGGGAGCCATTGGCCGAGATTTATCCGGATTGCGCTCATCACCGCGCACAAAGAAGTAGGTTGTTGCTTTGGGGTCGGCATCAAATGCGTGCACAAGCCCGTCCTTGGTCACATCTGGCTGGCCGGGCACGCGGTCGGTTCTAACATTGTGCGGTTCAAACACGGCCCTAACGCGGTAGTACTCGTCCTGCGTAATTGGGTCGTACATATGGTTATGGCACTTGGCGCAGCCCAGCGTAACCCCCATAAAGGCGCGGCCCGTGTGGTTCAGCAGGTCGTCCATCCACTGTTCGCGGCTAAGCAGCTTAAAGTTACGCACCAGGTAGCCGGTTGCTCGCAGGGCGGTAGGGTCTTCCGGAGCTATCTCATCGGCGGCAAGCATCTCCCGCACCATCTGATCGTAGCCCTTATCCTGGTTCAGGCTGTCTACAATCCAATCTCTCCAGCGCCAGATAAATGGCTTGCTGTCTCTAATCTGGTTTCCATCCGCCCAGCCAGCCCAATCGCTATAGCGCCAAACATCCATCCAGTGTCTGCCCCAGCGCTCACCATAGCGTTGGCTGCTGAGCAGTGTATCTACGGTACGCTCGTAGGCATCTGGCCGGGTTTCTGCCATAAACGCGGCTGTTTCGACAGGGGTGGGCTGTAGGCCGGTCAGGTCCAGATAAACCCTCCGAAGCAGCGTCTGTTTATCTGCTTCTGGCCGAGCAACAAGGTTGTGCTGGAGCCTGGCGGATGACAGGAATGCATCTACCGGGTTGGTGATGCCGAGCGGAGTGGGAGTTCTCGGGAGTGTGGGCCTTGTTACCGGCTCAAATGGCCGCCACCGATACTCGGCAAGGTACCGGCTAAGTCGAAGTTTCAGGCTGGCGGCGGTCTTCAGTTGGGCTGCGTTGGGGTGCTCTGTTGCGTTACCCGGGCCCGTGCCCAGCAGTATTTCGGTGAGATTATCGATGCCATCATGGTCGGCATCTTCTGTGGCGATGCGCTGCATTCTGGAGGCGATATCTGCGCGCAGCCCCTGTTTGCGCATCTCCTCACCAGCCTGCGCCAGGCGTTTGCCAAAGGAGTTGTGTGGGAACTCTGCAAGGCTGGTGGGCAGGTGTGAATAGGTGGAAGACTGATGGCAGGTGCCGCAGCTATTAAGCGCCTCGGGCAGAAACCGCCCGAAGTAGGCGGTAAAAGCATTCTTATTTGCAGGCGTTGCCCCGGCTGCCATGCTTAACATCAGCACCACGGCCGATAGCACCATTAGCCTCAGGCTTGCTTGTATCATCCGCATTGATCAAATTACTCCATAGAAACAGCCTACCACAGCACATAGCCAACAACAACACTCTGTGTGGGGGCAATTATAGGCTTGGGAGGGAAGGTTGTCAAGGTGAGCAAAGCGCATCCAGCAGCTTTCCCCCGTTCCCTCTTACCTCTGGCCGCTTCCCTTCCTCTGCCCAATCACAATCGGCACGTATCCCACTTCCATGCCTTTCGGTGGTTTTACAATCAAACCCGGGTCCAGTTTTACCAGCGATCCTGCGGTTGGGGGCTGCATGTACTCCTTATCAATGGTCCAGCGGGAATGTACCTGTTCCACAAGTTTCTGCAGGCGCTGCCTGGTGCGTGCATCCCAGTGATACTGTTGAAACACGGGCTGATCTATAAACCGATACCAGGCGTAAGTTACTTCGGAGCCATCTGCAAGGGCTACGGTAATGGTTTTACTTCTGGGGCCAGGAGTTGTCCATGCGAGAGAAACGGGCGTTACATAGTTGTTGCCGCTTGCAGAAACCTTAAAGCTCTGGGTGCTCAGGGTTGTTTCGGCGGGCACAGCATCTTTTGCAATAGGTATCCAGTTTTTGCCGTCCTGCCGGAAGTACTCGGGAAACTCCCCGGGCTTTGTAACGGTGTTGGGGAACCACTCCATGCCCCAGCGGTTGCCATCAAACACCCGGGTTAAGCACACTTTGTCCACATCGTTGATGGGGGCGCTTTCCTGATCGTAGCGGGTTGGGCTGGTGCTTAAATCTGGCTTCCATTGGCCATCGGCGCTAAACTTTCCGCTGCATGCCTTGCCAGCATCACGCCACTGTTTTACGGCATCGTAAAGTGCAGACTTGGAGTAGTAGGTAACATCCTGAACAAGCACGGCTTTGCCGTCGCCATCCACGGGGAAGTGCAGTTTTGGAATTCGGGAGTAGACTACGCCTTTTGAATCCTGAGATACAAACCGGGGCACAGTATTTATCTCAATGGCGCCGCCGCCAATTATCCCGGACCGGGCATCCAGACCACGCCCAAACAGAAAGGGATCTTTAAACAGAGACCCGATTTTGCTCCAGGTTTGTGGCACATAAAATGCGATGGGGCCTTTGAAGTTGAAAGCGTTCAGAAAGCAGGTCCAGCTCTGATCCCCGGTGGGCAAATCGCCCGTTTCTGCCTCTGTAAACGGCAGTGCCAGCCAGGAGTAACCCAGAAACTGCCCCTCTTTACGATCCTGAAAGGGCAGGCCATCCGGCGGAATAAGCAGGCGGTTGCTCAGCTGCGCAATGCCGAGCCTGTTATCTGGCAGGGACTTATCGCTGTAAAAGAACGACCACCCCGGCGAACCCACCTCATAATCGTAACACTGCGGGGTGGCATTCATACTGAACTTGGGTCCGCCATACCGAAAGTGATTGCCAGCCCAGTAGCCCAGCCCACCTTCCACGGTTTGGAACACAGAATCCCAGGTGGGTCCGCGCTCTTTCCAGGTGCGTGCCAGGGTGCCCTCCGGCGCCAGTGGGTGATTCTTATTGTCCCGGTTATCTGGCAAAATCCAACAGCCTGGCAGCCCAATCTGAAAGCCTGCCAGGGGCTGATCAATGAGAGACCAAACCGCGGAATAAAACCCGATGCCAGCATTGAAGTTGGATTTTTGAGGCGCCTGCTGAGTGTTGTAGCTTATGTACCCATGCAGCCCATCCTGCCGCAGCGAAACCTTACCGCTGGCATCCTGAGCTGCAGCAGGCACAGCGCTAAACGCACAAAGCAGAGGCAAATAGGGCAGAAACTGGCGTGGGGTTAACATAGGGCTCCTTAACGGATCTGGATATGTGTTGCAGATTGGCCATTTGTAAACAAATAACCTTGCGAAGTGATACGAAGCAAGAATTTAACCCGCAGGTGTGGAAAGGTGACCCATAGATACTCTCCCTTTAAAAGGATGCCGAAATGCCCGCAGATGCCGTTATGCCCGCCGCCCAGTTGCTCACCGATGAGCAGGTGCGTACCTTTATAACTGATGGATACATGCAGCTAAACTGCGGAGTATCTGCCGAGGTCAACGAGTGCATCTACAACAAGCTGCAGTACATTCTGCACCAGGAGGGCAACCCCGGCAACAACATTCTGGCTGCCGTGCCAGAGATGTACCAGGTACTGAACAGCCCAGCCATAAAAGGGGCGTTGGCGAGCCTGCTGGGGCCAGATTATGTGCTGCACCCACACCGGTTTGTGCACAATATTGAGCCCGCCGAACGCGATGAAGAGGGCGTGCACATCGGCAAGGGTTCTGCCAGCTTTGTTGGCTGGCATCAGGATAGTCACAGCCCGTTGGCTCGGCCGCGCCACCACAACTTGCGCTATGCCATGCTACTGTACTATCCGCAGGATACCCCGATTGAGATGGGGCCAACCCAGGTAATCCCGGCCACGCAGTACAACGGTGGCATTGCAGATGAGGACAAGGCTCGCGGATTTCAGGCTCCTGGCCCCGCCGGAACCTGTACTATTGTGCATTTCGATATCGTTCACGGTGGCTCCATGAACCTGGCGGATAGAACCCGGCACATGGCGAAGTTTGTGTTTGCCAGGGTATCGGAGCCAACCGCCCCTTCCTGGAACTGCACAGAAGATGGTTGGCATGCCCCGGAAAACCACCGGGCACCTGCCGATTTAAGCGGTGTGTGGGAAAACCAGTGGAACTGGATGGTGGGCAAGCCGGAGCGCCAGGTAAGCACTGTGCGCTCTGGCAAACAATCCATTCAAGAGCTGATTGAGGGTTGGAACACCGATGGGGCAACGCGCCTCCGCAGCATCTACAGGCTTGCTGCTATTGGGGAGCCAGCGGTGGCGCCGCTGTGTGCAGAGCTGGCACGCCACACCGAAAGCCCGTGGACCGAAAGTGCGATTGTTATGGAGAATGCGGCCTATGCATTGGCCGCGCTCGGAACTGCGGCGGTTCCTGCCCTCGCGGAGTTGCTTACTCACCCCAACGATTGGGTAAAGATCAACGCACTGTTCGCTCTGGGCGAAATTGGCACACGGGCGAGGGATGCCGTGCCCGCCGTCGTCAACTGCCTGCAGCATGCAAACCATCATGTGGTGCGCACCGCGCTGGATGCCCTGGGGCAGATGCATGCGGCAGAAATGGCACTGCCACAAATTCGAAGCCTGCTAACCAAAAGCAACCCGAACTGGCAGGAGCCCCTTTACCGCAAATGGACCGGCGAGAACCAGGTGCGCCTGAACGCCACCATGGCCCTGCTGCGTACCCCACATCCTTCCGATGAAGTGCTGCAGATAATCGCCGCATCGCTGAATGATCCATGTGGATGTGTGGGCGGCTTCGGGGTGGAGGCCTTGCTGCGCAACCCCACAATGGAAGGACTATCCGCTGCGCTTGATTATCTGATGGCGCACCGCTGGGATAACTCTCTGAACCGTGGGATACGCACCTATTAGTTTTGTGTGAGTGCCTATGCTAACCGCAGGAGCAGCCAGATCCGCATTTACGTTTGGCAGCCAGCCGTTGCTCAATTTTGAGAGAAGTAGGCGTAATCGATAATCCACCCAGGGCGGTGCAGCGCACCTCTCGTGGCATCTGGTTGCCCACGCGTTTGGCAGTCTCTACCACCTCATCAAAAGGAATTACCTGATCGAAGCCGGCGAGTGCCATGTTGGCGCAGCTAAGTGCGTTGGCAGCTGCCATCACATTTTTGCCAAGGCAGGGTGCTTCCACTCGGCTGGCTATCGGATCGCAGATAAGGCCAATCATGCTTTGCAGCGCCATAGAGGCAGCTGCCAGTGCCTGCTTCAGGGTTCCACCTGCCAGGGTAACCAGGCCGGCTGCGGCCATTGCAGAAGCGGCGCCGCCTTCCGCCTGGCATCCGCCAACTTCGGCGGCAAAGGTCCAGGCGGTGGCAATAAAAGTGCCAATGAGGCCGCTTGCCAGAATAGCGCGTGCCATCTCGGTTTCACCAAGGCCCATCTCTTCTGCCATGGCAATAACGGCACCGGGAAGGGCGGCACAGGCACCGGCAGTGGGCATGGCAACGATAACGCCCATGGAGCTTTTGACCTCCATGAGGGCCGTAACATATAGAATGATGCGGTTAAGCGGACCGGCGCTCAGCAGCTTGCCGGCCAGCATCAGGCGTTGAAACTCTCCGGATTGATGCCCCAGCACTCTATCCTCATAGCTTGTGCCTTCTATTCCCCGGGCAATCGAGCGGCGGAGGATGCGCACAATCTCCACCATCTTCGCTTCGGCTTCGGCAGGGGTAAGGCCGCCACGGGCGCACTCATAGCCAACGGCATGCTGCCACAGGGGGGTATCGGCACCGTTATCAAAAGCCAGCAGTGAGGCGCAATCGGTAAACGGCACACAGGTATCTTTGCGCGATAGCACGGGCAGCACCGGCCCAATGTTCTTAATCCACTGCAGAGAGAAATCGGCGTGCAGGGCATCCAGCAGATCCTGTGGTAAAAACTCCTGCGCCTTAACCTCCACCAGGCAAAGCTCACCCATTAAATGCAGCAGCACGGCATCCGCAACAAAGTTGGCTGCAATACGGCTGCGTAGCGCCTCGCCATCGCCATCGCCTGAGGTCAGCAGGAGCGTTTCAAAGTAATCGCCGGCCAGCGAGATGGCAAAGCCATCAATCTCCAGAACCTCCATAATGCCGCCACCGGTAGAGATGGCGCGTACAAAATGGCTTTCCTGCGCATTACTCACGGTTAAACGATAGGTATTTGGGTGGGGATCGCCAGTATCCACCGTTTCAATACGGATAGAAGCGCCAGTATCCCGAAGAGCTTGCATTGCACCGGGCAGGCGTTCATCAGCGGCATCCCAGCCCATAAGGCCACCGAACAGGCCCATATCCGAGCCCTGTGTATCGTGGGTGGTTGGCAGCGAACCATTGCGATCAAACTCAATCAGCACATCGGTAATAGGAGCATCCATGAGGTCTCGCGCGACTCGGCCAATACGCAGTGCGGCCGCACAGTGCGAGCTGGAGGGGCCGCGCATCACTGGCCCAATAACATCATTAAAAATGCTGACTATCATACGTCTCCTGAACTTGCAGACCAATGTAGGGGCGCCGCTTTGCCGCGCCCGCAAGCTCTTGCCGAAGTGTAATTACTGTAACTATTATGCGGAAGATATCGCGTCAATTCTACATGAGTCTCAGGGCTGCCCACCCGAACCGGCGAGAAAGGGAGGAGCAAGCGCAGCTGGGTAGGAATTGCTCTTGTGTACAAGCTTGCATACCAATGTAGGGGCGCCGCTTTGCCGCGCCCGCAAGCGTCAAGAACTCGGCATCCTACCGGCAGGCGGCATTTCACCCTGTCTCCTGACCCCCGACTCCTAACCCCGCCCAGTTCTCTCCTGCGCAGCTGGGTAGGAATTGCTCTTGTGTACAAGCTTGCAGATCAATGTAGGGGCGCCGCTTTGCCGCGCCCGCAAGCGTCAAGAACTCAGCATACTACCGGGAGGCGGCATTTCACCCTGTCTCCTGACCCCCGACTCCTGGCCCCGCCAATTCTCTCCTGCGCAGCGCGGTAGAAATTGCTCTTCATATTCTTCCAGCCACCCGCCCAACGGTATAGCTTCCGCACAACTTCCTCTCCACGCGAGGAACGAGCTAAGTGGAGAGGCAAGGAGAGGCCCAACAGTTACGAGTTAATAACAGCTATCTACGATAAATATCGCATTGCAGACCAATGTAGGGGCGCCGCTTTGCCGCGCCCGCAAGCGTCCATCCCGAGGCCAGCATACTACCGGGAGGCGGCATTTCACCCTGTCTCCTGACCCCCGACTCCTAACCCCGCCAACTCTCTCCTGCTTAGCGCGGTAGGAATTGCCTTTCATAAACATCAGCAAGCGCAGCCATCGGCGACCTGCCGATAAAGCACAAGCAAAGTGGAAAAAGACTACCTGCGCTGTAACTTCGAGCCTGCGAGGGGTGTATAACAGCGCCAGCAATCACAAAGTTAATTTGGAGAGGAGCCGGAGGTGAGGTGGGTAATAGTGCCGGAAAACCTGCGCCCGCTCCAAACCTCTGGTTCTGTCGAATGAAAGCTGTGCTTACGCCACAGGTAGCTTGAGCGGATCCGTCTCCCTCTTCGGTGCATCTCTTCGCGTTCTTTGCATTTCCTTAGCGCGACAAAGGCATTTCAGACCGTGGCTGTGCTTGAGCCCGCAAGCGTCCATACCGAGGCCAGCACCCATCCGGCGGGCCCGTGCATTGAGTCCTCTCCCCACGAGCTTGCGAGCAAATGTGGGATTGTTAACCTGGTTCGAAGCGGGGGGCGCACACATCCAGCAAGTTTCGTCTATATCCGTGCATTACAACCTATCAACGCAATGGCGCTGACCACCCAGAACCAACTACCGACCTTCAGCGTCACAAGATAGCTCCCCGCACCTCTGTGGGCTCCTCGCGCGATCTCAAAACCTACCGGGTCCCCACTCGCATACATCCATAGTTCGCCTACGGTGCGGATTTGGGGATTGAGTGATGGGGGAATGTGCGCCTCTGAGCGAGAGAAATGCAAGCGCCTCAGGCAGACCTAAGGGAAGCCGGATGGACCGCACCCTTTCTGATACTAACGCGCTTCGCCCCTGGCAAAAACGTAGCCAGTGGTGTTTAATCGAACTCCCTTTATCCCGTACTTTTTTGCCAGCGGCCAGAATCGATCCGCTATAGCCCTGGGAGTTCTGTCCTCCATGCCGTAGCTACAACAACTTAATAGGAAATATCCCGTCGCGAGATGCCAGCGATTATCCGGAGACTCCGTCACATAAATCATCATATGGTAGGGGGAGCGAGGCCCGCCCCCCTTACCAGATGATAACCTGTATGCCAATTGATCGACCGGATAGCTCTGGACGCGTTCGACGGACAATGGCCCCGGTGCGCCAACGTGATGCAACGTCTCTTCTAGAATTCCAAGTATCCCCTGCTTTGTGAGATGGAGTTTATCAACTTCCTCAGGCGCAGTGAGTGCAATCAGCGTGTCAACGTCACCTTTTGCAAGCGCGTCTGCCGTTAATTGCGCAACCTCATCTGCCGTAGGGGGGCGAAATTTGAACCACCAGAGAAGGCTCAGAAGCAGAACTGGTGCAATCACAATTACGATTAGTCTGAGGCGCCCAGATGGACGTGCAGATGGACTTTTCGTGGCGCCTGCTCTCATTGAATTGCTCACGAACCCTGGTTAGGCAATGCGCAAAGGCCATCTTGCATATCAAGGTTGCACGGTACTGGCATTCCTGACCAAAGGCACTCGCCATCAAACAAATTTGCAGCCCCAGTATTGGTTGTAGTGACGGTACATGGGCAGAACCCCAAACCGTCACTAGTCTGGCCCCATGTCTGTATGGTTTGCATGTACTCGCAGCATCCCGTGTCTGTAAAGGGAGCGCATAGTTGCTTACACCAATTAGTGGTAGTGTAACCTCCTGGGATGCAAGAAATGTTAGATAGGCAACCACCTACATTTGAATAGTTGTAACAATTTGTCGTTTGCTGGGCCAGCACGACCATCGGCAACAGCAGGGCAAGCGAAATCACTAAAGATAGACTGGCCAGTGTATTGGTGAGATTCGGAAGTTTCATGTGTCTCCTCATGGGTGGTACTCGTCGAAGCATAATCATCTACTCTTGCATACTGGCTGCGTGAACAGGAACCTGCCAGAACTGAACCTGCTGGTTGATCCTGAGGGTCTGAACCCGCTTTTTAGCCCATGACGGCTGCTTTTCAAAGTCCGTTCTGTCATTGTGCATCTCGCACACAACCAGGGGAAGCCTCGGACCGAGATGCGAAACCATTTCAGGATAGTGTGGATCATACGTCTCAGAAAGCATCGCAGGTGTGGCATACGTAACCGCCTTTGGCGACACGCTGTGTGCCTGCCCGGGCATATAATGCGTGCTCGGACACCGAGTCACCGGCGATCCAAAAAGCTTGTAAGACTTCAGAAAAGCAATCCACGGCGGTCCGAGCGGCGGCAGCCCAATCTGTGCATGCGTCATTGGCGTCCCGACGCTGGGCTCAACACCATCCCAGTCCTGCATATACATAGACAGGGCTTTGCCCCACTGATGTAAGTTTGCCGCGCACACAGATTGTCTGGACTTTTCTCGGGCCGGTCCTAGCACACCGAACAGCAAAGCGCACAGTGCGCCAATTATCGCAAGTACAAGCAAAATCTCTAAGATCGTAAACCCACGCCGTCGGTTGCTCACTTGTTATTCCCCTTAATCAAATCAGGCAGGTCCGGTTGATGGTACAAGTCGTCTCCGTTTCCGAAACTGGCATAGATTCTCGTGTTTTTTCAGCACTGTACGTACACAGCCATCACTCAGTTCCAATGACACTTCCTTTAGGAACCTCCGGGCAGATGGCAAGTTGGTGAAACAACTGCCGTCCTGCTCTAAAGCAATTCGCCAGACTTGCCGACCGACAGACCTTACTTTACACTCATCAGCAGCCCGTGCTGTTTCTGGTAATCCAGAATGAACTGCGTGTTAATCCGTTCCGTAGGTGAAAGCGTTTTGTAGACCTCGGCCATTTTAGGTTCTGTACCCTGGTACCACGTTTGTTGATTGTAGTAGTTCTGTAGCTTTGCAGAGGTAAATCTGTATCCGTGCCTCGCGTACGGCTCATTGCGCATGAGGGTGAGTTCCCAGGGTGTGTGTCCCTTTAGGTCGGCTTCATGAAGAATTCGCCCATCCCCCGGAGGTGGCACGGGCGGGCTTGCGGGTGAAGTCGCAGATGCGCTTTCAGTGGCCATGTTGATATCCTTTGACGCATACGATGGCGCAGATTTCTGTCTTGTCTTCTCCTCGGTATCCAAGTCTTTGCCGGGTTCGACTGTAGGTTCTGATTCAACCTGTGAGGACTTATTGGCATTTGTTAGTGGTACAGTCTCGGCCGCCACAGGCCTCATTGGGGCGCTATAGATCGCTGCTTTCGGTACAGAGCTTGGACTGTGGTGCATTTGAGTGCCAAGAATAAAGGTAAGTGCCGTAAGCCCAATCACCGAAGCAGCAACCTGTGATAGCTTATTCCAATCTGAAGTTCCTTCTGGTTTGCCGGTTGGAACAGTAGAGCCATTTATCCGAGCGATCAGTAGGTTACTGAGCCTCTTTTTGAGGATCCGCCGGCTGCCAGTTACTGATACGAAAGCCCCGATCGCATATGCCATGGCAAACAGCACAATATTTGCGGTCTGATTATTGGATGCTGAGGTCCATGCACTGATTGTGAGTATTACGAGGCCGTACCACAGCGCCGGTGCAACCGCCAGAAACTGAATATTCCACGGCTTAAGATAGGTATCCAATAATTCTGACGTGACGACATCCCGGGGTTCGCCACGCTTCGATTTGACCTGTTGAATCGTTGCACTGCTCAGGTCTTCCGCTGAACAAGCATCTGCCAGCCTTGACGATAGTACGTATGCGGTGATGGCAGTGATACCTAACATCGCTCCCCATACAAGCGCTGTACCAACAACAAACGCCAACGCGAGGACAATGATCCCGATTGTTGCGACAGTGACAATCAGTATGGCCCACCAGGGCAACTCAAGCCTTTCGCCGCGTTCGACTTCGTTTGGCCACGGGAAAAGTAGCACCATCGCTGCGCCTGACGCTACGGAGTTCGATCCCTTTACGCGACCAATCTTATCAAAACCATAATAAGATACCGAGCCGTTGGCCCGACATACTCCAATATGGTTTCCAGATTCGTTAAAGACGTGACCCTCTGCGTTTACTCTTCCAACGACTGTGCCATCGGAGTCGTAGACAGTTCCATCGCCTCTAATAGAGCCGATAGGAACCAGACGTCTGCCCTCGTAAGCCAAGACCTGGCCGTCGTCATCAATTTGGCCGACCTCCTGGCCATCAATATACAAAACTACCATGTGTATTCACCTCACAATGATGCGGCTTTTGCCGAGCATGCATCCACTATTAATTGACCGAGTAACTGGACAGGGTCAATTAAGACAACACTGATTGCCGTAATCAATCCAACACTTTGTGCCAGGGCACCACCTAATAGGTGGCGCGGCATCTTATCTCCGAATGCATCGTCATATCTCACGCGGAATCGGCTAACTGAGAACCGATTGACAGGATAAAGAGATACTGGCGTGAGCTTCAAATTATGCTCTAAGCTCAATACCACAGGCTAACCTGATTTTAAAGGCGTAGGAAACCTAATAAATTAGCGAACCTGTCTTGCGCTAATTTTGATGAATTCACCTGTAGCCGCCCCCTTGAGGTCACAAAGAGTTACATCGGCACGCTCGGAGTAATATCGCCCGACATCGATTACGTTGCCGAAGGATGGCTGCAACAATATCGGCTAACGTCCAATCATATTCGCTACATAGCGGTTCTGTCAAGTGGAAACATATAGAATTACAATGGCAAACCAGTCGCAAACAGATATTCGTTGCAGGTGCCAGTAATGGATCCCAAATTGGGCAGGATATAACTAGCGTTACTATGGCATTGGCAACCAGGATCTGACGGTTTCATCTACCCCTGCCGTTCTTCCCACTGGCCATAGACATTTGGATACAATGCCAGCTGAGTGAGTAACCTTCTCCCCCATCCCGCTGAGCTTGCGAACAAGCGGCGATCTGCCGCTAAAACACTGACAATACTATCAAGCCCGCCCGCACTGTAGTCCCGAGCTTGCGAGTGGCGTATGACAGCGCCGGAAGTCACTGGCTATTAACAAGAGGAGTGTTCTCTGTTTCGCGCGAGGAATGAGCGGTGAAGCAATAGAGCAGTGTTGGGGGTTAGGCAGAAAAAAGGGTGCACCTCGTAGTGCTTTGGCCACATCGAAAACTACCATCCCCCTCCACGATCCTCCCGCCCGGGGAGGAATTAAATGCACGCCTGGCAGTAGGATGCTGATTACGGGTTGGGAGCTTTTGATTTAGCGCGCGAAGATCGCAAAGCTATCATATGGTACCGTCGGATGAAAGCTGTGCTTAGGCGGAAAGTAGCTTGAAAGGAACCAGTTCCCTCTTGGATGCATCTCTTCGCGTTCTTTGCATTTCCTTAGCGCGACACATGCATTTCAGGCCGTGGCTGTGCTTGAGCCACAGGCAGCTTGACCAGTACCAGTTCCCACTTCGGTGCATCTCCTTCGCGCAACGCAGAAGCGGATCTTCATGAAAAGCAATATCTACCGCGCTACGCTTAAGAGAACCGGCGGGGCCAGGAGTCGGGGGGCGGGAGTCAGGGACAATGCGCCGCCTGCCGGATGCCAGCTACGCTGAAGCGGATGTTATGAAAAGCAATTACTACCGCGCTACGCTTGCTTACGCGACACATGCATTCCATAACGTAGCTCTGCTTGAGCGACAGGCAGCTTGACCAGTACCAGTTCCCACTTCGGTGCATCTCCTTCGCGTTCTTTGCATTTCCTTAGCGCGACACATGCATTTCATAATGTAGCTCTGCTTGAGCCACAGACAGCTTCAGCAGTACCACCTCCCTCTCCACTGCATCTCCTTCGCGTTCTTTGGATCTCCTTAGCGCGACACATGCATGTCTGCACAGCGCAGGTGATTTTTTGCTGCCTTGCCAGAGTTTTAGCGGCAGGTTCGGAATGCTGAGGGCCACTGAGTATTGGCGCTGCTGTACACTGTTCGCAAGCTCACAGTTACAGCGCAGGTGGTTTTTTGCTGCGTTGCCAGTGTTTTAGCGGCAGGTTCGGAATGCTGAGGGCCACTGAGTATCGGCGCTGCTGTACACTGTTCGCAAGCTCACAGTTTCAGCGCAGGTGGTTTTTTTTGCTGCGTTGCCAGTGTTTTAGCGGCAGGTCGCCGCTGGTATCCTGTTTAATATAGGGCTGCGTGCTTATTCGGTGTGGTTTGGAATGCATTGTAGTTCTAAAGGGCAAGACAACTATGAAATACCAGTGTGGCGCTTTATTGGCAGCTTCTGTTTGTGGCTTCATTTTGTTGCCAGTTTCGGGCAACGCCGTTATACCGCAGGCGGTTACAAAGAACTTTCACGGTGCGCCCCGTTCCGCGGCGATTAGTGAAGTTAAGTTCGTAGAGTACGGCGGCCTTTTGCTATGTTCAGCGCTCACAGGGCAACAGCATGTGGTGGCTTCTGCGGCCGGGGGCGATGCTAAGGAGCGCTATTCGATGGTCGCAGATGTTCATGTAACGCAGCCCGTTGCATGGGTTCCGGCGGCAACAGTGCAGGCGCTTGCCGCACCAACTGCTTCTCTGCAGACCCAGGGTGCAGCCATTGTTGATTTCTGCCAGGAGTTGCGCGGCACCGGTACTATGCGCATCACGCGCACTAATGCTGGCACCACAGAGAGCCTTGTTGTTACCGTTTATCCAGATTCTGTGCCAGATCTACAGATTAATGGGCGCGCAATGCCGGTTCCACTGAGCAGTCCCGATGTGCCTGTGATAACTGCTTTCACACGCGATGTTGCCGCGGATAAGCCCGCTGCCAATTCTGTGGCGCATGATGTTACCGCTGTCGACCTGTATCAGCACCTGGCCCGCTTTTTTGAGAAGACTTTGCTATACCCTAAGAAGCAACTTGATATGAAGTACACGATGCCGTTGAGCAGTACTTATACCGCGCATTTATCGCTGATTGGCGGCGAATCTTCTGTAATTGAAAATGAAGATATCCTTGCCGGCAGCGCAGGCCATAATACGAATGTTGGGCATGCCCTGCGCTGCACAGCGCATATGCTTGCCTGCGGCAGCTCCGCACTGAAACAGCCCAAACTGAGTGTGAAGTTCACGAGTGGGGATAGAGAGCTGGTTTCAATATTGGTTGGAGGAAAGTAAGAGGGCTGATGAGGGAGGACGCTTCGCTCAGCGAGGGCGCTACGCTGAGGAGGCCAGGTCATGCGCTCGGCCCGCTTCGCTCAGGTATGGGGTTCTGTACCGCGCCTACGGATGTTTGCTGGTACCGTGTTGCTGGATTCTTCAATTTCACGAACGGCAGCAGAGCCGCAAAAGAGGAAGACTACGAAGAGCAATTCCTACCGCGCTACGCTTGCTTCCGCGAGCCATTGCATTTCAGAATGTGGCTGTGCATGAGCGACAGGCAGCTTGACCAGTACCACTTCCCTCTTCACTGCATCTCTTCGCGTTCTTTGCATTTCCTTAGCGCGACACATGCATTTCATAACGTAGCTCTGCTTGAGCGACAGGCAGCTTGACCAGTACCAGTTCC
>CAIONQ010000004.1 GCA_903859705.1 uncultured Chthonomonas sp.
GACAAATGTCGTAACGGCCTTGCCCGCCGGACCGATCTCAAACTTGCCATAGCGAGGTGAAACCAACCCATTTGGCCTGCTCTTGAGCCCGGCAGGCACAACCTCATCCATAGAGAGGGTCCTCAGCACTAAATCTCCGAACTTGTCTAGCAGGCCCGATTCCTGCCAATTGAGCTTCGATGTTTCGCCAGCCTTGGATCCTACAATGGCGCGGCCCGTATTCAGCTCTCCCAATGCCTGGGATTTGGTCTGTTCATGTTCGGACGGAGCGGCATGCACCCGGACAGCCACGAGCGTAACGGCGAAACTCACGACTATAACTACTATCGCTGCAGCTCGGCCGAGTCGCCGTTGGCGGCTCGGGACCAATCGTTGCTCAAGAATCGCGTGCAGGCAGCGTTCGATCTTAGCGTGTGCCATGAGCATAGCAATTGATATGGACCAGTCCTTGTTTCTCACTGTTCTCAAGACCTCCAGAAGCGTTACGGCATAGATAGTCAGCTGGCGCGATGCCGACAAGCAGTCCTGGTCGTCGCATGCTCATTTTGTCCTCTTCCGTTTGGCATCGCCGTTCTCTTTCCTTTTAATTTGGCCAACACACTCTGTCTGAATAGAGCATAAGCAAACCTGACGTCAAGCAGGGCCCCTCCAAGCGTCAGTCTCAGGTGCTATTTCGCTTTTTCTGACATCGCATCGAAGAGGTCTCAGACACTATCCTGACTGGAACCCAGTGTGTAATCTTCACAATTATATTTCGTAGACCTTCACAGTTATTTGGCGGGTTTTCTTCATAATTACTTGTCGTACCAGCAATTAGGATGCACCAATGACCGGACTAACATGGTCAGTTTCGACAACCTGACGGGTTACGGTCTTGATCTAGTTAAACTCTAACACGCGTGCGACCTGCATATAATGAGAGAATCACGGATAGCGAACTACGCACGGCACATTTCCTCCGCGTTCCCTCTATGGTCAGTCAGACCAGTTGAGAAAGCGCACTCACCGCCAGCTGCGGGGGGAAATCACTAATGCCTTTCCAAGCTTCCTGCCATTTTTCGCAACGCGAGGACCGATTCCTGCGAGAATTGCCTGCCTTCACAACGTCAGCCGGCTTGGAGGCTCACTAAACCGTCCGATAATGGGGCGATATGTGAGACTCGCACTAAAGTGTTGTTACCCCATCATCACAATTCTGCCGGCGCGTGCAGATGTTGTACCTGATCTTGTACTGTGAATACAATACGGATTCTTCTAAGCTTCTCTGGCATTTCACTTCCAGCGTTTCTGGAATTCATGGCGTAGGATGCACCGGGTGCATGGTAGGAAAGTGCTCACAAAATAGCCGAAGGCGTAAAGCAAGCGCGGCAAGTGGTCCCACACATAGCATTGACATCGGGTGGGGTAGATCGGATCCCCTGCAAATTGGGGAGGGATCATCTTGATACCAGAGGGTGGGCTACATCGCCTTGTTTTTGAGAAGGCGTTCCAGTCTCTGTAAAGCATTGCTGGTGTTTCCTGTCACTGGCAAGGTCAGGGCGATATTGTGCTTGCGCACATTTCATTCCAGGAGCAGACCGTAAACTAAGAGCGCCAAGATTGTTGAGTTATGGCTTCCAGGCAAGCGTGACGTGATCAGAAGTGTCAGCACCTCACAGATGGTATTATCATCAGGACAACACCATTTAGTGGACTCACCGGCAAGTGTGTTGCCTGGCGCTTAGATTTTTTCCCCGAACAGGGGACACAAACGGGCTTGTTTTTCAAATCTAAATCTGAGGGGTGGTCAGGGTCATTTTATGAGAAGCCGAATGATGAACATATCGCTGCTGTGCTTTGCGGCACTTTCCCTGACAATCGTAGCTGTGGCGCAGACTCCGCATGCCCTGCGGGCTGACTCAACCAGGAAGGCACAGAATCCTATCCTCTGGGCCGATGTGCCGGACATCGCTATGATACGTGTCGGCGACACCTACTACATGAGCAGCACAACCATGCATATGAGTCCGGGGCTGCCGATCATGAAGTCTAAGGACCTGGTGAATTGGGAGATGGCCAGCTACGCCTACGAAACCCTCGACGATACGGATGCGCTTACCTTGTCAAACGGCAAGAACGCCTATAGCTGGGGGTCCTGGGCGAGCAGTTTGCGCTACCATAACGGCACGTTCTACGTTACGTCCTTCTCTTTTACTACCGGTAAGACCTACATCTATAGCACCAAAGATCCTAACAAGACGCCATGGAAGGAAACTTCCTTCTCTCCCGCCCTCCACGATCATTCCTTGTTCTTCGACGACGATGGGCGCGTCTACTTGATCCATGGATCCGGTGATATTCGGCTTACTGAGTTGAAGCCGGACCTGACCGGGTTACTGCCCGGCGGGGTGGATCAGGTAATTGTTCCCAGGGCGGGCGACGTCGCCGGCGCCCCTGGCATGCCTGCGGAAGGCTCGCAGATTCGCAAGATCAACGGCAAGTATTACCTTTGCAATGTTACCTGGCCAAAGAATGATATGCGCACCGAAGTCATTCATCGGGCCGAGAAGATCACTGGGCCGTACGAGGGTAAGGTCATGTTCCACGATCAGGGCGTCGCGCAAGGCGGCATGATCGATACGCCTAAGGGCGAGTGGTACGCCTACCTGTTCGGCGATCGCGGCTCGGTTGGGCGAATACCCTACCTCGTTCCCATGACGTGGGTGGATGGCTGGCCCGTTGTCGGAGTCAACGGTAAGGTGCCGGATACGCTCCACCTCCCGGCCAATAACATCGGCGTCTCCGGTATTGTGGCCTCCGACGAGTTCAACCGCAAACCCGGCGACCGTCGCTTGCCACTGGTATGGCAGTGGAACCACAACCCCGATAACGCCCACTGGTCGCTCACCGAATCTCCCGGCAGTCTGCGCCTAACCACCGGCCGCGTGGATACGGAGGTAACCCAGGCACGCAATACGCTCACCCAGCGCACCTTCGGCCTCGAAAGCTCTGCAACCACCGCCATCAATGTGAGCAGCATGAAGGACGGCGACTATGCAGGGCTGATCGCGTTGCAAAAGAAATACGGCATTGTCGGCGTCAAGATGGCTGGCGGTGCCCGGTCCATCGTCATGATTAGCGCGCAAACAAACATCCCGGAAGAACTTGCCAGCATCCCGCTAACGCAGAAGACTGTTTATCTCAAGATCGACTGCGACTTCAAGGACCGAGGAGACCAGCCGCAGAACTTTTACAACCTCAACAACAGGGCGTACTTCTACTTTAGCCTCGACAACAAGAAATGGACCGCTATCGGGAAGTCCTTACGAATGGAATACAGCAGCCCGCACTTCATGGGCTACCGCTTCGGTTTGTTCAACTTTGCCACTAAGACAGCGGGCGGTTTTGTGGACTTCGACTACTTGCGCCTGAGCGATAACATCACCCCCATCCCGTGAGAGCACATACGGAAACGATTATACTAAGGTATTTCGACGGGAATTTCCCGAACCTCATGATGGGCCTTAACACCGCCATATAATTGTCGAGTTTACAGAGGGACCGCAGCGGCAAGGCGCAAAGCACCGTGCCTAAGACACCAGTAGGAGCGACTTGATCGCCCGTCGTTCATCCATGGCGGAGTATGCGTCGGCGATCCCGTCGAGATTGGTTACGAAGTCGAATACCTTGCCGGGATTGATCCGACCTTCCAGGACTGCGGGCAGCAAGGCGTCCATATAGGCACGAACCGGAGCTGGGCCGCCGCGCATCCCGACATTTCGATAGAACGTGCCAGCGGCGTCGATTTCGACCTCGTGTGGCACGCCGACGCGACCCACAATCGCTCCCGCCCGAGCAATAGCGAAGGAGGTGTCGCTCGCTTCTCCGGTGCCGACACACTCCAAAACCGCGTCCACGCCGATGCCCTCAGTTAGCTTCTTGATGGCTTCAATAGCTGCTTGCCCGCGTTCCGCGATGATGTCAGTCGCGCCGAACTCGAGAGCGAGCTTCTGCCGATCCTTGTTCCTGCTGAAAGCGACGATTCGTCTTGCTCCAAGTAGTTTCGCCGAGAGAACTCCAGCAAGTCCAACTGCCCCGTCGCCGACTACCGCAACCGTATCACCTACCTTCACCTCGGCGCTCACGGCTGCGTGATATCCGGTTCCCATCACGTCGCTGAGCGTTAGGAGGGAAGCCAGAACTTCGTCGGAATAATTGGAGCCAGGGACGACGACAAGCGTTCCAGCCGCCTGCGGCACACGTACATACTCCGCCTGGCATCCCATCCCCTCATCACCACTTCCGAAAAAGCCGCCATGCAGGCACGCCGTGTGAAAGCCGTGCGTGCAGTTGGGACAGGTGCCGTCGCTGAAGGCAAAGGGGCTGATGACGAAATTCCCCTGCTTGATGTCCTTTACCTGAGAGCCAACTTCCTCGACTACGCCGATGAACTCATGACCGATGGGGCCAACCTTATGTTCTGAGTGTCCACGGAAATACCAGAGATCCGATCCGCATACGCAGGACCGCACCACGCGGACGACGGCATCGGTTGTCTCCTGGATAGTAGGTTTTGGGCGCTCCTGGAGTTCGACCTTGCCGACTCCCTGGAAGATTGTAGCTTTCATAGTTTTGTCCTTACGTTTGGTAACGATTCACTTCTGGCGCCGTTGACGTTCAGGAGCCGGGTTGCGCGAGCCCTCCAAACCAGTAGGCTGCTGTTACGCCACCATCCATCAGGAAGTCGCTGCCCGTGATGAACCCGCCGTCCGGACCCATAAGCAATGCGGCCACGGAACCGACCTCATCGGGAGTGCCTGCACGCCCAGCAGGCGAGCCTTCAATCATCTTCCGATAACTTTCGCCGCGCGGCCCGGTAAGTTCGTCCTTGGCCAGTGGTGTCATAACAATCCCCGGGCTGATCGTGTTAATGCGCGCTCCGCGCTTACCCCAATGGAGAGCCTCGGCCATCACGCGAAGCGAGTTTCCCCGCTTGGCGAGTTGGTAGGCATGAAGTGAGCCAGTGACCTGGTCGAGTTGAAGAAATGGTAAGCCAAGAAGCTCCTCTACCGGCGTGGTAGCCAACGCCTTGTTCTGTTCGACCGAAAGAGGCGGAAGGCGGTGTCCGGACTGCGACGCGATGACAACACCGGAACCACCAGGGACAATGCACTTGCCGAACTCTTCCAACACGAGCGCCGTTCCGTACAGATCGACCTTCAGGATGGTCTCAGGTGAGGCCTGCGAGGGCGAGACGCCGGCTGCATGGATAAGCCCGGTGACATCGCCAAGCCCAGCAGCCATTTCAACAAGTGCTTGGACCGTCTCGCGGGAAGAGACGTCGACTGTGGTGACGCTAACCTCATAACCGGCACTCTCCAGTACCTCGGCGGCGGCATTCGCGTTTTCCTCATTCCTGTCGGCGAGCAGTAGATGCTTTCCTACGCCGACTCTGCGCGCGATAGCCTGGCCAATCTGACCCGGCCCAATAACCACAATTACATTTTTCATAATGTTGCCTCCTGGCTCAGTACTTAGCACTTAGGTGCGCCTCTTTGTTTATTGAGCTCCGACAACTCGGTGAGGTACGTATGGCTCTTCCAGGTAGATAACCTCTTCTGGAAGCAGTTTTATGGATAAGGCGCCGATGGCATCTTCAAGATGTGAGATTTTGGTAGCGCCGACTATTGGCGCGGCCACCGGCGCCTTCTGCAACAACCACGCGAGCGCAACTTGCGCGCGGGGAACCCCTTGCTTTGCCGCGACCTCGGCGACCCGCTCCACGATCTGCTGGTCGGTCTCAGATGTGGCGTCGTATTTCATTTTCTGGATCTGATCCGTCTCGGCGCGTAGTGTACCTACCGACGCGCTGTCCCGTGTTAATCTGCCAGATGCCAGCGGGCTGTACGGAATGACACCTATCTTCTCCTCTACGCAGAGCGGCAGCATCTCCCGCTCTTCTTCGCGATAGATGAGGTTGAGGTGGTTCTGCATCGAGACAAAACGCGTCCAGCCATGCGTCTCGGCGACATGCAGAGCCTTCTGGAACTGCCAGGCGAACATGGCGGAGGCCCCAATATAGCGCACCGTACCCGCCTTCACCACGTCATGCAGAGCTTCCATTGTTTCCTCGATAGGAACGGTGTAGTCCCAGCGATGAATTTGGTAGAGGTCTACGTAGTCGGTCCCGAGCCGTTTTAGGCTTTTGTCGATCTCGCTTAAGATGGCCTTTCGCGATAGACCGCCGCCGTTCGGGCCTTCGTGCATTTTGCCCCAGACCTTGGTGGCCAGAACGATTTCGTCCCGGTTGGCGAACTCCTTTAGAGCGCGTCCCGTATACTCCTCACTTGTCCCAAGAGAATAGATGTTGGCCGTGTCGAAGAAGTTGATCCCCAGTTCGAGGGCTTTTTTGATGACGGGCCGACTGTTTTCCTCATTAAGCACCCACTTGTGCGTCCAGCGCTCCGCGTCACCAAACCCCATGCAGCCCAGACAGATGCGGGACACATCCATCCCGGTGTTTCCTAACTTCGTGTATTCCATGTGGTCGTTCTCTCCAATTGTTCCCCTGCTTCATGAGGTTGCTATCCCTCGGCTCATTTTGTCCGCTCAAAACGAGGCATTACCTTACAAAGCTTTATGCACTCCCAGGCTGTGGCGACTTTCCATGCCCGCCGTCATTGCCAGTTTTACCACGAGATCAGCCACGCTCTTACGAGACACGACGTAGCCGCGTTCTTAAAAGTCTGGCCCTTTTGTGTCGTTCCATACGCAATCTCATCGTGGTATTCTACGATGTCAGAGGAACAAAGCGGTATAACATAAGTGGAAGATTGTTGTACGATCCTGCAAAATGGGAATAAAGATTTAGTGGCGGCACCAATGGAATCAAGCTTGCAGCGATTGGAACAGAGGGTGCTGTCAGACAGGGAAGAGCTGGTCGAACGCCTCTCGCGGGCTATTCGTGAAGACGGGAGAATTGAGCCGCTAAAGGGGCTCTATCTGAATCGCGCCTCCGCTCTTACGGAGCTGGCGTATGGCGTTACGGAACTCTCTTTCTGCATTATCGCGCAGGGGAGCAAAGAGATCTACCTGGCGGAAGAGCACTATCGGTATGACCCTGCGCATTACCTGCTGGCAACAGCGGAGCTTCCGGTAACAAGCAGGTTGGTTGAGGCATCTCCTGAACAGCCCTATTTGAGCGTTCGTCTTACGCTCGACCCGGCGCTTGTCGGCTCCGTCATGGTCGAGGCCGGTCACGCCCCAAAAGGGGGAAGCGCAGACAAAAGAGCGCTCAACGTGAGCGCCTTAAATGCAGGACTGCTTGATGCGACACTGCGGCTGATCCGGCTCCTGGACACACCTGAGGAGGCGCGCGTGTTAATGCCGCTGATCACCCGAGAGATCGTCTTTCGGCTCCTGATGGGAGAACAAGGTCCCAGGCTCCGGCACATGGCGATGTTGGGTGGCTACACAAACCGCATCTCCCGGGCCGTAGAACGGATACGTAACCATTTCGACAAGCCGCTGCGCATAGACGGTCTCGCGAGAGAACTAGGAATGAGCACCTCGGGCTTTCACCACCAGTTCAAGACCGTGACCGCGATGACTCCCCTGCAGTTCCAAAAACAGCTTCGCCTACAAGAAGCGCGCCGTCTCATGATAGGAGAAGGCCTCGATGCAGCAAGCGCCGGCTATCGTGTGGGTTATGAGGATGCCGCGCATTTCAACAGGGAGTACAAGCGCCTTTTCGGATTGCCACCGATGCGCGACGCGGAGCGGTTGCGCGAAGTCGCGGCTTCTTTAGCCTGATCCGACCGTCCGATACGTGCCATTCCTACCGCTGACTTGATAACGCCACACTCGCAATCCTGCCTCTATAATAAATAGGTTTGCCTAACCATTGGCACCGAAATGCAGAATTGTTTGATAACACTGACAGAACCGATGAGTTCGGCACACGCAATTGCCGTAACATCGATTTCCGAGGTAAACGTTCTGCATTAAAGGGTGAAATTAGTGTGTCGTTTTTCTGTTAGCAGGCCATTGCTTTTTCTGCTTATCTGCCTCTCCTGCCGAATGGGGTTCAGGTAGGCCCGCTATGATTAAAGAAGGATTCTCTTACCGCCGTGTTAGAGTTAGCCCCACAGTAACCATTCGCCCAGCACCATGCGCGGCAGAGCCGGTATCTCGGACGGAGCCGCCCTTCTTGTAAAGGTGGCCCTTACCTCTCTTGCTCCCCACATTTGTCTCAATTGAGAGTAGATTACATATGAAGATAGGTCTTCGTGATATCGATCCGAATATCGCCAGGCGAATCCGCGAAATGCTCGATAACATGCGGACGATGGGGTTTCAAGACCATCAGCACCCCAACACGCCGCAGCGAGATGCGCTGCTTGCAGCGCGCACCGTACTTCAGCAGCCAGACTTGATGCCACACTTACTCAGATTGGCATCCAGCGTTTTAGTGGGCTTTCTTGCCCTGTTTTCTGTGGCTGGAGGTATTAATTCCGGCACGATTCCAGGACCAATGGTAATAGCAGGGCCAGCGCTCGGGGGACTAACATACTGGCTATCCTGGCGGGTGAACAAGCAGCAGAGGGTGGCCGATCTGGATACATCCATGACAAGCGAAGAGGTACGTGCCGCTTGCTCGGTGATCAATCCTACGCGCTCTGAGACCTCGTACTTCGAGTCGATCGCCCTCATTCTCGAAATCGGCGCTCAACTCGAGGCGCAAACTGGCAAGGACATTCTGGCCGAGTTGAACGTGTTGATCGCTCAGGCGCGCCAACTCCAAACACATCGCGATAATCTCAGGGCTGCCACAAGCTCCGAGTCTGCCGATGCCCTGATAGCGCAGCGCGAGGAGCTCCGGACCAGGCTATCGCGAACCAACGATGAAGCGGCACAACGGGCGATCGAACAGAGCATTGCCTTGCTCGAAACCCGCTGTGTGGCGGCGCAAACTCTTCAGCCCAGCCTGGAGCGTGTGGAAGCCCAGCAGGAAGTGATCCAGCAAACGCTTGCATCCGTCCAATCGAGCCTCGCTCGCATGAAAGTCGCGCCAGCCGCGCTCACCGCTCCAGATATCGCAGTAATTCAGAGCAGTATTTCGGAAGTAACCGGGCAAACCCGGGCAGTAGAGCAAGCGATCCAGGAAGTCATGTCTATTCGCATTGAATGAACACGCACCAACCGTACTGCTTATCGCCTCTGCACGCCTCGCATCGTTACACCAACATCTCAATAAATCATTGTGGCCTGGCGGCCTGGCGTGATTGCGTGCCTATAAATCCCTGAATAGTATCAGTTGGCTGGCGCCGCATGGTGCCGGATTACCAACGGTGCCAAATACTGGTTCCTGGGGGCGTAGCCACGCGTAGCGCGTTTCCCAGCCCCCAAATCCTTAGACCCGCGCGCGAAGCGCACTATGCCGGCGTTTCGCCAGCGGCATCCAGGCGCTGTTTCGCTTCTGCGTATACCTCGGCAGAGAGGGGGCCTCTGGCCGCTACGGCCATGTTCTCGGTGAGGTGCTCCGGGATCAGCGTGCCAACAATGGTGGTATGAATGTCCGGATGCGAGAGCAGGAAGCGCAGCAGGAACCCGGAGCGTGATTCACCTTCTTCCCGCAGTTCGTCCAGCTTACCGGCCTCAAATTTCGCCCAGCGATCCTGATTGCCAAGGCCAACTCCTGGCTCACCGCGCGCCACTCCGCCCCGGTCGATAATACCTGCGCCAGCTTTTGCAGCCGCAGAGATCACGTTTTCATGCTGCCGCTCCAACCCGGAATAAGGGATCTGGTACGTATCGAAAACGCCCCATCCGATGTAGGTGGTTATGTGCGGCAGGGTAGAGGAGCAGCCTATCCAGCGCACTTTGCCCTGCGCCTTCATCTCCTGCAGAACCGCCACCAGGTCGCCCTGTTCAACCTGCTCCACGCTCGGGTTGTGAAGCTGCATAATATCCACATAATCGGTCTTCATCCGTTCCAGACTCTCATGAAGACCTCGGAACAGATTCTCTCGCGTCCAAACATGCGGCGTCTCATCGGTATGCTCGTCTTTATGAACTACGGTGCAGCCGCATTTTGTTGCCAGGTAGAACTCCGAGCGGCGATGGCTCAGGAACTTCCCTATAAACTCCTCGCTACGGCCATAATCGTTGGCCGTATCCACGAAGTTGATGCCAGCATCCAGTACCGCGTTGAGGATAGTATTCGCCTGATTTTCTGTAACAGGGCGGCCGCCCCATATTCGAGAGCCGCGTACTTCCATCGCGCCATAGCCCAGTTGCGTCACTTCCAGGCCGGTTCGGCCCAATGTCTTTGTAGTAAGTGCCATTTATAGTTCACTCCCTTTTGAGAATAGGTTATTGACTTTAGATTGCCCGGCTCGCAGTCATCTCAAGCCGGGCTGCTTCTTAGCTTCGGAATACCCGCCACACGTTAGTGCACTATCGAAAGGTAGGAGAGCGTTTAGTGCGTACTGTTCTACTCATCATGCAGTGCGCTCTCCTATTTGCGCGCAGTCTGTTTGGCCGTGGGGCCCTTCCCGCCATACAGTACTCTCCACACCGTGCCAGAACCGTCGTCCGTTACAAACAGGGAGCCATCGGCACCAACGGTAACTCCCACCGGCCGGCCCCAGACGTTGCCCTCCGGAGTTACGAACCCGGTCATGAAGTCTTCGTACTCACCGTTAGGTATGCCGTTCTTGAGTGGCACGCGTACAACCTTATTGCTGCACGCACTTCACCTTGTCCCATGTCCCTCAAACCGTATCCCACCAGTCCCTGCGCCTGTACGCCACCGGTCCCAACTACTGTTCCTACGGGGGCGCGTACCCGTCGTACGCCCGGCTCTCCATGTGATGGCCAGTTGCCCGGTAATTACTATTCGAACATGGCGGTAAGTCCACTTCCCGAAACCCAAATCCACCACACCTCGTATTGTTGGGACCGTTACCGGGTACATCTCATTTCTTGTGTCCTATGGCAAGTTGTGGGTTCTTCAATGCCCAGGCTTTCCATTCAGCAACTCCCCAAACAGTTCCATCACCCTGATGCCCCCAACAACCCTGCTATTGCGTTAAAACCGCGGTTGCGCGCATGCTCAAGTGGTGTTACTCCCTCTCTATCCGCGATGTTGATATCTGCTCCATGCTCCAACAACAGCTGCACTATCCGCTGATGCGCAGGTCCACCGTTGCTGAGCACAACAGCCTCCAATAACGCTGTCCAACCCAGGTTGTTTATGTGGTTCACATCCACATCCGTAGTGGTCAGCAAGGTGCGCACCACCTCCACATGTCCCCGTTCACAGGCGGGTATAAGTGCAGTACCTCCATAACGGTTGGTCAGCCTCGTGTTTGCACCGGCACCAATCAGGTGCTTAAGTATCTCCAGTAATCCTTCCGCACCGGCGTAGAGGAAGGGATTATCCCGCATATTGTCCTGAATATGAATGTCCGCGCCAGCATCTATGAGCGCTTTCACCGTCTCCGGATGGTTTCCATGCGTTGCCGCCATTATTGGCGTGCGCCCGCGTACATCACGTTCGTTTATTGGTGCCCCATCTCTTAGCATCCCAAGCAGGGTTTCGGTATCGCCACGCTCGGCATTGGCGGTTAATGGCTCCTGTTTGCTCAATGTAATTCAACCTCTCAGTAGTGCAGACCCCAGAGTCTGTGATCGGGTGATGTAATCTTCAAAATTGTTTGGCACATACCTTCCCGGGTATTCGGTGTGGCTGCTTGCTAATCATCTTGCTTACCAACCGCCGGTCAAGTGCCACACAAGAGGATATCTCGGGCAGAGCAGCGCAATCTGGGCTGAGAATAGCGCGCTGGAACATGTCACCCAGTGCACAGATTGCCCGGGGTCTTCAACCTCAGGAAACAGGCTGCCATCATGGATAACGATCCCGAGAGCGAAACCAATCTCCAGCTGAAGATGCTCTGGAAGCTGCTTGCCAGGGTCCACTGGTTGGTGTACGTCAGCATCATCCTGTCAATTGCCTGGTTTATGGATACTGCGCATCCCCCCGTTGATCTGGCGCGCATGATCCCTCCGGGCCTGATCAAAACCGGACATCACGATATTAAGACGGATGCGGCCGATATGGAAAAACTGCATCATTTCAAGGTTCAACTGGGTGAGCCAGAATTCAAATCCCATTTGCGAGAGATTTTGCGAAAGGAACGGCAGATCGCCGAGAATCAGTGGAAGAACGATGAGATAAAGGAAAGGCCCACCATATTCACATTCAAACTGACAGCCGACTCTAACTCCGCCAGCGAAAATGGCCCGGTTATGCCGAGCCTGCTATTTGGCGAGGATACCTCCTCAGACCTCATTCGAGAATCAGGTTTCACAGATAACGAATACAAGAGCATCGAGGATGCGCATACCTGGTGTGCCATCGGAGATGCTTTCAGAGATTCGGGATACTCTATTCGTGTATTCCCGGTAGCTGCAGACATGCTGGGGTTGAGAGGTTTTGAGCACTTTAGCGCAAGCGGAACAGTGCTATGGGGTGACTTTTACTGGCATTACATGCCCAGGTTCTATACAAAAAGTAGTGAAGTCTTATTGTGCGGCGTCTGGCCCATACGCGATGTAAACGGCTGCTCCACGGCTATAATTGCAAAATTACAGAAGGTTACAGACCAACGAATAAAGGTCATCGGCCTTCGATACGGAGTGCCATTTACCGATAACTATATCGTTTCGGAACGTATCAAGGAGCTTGCGGAACAAGCTCCTCCTACAAGCGCTCCTGCCGATTCCCCAATAGAGCTACGGCCGTGGTCATTTGCCCCGCAAACGTACTGGAGTATTGTTCTGGCGGTTTCCACTTGCCTGTCTTTAACACTGCTCTGTGGCTTGCTGGCCACCGTTCGGCGGTTTGATCGAATTGAGGAATTCCCAGTTGGCAACGGGGGCAGAGCCCTTATTGGGATCGTCTGCTTGTTGCTTTTAGCGCTCATCCTGTTTTGTGCGGCAGAGCCGCTCGTATTCATGTTCAAAGTTGCGCCGGAATACCGGCCCATATTTACTCTCGCGCTTGCGTGCAGTTTGCCAGCGGTTGGTTGTGCATGCTATACATACGCAATTGCCAGGCACGTAAAAGTCTATGCGGGGAATACAGGGCAGAAACAGCAGGGGCAAATATACTGAGGCATGGCCAATACAGCGCGGTGAATGCTGCGCAAACTACTTACAACCCTGTATATGAGGTAATGGTTTGTTCTTCACTCTTTCTATACCTGCGCCAAGAGCGCACACAATCCGGAACCATAACCGGTTAACTTGTCGGCTTTGCCGGTTTCTGCTTCTCTTTCATCGATTTTAGCAGTCTCGTCGCCCGCACGTCTCCAGGTGTCAAAATTAGCGCCAGTTCCAGATCGATAATTGCTTCCGTATAGTGCCCCGATTGTGAATAAGCAATGGCGCGATTGCCGAGAAATGTTGTTTCGTCTTTTACAGATTTCCCAATGTCGTGGCATGTAAGGCAGGTAGAGTAGTCTGCTATTGCGGCATCGGTACGGCCAGCTTTTAAGTACAGGTTGGCACGGTTGCCCCAGGCATTCCCGTTCAAGGGCTGAACTTCTGTAATCTCAGTATAGTCTCGAATGGCTTCGTCCAGCTTTCCCGCGGCCTCTTCGGCGAGAGCCTTTTCGAAAAGTACCTTTGTGTCGAGTTTGCCAGTCGTATCCACTGCCTTGTGATGTTTCTGGTATTCAATTGCATTCTTTGCAGCTATCACTTCGGTATAATTGCGTTCGCGGCCAGGCTGCAATTTGAGTGATTTTGCCAGGCAAGTTTTTGCCTGTTCCAAATTTCCCATCAGGTACCATGCATCTCCTCGAACAGACCATGCAATTGGGTCGCCAGCATTGGCACATGCGGCAATCGCATCAACAAGAGCCCTCAAGGGTTCGTTCTTCTTATTGAGGGATCTGCCGCGAAATGAGTATCCCAGATACTTCCAGCCGCCTTTCTCATTCATATTTTTTATTGTTATCGCTGCCGTAAAATCTGACACCGCGCCGTCGTAATTTTTTAGATTGTCGCGCATCGTGCCGCGAAACTGCCAGGCGGCACCGTCTTTGTAGTTCTCATCAATCTGTTTTCCAAACATCTTCTCCAGAGACGGCCACTCGGCGACTTCTGTGCTCAGAGTATCGGGGTCATTTGCCTGCGACATCGCTGGCGATGATCCGGCGATGGCAAGCACAAGCGTAGCCGCACTTGCTGCAAGTGTTGAGCGTAAAGTAGAGTGTATCATGGTTGGAATGGGTACCTTATTGAGAATATCTGTTGATGGAAATACGCAAACGTGGCGCCGGTCTGCACCCGGTTATAAAAATTCAAATCTCAGGTGCTTACAATACCACCACATACTAAGTGTTGGTTTACGGTAACCTGCACCGCCCGGCGCGGCAGCATCGCTGGGTATACCAAAAGCACCTAAATGCCAACCCCTTGAAACGCGCAGTTTCGTCGGCTATATGTCTGAAAGTCATTTCGCCCGCTTCCCTCGTCACAAGGAGCGCGTCCAGACTACACCTCAACACGCGAGTACGCTTCCTCATACATCTCATCACTGCATCCAAAGTATCGCACTACACGTGCGGAGAAGTCTACTTCATATCTCACTACACCGGCATCCCAGCTTGCCTCCAGGAACTCTTCGAAGCTGCCTTCACCGGCCTGGTCCGTTCGCAACGCCGCAATGAGGGCCTCGCGGTTGAATGGAGGCACGGCAACCATGCCGGTAACCAAGGGCTTTCCAACCACTGTTACTGAGCCGCTCTCCGTTATAAACAGGCTCTGGCAGGAAGGAAGGTACCAGGAGTTACGCGTTACTCCTGCTTGTCGCATGGTTTCGGCAAAATACGGGAACCCGCCTACTTTGGGGCGGTTTGCCGTGGCCCGTAGCAGAGCACCCTGTAAATTATCGATTGCATTGGCCACAGTAATAAGCTCCGTTTCGTTGTTCGGTGGTTCAGTCCACCGGCACATCATTCCAGCCATGGCTCTGCGCCACTTTCTGCAGCAGGTACCTTAGTTGGCTCTGTTCATGTATATCCAGGCAGCCGAAGTAGTTTGCATCGTTTTGGTCCGCACACATTGCCAATTCCGGCAAGATGCGGCTGCCCTCTGCCGTAAGAAAGAGGCTGTGGCTGCGCTTATCTTCTTCTCTTACAATCCGCCCGGTGAGCCCTTTGGCCTCCAGCTTGTCGATTATTTTGGAAGTTGCTCCGCGCGTCGTGCCCATAAGTTCCGCTAAGTCGGCCGGGGTGATATCGGGATGATCAAATAGTTGGCGCAGCGCCACCCACTCTGCAATGGTGAAATGTCGGTGTTGTAGAGCTCTGGCAAACGAACCGGATACATGGTTAGAGACATGCCGAAGCCAGTAACCCAGATGAACCTCCAAATTTGAGACCAGTTGATCATCAGTCATCTTATCACGTCTCTCGCATAAAGTTTCCCAGGAAACTATAATAGTATAGTTACCTGGGGTAACTATTTGTCAAGGGTATAACACACACTCGTAATGAAATCTACAATCTCGTCGCGAACTGTGTGGGAAACCCAGCGGCCATTCAGATCTCCCCACGCTGCTTTTTTAGCTGGATGTGCTCTTCCATTAACTCCGAAAGTGTCTAACGATAGTGATATCGGTATAAGCAATCTGCCTAAAATAATCCGCGGGAATACAGTATTTGCTGTATTGATTATCACCTCCGCTCTAAGAACAGTGCCTCAGTACCGGTGGTTCTCTTTACCGTCACTTCTTTTGTGCGCTGTAGGGCTAATGCGCAGCGTTTGGTTACTGTTTCGTAAATTACGCAGCCGAGTTCCGAGTTCGCAAGAAGAAGGAAAGTGGTATGGCGGCTATATTTCCCAGGGGATAACCAGAGGCGGTGGCCGCACACAGTGTAAACTACACTCATATTTTATCCCGGCAAATTATTCAACACTTAAACTGGTAGCAATTTAGTAGTCGCTGTCTCGAACAACGGCATGTTCCGTCAGTAGCAGCTCCATAGAGGCTTCGGTATAGGTCATCTCTGTTCCATACGCCTGCAGCCTGTCTCGCAGTGCTTCCAGCTGTTCTGTTTGCTCTTCGGTAAGTGTTTCGGTAACAAGCTTTACGCGCTTGCCATGCAGCGCCGCACCGCCAAAGTTCCACGGGTGGCGGCGGCCAAGCTTGGTGCTATCCACAGTAATAACCACTTCTGGCGCTACATTCAGAACCTGCTTCAGGAATGCCGCCTCTTCTGCCCTGTGGGAAAACAGATCCAGCAACCCCGCACCCGGCCCGGTGCCCAGCAACACGCCGCTGGCGCCAACTATTGCAAGGCTGGGCTGAAATGCACTTCGGAATTCGGAGGTGTGCAGAGCGCAATCTTCCGGGGAGTAGATTTCGCCAAGCACTCCGGTGGATATTCCGGCAGCAACCATCTCCAGCAACGAAGGAATACTGTTTGTAAACACAATAAGGTTGTGCGGCGGCTCCGCCTCCACTGCTGCGCGGCGAATTTCACAGGCCACAGCGTAGGGCGTGCTGCCCGCTGTAAGGGCAATTGCCTGGTCATCCGCAAGCGATTTCACAACATGGGTTGCAATGGCTCGCTTGGCAACGGTGCGCCGATCCAGCTGGTTGGTAAAGTAGCCAGGGCTGTAACCCACGCGCGCAACCTGAACCTTGCCCCGCCGCAGTTCTAAACCATTGATGGAGTGGAATAGCTGCTGCAGGCTATCGATATCACGGCGGATCGTTCGCTGATCACACCGCATCGCCGCGGCAAGAGTTTCCAGTGTCTGCGGCTCTTCGTGGCGTGCAAGCAACTCCATGAGCTGCATACGTCTCGCATCTGCCTGTTCCGCCATGATGCCATTCCTTGGAAGAAAGTAATTAACATCCATAATGTACCATAGAAAAGTCACAAACTATGGTGCAATTGTCAGGAAACTGTCAAAAACAACTACCTGGCAGGACTTCAGTGGCAGCTAGCTGCCGGGCAATTGAATCCGGACGAAAAGTGACTATTCGCTATTTCCCACTCTTCTTACGCATCGCCACTTTGAGGGTCCAGTAGCCATCAATCTGGAAGTGCTCTATCTTCAGATGATGTTTTCCCTGCAGTTTGAGCTCACGAGAGTAAAGCGTTGGTGCCTGGTAGTGCCATTCATCAATAATCAGTTTATCATCGAGATACACACGGGCACCATCGTCCATAGTTACATCCAGGGTGTAATCGCCGGCCTGCACCTCAAAATCGCCTTCACTCACCGTGGCAAAATAGTCTGAGCCAACCTCTTTAGGAATGCCGCCTGGAACCAGATTCAGGACAGTGCCCGAATTGGCTGAAGTAGCGAGCGGCTTGCCTGCAATGAGTTTCTGAAACTGCGGCAGCATAGTGCGCGGCTCCTGAATCGCTTTATCGTATCGATAGAAGCGAACATGCCAGTCGATCGGCACCCTTTGGTCTGCAAATTCAAATGCAACTGCTTCGCCAGCCGCCTTAACCATTCCCCGGTAATCCACTGTTTTAGATCCAACGTACTCCAGTTGTATCCGTACTGCGGCGGCACCTGTGCGCTTGAGCCTCACCCAGCCGGGCACCTTCCCGGTTTGTGCCGAGAGGGTTCCACCTTCCACCTTCTTTAATGTCCATTTGCCAGCAGGGCCAACAATCTCATAGAGATCTCCCTCTTTGCTGCCGGGCTCTGTTGAAGATGGCAGCGTTTGATCTTTGAGATTTTGCCTGGGCCAGATAACAGGATAAAGATAGTCGATAGGGCCCCAGTTATCCACCAGGATGGAGGCCCGGCCTCTGCGTGCGCCGGGTTTCAGAAACGGGTTCATGCCGCCAGCAAGCGGAGGTGGTGCCAATGCGGTGGATGCCTCTGTACTGAGCGGCGGGAAATGGCCACCTGCAGCACGGCCAATGGTTGGGCTATCGTCTGGCGTGCTTAGCGGGTCCCAGTTTGTGGCAAACCTGTCTGCATAGCGGTTAAACCCTTCGCCGGCTGGCAATACTGGTGCTCCGCTGTTATGGCTTACTGGCGCAAGTGGCGCCTTAGCGGAGCCGGGAATCAGCATCAATCCCTCCGTGTCTGCAGTCCAACCGGTGCCAAGGTGCTCCACATTCAAATCATCCAGCGAGGGCAGGGAGTTCCACAGGGAGGTGGTGGGCACAAGCGATCCGGAGCCCTTAATGGCAAGCGAAGTAAGCGGCCCGCGCGCATCCAGCAGGCCCGCAAGAGGGCCGAAGGTACAGCCAGTCGCCAGAAAATCGGAGGTTGCCTTAATCCGGAAGGCTGTGCCGTGGCCGGCCGCATGGCCAGGTATTGCCGTGGCATCTGGAGACACAATGTCTGAGAAAATGCTGTTCTGAACAACGAAACCGTGGCTACGCGTATCGTGATGTTTGGGATAACCCCACAATGGGTCTTCTGAAGGCTTCTGCCATAGATGAATGCCCGTTGCATCCCGGTAAAACACGCAATCTTGAACGCGGTTGTTCTGGCCATGCTCAATGGCTATGGCTTCGCCGTTATATGCAAACAGGCATCCAAGCACCTGGGTATCAAAGCTGTACCCGCCCCAAATACCGTGCCAGCACTCCATAACCAGGCAGTTGGCAAATGTGTTTCGGCTAAAGGTTGCCTCAATACCATTGGTGGGAGAGTGGCTAAAGTCACAGCCATACACCAGATTGTCGTTACAGCCACCCTGGCCACTGTCCATAGTGCGCTGCCCGGCCCACAAAAAGAAGCCATCGCCACCATGGGTAACAGAGTTGTAAGCAAACGTATTGCGATTGCTCTGCTCGTAAATCAGGATGCCCGCCGAATCTTGCCCCCGATTGTACACACCATGCGAGTAACCACGCACACACCAGTCTATCTTGTTGTGCATTATGCGGTTATCGGAGGATTCGTACATCCCAATACCAATGCCGCTAAGGTAACTGAAGTCACTGTTCCAAACCATACCCCGGTTGCACTCCGTAAGCATCAGCCCGCACTGGCCGCCATGTACTTTTGCGCGCTGGATTTCAAAATCATCGCAGCCACGCAAATAGATGCCAGCACCGTAGCGCAGCCACTCGTCTTTTTCGTTCTGGTGGTAGCTCATCCAGTCTGCAAGATCTTCCGATTCCTGGGTGCTGGCCAGCTGCTGCTTCCAGTTATAAGAGCAATCGGCGTTAATCAGCCGCAGGCCGCGTGCGCCCCGGCCAAGTATCCCAACTTTATATCCGCGCACCGTAAGGTTCTTCACCGTTACATTGCTGCCGGTAATCAATAGGCCAGTGCCCTTGCGTGCGTCCGGCTCGGTATCCTCAGGCGTACCCTCGATAATGGAGCCGTTAAAATCAATTACCGCGTTGGATGCCGATATTGTGAGCGCGGCTCCGCCCGGGGTGGCATCGCTGCCATCCAGCCTCCAAATTAACTTATGTACCTTGCCGCTCTGATTGAGAGACATGCCCGCATGCAGTGCTATATCTGCCGAGGAAGCCTGCACTATAGTAAGGCATAAGGCGATACAGGCAAGCATGTTTGAGAAGCGTTTTATGAACATTGGTTATTCCGAATACGTTGTATTAGCACGTTGGTAACGTTGCGATAGGGGGTTGGTTTTGGCTGGGAAAAGCAGTTGAAACCGCAAATGGCAGCGCCGTTTGCATACAGTAAATCATCTGCAGTTAACATAATGAAATAGCGCTAATTGTCAGCCCTTGACATGCTGCACAATCGCCATTACAATAGTATTCATTCCCGGTAATTCAATCCTAAATTGGCCTGGCCCTGGCCGGGCGGCGGAGCATCAACACTTCCTTGGCACCTTCCGATTCTGAGCACTCTCAAGAAGGCGCTGGCAAGCGGTTGCGATCTATCCTGGTTCCCATTGTGGGGCTGGGAATTGCGGCGCTTATCGGCCTATTTGCATGGCGAGCACACCATTCTGCATTGCCGCACAATCGGCCTGCGGGGGCTCCGCCTGTTGCCGCCTATCCGGGACCAATGGCGGATGATCCGCCCGGTATCCTCATCCATCACTCCGATACGCCTGCCCGCAGCCGTAAAGGCGAGTCCTTTGATGCGGCCGCACTGGATAGGATCGCCAGTCGACGAGGCTTCTCGGTAACGTATCAGGGCAAAATCTACCACATCAGCTACCACTATGTTATCTTGCCGGATGGCACCGTGCAAAAGGGGCGCCCGGATAAGTGCCACGGCGCACACTGCCCGCACTATAACAACTGGATAGGCATCTGCTTGATTGGTGACTTTCAGAAGCAGAACTACTGGTTCCCCAACTCACCCACTGCGAGGCAGAAGCAGGCACTTGTTGGCTTATGCGAAAAACTGATGTCTCAGTACAGCATTCCGCCAGAGAATGTCCGAAGGCATCGAGATGTGCATATGACCTACTGCCCCGGCAGCCAGTTTCCGTATAACGAAATTGTAACCGAGCTGCGCAAATACGCTTCCGTTCATCCAGAAACGCGGCTTCCACATCCGCCCCCACCACGCGCCATTGCCAGCTCTGCAACCACGGTAAATCGGGCTGCCGGCGAGGCACATGAGGCGGCTATTGCAGAGCAATAACCGCCCGCAATATTGCCTGCTTTAGAAGTGGTGTCTGCCTTCTGCACGCAGCCGGGATAAGAACTGCTCAAAGTTGTTCTGCGGATCGTAGCCCAGCTGTGTAATCGCCTTGGTGATATCGTATCGGTGGTGCACGTAGGGCACCCTCAGGTCGTTATCATGCAGCAACTGCGTGCTTCCCGGGTAATAAAACTCCAGTATCTTCTCGGGGTCTGTGGTGAGGGTGGGCCAGTCCGTCTCTACAAACGGCTTTGCACTCTGGATCTGGAACACCTCAAACCCAAAGCCTTCCTCCATAACCGCACCCAGCGCCAGCTGGTTGGCCTGCGCAACATCCTCTCGGTCTAATCCATTGTTCAGCCTTGCCAGGCCCTCTGTACGCCAGTCTGCCGATACAAATCGCCCGTAGCGCAGAGCCGCACAGCGCACACCACTCTTGCGCGCGTAGAACCGCAGCATCTCTTCACCCAGCAGCTTGGTTTCTGCATAAAAGTTTACTGGCAGAGTGGGGGTGGTTTCATCTATCACCAGGTGCCCGCGAGAGCCGTCGCCGTAAACTGCATCGCAAGATGAGTACACAATGGCTTTTACACCGTTAAGGCTCATGGCGCGTAGCACATTGTGCAGGCCCGTTACATTCACGCTGTAGCAATCATCGTAGTTTCGATTGTCTCTGGCGGTGCTATGCAGGGCGGCAGCATGCACAACGGCATCACAGCCCTGTGTGATATGAGTAACCAGCCCAGCATCCCGGATATCGCCCTGAATTGCGGTGGATCCTTCCGGAGCGCCCATCGGTTCAAGATCAAACAGCACCAGTTCATGGCCATCTACCGCCAGCCGGGGAATCAAACCCGTTGCAAATGTACCACGCGCACCAGTAATCAAGATCTTCATTCGCTCTCCTTGCAGGATGGCCAGATATGCTGAAAGGCTATCGCCCTTTCGCCATCACTCAGCTCTGCCTTTAAAACAGATCACGAACCTCGGATGCACCAAAACTACGTTTTAGCCAACCCGGGTTGCACTCCCCAACAGTATAAAACGAGCCCGAAATTAGCAGCAGATCCTGCGGGGAGCATACGCCAATAGCCCGCCGAACCGCCCGCTTAACATCCGGCACAATCTCGGTGCTTTCCGCTATGCCCTGTATGCATGCCCCCAGCTCTGCAGCAGGCAATGCACGCTTCCACTTCGGGGCGCATGCCACCGCAAGGCTGGCACCGCGCAAAAGCTCTGCGGCAACTGGTTCAGGGTCGTGCCCTGTTAGCATGCCCATCACAACCGCGGTTTTGCCCACTTCATATCGCGTTCTAAATTCGTATAATGGACCAGTTAGCGACTTTGCAGCCAACGCATTGTGCGCGCCATCCATAACAATCCAGGGCGTGCCTGGCCCTTTGTAAACACTAAACCTGCCGGGCAGCGCTACTTTCGCCAGCGCCTCTGCTACAGGCTCGGGTTGGAGCACTTCACCGCTGTGCCGCCGCAAGGCTGTTTCGGCAGCTGCAATGGCGCAGGCAGCGTTCAGGCGTTGGTATTCTCCCACAAGTGCCATACCCGGTATTTCATACACGGCGCTCTGTGTGGCAACCCTAAATCCACCACATTGCTCAGAGCAAGATCGGGTACCGAACTCGGCAGGTTCCCAGTGCACTGCCGCCGTTGTACCCGTTGGTACGCCTGCGGGGCCACGCCGCACATTCATCAGTGGCGCATCCAGTTCTGCCGCCCGGTTGCTGATCACCCGAAGCGCGCCGGGATGATCGCATGCCGTGAAGCAGGGAACCCCCGCCTTGATAATACCTGCCTTCTCACCCGCAATCAGCTCATGGGTATCACCAAGAATGTGCGTATGATCCAGGCCGATATTCGTAATCACGCAGGCTGTTGGCCGTACTATGTTGGTGGCATCCAGCCTACCGCCAATCCCCACCTCTATGCACGCATACTCGGCATGCTGCAGGGCAAACTCCTCAAACCCAATCAGGGTCTTCAGCTCAAACTCGGTAGTTTGGCCCAGTTCCGTTGCTGCAATAGCAGTAAGGTAGGGCTGCGCTCGGGCAACGATATCTGCAAATCGTTTGCCGCCAATGCGCCTACCATCGGTTTGCACGCGTTCACGAACATCAAACACGTAAGGCGAGAAATAACCTCCCGTTTTGTGCCCGGCTGCCGTTAGAATGCCCGCTGCCATAGCGGTTGTAGAGCCCTTGCCCTTTGTGCCCGTTACATGCACAACTGCATACTGGTTCTGCGGATTTCCCATGGCATCACAAAGTGCCGTAAACCGCTCATTGCCCAGTTTCCAGCCAAAGGTTAGTAGGCCTTCCATAAAAGCAAGGGCTTCCCTGTAGCTGTTAGACATCGTTACCCCTCAATTTGTGGCCACGGCCATGTACTATCTATGCGCATGTACTCGGATAGTACTCGGAAGCTGCATGCGGCATATGAAATTAAGTTCTTCGCCAGATCACAGGTTCCCTTTATGCCCGCTTGCAGGTTGTAAAGGATTGGAATTATTGATAGGCCGATTGTTGTTTTCACATTACAATCGCCAATTGTTTATGCCGGGCTAAAAACATGAAACGAATGTGGAAATACCACGTCTACACTATTCGGGTCCAGATCGAGATTGTGCTCAGATTCCGCAGTTTCTGAGAAATCATCTGAGTCTGGCATACCGTATACTATACATCGTGGCAACGGTGCCACATAGCAGCTAAGTTCCATCCGTGCTTGAGTTAGCATGCGGTATAGCTCGTGCACAGCCGAACACACTTGATGGTTTAGACAGGGATTGGCGATGACGCCTGGTTCTGTGAATTCAAGCAAGACCCGAATATACACAGATGCTCCCGTTGCTGTGTCAATGGGCGAGAATGGCCTTGTGCATCTCGCTACGCCATGCAACGTGTTGTTGAATAGGGCAGCAACGTTTCTTGAAACACCCAGCCCGGGTGTTTCAACAGTGCTGTCTGTTCGATGGGCACTTAATGGCCAGCGCCTCTTCGAGAGTGGCTGCCGCAGATTTGCTGTTGATGATAGCAGTTACCGCATCTTTAACTTCGGCTCCGAATTCCGCAGCAGTATTAATTCCCCAACCCCGGTTGATTGTTACACCGTTTGCTTCCAGCCTGAGAGCGCTGCTTCTGCGCTGGCAAGCATCACTGTGTCTGATCATGCTCTTCTGGACGACCCCTCCAAAGCGGCATCTGCATGTAATCTTCTGTTGTTCACAGAGAAGACCAACTCGCATGATGCTCTGGTAACTCCGGTCCTGCACAGCCTGGTTTACAACCGCGATTTGCCCGGTGCCACACACGGCTGGTTTGAAGAGCAGTTTCAGCAGCTTTTGCTGGCCCTGATGCGCACAGAAGCACAGATACCGGATGAAGTTAACCGCATTGCCGCCGCACGCCCGGCAACGCGCGAAGAGTTGTTTCGCAGAGTGCACAGCGCGCGCGATTTCATGGAGGCGGGCCTGTTTCGGCGGCTCTCTATCTCAGAAATAGCCTGTGAGTCGGCATTTTCTCCTTTCCATTTTCTGCGCATATTCAAACAGTACTTCGGTGAAACGCCGCATCAGTACCTTACGCGCAGGCGCATTGAGGCGGCCATCGTAATGCTTCAGAATTCGCAGGTGCCTATTTGCGAAATCTGCGCTTCGCTTGGCTTCGAAAGCCCTGGTTCCTTTAGCTGGCTCTTCCGCCGACATGTTGGCATAAGCCCGGAAAAGTATAGGGCAGCCCGCCAGTACCATCGTGCCTGGCCAGCCAGAGAGCCAGTTGCAAGGGCGTCTTAATCGCCCACTAAGTTTTCAACGCAGGGTGCAGTGGAATGTGCCCTGTGGATGATGTGCGAGAAGTGCGTTCCAATTAGAGAGCGTGAGATATGGACCCTCCATGGGACCGAGAAATCGGTCCCAAATTTTTTTAACAGCACTAATAACAAACAAACGCCCGAGGCTAAAAGCCCGGGCGTTTGCGGTTGTTCTATAAGGAAAACTGGGGGACGTGGATTCGAACCACGGTTCACGGCTCCAAAGGCCGCTGTACTGCCACTGTACGATCCCCCATTAAGGTCGGCAGATTATACTCTTGCTGCAACGCAGTGTCAAGGTGAAATGACGCTGCACACCGCAAAACGGCTAAACAACAACTCCGTACTTCTCTGTAACCAGCCCAATTAGGCGCCCAACCACGCGGCTTACAACTGCTTCATCTGTTCCCTGAGCCATAACGCGTATCAGCGGCTCCGTGCCGGATGCGCGCACCGAAAGCCACTCTGGTTTCCCCAATTCTTCTATGGATTCAATAATCGCGCTCTGAATGTCTTCATCGGTTGTCCAGCTAACACGATCTGTTACAGTAACGCTCTTCAGCTCTTGCGGGTAATCTTGAACAACTGCGGCCAGCTCTGATAGCGACTTTTGATGCTCTTTCATCACCTTCAACACCTGAAGGCCGGTAACAATGCCATCGCCTGTGGGTGTCAGGTGCGGCAGCAGAATATGGCCACTCTGCTCGCCACCAATCGAGGCATGCAGCCCATCCATAGCAGCCGAAACATACCTGTCGCCAACATCCGTGCGATGCAGGCGTATGCCCTCCGGCTCCAGCGCTTTTTCGAGGCCCACATTGCTCATGATGGTTGCCACCACCACTTTGCCGTACAGCAGCCCCTGGCTATACAGGTGCTTGCCTATAATGGCGAGCATTCGATCGCCATTTATGATGTTGCCGTTCTCATCACTCAGAATAACCCTGTCTGCATCGCCATCAAACGCCAGCCCAGCAGTGGCCTTCAGCGCCCTGACGGTTTGCGCCATAGTATCCGGGTGCGTAGAACCGCACTCTACGTTGATGTTAAGGCCATCTGGTGAGGCGTGCAAAAGGGCAACATCTGCGCCGAGTTGCTCAAATATGGCCGGAGCAACCTCGTATGCAGCACCGTTGGCACAATCCAGTACAATGGATAATCCTTTTAGCGGGTGCGGCTCACTTGGCGCTGATACCGTGGCACACACATGCTGAACATAGGATTCCACCGGGCGTGCAGAGCGTACGATGGTTCCAATATGGTCTGGTGAAACAGGATCGGTGCAGGGCGAATCAATAAACCGCTCTATCTCATCTTCCACTATATCCGGCAGCTTGCGCCCATCCGGCCCAAACAGCTTTATGCCGTTATCGTAATACGGATTATGAGAAGCCGAAATAACAAACCCTGCGCTTGCCATCATGGTGCTAACGCAGTGAGATACTGCCGGGGTGGGGGCAGTGCCAATGCACTGCACATCCACACCACGAGACGTTAATCCCGCTGTAAGGGCGCTCTCAAGCATATCGCAAGAAAGGCGTGTATCGCGCCCAATCACTACAAATGGGCGTGCATATTCGCCCGCAGCAGGCATAGCGCTACGGCTTCGTATCCAATCGCCAACGGCAGTGCCCAGTTTCATCGCCAGGTCGATGGTCAGAGTGGCATTTGCCTTCCCTCGTACACCATCTGTGCCGAACAGTCTCTTTTTGGCCATATTCGTATCCCGGTTGTCCGGAGTATCATCCGGATGCAAACCCGCAGTGGTCTGCTCTAACCTTCGGTAACGCGCACAAGCGCTGGCCGCAACACGCGATCGTGCAGTATGTAGCCCTTCTGCACTTCCTCGGCAACGGTATGGGGCGGGTACTCATCAGATTCGATGTGCCCGATGGCCTCATGGTAAGAGGGGTCGAACTCTTTACCAAGGGATTCAATCGGTGTAATTCCACTCTTCTGCAAAAACGTCTGCAGAAGTTTCAACGTGCCTGCCAGCCCTGATTTTATCGCATCAACGTTGTCGGTGGTTTCTGAGGCAGCAATAGCCCGCTCAAAGTTATCGATAATCGGCAGCAATTTCGTCAGCACTTCACCCGCAGCGAACTTCTGTAGATCTTTTACTTCATCCTCTTTGCGGCGCCTGAAGTTCTGGAACTCCGCCTGAACATACAGAACCCGCTTCTCGCTTTCCTCTGCCCGGGTTCGCAGTTCCACAATCTCTGCTTGAAGTGCCGTGATGTAGTCCTCAGCACCTGAAGACAATGCTTCGTCACCAGCTTCGGTGCTCGCTTCACTGTCCAAATCCTCCGGCACAATTTCTGCCGGGTCAACAGATTCTGTTTCGTTTACGTGGATCTTCTTGCGCATCATTGTAAATTACAACTCCTGGAATATTTCGCATATTCGGCGGTCGCTCAACTATGAGCCGCAGCCGGCGAAGACGCACCTGGCACATATATATACGCACCGCGTTCAGCAACCCTCGCCCACCAAAAGGGGCAGATCCCATATTATGCGATGCACATTTTGGTGAGAAGGCTTGAAAGGCTGCCAGATATGAACTTTACAGCCGTAATCGCGCGTTCGTAGTGCATTCGCGTTGGGCCAATCACACCTATAAAGCCTGCGGGCCTGTCTCCAATGCTGTAGCTGTGCGTAATCAGCGTGCAGTCATGCATCTGCTCATGGGGGTTTTCCGTGCCGATGTGTATGCTTACGCTGGATTTTCTGTTCACAGCTTCTGTACGCCGCATCAGCACTTTAAACAGCGCCGAGCGCTGCTCAAGGGCATTCAACACTGCTTCCAGCCGCTGCACATCGTGAAATTCGGGCTGGCGCATCAGGTGGCTTGCGCCCTCTAAATACACACGCCTTTCACTTAGCGAGCGTGCAATTGCTGAAAGAGATGCACAGGCAAGCGGCTTCAAATCCGATAATCCGGCCATATCGGGTGGCAGTTCAATGCCTCTCAGCAGCCTGTCTATCTCATCTACTGCCTGATCGCTTACCGCCGAGTTAATCAGGTTAGAGAGCTGTATTAGCATTGCATCCGCCGGCGCGCTGGCAATGCCAATCATTCTGTGCTCTACCTGCCCCGTGGAAAACAGCGCAACCATCAGCACCTGCCTCGCACTGGCGCGCGTCATGTACACTCTGCGGAGATCGGTAGAAACTGTGAGCGGGTCGGTGGCAACAGAAACATAGGATGTTAGGCCAGCAAGCACCTGGCAGGATTGCCGCAAAATCTCGTCGATCTCGCTCTTCTGAACATCCTGTAGCTCCGCACGGGCACGGCGTGCTTCCGCCGGGCAAAGGTCACGCGGGGGTGCCATTACCTCATCTACGTAATATCGGTAGCCTAAATCTGTAGGTATTCTGCCAGCGGAGGTGTGAGGCTGAATAAGGTAGCCCATCTCAACCAGATCTGCCATTTCATTTCTTACAGTGGCAGATTTGCAACCAAGTTGATAGATTTCAATCAGGCGTTCAGAAGCCACCGGACGGGTGGTACCGACATAATCCTGAACCACCGCCTGTAGAATCCTTACTTTGCGGTCATCCAATGGTAGCATCGGACAGCGCGACTCCTCAATTTCAATATCAAAATGGTGCTTCCAGGAAGATGTCCCCCTGGGGAAGGTAAACTGAACATAGGGCTGTTAGCCTGCCAGCTTTACTACTTACGAGTAGATGCTAATTATAGCCGCGCCACTACAGGTTGTCAAGCAATTGACCGGTTCGGCCCGGGGATAGGTGTTTCGCACACAGCTACATGCCCGGCGGGGCTACAGGTTACTTACCCCATATTGGATCCAAAATGTCTTTAAGCTCACAAAGTCTCCGAAATATCGCCGCAACTGCACTAAGTATGCTTTCAGTAATGGCTTGCGCAGGTTCACTTGCTCAGCCCGTACCGACAGCCCGTAAAGTACCGCAGCCGCAAAAGCCTGTTAAGTCAGCAGTTGCTACGCAACTCCGCGCTCGCGAAATGCTGCGTGTGGAAGGCGTGGAGTTGTGGCGAGGTAAGTACGAGTTCGAAAATGTTGGTGTGAATGCGCCCGGGCTGTTTCACAGGGTGATTACGGCTGGCGTATCTGCCGGCGAACGCCCCCTTACCACTGCCGTGAAGGCTGGGGCACGGCTGCTGCGCTGCACGGTGGCACCTGCCAGCTATGAAGAAACGCTTGCCTGGAACACTTCTCCAACCACGGCCCTCGCAGCACTCGATAGCTTGCTTGCCTCCGCAGATGCAAAAGGTATTGCCATCGTGCCCGTTCTGCTTGGCAATGGGCTCCCTTTTGTGCCAGCCGGCCACACAATTCCTGAGCTCTTTAAGCCGGATACGCCTACTCAACAGGCTGCGCTTACCTGGATACGGATTGTAGCAACGCATTGTAAGAACGACCCCCGTGTTCTGTTTTTTGATCTTGGGGATGGGCTGAACATCGGTGCAGATTTGCCGGAGAGCAGCGAACGCCCCTCCGCTTCCTGCTTTCGAATCGATCAACTTCGGGGGTTCTACTCCCGCGCGGCGCAGGCAATTAAAGCAATCGATGCCCGGCGCTTAATTGGAGGTGGGTCAGCAGATTTGAGGCCCGATGCGTACCATCTGCGCCAGATCTGCCTTGCACACACCTCAGCAGATAAGCCCTGGACTTACTCAATGCCGGATGATCAGGATCAATTCACAGAGTACACGGAAATGTTGGCCAACCTCTGTCCTGCTCCAATGGATATTCTGAGCATTCAACAATCGGCACCTGCAGATCCTGAAAACCGCGTTCACTGGCTCACAGAGGACGATGAACATGCCCTGAGACTGCCATGGCTGCACAATGCTGCCGGGCTAATTCCCGCAGAGGTACGTGGCAAAGGCAATGGCCGCCCGCTGTTTGTGTGCAGCTTTGGCCAGGCTGCACCAACTGCCGTTGCCGGAGCAAAACCGCAAGATCTGCTATGGATTACAGATTTTGTACGCCGCTTGCGAACAGCATCCGCACCCATATCAGCCATCGCAAACTGGGAAGAAGATGGTTCTGGAGGCAGCCTGGCTGTTATCTCGCCTGAGAAGTACGCCGAGTTAATCAGCCTGATGTTTACGGTTAACTCTGCGCTTTACACAACCGCCAAAGACTCACCGCTGGTTAAATAACTTCCTGTAAACACAAACAGAAGGGGCCACAGCAAGTGCAAAAACTGCATGGCGCTGTGGCCCCTAACTGCTACTGCGTGCTTATTGTTGGTTACTTCTTCGCACGTTTTCGGCGAATAACGCCACCCACAGCAAAGCATCCCGTAACCAGTGCCAGCGCCGTTGAGCCAGGTTCCGGAGTACCGATGGGGGCGGTGTACGAAAGCTCGAACAAAGCGCCACCTGCCGTTGGGCCATTTGTATAGGTAAGCGTGCCGAATAAATTGCCGCTACCATCCAGAACTACGCCGCCGTAGAGTTCGGTAGATTCCCCGGGGATATTGTGAAATGTGTGAAGTACCGAAAACACTCCATTGTTGGAGTATTCGTACACCACGCCATCCGGGCTTGGGTTGTCACCACCAGAAATGGTGGTTCCAAACAGGTTCCCAGAAGCATCCGCCACCACGCCGTTGTAAGGCTCGTAACCATCGGTGGTGCCGGTGAAGTCCCACAACTTCTTGAAGGTTCCGCCAGCGGTAATCTCAAACAGCTGTCCGCTGCCACTAGGCCCACCTGCAAGTGTAGTTCCGTAAAGGTTGCCCGCAGCATCAAAGGAAATGGGGGAGGTTGGCTGCCCACCATCGGTAAAGTCGTAAATATCGTGGTAGCCGGTGTCGTCCACCTTAAACACATTGCCATTGCCAATTCCACCATAAGCCGATGTGCCATATAGCACACCATTGTGGATAACCAGGCTCATGCCGCCAACAGCATTTACGGCATTGAAGTCAACTTCAATGCTCTGAGCGCCACCCGGGGTAATCTTGAAAACATTGCCGTTACTACCGCCGTCATTTGTCCACGCTGCGCCAAACATGTTACCAGCTGCGTCTACTGCAGGTGCCCCGCCAGGGTATGATGCAACTGCTGAGTCAAGAGCATACACCTGGTTGAGGCTGCCATCAGAGTTCAGCTTTACAAACGCACCAACGCCACTTGCGGCGCCGGCGGCGGTGGCCGCATACAGGTTGCCGGCCGAATCGGTAGTAACTGCCGAGCGTGATGATGAGCCACTGGTAGCGTCAAAATTGTAGAGTACGCCGAAGCTGCCTGTGTTGCTGTACTTCCATATAGTGCCGTTGCTGTTTGTGCCTCCCGCATTAGTGGTGCCATACAGGTTTCCGCTGGCATCTCTAAGCAGGTTACCAAAAGGATTGAGCCCATCGGGGCTTGTAAATGTGTGAAGCTCAGTATAGGTGTACTGAGCCTGCGCCGCCTGCCCTGGGCAGCCTGCAAGCGCGATGGTGATGCATGCTGCCGTCCGCAAGCATGTGTGCACTGGATATCGCAAGGGTTGTCCACTTCCTTCCACAGAACAATAGAAAATCGGTTATCGTGAAGCATTGAGATACCGTTTGCAGGAGCTTCAGCGGCTGTGCTTAAGCATCAACAGCAGGTATCCACAATCTGGCACATGGCCACATGGCGCATTCTATCCGCAGCGCCGTCAATTACTAACTGCTAACCTGGAACAATACAAGGCCAAAGGAGTTTTACGTCCGGGAACCCCGCAGTTCCGACGCACAATATGCCAATCCCAACGTCTTCGTGAAACAGCCGGGCTTGAGCGCGAATAGATTGACCGGTTGTATTCTGTTATCCTCTGTAAGTTGTGCAATAGTTGCGTTAATGGGCACTGCACTGCACAAAGTGCCGGATCAATCTCAGCAGAGTTACACCCCACCTTCTCCGCTGCAGGATTCTGAAGCCCGGAACAGAACCTATTGTCAGTAGCTGGGTGCGCGAGTTTTTGAGCACTTCGGCAGAGTTTCTCTCTATTTTCACAAGAAGGGCATCAATGCATGCGGCTGGCCTTTGTAATTCCTGGTGTGCTGCTTGTAATCGCCGTTCTGTGGGATACCTTTGAAACCATAGTTCTCCCACGCAGTGTTACACGGCGCATTCGCCTCACCAGGTTGTTCTACACAACCTTCTGGCGATTATATAGCGGTGCTGCGTGCAGGCTATTTAAGGCCGAGAGGCGAGCCAACCTCATGAATGCCTTTGGCCCGCTTTCTTTGCTGCTGCTCATTAGTTTATGGGCATCTCTACTTATCTCTGGGTTTGCCCTTATCCAGTTCGGCTCCGGCATAACGGTGATGGAGCAGGGGGCACAGAGGGCAGCCGGGCTCTCTACCTCTATGTACCTCAGCGGATCTACCTTCTTCACGCTGGGCTATGGAGATGTAACGCCTGTAACACCCTTTACACGCGCGTTTGCCGTGCTGGAGGCCGGCGTCGGTCTCGGGTTTCTGGCGGTAGTTATTGGCTATCTGCCAGTAATCTATCAATCGTTTTCCCGCCGTGAAGTGGGAATATCTCTGCTCGATGCCAGGGCCGGCTCGCCACCCACTGCTGTGGAGCTTCTGCGCAGGCACAGTGCGCATGGCAGCCTCCAATCTCTGGAAGATCTGCTGCGAACCATGGAGACCTGGTGCGCCGATCTTCTCGAAAGCCATCTATCTTATCCGGTGTTGGCGTACTACCGCAGCCAGCATGATAGGGAGTCGTGGCTTGCAGCCCTAACGTCTTTGCTGGATGTGTGTGCGGTAATCCAGGCCGGTTATGCCGCAGATACTCCAGAAGCACGCGCGCTAAAGTGGCAGGCGCACCTCACCTTTGCCATGGCTCGCCATACCGTGGTGGACCTGGCTTTGGTGTTCGGCTACAGCCCACAAACCACAGAGTGCAGCAGGCTGGATGCAGCAAGCTTTACAACCTTGAAAGCGGTTCTACACGATGCAGGGCTAACCGTTTCTGCAGGAGCCGAGCCAACTCTGGCCGAGCTCCGCAAGCAGTATGAGCCGTATCTATGTGGCCTTTCTCACCGCCTAAGGCAAGAGTTACCACCCTTCTGGAATGCCTCCGCATCCGCGGATAACTGGGCTTCCACCGCATGGGATAACCAGCATCTATGATGCAAATACAACACTAACCGCTTAGTAAACAGTACCAGGGAGGATTGTGCGATGATACCGATAGGATTGCAGCTTTACTCAGTGCGTGAGGATGCCGCAAAGGATCTGGCCGGTGTGCTGGCCGCCGTTGCAAAAATGGGATACACAGGCGTGGAGTTCGCGGGCTACTATGGCCACTCTGCCACCGATGTTCGTAAAATGCTGGATGACAACGGGCTCATCTGCTGCGGCGGACACATTGGTATCGACAACCTGCTGCCGGAGAATTTTGATGCCACAGTGGAGTACCAGAGAACACTCGGCAACCGGTTCCTGATAGTCCCGGGCCTCTCACCTCAGTGGAATGGCTCTCGAGAAGCCTGGCTGAACACCGCCAAAACCCTGAACGAAATCGCCGATAAGCTCGAGCCCCACGGTATGCGCACCGGCTACCACAATCACCACACAGAGTTCATCCCCTTCCCGGGCACCGAGGAACTCCCGTGGGATCTCTTCTTTGGCAATACCACCGATAAGGTGATTATGCAGTTTGATACCGGCAACGCCATGCATGGTGGGGCAGAGGCCGGGCCATTCCTGCGCCGCTACCCAGGGCGAGCAGCAACTGTACACCTCAAAGAGTACAGCCCAACCGATTCAAAAGCGCTGGTTGGTGAAGGCGATGTGAAATGGGCAGAGATATTTGAACTCTGCGAAACAGTTGGCAAAACCGAGTGGTATGTGGTGGAGCAAGAGAGCTACGCTTACACACCGCTGGAGTGTGCCGATAGATGCCTCAAAAACCTGCGAGCTATGGGCAAGTAGGCAGTTAACTACCGAAAAGCAGGGGCTGATTGTATCTGCCACACGTCAACTGTGACAGATTTCATATCGCTCCTGCTCTGCATACTGTAAGCTATGCATGTCTTCGGAAGAGCAGTTGCAACTCCGAAGAAATGCAATTCTTACAAGCCCATCCGTTATGAGCGCTTTCAACTCCATATTCGATCGATGGCAGGCGTCTGGCAGAACTAAATCGCCAGGCGCCTAATTTTATGCGTCCCGGTTAAACTTTCTGGGGTTTGCAAATATATCCGGGGTCTCAGCCTGCTCGCCATCACGGATTATTGGGGCCACGGCTCCCGCTGCCAGCAAAATGTTTCGTATGGTTTGCCTGTCCAGCTGCAACGCCCAGCGCAGTGCCTCATCCTTATCCTCAGCCCCGCTTTGCAGCAACAGGTCTACCACCGGTGGGCGATTCATGCGCACAGCCCACAGCAATGCAGTACGTCCGGTTACACCACGCGCCATAAGGTCAGCACCTGCCAGTATCAACGCGGCCACCACCGCAACATTGCCAACCGAAGCTGCCAGGGATAACGGAGTTTCTTCGGAAGTGGGTATCAGGTTTGGGTCCGCACCAAAACTAAGCAATAGCTGCACTGCTTCAAAGTTGTTGGTTTTAATCGCGACGCAAAGTGGCGTAATTTCAATTGCCCTGGATATTAGCCTGCCGGATTCATCAACTTCATAACCACCGTCATCTCGCGCTTCAATCTTGTTTGGGCCAACACCTTCCTGTAGAAGGCGCTGCAATTCGGAAATATCTTCGTTCTCTAATGCACTAATCAGCAGGCTTGCGTCCATTTTGGTTCCTAATCAATTGCACTTAGCCGGTAGTTCCTGGCAAACTGAAGTCTCACCGGCACACTTGCAGGCACACTCTAAAACAGAGTCTGGTACTACTCGCCCGGCAGCCCCTGCGCGCCACCACCGGGCATGCCCTGCCCACCACCCTGTCTCATTTGCTGCATTAATGGGATGAGCGATTTTAGTGAGCTCACAGCCCCCTGAAACATGATTCCCGTTATCAAAATGTGCACCACAAGCGCCACAGCGCTCCAGTTGGCACAAATGCGCCCAACACGCTGTGTCTTTGGGTTCTCTACCATCATAAACAGCCAGCCAGCTGGAAGCCCAACCCACGGTATGGTGAGTGCAAGGAGGATGGCAGCGCGAGTTGCTGTGGCCGGGTCACCGGCAGGCACGTATTGCGCTACAGGGGGCGAGTACGTGGGAGCCCGCTCTTCACGCGCGGAGTACATTGGCTGCGAAGGTGCCGCATGTACCTGTGCTGCCGATTGTGGTGCAGCCTGCCCACCGGGTGCTGCATGTGCACCGGTGCCAAGAGGCGTGCTGCACTTCCAGCATGCAGATACGGTTTCGAAGTTGTTCGCACCACATCGCGGGCACGCGATCCTGCCGCTATGAGACATTCATTTGCTCCAGAGAACTGTAAAAATTGTTTGGCCGGCGACAGGCAGGCGATATGCCTGCAACATTCCGTGTGTGAACGTTGTACTCCTGCAATTACAGACCGCTAAATTGCATCTCAAGTTCGCCTGTAGCTGTTTCCTCACTGTACCCGGGGCAAGCAATCCCCGCCCGCCAGCGGCGCCAACTACTGGTTCTACTGGGGTCACACCCGCGGCACCACTCTCCCGTCCGTCAGGCTCGCATTTCACCCGGTACCCCGCACCCACTGCTCAGAACCCCATTTCCTGCACTTTCCTTATCGGCACCCGTCACGGCTTCCATCTGTAAAAGTGGTTCTTACCTCCCCATCCGCTGTTCTCAGTTAACACCAGGTATTCGCCACTCTTTGTTTTGGTCACCCGCAACCCCATGCTCGCATCTTCCCAGGCACCCTGGCCATTTACTTCAGGCCCAGGCGATAAAATCTCCACCAGCTTGCCGGTGTTAATATCAAAAACATGGATCTCGCCAAAGAGATAAGCAAAAAAGACGAAATTGCCGCACGCCTGCAAGCCCATGTATCCGCTATACGGAAACACATTCACTTCATACATAAAGTACTCGGGGTCCGATTCCGGGCGCAATCCACGAACCTTCCATTTACGTGTGCCACCACCCTTGCGGAAGTTGTCGTACCGGGCCATAACATACTCCGGCACGGCCTTATCGTTTTCTCCCTTTCGCGGCACTTCCGGAAAGTAGGCTATTAGCCTGTCTTCTTCCGCGTTATAATCAATTCTGCTGGCCATTCCCCAGCCATTCACTTTGCCGCCCTCTTCTGGTAGTCGTACATCTTCGTACCCAACTCCCACTTTGCCACTGTAAATTGGTACGCCAGCTGCCGTTAACCCCTTGCAAGTAAAATGGCGCATAAACGACCCATCCGTGGCCGTGCAAACCACCCACATGTCTCCCCGGGAATCCACACTCACACCGGTAGGATAAAGGCCACTTGCCATCTTCACAACCTCGTTGCTCTGCACCTTGCCATCACCATTCAGATCGCACCACAGAGCAGTCCGATTGTCCACCACGCCACCCGCAGGTATGGCTATTTCCCCATCATATCGGTAGATCTTTACTTCCCCTACATCCCCCTGAGATGTGGTGTACATAATCAGCTGTTTGTTGTTGCCGAGGCGGCGCAATATCGCCTGAGAGTTGGATGGCCGGTCTGGCTCACCAAATCGCTGCCAGTGCCAGTTGTACCCCGCATAACTCTGCTCTTTTCCCGGCGTGGGCTGGTTAAGATCCAGATGAAGGTGGTTGTACGTTCCGTAGATCTCAGTTCCATTGCTTGCTGGGTCGAAATCGTAGGTGCAGCAGAACATCAGGCTGTGTACTTCCCAGCTAAGTTTGCCTGCAGGGCTAAAGCTGCGCAAATCCGTTCCCTGAAAACCTCCACCTACATACAGATTGCCTCTTCGGTCCACACCAACTCCCGAAATGCCTGCAAATCTTGCGGCTCCTCCGGCAGTTTCGTCAATCACTTTCCCAGGGTGTTTGCCCGCATAAATACCGCCCTTTGCGCCAAAAGTGCGGGCAAGCATCGGCTTTGTAGCAAGTCCAGAGTAAATTCGCACATTCAAATCCGGCCCGTTATCTCCAACAATAATCTCATCTCGCGCGGCATCGTAAGCAACTGCACGCGGGTTAACCACATCGGTAACCTGCCTGCCGGTAAACTTGCCATCGGCTGTGTAGCACTTTATGGCTGCCGGGTACTTTGCCGCCTGTAGCTGCCCAATCGGAAAGTCGTTGCCACGCTGCACAATCCACAGATCGCCCCGTTTATCCACAGCTATAGGGCCCGGCCGATTAAACGCAAATGTGCGCTCGGGCTTCTCCTGAGATTCGCCTTTCCAATCGTCAACCGGTATGCCGCCGCAGTTAACTGCCAGCATTCGCTTACCTTCGGTGCTCCGTATCTCTATTCCACAGATGCCCGGACCACCATAAGAGCCAACCCCAAAAGAGACTACTCCTCTGGAATCAGAAACAATAGGGATGTCTACAAAATACGCTTTGCGCACTCCGCCGGCCGCTTCGGCCACATTTATGGTGGTTCCAGCAATATCTATCCGCCGATTGCGAGGGTCACAATTCGCCGGCCTATCCACAAATTCAGCCAGATGGCACCGAATAGAGTAACGCATAGTGGGCGCAAAACCGGGAAATGTGTACCCATTGCCTTCACCCACACGCTGGCTCTGATATACAACAGCCGGGGCAAAACCTGCACCTGTGGGCACAGCAACTGGCATTATAGTATTGGCAATGCCATCGTTGGCAGCCTGTGCCCGATGATAAGTTGGTACAGCCTCGGCGGCGGCAACCCGAACCACATTCTCTCGCGCATCGGCTATAAACAGCTCTTTACCATCCGATGCCATGCCACTAATGGCAGAACTATTCGTCTTCTTGTCCAGCAGATTTACCGAGAGCGGAATATCGAAAGGAGCAAAATCACTCTTAACAGGATCCAGCCTCACAATGCGATCTACCACCGCAACATATATGTACTTGCTATCGCCAGTTATGCCGCCTTCGTTGGTTTGTGGGGTTCCAATGGGTAGGGGCCGTGCTACTTTGCCATTTTTATAAGATGTTACCGGCTGTCCGCCTTCGTCCCAGTAAGAGCTTGTGTAGCATGTGCCATCTGGGGATACCCACATCGCAGAAAGTCCGTTGGATACATGGCTATCAAAATCTCTTGAACCAAACGAGTTGCCAACCCAACTCGTTCGGTAATGCATCTGTTCTGGGCCAATCTTTATGTTATCAAAGGTGGCAGTTGCAGAGGCATCAGCAGTACCGCTGCTAACAAACAGGCCCACTTTCAGCGGACCTTTAAGCCCGAACGGCCCGCCGCTCACATTGGATATAGGCAGCCACAGTTTGCCATCCGGGGATTTGTATACGGCAAAGTTGCCCCCGTGGCGAACAAGTCTGAGCCACACTGGCCTGCGCGCGCTATCGGCTGTCGCATTCGCTGATTGTGGCAACTTATGCAGTATTTCAATTCCACCTATAAGCACTCGGGGTGGTTTCCCTGGGAAGCGCGATATCCAGTTTAAAGAATTGTTCTTCTGCCTGTAAGTCACACCGGCCATTGGGCTATCGGGCTCGTTTAGGCTTCGAACAACAATTCCTATATTTGCATCTGCGTTTACTTCCATCTGGGCGGTAGATAGCCGTGCAGATACTTCAAAATTGCCGTCCTCAAGTACTAAATAAACGTAATGCCCCTGGTCTTTACCGCCAATGTTCAGGCCCATTCCGGTTCCGGTTATCCTCAACGCTTTGCCTGCCCGCAACGTGCTCCCAGTTGTCGGTGGCGCACCAATTTCAGCCTGCTGCCACTTCGCATTGTTGGCGAGGTTTGATGACGTAACCTGCGGTTTAGCCTTCCGTGGAGGCACGTAATTACCCGTAAGCAACCACGTGGCAGATAGTGTAAGTGCAAACAGCTTGTAAGGAACTATCACCTTTGTTCTCCGTTATACAAGGGCCAATTACTAAAAAGTCTACCAAAAAACTATCCTTTAGTTCCGCATGCTTGCAGGTTCTTAGTCGTATAACGTCATAGTAGCCGTTACGGCCCCGGCAGCTCTCATGCTGCTGAAGGCGCAGCTAATTAAGATGGGAGCCGCAATATGGATCTTGGAATTAAAGGGAAAACCGCACTGGTGCTTGCCGCAAGTAAAGGGCTGGGCTATGCAACGGCACTTGGCCTGGCACGCGAAGGTGCGAAGGTTGCCATATGTTCTCGCACAAAGGCAGACATTGAGGCGGCCGCAGAGCGCATCCGGCAGGAAACTGGCGCAGAGGTTGTTGCCTTTACTGCTGATGTTACCAGAGCAAAAGATCTGAAGAAGCTTGTGGAAGAAACCCGGGCAGCTTTTGGCACTATCGAAATTCTGGTGCCGAACAGCGGCGGGCCTCCTGCCGGCACCTTTGAACAGCTGGATGATGAGAAGTGGCAGGCCGCACTGGATAGCACCCTGTTTTCTCTGGTTACCCTCACGCGTGAAGTTTTACCCGGCATGAAGGCACAGGGGTGGGGCCGTATAGTGGTAATCACCTCTACAAGCGTGCGTCAGCCCATCGCGGGCCTGCTGCTCTCAAACACCATCCGAGCAGGCGTAGTTGGCCTTCTCAAAACGCTTTCCAATGAGTACGCATCCAGTGGCATCACATTCAATAATGTGGCACCCGGCAGCTTCGATACAGATAGGCTGAAACACCTGCACGAGCGCAACGCCGACGTGGCGGGCATCTCCTTTGAAGAAGCACGCCGCATTGCTGAACAGCGCATCCCGGTAGGGCGGCTCGGCAATCCAGAGGAGCTAGCTGCTGCCGTGGTCTTCCTTGCCTCGGCACAGGCCTCCTACGTTACCGGCCAAACCTGGCTGGTGGATGGTGGGCAAACTGCTGGTCTATAGTATTCCAGTTGCCTGAAAGTATTTCGGCCCCACAGCAAACTCTGCTGCGGGGCCGAAATACATTGTGGTTTACTGCCAGTAGTAGGTCCATTTGTAATCCAGGTCTATGCTCTTTCCCGGTTCTATCTTCTGGTTCCAGGTTACTCGGCCAACCGCGTTAAAGTGGTACCACCAGTATGGCCAGCTGTACCAACCCCACCAGCTTGGGTTCTGGTAGCTCTTGATGTTCAGGTCGTCATCTTCGGTGCCGTTAAGCATCTCACCCTTGCCGCCTGCCGAGGCGCTGAGCTCGCCTCCCAGCACTGTTCGGGTAATTTCTATCTCTACCGGCTCATCCTGATAACTGGTTACACTGATAGTGCCTTCCATGCGGATACGCCCATAGTGGGTGCCCTGAAATACTACCGAATCTGGTATGCGCTCTATCTCACGATCCTTCTTCTTTACGCGTATCCCAACTGCCGTGGTAAGTTTCAGGTCCACATCGGCCCCGGCAGAAGCATACGTCATCTGCCCCTGAGACACTACGCGACCGTTGTTGAGAATGAGCGCTGGTGCCGTGGTAAGCGGAAACTTTGTGTTGTTGGTTAGCCGGATTTTGTGCTCTGCCCTTGGCTGGTTTTGCAGGCGCATCATCTCCATCTGTTGCTCATTCAGGTTGCCCATTACCCTGGCATCTGTGGGGGGCGTCACCGGCAGGTCCACCGTGTAAAGGTCTTTATAAGGCAACGTAAACTGAGTAATCGGCAGCACCATGCGCTGGCCTTTTTTCAGCGAAACATGCTTCACATTAAACAGATACAGGTCTTCGTTCTTTTCAGATCCAGCAGTCTCCGGGTTTGGGGTGCCAGCCTGTCCGCCCGGGCGGCCGAATCCACCACCACCACCACCAGGGCCGCCCATGCCTCCGCCCATGCCGCCGCCAAAACCGCCCATCTGCCCCATCAAGCCGTTAGACATTGCCATGCTGGTTGGTGCATTGCTGAACATATAGTTTGATAAACCGGCGATCGCCTGTTGCAACCCTATCGGATCTTGCTGATCTTGAAAGAAGAACGAGGGAACGCCAATCACCAGATTCACGCTCACATCGTTCAGGTCGGTAATGTCGTTGATTAACGTAGCCTGCATAGTTACTGCCGCATGGCCCTTACCATCTATACTAATTTTGTAGGATGGTATCCAACGCATTCCCAGCTGTAGATACATCATTCCCACCTTTGCAGTGGGCGATCTCTGTGTACTGGTCCAATCCAGCTTCAGGGTAAGCAGATTTCGCATCTCCTGCTCGGTAACCTGGCTGTGGTAGGTGCCGCCAACAGTTACATCCTGTATTTTGTTGAGTGGCAATGCTTGCGTGCCTGCCGAAGTTTTTAGCAGCACCACGGCAGACTTAACGGGCAGCAGGTCTCCGCTGCCTGCAGGTGCCGTGCTTTGAAGCTCGGCAACGCTGCGCTGCGGAATGCCAACAACGGTGGCCGGGTATTTCTTGCCACCTGTTTCGGTAATTACACACGCCGCACCAACATTGGCTTCTATAATGTCTTGAATACTCAGCGCCGTTCTGCGCAATTGCACCCTGTGCGGGCTGGCCACAACGGCGCTTAACTTCGGTCCGCCTGGTGCAGCGTAGGGCCAAAAGGTACCCATAATCGGTATGGGCACGTAATCCATGCGCACATTGCCGTCATTATCAACCGGCAGCGCACCCTCATGTACAAGCAGGGCATGCCCATCCTTGAACACGGTAACTTCCCTAATGGGCATCTTGCCCAGGGTTCCATGGTCATCTGTTGGTTGAGCATTGGCCGTTACTGCCTGCATAAAGGTTAGCGAGGTAAGCACGGTGCTCATCAGCAGGATGGCGCTCAGCGGTGAGCATTTGCGTATCTGCATGGGGTTCTCCGAATTTGATTGCACCCTTATAGATTTTGAATCAGGGCGCTTGAAGATTGGACGGCAATGGCGACATTCCGGTTACCGGTGTTACTTATCGGTACGCAATACCGGGGTCGCGATGTCTCGGTAGCGAGAACCATGCATCGTCACAGGCTGCAAGCTCTTCCGGGGTTAGTGTTACCGTACAGGCTTTTAAGGTTTCGTCCAGCTGTTCCGGCCGGCTGGCCCCAACTATTGCCGATGTAATGCCCGGCTGCTGTAGTACCCACGCAACGGCCGCCTGCGCCAGCGTCTTTTCTGCACCCACAAAAGCCGCCTTCAGCGCCTCTACGGCATCAAATTGAGCATCCTGCCAGTACCGATCATGATACAAAGAGCCCCGCCCCTTCATCACCCCAAAGCGCGTATCTGGCGCGGCCTCTACCTGCTTTTGATGCTTACCGGTCAAAAACCCACCCGCCAACGGATTGTATGCGATTACTCCCACACCTTCTTCTTTGCAAAGTGGCAGCAGCTCCGCCTCTATGTGCCGAAACAACAGGTTGTACCGGGGCTGAACACAATCGAAACGCGCCAGCTTCTGCACATCGCTGGTCCACAGTGCCTTGCTCAACTGGTAGGCCGCAAAGTTAGAACACCCAATGTAGCGCACTTTGCCGCTCTTCACCAGGCTATCAAATGCCGCCAGTGTCTCCTCTATCGGGGTTTCTGCATCCGGCGAATGCGCCTGATACAGGTCTATGTAATCTGTGTTAAGGCGGCGCAGGCTATCTTCTACTGCGCGCAGAATATGTTTTCGGTTCAGCCCTTCACTCCAACTATGGCTGCCCATTCTGGCCCGGCACTTGGTAGCCAGCACAATGGAATCTCGCCTGCCGGGGGTACTTAGCCACTTGCCAATTATCACTTCCGTGTCTCCCCGGGTGGTATCTGCCACTGGCACAGGGTAAACATCGGCGGTATCAAAGAAGTTCACTCCGCCATCTATCGCGCGGTTCATAATCTCAAACGCGGTAGCGGTGTCGGCCTGCATGCCAAAGGTCATGGTGCCAAGGCACACTTCAGAAACGCGCAGGCCCGTTCGGCCCATTCGGTTTATCTTCATTGCTGGTGTCTTTCTGTTTTAGGACCCGGCTCACTGTGTTGGAAGGAGCGAGTTAATTGGGACTGGCTGTTCAGATGTATACGGTTCGCGATAGCGTTAAGGATGCGCAGGGCTTTGTTGCTACGCTCCAAACTATTCACAACATAGGTTACCGCGCGGTTCAGCTCTCAGCGGTTGGCGCAATGAATGGCTCTGAACCGCAAGTTTCGGCGGCGGAGGCGCGCAAAATATTGGATGATCTCGGCATCGCCTGCATTGCCACCCATCGCTCCTGGGATGATCTGGTGCAGAACACTCAGAGGGAGATAGACTTTCATCTTACCCTCGGCTGTGATTTCGCCGCCATTGGCTCGCTTCCTTCGCGCTATAGCAGCCAGGGTGCCGCTGGCTATCGGCAGTTTGTAGCCGAGGCGGCGCCCGTAATAGAGGCCCTTACGGCAGCCGGTATTCGATTTGGCTACCACAACCATGCCCACGAATTTGAGGCCTTTGAAGAAGGCGGCTATCGGAAGGCGCTGTTCGATATCTTTGTTCAGGAGGCGCCAGATCTTTTGCTGGAGGTAGATGTTTACTGGGTGCAGCATGCCGGCCTGGATCCCGCCGCGTTATTCGCTCACTGCTCCGGCCGCACTCCCGTTATTCACCTGAAGGATAAGGAAGTGGTTGCCGGAGAGGGACCCGTGATGGCGCCCGTAGGGGAGGGCAATCTGGATTGGAGCCGCATTCTCCCGGCATGCCAGGCGGCCGGAGTGGAGTGGTATGCCGTGGAGCAGGATACCTGCCGCAGAGATCCGCTAGATTGCCTGAGATCGTCCTTTGAGTTTCTGCAAAAGTACGGGTTGTGAGGAACTGGAGGCAGTTTGAAGTAAACTGCCGCCCGCCGGGCGTAATTTGAACGTCTATCATGTCCAGTTCAGCCAATTCAAATTCAAATGCAATGGCAGCCGCGGTAGAGGAGATCACTCCATACCGCTGGCTCATCCTTGCGGGCCTCATCACGGCCGCCATCCTCGAGGTTCTCGATACCACCATCGTTAACGTGGCCATGCCGCAGATGGCGGGCAACCTTGGTGCCACCACTCAGGAGATTGGCTGGGTATCCACCGGCTACATCCTGAGTAACGTTATCGTGCTTCCCATGACGGCGTTTTTGTCTTCGCTGTTCGGCCGCAAGCGCTATCTCGTAGGCTCCATTATCCTGTTTCTTGTGGCGTCATTTCTGTGCGGTGCTTCGCGCACCCTCCCTCAGTTGGTGCTTTTCCGCATCATCCAGGGCGCCGGGGGCGCGGCTCTGCTCTCCACCGCACAGGCAACATTGCGAGAGATTTTCCCTCGTGAGATGCAGGGCACTGTGCAATCCATCTATGTGCTTGGTATCATCGTTGCGCCAACACTGGGCCCAACTCTGGGTGGCTGGATTACCGATAACTACTCATGGCCCTGGGTATTTTATGTCAACATCCCCATCGGTTTGATTTCGGCATTCATTGTTGCTGGCTTCCTTTCTGATGCCAAATACCACATGCCTACGCTAAAAGTAGACTGGCCCGGCATAGGATTATTGGCAGTAGGGCTCGGGAGCCTGCAATATGTGCTGGAAGAAGGCAATGAGAACGATTGGTTCGAAGATAGAACCATATTTCTGCTCACCGTTATCTCGGTGATCGCCCTCACTGTACTGATATTGTGGGAGTTGAGCCCCCGCAACAAGCACCCTGTTGTGAACCTTCGAGTCCTTAAAAACCGGGATCTTAGCGCCGCGCTGGCTCTGTTTGTTGCGCTTGGCTTCGGCCTTTATGGCGGCATCTTTATCTTCCCGCTTTTCGCGCAGGGCATACTCGGCTTCAACGCCACAGTTACCGGGCTTGTGCTTATGCCGGGCGGGGTGGCAACAGGAATTAGTGCCATTCTGTGCGGCCGCCTGCTTAGTGGCAAACGCAGGCTGGTAGAGCCCAAGTTCCTCATTTGCGCCGGTATGTTTCTGTTTGTACTCTCCATGTGGCAACTGGGGCACCTTACCACACTCAGTGGAGAGCCCGATACGCGCCTCAGCCTCATACTGCGTGGTTTCGGCCTGGGCTTGCTGTTTACGCCAATCAACATCGCGGCCTTCAGTACGCTTAAAGGCGTTGAAATTGCGCAGGGAGCAAGCATGCTAAACCTCACGCGCCAGCTGGGAGGCTCGCTTGGTATTGCCGTGCTCAGCACCTATCTCACACGCGCAACAGCATCGCACCGGCTCTCGCTTATCAGCAACTTGTACCCAACAAACCCGGCATTCCAAATGCGCATGTCGCAGCTCACCCATGCCATGATGGCCAAAGGCCTCGCATCTGAATCCGCACGCCTTGCAGCCCTTAAGATAATGGATGGCACCGTTACCCGCCAGGCAATGACCATGGCTTTTAACGATTGCTTTATGCTCATCGGCGCATCGGTAGTGCTGGTATCGCCCGGAGTGTTTATGCTTGGCCGTAAAAAGCTGGCCAGCGCCGCGTCCGCCTCTGCACCGGTGGATGCGCATTAAGGTCTATAATATTTCGACTTCTAACGGATATGGGAGCGCGATATGCAGATCAAAGACATTGCTAAACCGCCCAAATCTCTCGGGTTTGATCCGCATCGCCTCAAACGCCTGGATGATATTGTTAAATCCGGAATAGATGAGGGGCTCTATCCGGCCGCATCGTGGGTGGTTTTGCGCCATGGCATGGCAGCATCCGCGGGCGCGCTCGGGGTTATTAACCCGGCTGGCACCGTTCAAACTCCGGCCTCGGCAGATACTATCTTCGATCTTGCATCGGTAACAAAATCTTTTACGGGCACGCTTCTTATGCAGTGTATAGAAGAAGGGCGTGTGCAGTTAATGCAAACGCTTGCCTCGGTGTTGCCGGAGGCCGCTGGCACCCCCACCGAGCACCTTACGTTGCGCCAGCTTGCATCTCACTCAAGCGGCCTTCCTCCCTGGAAGCCCCTGTACAAAGTAACCAATCGCTCCGTTCTGGAGGAGATACTGCACACCGCGCCAGAAAAGGAGCCCGGAACGCACTACGCCTACTCGGATCTGGGCTACATACTGCTGGGGATTATTGTGAGCAGGCTGCTGGGCAAACCGCTGGATGTAATCGCAAAAGAGCGTATTTTCGATCCTATAGGTATGAGTACCGCCGGTTACAACCCGCCGGCCAGCCTTAACCCGCGCATCGCAGCAACGGGGCATTCCCGCAACCGCGAAGGCGAGGTGATAGTGGGGCAAGTGCACGATGAAAACGCCCATGGCATGGGCGGAGTGGCTGGCCACGCTGGCATATTTGCAAGCGCTGTGGATCTTGTGCGCTTCGCGCTGGCGCTGCAATACCCCGGGGTAGCATCCCACTTCTCTATTCAGCCCATACTCGGGGCGGCGGCAAAACGGGTTAGCCAGCACAGCCTCATTGATGCCGCTGTTGGAAGCCATGGGGTAGGGTGGTTTCTCTCCCCAAATCCTTACCTGCCACCCGCCGAGTTGCTTTCGTCGAGATCTTTTGGACACACAGGCTTCACAGGCACCATGTTCGTGGTAGATCCCGAGCTGGATTGCACGATGATCCTGCTAACAAACCGGGTATACAGCCCTGGCGATGGTGGCGGCGTGCTCCGAATTAGAAGGCTTTTCATTAATGCCGCCCTCGGCTCCATTGTAAGCTGATTTAATCACGTTCAGCGCTTATAAAAACAAAACGGCGGCACCTAACCTCGCCAGGGTAGGTGCCGCCATTATTCGTAACAACTCTAAAGTGTGCTCTCCGCGGCAGCATTTAGCCGAAGTAGCCTGGCGTAGGCCGCTTCCCATGCATCGCGCGGCTGCTCAGGCAAATACACATCCAGTTCAAAAGATCCCCGAACTACTTCTCTTGCCTGCTCCAGCGAGGATATATGCCCCCGGCCAAGCGCCTGCATCAGCACATTGCCTATGGCAGTGGCTTCTACCGGGCCGGCAATCACGGTTCGATTTGTAGCCTCGGCAGCCAGTCGGCACAGCAGCTTGTTCTGCGTGCCGCCACCCACTATGTGGATGGTATCAATTGGCCCGCCTCTAAATACTTCCAGCTTCTCAACCACCCAGCGGTACTTAAGCGCAAGGCTATCCAGGCAGCAGCGCACAAACTCGCCGGGTGTTTCTGGCGGGGTTTGCCCGGTGCGCACACAATAGGCATGTATGGCTGCTGGCATATCCGCAGGCGCAAGAAAATCGGTATGATCCGGCTCTATGAGCGCTCCAAACGGCTTTGCGGCGGCCGCCATCTCGGTAAGCTGCACATAACTGTAATCTTTGCCAGCCCGTGCCCAGGTGCGCTTGCACTCTTGCACCAGCCACAGCCCCATCACATTCTTCAGCAGCCGAATGGTTCCACAGGCGCCACCCTCGTTGGTGAAGTTGGCCGCAAGCGTTTCAGGGGTAATGCGTGGGCCAGGTGTTTCAATTCCTACAAGCGACCACGTTCCGCTGGATATATAAGCATAACTCTGCGTGGTTGCCGGCACAGCCACCACGGCAGAGGCCGTATCGTGCTCGCCAGTGGCAATAACCGGAATGGCGGCACAGCCCGTTTCCCGGCATATATCCGCTCGTACGCTGCCGATAGGCGTTCCCGTTGGCACGATATCGGTGAGAATATCGGTAGGAATGCCGTACTTCTGAATCAAATCCATCGCCCACGTGCGAGCCTCAGGGTCCACCATCTGGCTGGTGCTGGCGATGCTGAACTCGGTGGTCTTTACACCCGTAAACCAGAAGTTAAGCAGATCCGGGGTAAACAGAAGCGTTTTTGCAGCTGCCAGCGCTGGCGAGCCGCTTCGGTACATAGATAGCAGTTGATACAGCGAGTTGATCTGCATAAACTGGATGCCGGTACGGCCAAAAATCTGATCCCGCGGAACAATCTTAAAAGCCTCTTCCAGCATTCCATCGTTGGCGTGGTCCCGGTAGTGCCTTGGGTTTGCAAGCAGGCTATCATCGGCGCCCAGCAGCCCAAAATCAACTCCCCAGGTATCTATGCCAATGGCCTCTATATCGGCGCCATGGGCCGTAACCGCCATGGCGAGGCCGCGCTTAAGCTCTGAAAACAGGCGCAGGGTATCCCAGTATAAAGTATCCAGCACGCGCACCGGCTGGTTGGCAAATCGGTGCACATCCTGCAGGCGGAGCTTATCTCCGTCGAAAAAACCGATCACACCCCGTCCGCTCTCCGCTCCGAGATCGAATGCCAGATACTTCGCTTCCGCCGATGCCATGTGCCCATATCTCCGTTCAAACGGTGCTTGTTAACTTCCGATAGGTTCGTTTTGATCGCCAAATCTCCTGCCGAAAGCACCACAGTAAATTACGCATCGCGGAATACATGCCGTGTTTCCCCTGCAGGCTGCCGTTAAGCAAATTCGGGAGTATGAAAAAGTGCATAATAGAGCGCAATTAATACAATAGTAACCTACACTCTGATTCGTGGGTTCGTAGTTGCCTGAGTGCAAAGCAACGGTAAAGCGTTGAGCGGTGGCTGCACATTAGCGGCATTTGCCGCATGTGACTATTGCTGCCTTCCCAACCTGGAGCTCCGGAATGCCGGTTCATATAACCACAATTGCTGCAATGCTGCTGATAACCGGGGCCGTGCTGTTCAAGTGGCATACCAGGCCTACACTCAATCGGGCCGCCAGTGGATTATTGCTTGGGCTGCCCTTTGCAATTGTTGAGGTGGCATTCACATGCATCCTCAGCACAGAAGGCAATAACTCTATCATCCCGGCATTCACATGGCTCACAGCTTCAGCACTTATGCTGGGAATGCCATCGCGTAAATTGGCCGCTGCTGTTACTTGTGTACTCACGCTTTTCTGGGTGGCAATTGGCTTTCACCATGCGGTGCTTGCGAACTCACCAGGATTTACAGATAGCCCAAAAGACCGCCTCCACATAATTGCTAACCGCAATAAACGGCTGATGCGTGATGGCAAAACACCCGGGCCAGCCGTTAGCATCCATGCCGAGTGGCACACAGGCTTTACACGGCTTTACAGGGTAACACCACCTGGCCCGCGCTACTACTAATTCAGGCACTTTTGAAAGGGAACGAGCAAGCTTATTTGCCCGCTGGTGCTGGCCCAGGTTTTGACCTTGGCACCCAGGCAAGTATCTGATGGGCCGCAACCAGTGCGGGCTGCAGTTTTGTGTAGGGCACATCCTGCACGGCAATGTTATCTCGCAGCGCGATATCTGCGGCCAAAGCGGCAGATTGACCCAGGATCATAAAAACGGGTTCCATGCGTATCGACCCGTAGGCGATGTGGCTGGCCGAGAGGCACACCGGCACAATCAAGTTATCGCACTGGTCTCTGGCCGGCACAATGGATCGATAAGAGATAGGGTAGGGCGGCGTTCCACCAATCTGCACATCGCCCTCGTTTCTAACGTAGCCACCTTCAATAAACCTGCGGCAGTTGTGAGAATCCATTGTGTAGGCAGCCAGCCCAACAGGGTCCGTAACCGGAGCCTCTCCCCGGCAGTTATGCTCCGTCATCACATAGTCAGAAACCATGCGACGCGCCTCTCGGATATACAGCTGATGTGGCCATCCGCCCGTATCCTGAAACTCATCTCTACATAACCCATACTCGCGCATATCCGCCCGGATAGTGGCCGGAACATGCGGATCGTTGCACAAATACCACATCAGCCCCATCTGATAAACCACATGTGCCTGGAAAATACGTTCGCGGGTTTTGTAATCTGCATCCGGAAACGCCCAGTTCTCCCCGATATAATCGGTGGAAACAGGGCCATCGTTGTTCTTGTCGTACTTCTTGCCCTGAATAGCATCAAACTTATCGTAAACCTTAGTAAACCCGGCCTCCATCAGCCTGCCAAGCAGAATGTAGCGCTCCGGATCATATCCCTTCGGTTTCTTAAATGCCAGCCTGTTTGCGGTTACGCCAGTAAGGCATAATCGAAAATTATAAGCCTGAACACGCTTATCACCGGAGCCCTGCGGTGGAAGCGGGCTAAGATCGATGCCCGGCACCACACCGCTATGGGGATCGCGCTCAACAAGATATGGGTCGATGTGATGCGTAAACTGATGCAGGTTGCGCACCTGTACGCCATCGTAAGTCTCCTTGTACTGCTTGTTATCCTCGCGCCCAACGCGGTACTTCACCTTCGCGCGCGCCAGCAGGTCACCTTCATACCCTGCATCAATAAAAACGCGCGCCTGAACCGTAAGGCCACTTTCGGTGGTGAGGGCTAAAATGCGTCCCTCCGGAGTTTTTGTTACGGTTTGAACAAACTCGCGATAATACACAGGGATGTGATGGGAGGTCACCCAATCATTCATAAGCCGCTCAGCCACATGCGGCTCAAATTTCCACTCAACCGGCTCGTTGTAGTTCTTGCCACAGCGCTTATAAAACTCCAGCGCCATGCCGCCAATGGCATCCTTATTGCCAATATCGGTGTAGCTAAGGCCACCGCTGGTCATGCCACCCAGGTGTGCTCCTTGCTCAATAATCACCGCCTTATGGCCCTGCTCCGCAGCCTGAACGGCAGCCACCACACCCGCAGCAGTGCCGCCATAAACACACACATCGGCAACTACCGTATGCTGTGCACGCAAGCGCGGTGCCACATAGTAATGCAGGCCAGCGGGTAGGGGCGTTTCAGCAGCAGCCTCCTGTTTAACCGCACGCTTAACAGAACCATGCCCGTCTGCAAACGCATAGCCTGAAACCGAAAGCAAACCGGCCACGCACACAACAAATCGCACAAAGTAAGCTGAGATATTTTTCATTGGGAAGATTGGGCCAAACCGAGAGAAGCGGCACACCAGTTGTGAAATACTTGCGCCAATATTATGGCAGAACAGCTGGCCCGTTAAACATTGTGGTGGTTGCAGATGAAAAGCGAACATTGGGATGAACGGATCACGGAAGTTGTCCCGGCCCGTGGGTCCTCAACAGCCACTTGCCGGTATACCTGCCAGCAACACCCACCCATCCGGCAGAAGCGCATTTCCTCCCATTCCATTCGTCTGCCTACTGCCACCCTTGACCTTCAATGCCACAAAACGTATACTGGTTTCACCATGTCTGATACCACCAACGGCACACCTCCACGTTCTGTTCCTGCTTCCGTTCCACCCGGCTATGCCGGCGGCACGCCGCTGATGATTCAGTACTTCGCCACCCGCCTGGAACATCCCGGTGCCGTGCTTTTAATGCGTGTAGGCGATTTTTTTGAAGCCTATGGAGACGATGCCGAACTGCTGGCCAGAGAGCTCAACATCACGCTTACCGGCCGTGAAGATGGTGGCCTGCGTATCCCCATGGCGGGCGTGCCGCACCACGCCATGGAGCGTTATGTTGCGCGCCTCATTGCGCGCGGTATGCGCATCGCCATCATGGATCAGGTGGAAGATCCGAAACTGGCAAAGGGCCTGGTTAAGCGCCGTGTAACCCGCGTGGTTACCCCGGGTACCGTGCTTGAAGATAACATGCTGGATGCACGCAGCAACAACTACCTGGTGGCAGCTGTTGTTGGCGACCCCGTTGCAGGCATCGGTATTGTAGATGTATCCACTGGCGAATTTTTAACCACCGAAATTCAGGGCGATCGACGGCTGGAACAGGTTCTGGATGAGATTATTCGGCTGGAGCCAGCAGAGGTGCTGCTTCCAGAAAATGCCACCGAAGAGCTGATTGAGGCAGTGAAGGCCTCGTGCAACTCGGCCGTAACAACCTATGCACCGTCCCCATCTGCCCCCAGAACGCTCCATGGCAACAGCCGAGATCTTCTACTTACACACTTCCAAACGCAATCTCTACGGGGTTTCGGCTGCGACGAGTTTAGCGCCGGCCTGGATGCCTGCGCTCTCGTTCTTAAATATCTGAACGATACTCAGGTAAGTGCGCTGCCCCACATCCGCTCTCTCAGCACCTACTCTGCCAGCGATTACATGGTGCTGGATGGCCCAGCCAGGAGGCACCTGGAGCTCACTTCCTCGCTGTCCGATGGCAGCCGCGCCCGCACCCTTCTCGGTGCCATCGACGATACGCTTACCCCCATGGGCGGCCGCATGCTCAAATCGTGGCTGCTGGAGCCCCTGCTGGATACGGTGCGCATTCGCCGCAGGCACGATGCCGTGGAAGAGCTGGCCTCCGATACCCTGCGTCGGGAAGATCTGCGTGAACTGCTGCGCGGCATGGGAGATATGGAACGCCTTGTAAGCCGTTCGGCTGCCGGGCTGGCCAATGCCCGCGATCTTGTGGCTCTGGCAACCGCTCTGCTGCGCCTTCCACTCATCGGCAATCTACTAACCGGCGTTACTTCGGATCGCCTGGAAGATATTCGCCACAAACTGTCCAACCCTCCCGATGTTGCCGAGCGCATTGTAAGCAGCCTTGTGGAAGACCCACCGGCCGGCCTCCGCGAAGGCGGGATGATCCGGCCAGGATGCAGTGAGGAGTTGGATCGCCTTCAATCTGCAGCCAGCGAAGCCCGCACCTGGATAGCAAACCTGGAGGCCAGCGAGCGACTGCGCACTACCATTCCTTCACTTAAAGTGGGTTATAACGCCGTATTCGGCTACTACATAGAAATCACTCGCTCTCATCTCGCAAAGGTGCCAGATAACTACATCCGCAAACAGACCACAGCCAACGCCGAACGCTACATCACGCCGGAACTCAAGGAGTACGAAGCCCGTGTTCTGGGGGCCGATGAGAAGGCCGTTGAGCTGGAGTACGAGATCTTTCTGGGGGTTCGAGAACGTGTTGCAGAATCCGCAGCCGATGTGCTGGCCGTTGCAAGGGCCGTTTCGGAACTGGATGTATTGGGCGCGTTTACAGAAACCGCCATCCGCTGCCGATATGTGCGGCCAGAGGTCGACGCCTCAGATACTATCGAGATTATTGCCGGGCGTCACCCGGTTATCGAGCGCCTCGGCGGCCCAGGGCATGCCTACATTCCCAACGATTGCCGCCTGGATGCCGATTGCCGATTGTATGTTATAACTGGCCCCAACATGGCGGGTAAATCCAGCTTTTTGCGCCAGGTTGCCCTCATAACACTGCTGGCACAAATCGGTTCTTTTGTGCCGGCAGATAAGGCACGCATCGGGATTGTGGATCGCATCTTCACACGGGTTGGGGCGCACGATGAGCTTGCCAGCGGGCAATCTACTTTTATGGTGGAGATGAACGAAACCGCCAATATCCTCAACAACGCAACCCAGCGCAGCCTGGTGGTCCTGGATGAGATAGGGCGCGGCACCAGCACATACGATGGCTTATCTATCGCCTGGGCCGTGGCAGAGCATCTCAATGGCATTGGCTGCAGAACCCTATTCGCCACGCATTACCATCACTTAAATGAACTGGCAAAACAGTTCCCGGCCATTCAGAACTTCCGAATTGCGGTTAAAGAACAGGGAGATCGAATAGTGTGGCTGCGCAAACTGGTGCCAGGTGGCACAGATCGCAGTTACGGAATTCAGGTGGCCCGCATGGCAGGCATCCCTGCAGATGTTATCTCCAGGGCGCAAGAGGTGCTGAAGGGGCTGGAAAAGGGGGGAGCATCTGCCAGAGACATCGGTTCTGCCGCCGCCATTCCCACAAAAAAGCAGAAGATACAGCTAACGCTTTTTGAAGCAGAACGCCACCCGATACTGGATGAGCTAGAGATGCTGGATATCCCATCCATGAGCCCGATTGAGGCTCTGATGAAGCTGGACGAACTGCGCCGAAAACTGTAATCCGAACACTCCTAAAATCGGCCATTCGCCTGCCATTGGGGCAGCCGAATGGCCACAAATCTTACTCAAACACAATGTCATCCAGATAGAACATTACCGGAGATCCGTGGGATGCAAGGGTCCACGCAAAGCCGGTTTTTATGCGGCTCAGGTCCCGGCCCTTCAGGTCTATAGTGTACTGCGTCCACTCCTTCGCTAAGGAAACATCCTCCAGCTTTGTAAGCGCGGTATCGTGATAAGGCTTGTCGCTCTTCAGTAGGCCGCAAATAAAGGTAACCTTCTCGCCGCCCTTCTCGCCACGTGCCCAGAAGGTTAGCTTCGATGCGCCGGTTAAGTCCAACCCGCCCGGCAAATCGCCCCAGTCGTTTGCAGGGTCCTGCCACACCACACCGCCCCAGCCATCATTTGCATCAAAGCGAACCTGCATGCAGCTCTTGCCAGAGTGTGGAGCTTCCGGGCTGTTGGCCACAACCTTTATGGCACCGGTATTTCCCATAAACCCGGAGGGAACATAAACCGCCTTTGCACCCTCCGCTTTCGCCAGCACCGCATACGGCAGCTTCGCCTTTTTTGCACTTCCCTTTGCCACCACCGCCGCAGCCATATTGCCTTTAACATGGATCGGTACATTTGCAACAGCCGCCCCGCCATGCGCATCGCGAAGATAAGCAAACAGGCGGTAGATGCCAGGAGTTGCCGGCATCTTAATATCCGCACTTCGTGCATCCGAGCGTGTGATGGCCGCCGGGTAGGTGGGTGGGGCAGCCTGTGTGTCTCCATTTGAGTTCAAGTTCTGGGAATCGGCCTGCAGTATCCATGTGGTTTTTAGAGCCTCTCCAGAGGGCGAAACTGCGTCCAGATCTGCATGGATTGCAACTCCGGGATCCACCTCATTCGCACCCGCCAGTTTAAGGCTATTCAGGGTAGGGCACAGGTATTTGGGTGGGGCACCGGTCCAAAACTTGCTCAGCACATCGGTAGCACCAAGGCGGCTGCCATCCGGCAGCAGCAGGCCAAACCATGTGGCCGTAGCTTCCTGTTTCCATCCCCATGCAAAAGCATAGCTCCCCAAACACAGGGGTTGGTTCTGAATGGAGTTGCTATAAGTAGCGAGGTAGGCGGCAGCCTTCGCCGTGCTGGAGAGCTCCTCTGCGGTATCAAAACCGTTGCGCGCAATCTCCCACACTCCGGCTGGGCCAAATTCGGTAACCACATACGGCTTTACTCCGCCCGCTGCCACATACCGCTTGGCCAGCGTCGGACCCCCACCATAGGAGTTAATGCCAATAATATCGATATCCGGGCAAAGCCGATTGATGTTCTTAACTTTGTTGGCGCCAATCTCTGCCACCACCGTCATGGTGGGGTGGTTGGTATCCAACTTTTTGGCTAAAGCAGCAATATTGTTTACTGCCGACCAAACCGCAGCATTGTTGCCATCGCCCTCTTCTTCGTTGCCGATAGACCACATCAGCAGGGCAGGGTGGTCTTTGTACTTCAAAATAACTTTGCGGGCCTCTTCATACTGTGCCGCAACCTGATCTGCGTTGGAGTAATCAAAACCGTGCTCTTTGTGCCCCAGCCATATGCCAAGGGTTACTGTAATTCCCAGTTTGTGGGCATCATCCAGTATTTTGCCAGCATTCTCGGCACCCCAGGTTCGAATAGAGTTGCCGCCGAGCTCCTTGAGCAGGGTTTGAGAACCATCTCCACCCGCGCCATTAATAAATAGATTGGTGCCAGACCGCTGAAGATGAGCCCCGGCGGCATCAGCCTGAATTTTCACCGGCACAGGTTGCGCCTTGCTTGTGCCAGCTGGCAGCAAACCCGCTAAACATAGCATGCCAAAGAAGGCACCGCGAACAGTGTAAGAAGGCAGCACGGATCGGAGTGTGATCATAGGTGAAAGCTCCCTGTGGCCAACCAGGATTACGTAACAGAGTGTGCGTGTGATCAGGCAGTGGTGCCGAGTATGAGGGAAGCCGGCAGGCACGTTTCTGCCGGAATCACTTCTCCACTAATGCTGGATGCCAGCAGCGAAACTGCCCTGCACCCAATGTCGGCCCAACCGCAATCTACCGTAGTGAGGCGGTGGGCAGGCAGTTTGTTATCCAGAAAGCCATCGAACCCCGTTATTGCCAGGTGAGCCGGGATGCTGCCATAGCGCAGTGTAAGCTGCCGAAGCAGGCTATACGCTGTTCTATCGTTCCAGCAGCACAGGGCACCGGGCCCGTTTTCAATCAGAGCCTGAAGCGCGTTCCAGTCCGCCTGCTCGCAATCCTCATCTGGGATTGTCATAACGCGTATCATTCCGCTGTCAACATCTGCGTTGCGCAGCGTATCGCACCAGGCATCGCGCCTGCGCTGAACAGAAGTCAGCTGGAATGCCGGCTCTATAAACACCCATGAAGCGCCAGAAACGCCAGCGCATAGCATATGTCTACCGTTGGAAAGCAGAAATTCAGTCAATGCACGCATGCCACCTGCATCATCGGCTGTAATGCACGGTAGAGCAGGGGCCATGGGTGCAGGGTCTGCCAGGGCAATTACAGGCATTCCAGCTTGAGTGAGCATCGAAACAACAGGATCTTCTGCCGAAGTATGCAGCAGCACGCCATCTATCCTGCCATCCATCAATGTGCGGAATATCTCATCTGGCGTGCGAGAGTGGGTGCCAACTGGCAGCAGCAGATCCAGAGCTTCTGCTCGGCAACCATGCTGGATACCTGCCAGCACGTTGGATAAGAAGTCGTTACGGGCATCGTACGCCTGATTGGTGTACAGCCCTATTACATTGGTTCTGCCTTTCCGCAGGGCGCTGGCAAGGGCATTGGGGCGGTACTGATGCTTCTCTGCAGCATCCAGAACCCTCCGGCGAGTTTCGGCCGAAATACGCTGGCGTGTGTCTCCGTTGAGAATTCGGGACACGGTTGATTGCGATAACCCGAGTTCTGAGGCGATGTCTTTTGCGGTAACTGCCACGGTAATCCCCTGTCAAACCAGTGCGCATAGGTATGCGCACGCACTTTCATTATTCCACATAGTTATTGTAGCGTCAAGTTGCCTTTCTCAACACTGTGGTTGCTATGCCATTGCAGGCAGTATTAAGGCATAATGTTGGGGTTATCTGTTTTTATGTCGGCGTGGTCCGTATGAAACGATCGCAGACGTAAATCCGTAAATGGCTTCGGGGCGATGGGCGGTACCTCGCACGGAACCGGAAGGAGATTTAGTATGTTATCCAAATTATGCTCAGCTGCGCTGGCAGTAATCGGGCTCTCGCTGGTGGCGTCTGGTGTAAAGGCCGACCATGTTCTGGGTGTTGGCGATGCCGCGCCGGGTATTAGCGTTAAGAAATTTGTTAAAGGCGTGCCCGTTAGCAAGTTTGAGAAGGGCAAGCTCTACGTGGTAGAGTTCTGGGCCACATGGTGTGGTCCGTGCAAGGTAAGCATTCCTCACCTTACGGATATGCAGAAGAAGTACAAGAACGTAACGTTTATCGGCGTAAGCGTTTTTGAGCAATCCCAGGATGGCGTTGTGCCGTTTGTAAAATCCATGGGCGATAAAATGGATTACCGCGTGGCGATGGATTCTATTCCTGCTGGTAAAGACGGTCAGGGTGGCCTTATGGCTACCCACTGGATGGAGGCTTCTAAGCAGCCCGGAATTCCTACCGCGTTTATCGTAGGCAAAGATTCTAAACTTGCATGGATTGGCCATCCTATGGAGATGGAAACGGTTCTTGCAAAGGTGGTTGCAGGTAAGTGGGACCTAAAGGTAGCAGCGGCCGAATCGACTAAGAAGGCACGCATTCAGGCAGCTCTTCAGAACCTGAACAAAGTCATTGGTCCACTGATGCAGAAGAACGACACAGCCGGTGCACTTAAGGCAGTAGACTCCGCAGTTGCAGCCAACCCGGAAATTGAAGAGACAGTTGCCTCTTTTAAGTTCAACCTGCTGGTGCAGAAGGGCAGCGAGGCCGATGCCTGCGCTTATGGCACCAAACTGGCCAATGGTTCACTGCATAACAGCACCCAGGGCCTGAATGAGCTTGCCTGGAATATTGTGAACCCGCAGAACCCTCACAAGGCTGGAGGAGCCCTTCTTCAGCTGGCGGTTACCGCGGCAACCCGTGCCGACGTACTTGCCAACGGTAAGGATTCAAGTATAGCCGATACTCTTGCAACGGCCCAGTTTGCTGCTGGCAACAAAGCGGGAGCCATTGCCACCGAACAGCGCGCAATAAAGAACTGCACAGATCCTCAGCTGGGTGTAGAACTAAAGAAATCGCTCGATCGGTTTACAAAATAAGTGCGATCTGTGCGATAAGTGTTGCGATTAGGCCTATTCCGTATTGACGGAATGGGCCTTTTTGCTTTCAGGTTTGCGGCATAGTTGCCGAGTTTGTTATTAAATCTCTGCATGCCAGGGTTCCCTGCCGTGATATTCGGGCCAAGTGGCATGCGTTTGTTCCGCACGACAGTTGCATTTTTGTCCAGATTGGCCGCATGTTGTGACTTTTAATCTTATTTTAATTGACAACCTAACATGCATGTGTTAGCATAAAACTGTTCGTCGTCAGGCATGGTTTGCATGTACCTCACAGCATGGTGTGGGCATGTGAAGGAGAAAGCTGCATTGAAGTCCCAGAAAAATGCATTTACCCTTATCGAGCTGCTCGTCGTGATCGCTATTATCGCTATTCTTGCAGCAATTCTGTTCCCGGTGTTTGCACGAGCTCGTGAGTCTGCTCGTAAAACATCATGTCTCAGCAACATCAAACAGATCAGCCTCGGTTTCACCATGTATGCTCAGGACTATGATGAAACCTTCCCGGCTATCCCCTTCAACGATCCTTCCTGTTCGGGAGGCTGCTGGCCATGGAATGTTTGGCCAGTAAATGCACCGCTGGTAAGCGGCTGGATGGGTGTTTTCTACACTCCTCTGCAGCCCTACATCAAGAACCTGCAGATCCTGCAGTGCCCGTCTCAGAATGAGACAGGTCGCTGGTACGATCAGGCTGGCGTTTCTTACATGTACAATGAGTTCTTGTACAACAAGAACAACGGTTGGTCCAAAATGGCTGCCCTTGGCAATGCTGCAACCGGCCCGGCAAACGTAACGTTCCTGGCAGAAGGCCTTGCCTCTGGTATCTACAATGACTGGGATAACGGCGGTCCCGCACCGAAAGATCAGGACGGTATGACCCGCCTGCGCTACCTGAACTACACAGGCGGCCAGTGGTCCAGCCCGCACGGTGGCACCAACTTCGGTTATGCCGATGGCCATGCCAAGTTCGTTCCGCAGCAGAAGATTATCAGCTTCCGTGCTTATGCATGGGGCGGTAATACTCAGCGATGCGTGCAGTACCCGATCGTATACCCTGGCTGCACCGAGCCCTAAGCTCCTGCAGTTGTTAAGAGGTGTATGACTCAATTGGGGCTGCTGTGCAAACAGAAACAATCTGAACGCACAGTAGCCCCTATTCAGAATTTGTACGACGAGGAAGAAGATGGGGAAAGAAATTAAGCCAGTCGTGGGGATTGCCATTGGTGTACTGGTGGCAATTGTCGTTGGTCTGGTAAGCTTCAAGATGTTTGGCAAACCGGGAGATACAGTTCAGGGCAAGATTCCTGCACTCTACTCTAACCCCGGCAGCGCTAACCAGGCAGAGCCGGCAGGCGCTGTTAAGAGCGGAGCCGGCGGCTCCCCCGCCATTAAGATGTAGTAGGACAATGTCCTGCCTTTCAGGCGCCTGCAGCAGATTAGCTGCAGGCGCCTTATTCGTTTTTGAGCAGTGCTCTGGTTAATTCTGAAACCGTTTGCCATAATCACTCGTGAATATCAGGGGATATTGGTGTGCAACCGTAACGTGGATGCACCCAACCCTGCCGGGGAGATGCAAGTGCAACGTGTGTTAATAAGCTGTGTAGGGGCGATTGCGGCTGCAGCAATTGTAGGATCGCTGGTGTTCCGAACAATGCGTAATGAGAGTAAGCCACACCCAACCAGCAACGAAGCCGTATTGAGTGCTGGAGACAGCAAGACGGGTGTGCTGGATGCATTCAAGACACAGAAGTCGCTGGAACAGTACCTGATTGCAGGTGCAGAGCACGATGCCAACGCTCTGAAAAAAGTGGAGCAAGGCGCAGATTGTGTCCGACTGCCAAATGGCACGCATGCAATATTCCAGGGATATTCAGGTGCAGGCATGGGGAAGGTGCGCGTTCTTTCAGGGGCACATGCAGGTGAGGAACTGTACGTTAGCTTTCTGGTAATTCAACAGAGTGGGGGAAGCGGGCAGCAATAGGTCGGCTCCTGCGGAGGCAAGTGAGATAGCAGAGCAGTTTTCCGGCAGCAACGTACAGGTGTTTCGTGCTTCTAAAGGCAACCTGGCCATGGCTCCAATCATGCTTGCCATATTCGGGTTTGCAGCGGGCAGCGGCCTGTATTTTATAATAAGCTCATACACGGATCCAGCTAATCACCTGCAAGATCGCGGCATTGGCTACATGGTACTTACCGTGTTCGGTGCCATGTTTGTGCTGTCGATCTATATGACGGTGATTACGTTGCGTAAGTATGAGATCTCTGAGCACAGCCTTAGAGAATCCAGCCCACTTGGCGTACGCACTATATTTTGGGCAGATATCATTGGCATAGATCCTGGCAAAGGCACGCCCGATGCAGATGTTACGCTCATCCTGCGTGGGGGGGCAAAACGCACAATTTCGTTTTCTTTGCTCGATAAAAAGGCTCCAGAATTGCGGGAAGCACTGCTTCAGCACACACAGGACCTGCGCAATCAGCAACTTGCAGAATTTATTGGAGCCGATGGCAACCTTCCCATGTCACCGCCATGGGCATCGATTATCGGTATTGTGATTTCCCTCGGGCTCATGGCGTTTACCTGGTATGCCTCTACGCATCCCAACTCCACTCAGGATGTTTCCGCGCTGTTTATGTTTATGCAGGTGTTCTGGGTGCTGCTGCTGGCGCTGTTTGGCTGGGGATATACACGCAAAATCCAGTGGGATAGCAACGGGATTACCGTTAGCAGCATCGTTTCAAAAAAACACATACCGTGGGCTGCAATAGAATCCGCATTCTGCCGCAACCTCAACACAAAGAATGGGCAAACAGAACTATTGACGGTAATAGCCGGTTCCCAGAAAATAGTTCTTGGTGCCAGCATGCCTTCTTACACATTGCTGAAGGAGCTGATACTAAAGAAAGCCAGTGAAGCGAGCCTGAAGGCTGGCGAAACAGACCTGATTAAGGCAGAAGTGGCTGAGAACAAGCAGGGCAACTGGATTATTGCGATTTGCCTCGTACTGTTGCTGGGGGTTATGGGTGTACTCGGTACAATGTTCTTTCAAAAACGAGCCATCTTGCAAAATCTCGAGCGTTCTGGCGTTAGTGCCATGGCAGAAGTTACCGGGCGAGATTGTGGTTGCGATAGCCATTTAATCCGCGATGTTGAGTACAAGTTTCAGGCTGGAGGGCTGGTATACACTGGCGAATGGCGTCTTACAAAGGGGCTGCCTTCCATGCATATTGGAGATAGGGCAGAAGTAGTCTATTTGCCCGGTAACCCATCCGTTAACCGGTTACAGATGCTTATGGATACTTCTGGAGGCATAGCATCCTTTGTATTCATGATGGTTTTGCTCGGCATGTACCTGCTGATGATCGGGCTCGTTGTTGTGGAACGGAACAAGAAGCGGGTGCGGAAACAGGCACAAGACCAGTCGGCAGATTGATCGTGCCCTTAACGCCACAACGAACTTACAGAGGAGTAGCACCTTCCTTCGGCTAACTACCCCGAGTACTTACTCGTTGTGTACTGTTTCATGGAGGACCTCTAAATGCGTCTCAACACGTTCTTTCGCCTTACTGCCACGGCTCTGGCTCTTTGCTCCGCAACACTCGCAGGCGCGGATAAACTGCCGGCAGGGCTAAACGAGCGCTATACAGCACTTGTTAAAAGCATAGAGACTGTCGACTTGAAATCCTTTGCCACATTCTATGCACCGGAATATGTAACCATGGATGCTAAGGGTAACTCGGCAAAGCGGCCAGAGTATCTTGCCGGTATCAACTCCCTGATGAAGGGTGCAAAAAAGGCCGAATTCAAAGTCGTGCTGAAAAAAGCAACTGTGAAGGGCAATATTGCGGAAGTTCCATTCGATTGCCATGGTAAGATCTTCTCCCCAAAGGGGGTCATCTCATTTCATGAAGTAGGTACGGATACATGGAAGAAGACCGGTAAAGTGTGGATGGAGATAAAAACAGTAGATAAACTGTTTGATGTTGTTGCCCCTAAAAGCAAATAACGGCCAGTAATCCAATGTATAAAAACAAAAGGGCAGAAGCGTTAAGCTTCTGCCCTTTTACATAAATCGGGGTGACTGGACTTGAACCAGCGACCACTCGCCCCCCAGACGAGCACTCTACCACTGAGCTACACCCCGGTACGCATTGCGCACCACATTATACCCTGAATTGGCACCTCGAGGGAGAAAAATCGCGGCTTCCGGGGCCAACGCACCTAAATAATCACAAGGCGCGCATCAATCCCTCTACCCAATAACTCCTTGCGGGCAGTTGGGCTGCAGTTGTTTTGCCCTCCCTCTTCGCTGCATCTCTTCGCGCCTCCGCGTCTTTGCGTGCGGCTAAAGGACCTATCGGTCCGCACTCAGTCCCCATACGGCAGGCGCGCAGCATGTGCTCTCCCCAGGCGGGAGAGTTAGAGAGGGGGATGGTAGTTTGCGATACGTTCAAAGCAACACAGCGCAGTTGTTTTGCCCTCCCTCTTCGCTGCATCTCTTCGCGCAACGCATGGCATGATGTTAATGAAAAGCAATACCTACCGCGCTACGCTTGCTTGCGCGACACATGCATTTCAGAAC
>CAIONQ010000005.1 GCA_903859705.1 uncultured Chthonomonas sp.
TACTGTGTCCTGCAGGTACTCCTCATCAGCGTCGAGTGGAACCGTTGAGGCTATCGCCAATAGATCTGGCATAAGTTCTTCCACAAGCTCCCGATCGCCGTAAACTACACTGCCAATAAGAAAGTACTTCCAGATTGTGTCTTCACCTGCCAATATGTTACGGATATGTGGAACCACAACTTTTCCACCACTGGCTACAAGGGGGCCTAACTCGCGAGCAATAGGCCAATTGCCGTTTTGCAGCCACTCAAATAGTTCTGGAAGGATTGGCTCTATAGTAGGAAATCCGAGCTTGGCCAGGGCACGCACATTTTCAAAGTCCCCCTTCTCTCTGGGAACCAAACGCAACAATTCCTCACGTGTGAACTGTTTCGAGATGCCCAATTACCTGGCCTCCAATTCTGCCAAAGAAAGCAAAGGCTGGTGCTGTACGAAATTCATACCACCAGTGGTGATGTTACATTGTTCGGGTAAACGGCACAGGAAGGATGGTATTCCTGAGCCGTTTACGATTGAACCTATCGCGCTGTTATTGGGTAGCGCTCAGTCGCGTAATCATGTCTCCAACGAGTAATGCACTGTCACCTACTAAGAAGTTGTGCTGGTTATCGATCTCCAGATTGTATACACAGCGAGGTTGGATGCAGACACTTGTGGTATGACACAATAAATTGTTGGCCATTGTTGCACCACGCACGCTGACAACCGACCTGCACTGATTTGCGGGAATCGCTTTCATATCTGCATTGTATACAGGATGGCGGTAAGTTGACTGTATGATCTCACCCGAAGGCAACGTAATCATTGTCAGCTCATTCGATAATGTAACAGAGACGCAGGCAACTCGGCACGGCACGCATCTGCGTAAACGTTTATCGTAGGTAACTACAACGTCGCCTGGGCAAATTTCACGGATAGGCATTGCAATCCCATTTGCCATCAAGACAGGTGTTGAACCATCAAAGCATCCATGTGGACACGCGTGCTTAGGATCTATCTGGTCCACGATTGGCTGAATGTGGGTTTCGATCCAGCGTGAAACTCCCCAAACGTACTGTCCGGCGTGATAGACATAACGGTCAGTCGCCGACTGGACGGGATATAATATTGCCGCTCCTATTTGGCCTACGGTGTCCGTAGGAGGCTTTTTTGGAGCACGCCCGACACCGATTATCGCGTTACCAACGCCAATTGTCAATTCATTGGTGGTACTGGTGCCTCTTGTCAAAGCCCACTCGCGTAGCCTTGCTGTTGATTTCGGCCTGATTGAAACGTGACCGTCCTTATCGGTTACTGTTATCAATTCCTTTGGTAAAAGGTCAATATCTATAATCTGGTACTTATCACCAGGTTTCATGTTTGGAAGCTTATCAGGTCTGTCGAAAGTGGATAAGCCATCTCGTACCCCATCACCAACATCACCCAGCCGGGGCGTTAGGTTTCCTGGTGAATCGCTGCCCTTTAGATATAGACGCCGCTCCAACCCACTCGGATCCGTACCACCCAGCGGATTATTCTCACAGTAGGCGTACCAGTTGTCTCCGGCGTAGATTGGATCTCTGGAAATAAACCTCCCGATGCTCGCATCGTAGTAGCGATGGCCAAGGAGCATCAGGCCGCTGTCAGCATCTGTCTGATATTGTGAACCACCCACGAACCCGAACGGGGTTGGGTTGCTGCCAGTAGAAGCTACCAGCATGCCGAAGGCATCATACCTTTTGGTGTCGGTTACGCTCTGACTGGAGCTCGTCTGGCTTCTGGTAGAACCGAGTGCATCTCCATGATAGAAGCTGCTCGTAGAACTGCGGCGCTCGGAGAGGCCGGGAGTGAACGTTGCAAGGCCGTCGGAGAGCACGGCTGCCGCCGGGGAATCGCCATCGGTGATATAGTTGCGTGTGCCGCTGGAATCTATCTTCTGCACACGCAGATCATTACCGTTGTACTTGAAGCTGTTAGTCGCGCTGGATGGGTAGGTTATACCCGA
>CAIONQ010000006.1 GCA_903859705.1 uncultured Chthonomonas sp.
CAGCGCTCACCTGGTATCCTCAAATACTATCTCAAAACGCCGGGCGGCGTATCTGATGCGGCCATATCGGCCATGGGTAAAATAGCCACCCTGGATTGTGTACGCTTGTTACGCAAGCTTCCACCGCAAAGCAGCGCTGCCAGCCATGCCCTGCTGGAAGCAGCAGCACGCTGGACAGAGCCAGATTCCCTCAATATGGCGCGTGGCTTGCGGCTGTATCAGGATCTATCGGCACCTTCCAGGCCGATTGCAATACGCGCAGCAGCGCTGCGTGCCCTCATGGTGTTGGATGCACCAACCGCGCCAGGTATCGCCCTCAATATCCTGAAAACTGGCGGCAGTTACCTGCAAACCGTGGCGGCGCGCACCATTGGCACTATCGGCAACCAGCGTTCCGTTAAGCCAGCGCTCCAGGTTTTTTCAACACTCCCACCCCATGTTCAGGAAGTACTTCTCACCGCTTTTGCCGATCGTAAAGATAAGGCAGCACTGCCAACCGCTATGGCTGCGCTCACCTCGCCAGATGCTTCTGTACGGGCAGCAGCCATCCGTGCGGCTGCGTTAATTGGCGGAACAAAGGCCCTGGCCAAACTGCTATCCGTGCTGCAGCATCCCGATGAATCAGATAGAGCCCATGCGCGCGAAGCGCTTGCTGGCCTACGCGGTGAGGCTGCCGATCGTGACATTCTATCCCAGTTCTACGCCGGTACTGCTCCCCTTAAAAAGGCTATGTTGCCAGTTCTTGGCCTGCGCGGCACCGCTGGCTCCATCTCTGCCCTCATCTCCGCAGCAGGCAGCGATGTATCTGCTGATGCTGTGGCGGCAATTCAGGCGCTTGGGCGAGCCGGGAACCCGGAACCGCTGGGAGAGTTGCTGAAAATAGCGGCAACCTCCAAAAACGAAGACGTACGGGATGCCGCCGCAGAAGCAGCGGGCGCCCTCAGCGAAAAGGCAGACAAGCATGGCGCCGAAGAGCTGTACCGTGTGCTGCCGATTGCCACCCCGGCAGGGCGTGCTGCCCTCTACTCTCTTATGGCCGAAATCGCCGACGATAGGGCCCTTACCGAGATAACAGCCGGGCTACACAGCCCCAACAAAACCCTGCATGAGGCCGGGCTAAGCGCGCTGGCAGAAAACTGGTCGGATAGCCGTGCCCTACCTTTCCTGCTGGAGGCCGCACGCATCGAGCCAGATAAGAACCAGAAAACCGTTGCAATCCGAGGCTATCTGCGCATAGTATCTGAAGATGAAAAAATGGCCGATAGCATAAAGGCAGATCGCCTGTCTGAAGCCATCGATGTTGGCCTCCGCCCGGAAGATAAAAAGCGCGCCCTGGCAGGGCTCGCATTCTGCCGTGTTCCAGCCTCGCTCCGCGCTGTGCGCCGTTGCCTTGAATCGGCAGATCTATTCCCAGAGGCGGCGGCGGCCGCCATCTCCCTTGCCACACCAATCAAGCATGTCGGGAAAGACCTCAAAGCGCTGGAGGGCGCAGAAATGCGTGAAGCGCTGGATAGAGTGGCGGAACTCACAAGAGATCCCGCTCAGAAAGCCGAAGCCCTGAGGCTGCGCGGCACAGAGAAATAGGGGCAGAGCTGTTCGTAAGGTGGCCAGAGGCTGCGTTACAGGTGCCGTACCACACGCACCAATTGTCGGGCAATTTAACCGGAGGTTAACCATGGCACGAGTTCGCGTTGAGGGCTTCACTATCTCACTCGATGGTTACGGGGCAGGCCCGAATCAAGATATCAACAATCCGCTCGGCTTTGGCGGGCCCGAACTGCACCAATGGTTACTTTCAACACACACGTTTCAAAGCAAGATATTTGGAAAAGAGGGCGGAACAACCGGGGTCGACAACGATTTCGCTGCGCGTGGTTTTGAAAACATTGGGGCCTGGATTCTTGGCAGAAACATGTTTGGGCCGATTCGCGGAGAGTGGGCAGATACAGACTGGAAAGGCTGGTGGGGGGATAATCCTCCATATCACTTTCCAGTGTTCGTATTAACCCACTATGCTAGGCCATCCATTGAGATGGAAGGCGGCACAACA
>CAIONQ010000007.1 GCA_903859705.1 uncultured Chthonomonas sp.
ACCCCATCCTTCGCCGGATCCTCACTCACAAACCATCGCGTATCTCGCGATTAGCATGTCTCGGCCATAGTTCATAATGCCGCGCGCCGCCCGAGGTACGAGGGAATCAGGCAGCGCCAGGTGCAAAAGAAGTTACCACCAGGCGAAGCGCGGTAGAAATTGCTTCTCGTAAACATTCGCTTATGTGCGTTGCGTGCCCAAATGCATCCACAACCTTCCACATGTGAAGACCTCAGCCCGGAGGCAACAACCTCTCGTTAGAATCTGTGCGGCTCTATTACCAATCTCTACGGCTCTTACCTGCCCTTTAATCAACTATTCAGACTATTTAGCTTCCGCGTGTATCATTGCGAAACTACCGATTGGCAGACCTAAAAAACAGGTGAACTCCACCACAACTTGGCAGTGTACAGCCAACTTTTACGGTGATATTCTCAAACACATACTTCAGGTGGTTTTGTATTCACCTTCGGTGAGTTCCCCTGCGCACGAAACAGAATAATACTTCTCTCTTTCCTGCACAACCCATGCATCTGTTTCTGCTTCCTCTACCCCAACCTCCACAATGGTATATGGTGAAAGCTTCAGAATCAAGTCGTTTGAGAACGATACCTGCATTAACCATGCGTCGCGTTCCACCTCTAATCTATTAATGGTTTGCGAGATGAGCTGTGAAAGCACTTCGAGTACAGCTGCACGGGAATCTTCGTCGGTGCACAGCAGATGCTGCCCCTGTGCGATAGTCCACCGGCAGAATGCTGTGGACAATTCACGGCGACGAGATGGCGTTCGCGGCGTTTCCGTATATGTACCACCGGGAAGTTCGAAGCCAACATACAGCGCGTTTCCAACTCCTGCCCATGCCGTTGTGCACCGAGCACCAGACAGAGCGGTGTGCACGGCCGATAGGAAAGCATCTTGCTCGATGCTACAGCTAAAGAATTGTTTCATCGTTCTTGTGCCAAAAGACTATCACGGTTGTGCGTGAAATTAAATAGGGCTTCACTGTGACAGCCTTCAGCGCGGTTATGGCCAGAAGCTGTTTCGTGGCGGACCCCAATAGTGCTGACCTATACCCATCAATAAACCGACATTAGTGGTAATACGAGTTTTTTGCTAATCACCTCCATCTCCCCCATCATTGTCGCCCTTCTCTTCGGCCAGACAGCGCCTTCAGAATTGTGCCCATCAGCTCTTCAGTACGTTCGCAGGATTTTTTAGGAGCTAACTGCGCGACTTCTATCACGGTTTGACCGATGTGGTTTCGTTCGTACTTGGACGCACCAAGCGAGAGGAGGAGCTCTACTACCTCAGCAGACAGTGCTCCGGCGGCTATCATCAAGGGCGTTTCACCTCGATTGTTTTGCGTATTGATGTTTGCACCAGCATGTGCTATTAACTGGGCAGTAGTCTCCAAACCCCACGCTGCACATGTGTGCAACGCTGTATTTCCGAGACAGTCTTCATTGTTTACATCGGCCCCATGTTGCAAAAGCTTGGCAACCATGTCGGCATCACCGCGCCCGGCTGCCAACATTAATGGGAAAGAACCATCGCGCTGTTGGATATTGGGGTCTGCGCCTCGTGACAGAAGTAGATCAGTAACGTCCCGCTTCCCAAAAACCACTGAATAAATGAGTGCGGTGACCTGAATATCGTCTGTTTGATTTATATCTGCTCCTCGATCCAGAAGTTGAAAAATCGCCTTGATGTCACCACTTCTTGCTGCATTAGTTAGTTCTGTCATGCGTAAATATTCCTCGCCAAAGTTAGAGGTACCCGCCTGTATTCAAATCTACCAAGCGCGCATCAGCAGCCCCACTAATCAGGCCACCTATTGCATCTGCATCGACCGCATAGAACTCGATTCCACCTCTTCGCCCATCTCAGCGGCCTCCGCAAGATCTAACTCATTGACATAGAGTCGTAGCATCAGTTCTCCGGCAATCGTCGCGCTCCTTCCTGCGGCAAAGTTAATGACAGCAAATTGCCAAAGCTCCTCGATGAATTCGATAAACTGCTCTATTCCTTCCTGCCACGAGGACTTAAGACCATCAATAAACCACTCTGGCCCATTGAACACTGTATTAATCCAATCAACGTCTCTGCCATTGCGATCTACCCCGCAGGTTGGGCTGTTACTGCAATATGCAACCCAATTAGTACCCCTCCTTCGCCGGATCCTCACTCACAAATCTTCCGGTAACCGGGTCCATATATCGTGCCTGCATGTAGATGAGGCCGGTATTGTCTTCGGAAGGGTGGCCGAGAGCGCCGACGAACTTGTGGGCACTGCTGCCGCTGTCTCCGCTGCGGATGGCGCCATACACATCGTATTTGCGGCTGGCCGTTATGGTTCCGTTTGTGGATCTACCTCACCGAGCACAGAGCCATGACCATCGTACAAGTACCATCGGCGATCTGCCGATAAAACACTGGCAAGCCGGAACAGGTCACCCGCGCTGTAACTCTGAGCTTGCGAAGAGTGTATAACAGCGCCAGTAAGCATCAGGCTTGCTTACGAAGCTGTAGCTCTGGGCTTGCCCATCGCCATAGTCTACGCTCGTGAGCTGATTAGAGTTATCGTACCCGTAAACCTCGGTTCTGCCGGTAAATACCGGGTTGCCGCTGGCATCCACCACCGGGGTGCCATCTGTGTTCAGCCCCTGGCTGCGGATCTGGTTGGATACCCGTATGCCTGCCGGGTTGTAGGTATAGTCGTTACGAACAAGGGTCTGCACCTGCGGATGATTGCTGGAATCTTTGTAGTGGCGCACGTTCTGCAGGGCGGTTAACTGCAGATGAGATAGCCCGTAGTACGGCGAGGTGGAGGATGCCGGCATATCCATGGCATAGTCGGTTTCGCAGTACTGCGTGAGGGTGCCAGAACCATCGAAGGTCTGGTTAAACACAACCACGCTCATGCCACCGCTCTGATCCAACGCATAGTCTACACGTCGCCCCTGA
>CAIONQ010000008.1 GCA_903859705.1 uncultured Chthonomonas sp.
ACACAGCGCAGTTGTTTTGCCCTCCCTCTTCGCTGCATCTCTTCGCGCAACGCATGGCATGATGTTAATGAAAAGCAATACCTACCGCGCTACGCTTGCTTGCGCGACACATGCATTTCAGAACGTAGCTGTGCTTAAGCGAAAGGCAGCTTGAGCCGTACCACTTCCCTCTTCACTGCATCTCTTCGCGCAACGCATGGCATGATGCTAATGAAAAGCAATACCTACCGCGCTACGCTTGCTTGCGCGAAAATTGCATTTCTGCATCCTGGCCAGTGGATAGTAGCCTGTGAGTGAGGCACAACAATATTGCCGGCTTCACCCACCCCCCCCCATCCGAAGGCGGCATCAATTCCTCGTCCCCTGATTTGCAGATAGGGCCCTCATCAGCTGGAGGTTGACGGTAACGTTCGGTTCACACGCCAACACCGCCGGACAGTTCGCGCTGACTGCCCAAAAAAACCAACGAAACGGTTCACCTTGCCGCTACGATAGATGTTTGAACTGGATATACTGCATAAGCTGATTGGTTGCGATATATGATGCACCCGTCCAGTACCTTACTTTGATAGATCGGTTAGCTCCCCTCGCGAAAGACTCGCGATCGAGCGATCTGAGCTAACAACCAACACATGGTCATATATCGCAATGTCGCGGGAAGTGGAAGTATAGCAAATACTCCCGTGCTCGGTCACGTCAAGGGCTTTCGCAAAACCAGTGACTACTAACCCAACTGGCGAACTGTGCACGCTGATCACACGATCGCCCTTACGGAGTCCCTCTCGCAACCCGATGTTACTTCCGAAACAGCCCGTTTTAGCCCACAGTACTAATCCCGGTTTAAATGCGTGTATTCTATCTTTGCTTTCGTCTCCCAGTATTGCGCCAGACGGTGCTAACATAGTGCCAGTACCTATAGTCATCCAGATGCGGATAGCTGCCCATCTACCTCGATCCATTTGCATTTTGTTCCTCCTCAGGTGACTCTTAGACACATCCTTAACGATCACTGCACATTCCACGGGAAACCGATAACCGTTCCACGGGAAAGCGATAAGCAAGCCATGGGAAACCGATAGCCGTACAGACTGAGTTCTTGTTGTTTTGTTAATGGGCTTGTTTGGACAGTCACCGTGCACTTGCCTCACTATCCAAGTCAGTTTTATGCTTGGAGGGTGAAGTGCCGAGAAAGAGATTGTCCATGCGTACGATTAGCGAAGTATTGCTCTGTGGGAATGCCACGCGAGTAAGGCAGAGATTGCCAATGCTTGCCGGATGTTGCCCCGAACTGATAGCTGCTGCCTGTAGACCCCGTGGTGGCCACGGCATTGCCGAAGGCATCCGGTGTTAATATAGACGTTACGCTCTGGCTGGAGTTCGTCTCTGAACGGGCAGAGCCGATTCCGTCGTACAGGGGAGTTTCGCCATCCTTGCGGACCAGTCCAACTCCGTAGGTATACGTGCCAGTTGTGGTAGATCCCTGCTTTTCAAGCAGAACCGAGCCGCCATCGTACTGGAAGGCAGTGGTTGTACCGCCTGCAGTGCGGCTTACTCTGCGGCCAAGCGCATCATAAGCAAAACTGGTAGTGCTGGAGCCCTGGGTTAACGAGGTCATCTGACCATCGTAATCGAAGGCCGCGGTGTAAGCGGTTCCGGCCAGGGTTCTGGCGGTCTGCTCGCCGTTGCTGTTGTATGAGTAGCTGTTGTTCAGACCACCAGAGGAGCTGGATGCAGCCGTCACTTCGTCGTCGCTATCTACGGTGAAGTTGGTTACCTTTGTGGTGCCCCCGGAGGTCACACTCTGGGAGGTGCGCCTGCCTTCTGCATCCAGGGTATAAGCGGTTCAGTAAGCTTTGCTGTCACGGCCCGGGTTACACTGTACAAGGGTGCGCCGGGTGGTATGTACCAGGGTACGCCGGGTGGTATGTACCACCGAATAGAATTTGGTCGTTGCCATAGTCTAACCTGCGGACCCGCCAGGTCCTCTGCCTCGACGAGCGTGCTCGGGTGAAGCAGGAGAGCAGCGAGAGCTCAAGTCTCTACCGGATACAACATAATCAATTCTCCACCCAAGCTGCATCCACGAGCCTGCGAATGGCGTAAAGTAGCGACTGTGATGCTCGGTATCTCGCCAACCTGAGCCACTCAGCCTCCCTTATCCGCCGCCAAGCGCCTCTTTCGCTACTCTCTGATCTTCCTTGCTGCCCACACGCAGCAGCATTTGGGCCACAATAAGTCTCACATCATTTTGCACACTCAGTGGCTGATTATGATCGGTGCAATCGTGTAGGAATTTGCGAAAGAGCAAACGATTTTCATCCGTCCACGTTGCGTAATCCCCTGTGGTAACGTAGGGAGACAGCTCACATATACGGCTGCCGGCGCTTTGTTTGAGTGCGTTGTCCTCACTGTACAGGAATACAATCAGCGTATGCAGCATCTCTTTTGGTACTGCGCGGAAATCAGGCGCGACATACATTTCAAATTTGCGTGCTTTGAAAAGCTTTGCGCAAATGGCCAAACCAAAGAACGTACATCCGATCACACTGTACGCAATCCAGTCAGTAAGGTTTAACAGGCTCACGATGCAGCACACCAAAGTTGTAATCCCGAGAACAATACATCGCTCAAGAGTTAATATTGGCCCATAAACCTGGATTAGTTTCTTCCAGATAAACTTAATCGAATTAAACATCGACAGACTCCTTCGAATTAGTGGTTATCGGCAACCATGAGCAAAGCGCTAACGAGTACCAGTGCTGCACGTTAAATGTGTGATTCTGTCATCCAGGGGTAATACTTCCAGTGCCAGGCATATCAACACTGAATATGTTGTCCTGGGTTTGAATAACTATATCCTCCCGGGCAACGGATGGATCCCTGCAAAACACCAGCAACTCTTACGAATATGCCTCGGGTCCCGGGACTTGGCCGGTACGCCACGCACTTGCTGCACAGCGTGCCAGAGAACCCTGCGCGCATAAGGGAACCTGGTTAGAGGAGGCATATCAGTTACCATTTAATAACACTTATAAATACCCAATAACGCCTTGCAGACCGTTGTAGGGGCGCCGCTTGCTGCGCCCACAAGCCATCGGTCGATACTTTGCAAACTACCGAAGGCGCGCATTGAGACTACCCGGCGTAGTGCCAACAAAGAGCTTGCCTGATGTATTACAACAGTAACAGTTTGCGGTACCCACCATGAGCACTTAGAATTGGCCCAGTTTCCAGGTTTGCACCTCGTGTAAGTCATATACGTCGTCTATGTCGTTGCAACAAGAACAACTAAAACACCTGCCTATATTGCAAAAACAACCACCGATCGTACGCTCGGCCGTGCTGGTTCCAGCACTGGTTTTGTTCTGGATCTCTGTTACGCGGTTGGCATTGTCGTAAGAATAGTAGGTTACCGAGGAATCGCCGGAGGTGAGGCTGGTTACGCGATTTCCGGCATCGTAAACCCGGGTGGCCACTTCAGAGTATGGGCTGGTGGTTGTTGAAATGCGATTTCCGGCATCATAACTGTAGCTCCAGGTGCTGGTACCCTGCGTCATGCTGGTGCGGCGATTCGCATTGTCGTACCCATAGCCAACGGTGCCGTTGGGGGAAGCTATCTGTGTAACCCTGTCTCCAGCATCGTAGCTGTAGCCTGTGGTACCCGTCGAATCGGTCATGCTGGTCTTACGCCCTGCGGCATCATAACCTATACTGACCGTGGTCGTATCCGGATACGCCCTAAGAGCATCGGTATCGCCACATCTACACGTCAGATCGGTGATAAAGTAAGTACCGAGACAAGATACTTCATAACCAGCATATCTGCCAGTCAACTGGACAGTGCACGCCGGTTAGCGCGAGGTATCCGAAGCCTTTGGGGCACAGAAAACAGCCTACTTTGGGTATCGGACGTGGCCATGAGCGAAGATGCCTGCCGGGTAAGAAAGGACCATGCGCCAGAGAATATTGCCGCGATGCGCCATACTGTGCTCAACCTGTTAAGGCAGGGAAAGTCCACGAACAAGAGCCTGAAAATGAAGCTTCTGCTCGCAACATGGGATACCAGCTACCTGCAGACGCTTATAGGAATTTAGATGCGTTTGCGCGGGTAACGCGTTAAATCACAGTGCTCTCTCAACCTTCAGATTGCTCTTCTGTGCAGTTAGACCCCGCATCTACCGGCCGGACCAATTCTGTTGATGGAACTTCCGAACTTGATACAGACAGTAAAAGAAAGTCCTTGTCTCCAACATGACGAATTGAAGGTTTTGTTCCATGATTGGATCGTTTAAGCGAAAATGCTTCGGTCTGCCAGATGCTATCTGGTCGATACGCATCAACGCAAATTTTACAAAGTACAAGCCCAAGAAATATGGAATCTATAGCATTGCCGGGCGAATGGTTTGCTTCTTCAATGCCGCTAACTATCATGACAGTCGCCATTATGGCAATAGACAATCTGATCAATAGGCGTCTTGCATTGAACATATCGGCATCCTTCATAACTGTAAAGAGTATCTACACCGCTAAAACCACCGCACGTTAGCCCCGTGTGGTTGGCAGTATGGTTGTGATAAGCATCATTGTCTGGTCAGATCACATAGTGCCGGACGAACATTATTTCGCCATCGGCACTATGGATACTGTTCAAGGTTGTCACGTATGACTATGACATAACGTAATTCTCGGATCCACCGCATTCACAGGATCATGCTCACAGTAGAGATACGGCTTCTGATCCAGATAGGTGTCACGCGTGGTGAATGCGCCCACCTGAGGATCGTAATACCGGCATCCAACTTTGAGCAGCCCGGCATCACCATCGTTGCGGTAGCCGGATGTGGCCCCGAACTGATAGCTGCTGCCAGTAGAACCCGTGGTGGCCACGGCAGTGCCGAAGGCATCCGGTGTGAGTGTAGACGTTACACTCCATTCATCACTCACATCTTGCCGCCGCTGTTAAACGCTCCTCGCAAGCTCGAAGCTACAGCGCAATGCAAACACACCTATTTTGCAAGTGTTTTATCGGCAGATCGCCGATTGTCTCTGAACGGGCAGATCCGATTCCCATCGCCGAACTGGCGATTAAATACTTAAAGTTCAAGCCGAACCACCCGCGCTGTAACTCTGAGCTTGCGATGGGAGTATAGTGGCGCTGCAACGCACAAAGCCTATCCCAGTGCGGAGTTTACCCATCTTTGCCGACCAGTCCAACACCATTGTAAGCGGTGCTGCACATGGATTGCACTTCAATAGTCATCCTTACTTTTAGGATGATCTCTAACGGGACAGCGACTAACCGTCGTTTTGCCGAAAGTAATCCAGGTGGTTTTGTGAATTCATTACTCATGGTTGTTGAGCAGCAAACACTCTGATCTGTCCGTAGCCCAGGCAGCGTTGCCGTGCACGCTGAACGGGGCAAACTCCGGTCGTTGCTGAACTTCAAGTACAGTCCGGGCTACCAGCTCTTCAACAGCTCTTCTGGCCAAATCAGATGCAAAGTACGCAACAATTTCGCATCCATCGTGACCTGCACCTACGACGAAATCTGTGTTCGTAAGCAGCGCTTCCACTGTCGCTTCGTGCGATATGAACGGTTGACATAGAATCTCAGTAGCTAATGTAAGTTGTTCTTTTGTGGCTGACGGTATCACCATCAGTGATCCTTCATCTACAGCATCCTGCATTAGGTCCCGACAGGCGTCCCAACCTCTGGCTCCAAATCCTGGCAACCAGCATGGTTGATCCAATGGGAACTTCAAGTTGGAATCGGCATATTGTGGATAGAATTTAGCATCGAAGTGCTCTACACCAATATTCAAAATGGGGCACATGTCTTCAATTCTTTCGATCAGATTTGGACGTGGTGCGCAGTAAAAGAACTTTCTACCCGGGCTAACACCGGACAATTCACTTTCGGAGGCAAGTTCCAGTAACCTGGCTACGGCATCTGGAGCATCGATACCATTCCTCTTGAAAAGATTTAAGCCCAGAACTGTGCGTTGCGTAAAGGTTGAGCATACCTGATCTATATCTCTCGTTATCGCGGAGGTTGTTTCGTGTGGGTTTTGCATTATGGCCTCCTATGGTTTACTGTGCACCAGTGAAACTAAACATCCGCAGCCTCCGGATCGTTTCCATGCACGGGACGAACTACACGTTCTTGCCAGCCCGCATCCAGGGTATAAGCGGTTGAGTAGGCATTGCTGTCAGTACGGACCTCAGAGGTTAATCTGCCAGCCCAATCATACCCCCAGCTCACCGTATCGCCTGAATTTTCGGTGCAGCTCGACTTTCTGCCAGAGGCATCATATCCGTAGTCTAAGCAGTATCAGGTAATCGCCCAACAGGGTGGGTACCTCGACTGACCGGATCAGTTTTGTTGCCAACAGCGTAAAGGGGCGCTGCATGTTCGGACAATAATTAGCATTAGTATTCTCTGTTAGTTTCAAGACCACATCTCGGCGAAATAGCACGCAGTGCACTGATTATTCGTGCACCCTCCAACCGAACTCATTGCCCAAAAAAAGTGCGAGTAGAACTTATCTTCATTTTAGGCCATCCAACCAGGATTGTGCCTCAGGTTGAGGTTTCCCAACTCGGTTAGCAGTGAGTATCGCGCGCTTGAAGGCGGCCCGTGCTTCGTTTTTTCTCCCGTCATGTACAAGGAGTAAACCAGCCTCATACGGATATTCCGGAGTGTCCGGGTCTTTCCGCTCGGCTGCCAGATACATATTGATTGCTTCCTGGGTTTTGCCCGTGCGCGTGTACTCATTTCGCATAGAAGCGCAGGACTCCAGGCTCGGTCCGTCGATCATCATTTTGTTGTATTCTGCCATCGCTTCTTCCGGCCTTTTCATATTTAGCAGACAATCGCCAATGCGCTCGTGAACATGCGGATACTTAGAATTCAATGCAGCAACGATTCTGTACTCCGAAAGCTCTTCAGACCGATTATAGGTTAGCTCAGCAAGATCAAAATGCGCTTTAATATCCTCTGGATGATCCTTTAGTTTATCTCTCAGTTTCGCTGCCATTGCCATTCTTTTGCGCGCATAGTGGCCAGGAGGCACATCACTGTAAGCCCAGGTAAAAAGATCCTGCGCTATATAAACGATTAATGCGAGCAGCGCGAGGCCAGTAATCAAACGAATCATCCGCCGAGTGGCATTCTTATCGGTGCTAAAGATCATGGTTGTGGCCCTACTTTCTCTAAATAAGGATGGCGAGTGTTAGAGGAAAACTGGGCACGCAATAGCAAAACATAAATGCACGTGCCCAGCATGGCAATACAGTAACAGCGACTTCTATCGCCTGTGAGTCCGTTTAATAACGATAATTCCCGGAGGATGGATGATAATGTTGGGATCACCGGTGCCTACTCCGGACCACGGCTTCCCAACCCCTGGACCTATTGCGGGCTCAAAAACACCAGATGGAGACCAGTCAGCATTACCGGAAATAACCCCTCCCACTGCCCGTCCGCCAGTTTTTATCCACGTTTTGCTTTTTCTATCCCATCCGGCATCTACGTCCACACCGTCGCCACCGACTGTTGTCCCAGGAGCAACGGGAAGGATAAGTCGGTCATGTTGCCCCGGCTTTCTACCAACAGGGTCAGCGGGCCAGGCCGGATACACGGGGCCATTGCCATCTCTGCGTCGCAATTCATAGTCTGGTATTGCGGATCCCTCGGGGTATTGGTGAGTCCGCGGAACTACAGCCCATCTGTCGGGATCAAAGTCAACATCCACAAATTGTATGAGCTTCGAATTGTTAGTCGCGCTTCCATCGTTCACATCCAACCCCTCCGGCTCCGTCCCACCCAGCGGATTATTCTCACAGTAGGCAAAGTAATTCGTTCCAGCATACGCCGGATCTCTGGAGATAAACCTCCCGATGCTTGCATCGTAGTATCTGTGCCCGAGCAGCATCAGGCCGCTGTCGGCATCGGTCTGATATTGTGAACCGCCCACAAACCCGAAGGGTGTGGGGTTTGAACCCGAAGATGCAACAAGCATACCGAAGGCATCGTACCTTTTGGTGTCCGTTACGCTCTGGCTGGAGCTCGTCTGGCTTCTGGTAGAGCCGAGGGCATCGCCATGATAGAAGCTGCTTGTTGAACTGCGGCGCTCGGAGAGGCCGGGAGTGAACGTTGCGAGTCCGTCGGAGAGCACGGCTGCTGCCGGGGAATCGCCATCGGTGATATAGTTGCGTGTGCCGCTGGAATCTACCTTTTTTGTACGGAGATCGTTGCCGTTGTACTGGAAGGTATTGGTAGCGCTGGATGGGTAAGTGATGCCGGATACACGGCTCTCATAGTCGTAACTCAGGTTGGTGGTTACGGCGCTCATTCCGCTGCCCACGGTTACGCTGGTACAACTG
>CAIONQ010000009.1 GCA_903859705.1 uncultured Chthonomonas sp.
GCTGCAATATTAGAACTGTCAGCACAAAAGGAGCTATGGGGATAGCGGTAGGCGCGAAGCAAAGCGACATAGAGGCGCCTGCCAGCGCCGCTATGAGTAACCGTGGCCAGAGTTTAAGAGTGTGTATCTTTAAATCCATATAACGAAGCCCGCCCCAGCCTGTCTCGAATTGCCAGCCAGTCATCATCATCAGGCGGTATCTCGGCAACTATCCGATGAACCTTTGCCGCATCCATGGTGTGCAGGGCCGCATAAAGCTGTTCGGCATAGCCCTGTGGTGAATCTGGCAGCATTTGTACCAGCAGTCCTTCTTCAAAATCCGGTAATGTTCTGTAGCCGATGTATCCGACTTTCGTTTCCTCAGATAGTGTTATGTACCCACGGTTAGCTTCAGTAGATAGTTTGCTGAACAGCTTTGCCAACCTTTTTTGAACGTTTGCAGCATTAACGAGAATTAGCGGCGATTGCGGTGCATAGTGGCGCAAACGAATGCCCGGAGTGGCCAGGTCGGAAACTTCCTCTGAGTGTGTTCCGTCGCTGCGGCGAACCGGGCCAATCACTGCCTCTATTTCCGCAGGTGAAATTAACCCTGGGCGGAGAATCATTGGCCCATCAGAAGTGATTGCGATTACGGTGGACTCTATCCCTCCCAAAGCTGGCCCACCATCCAATACTGCTGGAATTCTGCCATCCAGAGTATGCAGAACGTGCTCTGCGGTGGTTGGCGATATCTTTTCGGAGCGATTTGCGCTGGGTGCAGCCACGGGCACACGGGCTGCGCGCAGCAGAGCAAGCGCCACGGGGTTGGAGGGCACGCGCAACGCCACCGTAGGCTTGCCTGCCGATACAATATCTGGAATTTTTTTAGAACGTGGCACAACAATGCTTAGTGGCCCGGGCCAGAAGGCCGCCGCCAGCGCTTCGGCCTCTGGTGGCCACCGGGCAGCAAGAGCCTGTGCCTCTTCGGTGGAGGATGTATGTACAATTAGTGGATTAGAAGAAGGGCGCTGTTTGGCAACGAAAATAGTAGAAACCGCCATAGAATCCCGCGCGTTGGCGCCCAGCCCATAAACGGTTTCTGTTGGAAATGCCACAAGCCTTCCACGCCGTATAATGCTGGCAGCCTCTTCGATGGCACCCGCGTCCGGATGGGCGGCATCGACGGTAATAACCTGAGTTTTAAATATTTCTGGCAATGCCACCCACCCTCCGCCAATTGCCTGAAAGGTTTCAGGGCTTGCGCTTCCACGACATAGAGTGAAGGCTAACCCATTTTCCCTCTTTGTTCTTGCCAAACATGGTTGTTACAAGCGTACCATCTTCTTTGAGCTCATCGGAGAAGCGGTATTTGCCGTTATCACCGGTCATGCCTTCAAATTCGCCGTTCAGCACGTTTCCGGAAGCAGCCACAAGGCCCTTATAGATTGTATCATGCCCGTGGAAGTCGAGATAATATACCTTTTTTGCGGAGGCATCCCATCCATAAAGGGACTCCATGGGGAACTCTTGCGGGGTGCCGATGGCGGCGCGGCCGGTGCCCCTGATCGCTTTGCCGGGTACACGCCACTCATACTTCAGTTCTGCTTTGAATGCACCGGTAGTTGCCCATGTTCCACCAACCATCTTGCCGAACAGCTTCATGGTAGCCTCAAAGCCCGGATCGGTGGCGGGACTTGCATCCTGGGCATGGGCATTTGGATTGCCCGCTATGCAAACGAGAAACGTCAGCACACTCAGCATGGTGCCAATGAGTTTTGTTCTATGTTTAATTACTATTGTATTCACGTCTATTCTCCTGAAGTAGTACTGCCACCCGGCACCGCGTAACAAATGCCCTTTTCTACATAGTTCTTGAGCGCACCCTCCATAAGGCCGCGTGCCCCTTTTTGGAACAGGCGCTCTGTTTCTTCGGGAACATCTCCCCAGAATGTTGTGGACTTGCGGTAAATGCACCTATCCGGATTTTCAGCATCCGGGATTACAGTCTGAACGTCGTAACAGTTGAACCCACGGTACATAACTCCCGGGCCAGACGATGCAAACTTCTTCCCGGGCTCCCACCACACAATAATGCCGTGGTATGCTCCCGCGCCCTCTCCCCAATCCTCCAGGCAGCGGCCGCCAACAAATGGTTCAAATACCATGCGCCCGTTCGGCCGAAACCGATGTGGCCACCAGGAATCCATGCCGATGGTTATGGCATCGAACACAGTTGCAGCGGGCGCCTCTATGGTAACTTCTGTTTCGATTTTTACAATTTTGCCCGCCTGCATTGCTCCGGCGGATGGGTCGATAAACGGCATTGTTTCTGCTCCCTGATGTTGCTTCTCCGCAAAGGCCTTGAGCTGTAGTGCGGTGCCAGCGGCCCTATCTGCATGCGGGTTTACCCAGCGCTCATAGATCATTCTGAGCGGAACCGGGTTGAGGTAGTTGTATCTGTTTCTGCCCTCGCGCCGAACCAGAATAAGGTTTGCCTCTTCCAGCACACCCAGATGCTGCATTACTGCGTACCGGCTGAGATCTGGAAAGTATTCGGTTACCTGGCCCGTGCCCATTGGGCCGCGCTGCAGCAGATCCAGAATCTGCCGCCGCACGGGGCTTGCCAGCGCTTTCCATACATGTTCAAGATCCAGCTTCATGATATGTTACAATAATATCACATATTTAACCAGCATTGGACAGAGTTGGCAAAATGATGTGTTTTGAGTCAGCGTTTGGAGCGGAAGTGCGATTCTGCGAAGGCTATGTAGGTTTTCCAATCCTCCAGCAGAACGTCGTGCTTGCCCTGGCGAATCCAATAACCGATTTTGCCAGGAACAAAACCCGGGGCCCCTGGCCACTGAGTTGAGCCAACGCCATCCCCACCGAGAAGCCTGTAAACAGGATCGGCTGCTACGGCTGCAAGAAACTCGCCTTTTGGATCAGACCATCTATCTTCCACGGCGCTTGTTATCAGAACAGGCCGGGGAGCGATGAGCGATATGAGCTCATGAGAGTCTACCGGCATGGCATCCTCATTTTCGCTATATTTTGCGAAATTGGGGCAAAACCAGTGTGGGAAACGGCGTGCCAGATCACCCACAGTTTCTCCAAAGATCCGTTTGTTGAGGGCAGCGCCCCCTGCCCCAGATTCATTCGAGATTACCAGGGCAATGCGCTCATCCTGTGCTGCCGCCCAGAGAGCAGCTTTGCCAAGGCGGCTGTGGCCCTGTATCGCAATTTTCTTAGCATCTACTCTGGGGTTAGTGCCCAGGTAATCCACACAACGGCTGAGTGACCACGCCCAGGCGCCTACCGTGCCCATTCGGGAGCCACCTCCATTTTGGAAGGCCTTTATAGCAGAGCGATACCCGAGTTTGTCTCCGCCCGGATAGTCTGGCTCAACATCCCCGTACCCGGCGGTAGCCACCCCAAAGCCATGCTCCAGGGCGTAATCGTATGGCCAGGAGTGGCTGTTAGAGCCCCGCATACTCTCGGCGGGCAGATGCTCTTTCAGCTGAATTCCCAGGCCGTTTACCCAGTGGTGTGGTAGTGGGATATCTGCTTCCTCTGTGGTGGCAAAGTTGCCATCAAAGCTCAGTGCGAGGATTATAGGCACTTTGCCTTTTACATGATTGGGAAGGTAAATCAGCAGCTCGGTCTGCGGTCCATCCTCTTTGCCGGTATACAGCAGCGCCACGCGCAGCCTCGTGGCTTTGCCTCCACGGGCATCCTTCTTCTCTTCTCTCACAACAAAGCGCATGGCCTTCGGTTTGCCAATGGGAGTTTTGCCGAACCACTCGTTTTCGCACAATCGAAGTATTTCAGGGCGACGCTTTTCACGCCAGGTTTGCGCATCCAGTACGGGAGAGCCGTCTTCGCATACGAGTGGATCCGGAAGAGTGTACGGTGCAACCTGTGCCTCATCCATTATTGTTGCCCTCTTTGGTGGTTGTGCCGTGGCAGGCAATATGGCAGCGCACAGCAGAGCAACGGGAAGAGTACGGAGTGCACTTTTCAGCATTACAGACATCTTGTCTCCTTTAAGGCTGCGGGACCGCCCTTAACCCCCGCTGAGAAGTTAATAGTAAAACCCTGATCTGGCGGCTGGTTGCTACGGCGCAAGGCCCACCACGAGGCGCAGAAACAGATACGCGGCGGGTGCTGCGAATAGCAGGCTATCAAACCTATCAAGCGCACCGCCATGCCCGGGCATTAGCTTGCCAAAATCTTTCAAGCCCAGTTCCCGCTTCAATGCGCTTTCAAACAGGTCGCCCAGTGGGCCAAAAATCCCGGCAATAATCCCCACACCAATACCTGCTATGGGCGGCAGATGAATCCACCTGCCAAATAGCCCGCCTGCAACTACGGCGCCGATAAGGCCACCCAATGCACCTTCAATGGTTTTGCCGGGTGAGAGCTTAGGGGCGAGCTTGTGCTTGCCTATTGCACGGCCCGTGAAGTAAGCAAACGTATCGGTAGACCAGATGCAGACGGCGACAAACAGCATTATCCAGGCACCGCGATCGGCCTCTGGAAAGCTGCCAACAAGCACGCGCCCGGCCACACCGCGAAGCAGCAGAAAACAGCTAAAGAGGCCACCGAGATACCAGAACCCAATTTTGCCGTAAAAGGCTCGCATCCAACCCAGCCCGCGCCCGGTGTTCCAGGAAGCAAGCACAATACCTATGCCGAAAATAACCCATGCAAGTAGCACGGCAGCCCAGATGGTAAGCTGCGAGCGAATATCCGACACAGACGCAACATAGATAGCAGGAACCAGCGCAAGGCTGATCATCGCAAGTGCGGCATTGATGGGCTCGAACACCCTGGCAAAGGGCTGCCAAACGGTGGGAACATCCTGCGGTAAAGGAACAGATCTTTGCCCGCCAACAAACTCATGAATGGCAGCTGCGGTAAGCACTGTAACCGCCACAGCAAATGGCAGAGTTCCCCAGAAACATAGCGCAAGAAACAGGCCGATGCCCAGTATGGCGCTGATAATACGTGTAATCATGCCTCCAACTCCAACGCTCGCGCATCCACCTCAGCTGGCGCTCTTTCCACCTTTACAGCTATTAGAAAGCAAATTGCCACCAGTACGCACAGGCTGCACACTACAAAAATGCGCCTGTAATTTCCCGAGTTTACTAACATGCCCGTTACAATACCGGTGATTGGTGTGGCGATAGAGAGCGCTGTAGACTGAAGGCCGGTGTAGAAACCAACCTCCTGACGGGGCACAAGCTGATATAGCAGAGGGTAAGCTGCCGCAAATTGAGCGCTGTTTCCCAGCCCCGCGATCATCATTACCAGTCGGATTTGATCTAGAGAGTTCACCCATAGCCCGAGTGCAGATGCGGTGGCGATTAAGGCTAAGGCCAGCAGAAGAATAGGGCGCGGCCCAAATCGATCGACAAGTTTCCCGAAAGGCACCACGCACAGGGCAGTAACTGCCACCAGGATGAGAAATACCTGAAGCGCCACATCATCCTTGCAATGGCCGATGGTTTTGATAAACACCGTTAGAAACGGGAATACCGCCCCAACGCCAAGCCCGGAGAAGAAGCTTACAGCCAGTGCACAACGTGCCTGCTTGAGTACCCACAGGCCATCGATTGCGGTTCTAAGGCTGGCAAAGTTATTGACATGAATTTTACCGGCGGTATGGGCGGGTACTTCTGGCTCTTTAACACAGAGCACAGTAACCAATGTGGTTGCCATCATAAGCAGGGCACATACCAGAAACTTTGCTTCCAGCGTGATAGTAACCGGCCCAAGATGCGAAGGCAGCACCAGCAGTGATACCTGCCCAAGCAGAAACACAAACATAGAAATGCCCGTAACGCTTCCGCGCTGATGCTCTGGAGTGATATCCGGCATGAGTGCATTGTACGGATCCTGCGCGATATTGAAGGTTACCGTAAATAGAAAGATACACAGCACCATCATCAGCAGGCGTGTGTGTTCCGGAAGATGCGCGCACAGTGGGGTTAGAATCAGGAACAGGGCAGAAATTGGAATGGCGGTAATCAAGAAGGGGCGGCGGCGACCATATTTGCCTCTTAATCTATCACTGGCAGCACCTACCAGCGGCTGGATGATTGCGCCTTCAAAAGAGTGCGTACTTCCGCCGAGGCCTATGATAACGTTGTTCTTAGTGAAACGTGCGAGGAAGAGAGAGAGAATTGCATTGTTGAGCGTGTAGAACGCGCCATAGCCAAAGTTCGCGATGCTATACGCGAGGGCCCTTCCGAACGGCAGATCTGGCTGCGACGTTGAGCTCTGGGGCGATGCACCGTTTTCGTTCAAATCCATCCCTCCATTACGTAATCAGAAAGCTTGCTTAATCGCATACTGATACTCTTCCAGTAGATCGATATCAAATCCCAGAACAGGGTCTACATCATGTACTGCGGCACCACGACAATGCAGAATACTGGAAGCCTTGTTCACAATATCTGTGGTGCTGAGTTTGCCAGCAGCGTACTTAAGGGCTGTTTGCAGGCCGATGAGCCGTGCCATCTTAAGGTTGCTCTTCCGGGCGGCAAATACGCTTTCAAAGTGTGCACGTCCGGCGCGCATTGCGTCCACATCCACCAGGAAAGCGCCACCCAGGCGAAAATAGCCATCGGCAAGGCGGCTATCGGTGCGAACCAGATCCGGGTAAACCACCTCGAACGGTTCACGACGCACCAGGGGTACACAGATATCTGCATCTGGTGGGCAGAGGTTGAGCAATTCGTACAGTGAGGATGCATTAACAAACGGCATGTCTGTGGTAACGATCAGTGCTTTCCGCGCTGGATCCTCGCCAGATTGCAACCAATCGATGCCCTTAAAGATATTCTCAGGGCCACTGTTGCCTTCCAACAGGGAGGCATCTGCTCCGCATGCCCGTGCCTCTTCAAGCGTTTCTTCCGGCCCGATTACAACCACTCGGCCAGGTTGTGGCAGGGCTTTGAGTGCCTTGATAGTGCGTGAAAGAATCGTTTCACCACCAAATGGGATCATCGCCTTAACGGTGCAACCTGCAACCCGGGCATATTCGCCATGTATTCTACCGCCAGCTGGCAGTACCGCATCTACGTTGCCATATACTAATTGGGTCATATTACGCTCTCTGTTCGTTTTTACCCGGTACTATTCCTGTAACGCGGTAATCGCAGGGGCGCGGCCAAAACTTGTGCCCGTGCAATAATCTATAAACAGCAATACATCCCTGTGCGTTTCGCATTGGAGACAGACTGGTGATAAAAGTAACAAATCGTGGCGCGAAGAAGCGCCTATCTGGTGTGGCTGTTGCCTGCGCAACCCTGGTATCCGCAACCATAATTACTGCCGGATGCCATAGAAACAACGGTACAGATACCGGCACCGGTAGCGGAACCTATGAAGAGAAGGCCTCAGCGCTTACCATAGGCACCATAGCCCTGGAATCTCGAGATGACAAACATGACAGGCCATACCTTACAAAGCTAACCCAGCTTGCCCCCGAGGAGCCAGCCGGTTGGGCAAACCTTGGCCTGAAAGAGCTGCGCTCCAATAACTTGAAAGCGGCAGCTGATAACTTTGAGAAAGCACGTAAGCTTGCACCGGATAATGCCGACATAGAAAAACTGCTTGCGGTGCTTGCCGATCATCAGAACGACCAGGTTGGCGCAGTAAAGCATGGCCTGCGTGCGGTACAGCTTGCTCCCAACGACCTGCGGGCACGATATGCCCTGGCGCAGGTGTACTCCAGGCAAGGCACCCCGGAAGCAGATGCCGGTTACCAGGAGCAGCTTACGGCAATATTGGAGCGTGAGCCCACCAACATGCTTGCCCAGCTTGAACTGGCAGTTGCCGGGGCGCGGCGCGGGGATAAAGCCGCGCTCCAAAAAGCCACAGACCTGCTGGCACAGCATGCTCCCGCCTTTGATACTCACCAGGCAACCTACTTCCAGCAATTAAAAGCTGCCGTTGCTGGTCCAGACCCCAAAAAGGCAATGTTGCCGGCTCGTTTCTTGCAGAACACCCTTGTGAAAGACCTGGCGCGCGCAGATGCATTTAATACCCTGACCCGGCCCGAAAAGGAGGGAGTGGGAGACCCGCTGCGGCAGTTTGTAAAGCTTCCGCCAATCAGCGGCAACCCTGCAGAGCCCGATGCTGCAACAACATTCACGCCTCAGCCAGAGGGAACCGGCCCGGCGGCACTCTGGAGCGGCTCGGTTTGGATTGATGGCGATGGCAATCAGGCGAATATCACCCTGGATGCGGCCGGTGCGCATGTTGCTGGAAAAACAGCATCCGTGCTGAAGTTTAATCCTGGCGCAGACCCCTATCCAGGTGCTGTTCTTGCGATGGATGTGAACTACGACCTGCGCACCGATATCGCCCTTGCCGGCCCCGCTGGCTTCAAACTGTTTACGCAGAACAAAGACGGTAGCTTTGCGGATGCCACAACCGCAATGAAGTTGCCTGCAGCCGTAACCTCAGCACCGGCCACAGGGGCCTGGGGCTTTGATATCGAGGCGGATGGCGACCTGGATATAATTCTGGGCGCTGCTAAAGGCGCCCCACAGGTGCTGCGTAACAATGGCGACGGCACCTGGATGGTTACGCATCCATTTTCAGGAATAGACGGTACGCTGGGCGTTGCCACTGCCGATCTGGATGGAGATGGCAGCCCGGACCTGCTTATGATAGATGGCAAGGGAACGCTGCATCTGTTTGCAAACGACCGTGGTGGCACATTTCATCAGCGAACACTGCCCGCCCTGCCAGCACCCGCAGCCGCAGTGGCTTCGGGTGATATCACTCGAAGGGGCACTGTCGATTTTCTTGTTCTGCTCAACGACGGCTCTATAAAGCGGATTTCCGACCATGGTTACGGTACTGCACTGGATGTGACGGATACAGCAAAGTGGTCCACTCCGCCAGCCGGCATGAAGCCCGGGCATGGTGCCCTGCTGGTTGCGGATCTGGACAACAACGGCGCGCTGGATATTGTTGCCTCTGGGCCAGGTGCCACTGCTGTGTTTATGGGTGATGCGCACACTGGATTTGTGCCGTTGCCTACTCCCATTGGCGGGCAGATTCTTACACTGGCCGCCCCAAAATTGGGCGGAAGATACGATCTGGCCGGGCTTTCTGCAACCAGAACCTCTACCCGGTTTGTAAACAGTGGAAAAACTGCTTACCACTGGCAAGACCTTCGGCCACATGCCGACCCTTCAGAATTCGACAAGGTGAAGTACGGCGATAGGCGCATAAACGCCTTTGGGTTTGGCGGAGAAGTAGAGGCACGCGCCGGGCTGCTTTACAACAAACTTCAGATAGACGGGGCCGTTATCCACTTTGGCCTGGGAGATAAGAAATCGCTGGATGCAGTGCGTATTCTGTGGCCAAATGGAGACGTGCGCGGCGAGTTTGCCGATGAGCTAAAGCCAGACCAATCTCTGGAACTGCCGCACCGCCTACACGCATCCTGCCCATTCCTATTTACCTGGAATGGCTCAAAGATGGCGTTTGTTACAGACTGTATCTGGCGCTCTGCCCTTGGCCTGAAGATCAATGCTCAGGACACTGCGGGAATTGCGCAAACTGAAGACTGGGTAAAGGTGCGTGGCGACCAGCTTACGGCAGACGCAAATGGCGAGTACGATATGCGCGTTACAGCAGAGCTGTGGGAAACGCACTTTTTTGATCATCTATCGCTAATCTCTGTTGACCACCCGGCAAACACCGAAGTATATGTGGATGAGCGTTTTGCCATACCCCCACCCCCACACAGGGTGTATGTTACTACCCCGGCCCAGCCTGTGAAGAAGGCAGTAGATGACCGTGGCACGGATGTAACTGAGCTGGTTCGCGCCAGAGATTTGAAGCATGTGGATACATTTGGGCGTGGTAACTACCAGGGCGTAACGCGGGATCACTACATAGAAGTGGAACTGCCTGAGGCCGCACCGAATGGGCCACTCTTCTTGATTTGCTCTGGCTGGATCCACCCCACAAGTAGCTCTATCAATGTTGCACTTGGCCAGAGCCACGAGGCACCACCCAGCGGGCTTCAACTAGAGACGCCCGATGCTGCTGGTAAGTGGAGCGTTGCCAAACCGGGCCTTGGATTCCCGGAGGGCAAAGTGAAAACCATTCTGATAGACCTGAATGGCGCTTTTAAGCCGAATGCACCGCGCAAGCTGCGGCTTAGAACCAACCTCGAAATATACTGGGATTGCATACAGTGGGCAGCACCAACACCAACCGCCGTTACAAAGCAACAACACATCGCGGCATCTTCGGCCGAACTGCAGTACCGTGGCTTCTCAGATATTAAGGCCGCAGATAACTCATCGCCAGAACTTCCGGCTTCTTACGACGGGCTGATTTCAGAAGGGCGGATATGGCGCGATTTGGAAGGCTATTACACCCGATACGGCGATATTAAAGAGCTGTTGGAGAAGGTGGACGACAGATACGTTATTATGAATGCTGGCGACGAAATTCGCATGAAGTTTAAGGCGCCGCAAGTGGCGCCAGGTATGGTGCGGGATTTTGTGCTGGTGGGAGATGGCTGGGTGAAAGACGGTGATTTGAACACCACCTTCTCAAAAACAGTGATGCCCCTGCCCGCGCACGACATCTCGGATTACAGCCACATTGCTGCACGCCTTGAAGACGACCCGGCTTACAAAAAGCATCCGACAGACTGGCAAAAGTACCATACGAGGTATGTGCAGCCCGTGGAGTTTGGCCACGCGCTGCACCCTTAAGCGAAGCAAGTTAGATGGCCGCTACTTCGGTAGCGGCCTCTGGCTCTATCTCATAACGCGCGATTCGGCCCACAAGTTCACCGGTAATCCTTGCAACAACATGGATTCCGTCCTCCAGGTACTCTGCTGCCGACACTCTGCCGTACTCATAGCATTGCGCCACCAGTTCGCTCTTATCATACGGAACCACAACATTGATAGGCTTTAGCAGGGCCTCCATGGTTGTAACAACATGTTCAACCAGGTTGGGGATGCCATCACCTTTTGTGGCAGATATATAAACCGAATTCGGTGTGCTGAGAATGAGATCTGTAAGCCGGTGATGGTCGTCCACCAGATCACATTTATTAAATACCGTTACCATGGGCTTGTTGCCTGCGCCAAGATCTTCCAGCACATCCAAAACGGCGCGCATCTGCGTTTCCATATATGGATGGCTTACGTCCACCACATGGATAAGGAAGTCCGCTTCTATTGTCTCTTCCAGGGTTGCTCTGAACGCTGCCACCAGGTGTGTAGGCAAGTTTCGAACAAATCCTACCGTATCTGTTAACAGGATTGCCCAGCCATCTGGAAGCGTAACCCGGCGGGTTGTAGGATCCAGAGTTGCAAATAGCTTGGGATCGGCATACACCCCGCTGCCAGAGAGCGTGTTGTGCAGGGTGGATTTACCAGCGCTTGTATACCCAACAAGCGCCGCCGTTGGAAACGGAAGGCGTTTGCGTTGTGCGCGCTGCTGCTGGCGTGTGGCCCGAATTTCTGCCAGCTGTGCTTCCAGATCTTTGATGCCGTCTCGTACTTTACGGCGGTCTGCCTCAAGTTTGGTTTCACCAGCACCACCACGAACGCCGATGCCACCCTGCTGCCGTTCAAACTTGGTGTAAAGGTTGCCAAGGCGCGGGAGCAGGTACATTTGCTGTGCCAGGGTTACCTGAACTTTACCTTCCCGAGTTTGAGCGCGCTGGGCAAAAATATCCAGGATAAGCTGCGTTCTATCGATAACGCGGCACTTCACCTCTTCTTCCAGGTTGCGGGCCTGTACCGAGCTCAGTTCCCCATCCACAATCACGAGATCTGCATTTGTATCGAGAACGGACATATGCAGCTCTTTGGCTTTTCCGGAACCGATATATGTTTTTGGATCTGGATCATCACGATTCTGGTGAATTTCCCCAACTACGTCTGCACCGGCAGTCTCTGTTAGTGCGGTCAATTCCTCCCAGGCGTAAGGAAGCATCAGCTCATCTGGCTCGATAGATACGAGGATGACGCGTTCTCTATCTGTAATATCCTGGTTGTTAATTTGCTTCGCCATATTCTGCACAGATCTCCAATACGCCGTTCACTTCGGTGCTCGGCCCGCTAAGTAAAACAATACTATGCCGTTATGCTGCCCGGCACGGCCTTACAGGGCACTCAGGAACTTATCGCTCGGGACTGGCTTCCTGCTCAAATGGTGCCGATGTGTATGTCATAGTGTATCACGACTTCCTGTGTGCTGTTACTATCCCTGCCTATCGTAAGGAGGATTGCATATGTTTAAGGCGGTTTTGCTTGCTGCTATATTCACTGCAATATCTGCATTAATTTCAAAGGCAGATACAAGCGAAGGGTGGCAGCGCTCGCCGGATGGCGAAACAATAGTGCTTCCCTTCCTACATGCGCCCTACCCACACAGCAGCCGAGCCGATGGCCACGTGTATCAGGGCAAGATGTACGACCGGGAAGGGCACTATTTGGATAGCTCTGTGGGCATATTCATTCCCGCAGGGTTTGTGCCCGGCAAGGACGTGCATTATGTGGTTCATTTCCATGGCTGGAACAACAGTGTTGCCGGTGCGCTGAAACAGTACAGGCTACGAGAGCAGTTTCATGAGGCCGGTTTTAACGCTGTATTGATTGTGCCTGAAGGCCCGAAAAACGCTCCTGATTCTGGCGGCGGCAAACTCGAGAATGATCCAGGCGCATTCCGGCTATTGATTGGTGAAATCACCGACTATCTAAATACTGAAGGCAAGATCCATACGCATAAGGTTGGCAAGATTGTGCTCTCCACACATTCTGGGGGCTATGCTGTGACCGGTGGGATTTTGAAACTCGGTGGATTAACAGACCACATTACTGATGTTCTCTTGTTTGATTCCACCTATGGTTATCTAGATCAGTTTGCGGGCTGGATATCAGAAAGGAAGGGACGCCGGTTGTTTTCTATTTTTACAGAACATCTGGCACCGGAAAACTACACGCTCATTACTCAGCTTCAGAAGCTGAATACAGATTTCACAGCCCGGTTGGATACAGACATGACAGACGATGGCTTAAGAAAGAGAGCCGCCCTGATATTTCACACCACCACGATTGAGCACGATGAGATTATGCAAAAAACAAACCTGTTTGCACGGCTATTGCGTACTTCTGTATTGCCTGCGCAGAGTGTGAGAGCCGACTAAGCTCCCACGCTCTGCTGGCGAATTGTTATTGAACGTTAATACCAGCGACGATATCGCCCTTGCTCTGGCCGTCTACGTAATACCGCAATCTATCTATGCCATCTTTGATCTTGGATGGATCATCAATTGCCTTGCCTCTATCATCCTTGCCATCGGGCCCTACGCTGTAGAGAACGTATGTTGCGCCTTTGTTGATGTAGAGTAGGGTACCGTGTAATGCAAAAGGATCGGCAGGTACCTGCTTAACGTATGGTCCCACTAACTCATTCAGGCTTGCCGGGTAGGCGTGATGATCGAGATTGTAGGCATGCAGCGCAAGTTGCATCAGCAAAAGGCCATCAAATGCCCGGGTTTCCTGATCTTTGAAATCTGCCTGAGAAAATACCGGGCAGATTATCGATAAGAATGGGTCTTTTGGTGGCTTCATCTCGCCGCAGGGACCAGGAAATGCATCTTTATGCATTTTAATGTTTTCATCCATATACGCCGCATAGTTATTGATAACCGACTGTTTGCTGTGTAACAGCAGATACGCACGCATCATCATAGTGCTGCTATCTTGAACCCCTGTTTGACCAAAGAGACTCCCAGCATTGCGCTCATCTCGGAAGATTTCGACGAGGCCATTAATCGTCATGTACTTTTCTTCCGTAAGAGTATCAGCAAAGGTGGTTTTCTCTGACAGGATCTTCTCCAGGCGGTTTACTGCCGCTTTTGCTTCCGATGCTGAGAGCTGATCCACGGCTTTCTGAAGTGGCTTTCGGCCAATAGCCTCGCAGGCGATCCCGACCAATTCACCAATAAGTATAGTGCCCCGCGGCACTTTAACTCCAAGATGCATTGCATCTAGCGCACTGTTCACAGCTGCCGCTGGTTTGTGCTCTTCTGCGTTTATGGAGCTCTCAAGGCTTAGAACCCGCGCCAGGTTTCGGTATCCAGCGAGGTAAGGAAACTGCGTGAACAGAGATCGAGGGCTGACATCCATGTACTCATAATTCAATCCCTGGCGGAAGGTAGCAAGTGCCTGGCGGTTCTCTTCAACAAGTTTGCGCTTTTCTTCCAGCGAAACGGGCACATCTTTCTTAGACGGTGAAAGCGCCGCAGATATTTTCTTATCATCAACCAGCTGTTTTGTTGCTGTTATGAATGTATCGAAAGCATTGGGAGAAGGTAAAACACGGGGCGGCACTTTTACAACCGGTGGGGCGCTGTTGTGCAGCCAAACCACCAAGACCAACAACACAATGGTTACACATCCGCCCCCACAGCATGTGCCGACAGATGACTTTCGGCGCATCTGCTCCTCTGGCCCGGCTTCAGGTTTCGTACCGCGTTTTGTCACAAATGATCTCCAGATTGTTCCCTCAACGGGAGAAGCTAACAGACTTGCCTGTTCTAAACATTACCCCATAGAGTGGCACGCGGTGTCATTTATTTCACACCTTTCTGGCTGCAATTAGAACGCCATACAGGTGTTTGTGCCACCATATGTAATTGTATTGGAAATTGTTTGCTGCCCACAGTTTGTACGGGAGCTTACATCATACTTATGGCCAACCAACACTTTAGATTGCCTCTGATACTCAGACAGTTTTTGGGATTAGTTATCTGGCTAATTGCCGGTGTTATTTCGCGACCCGTATATGCGGGGGGCCTACCGCCAGAAATACCCGAGACATCACGCGCCGTGGTTGCGGGTGCAAATAACTGCACACTTATTACCATCGATGCACCCACAAAGGGCCTTCTGCTTATACCTAAGGATGTACGCTCCAACTCTGACACGCGCTATCACCGAGCATACCGTTCCGCAATCCACGTGTATGTTTCTGGCAAAGGGTTGCCTGACGGGCCTGCAGATGGCTACATAGAGCGGTTTATTGTATATGGCACCGAACCTGCAGCAACTCCGTTTATGGTAAGCGCCGCGAAGCTTCTGCTTATCCTGTGGGGTGAGGCATGGGGCCACTTTCATCGGGATCACCCTGTTGATACTCCTGTAGTGCAGGTATGGATGGATCCTTTGAAAGCCCCGGGACTATCTGCAGATGTGGCGGGCGAGCAGTTTAAGAACCAGATCTACTTTTACAGCATTCTAACCGAGCGACGTCCGATTGAGTGGTGCCGCGAGATAGCCCATGAATATGGCCACTTTTCATTGCCTGGCATCTCAGGCTATACCGAGCCCGAAGAGTGGGCGAATGGGGTGCTTGGAGAACGAGTTTACACAAACTGGCTACAGCAGGATGTAAAGGCGGGTAAAGTAAAGCCAACCGAGCTGCCAATTGTTTCCCCCGCAGACTTAGATGAATACGCTGCGAAACAGATAGTACCGGTGATAACCCTAATTCGCGATGGGGTAACCCGTGAGGCAATGCGGCGCAAAGATACCATTGGTATGGACACATACACGGGGCTGGCTCTGTGGATCGACTCCATTTATGGCAGCCAACAGCTGTTTTCAGCGATGAGCTACACTGTGCCAAAATCTGCCGGCTTGCTTTCTGAAGGTGAAGACTTCCTGGACGGGTATATTCAGAGTATAAAGAACACTGAAAAACAGGAGCTTACAATCTCACCACTGGTGGCATTGCCAGACCGCGCCACATGTACGGTATACCTTGAACCGGGCACTTATCGGCTAGTGGCCCGCCCCGCAACTACCGCATGGCAAGCACAATTGCGCAGCATCTCCATCAAGGGCACAGCATCTGAGACCGCCCTCAGAGTGCCCGCAGCAGGCTGGTACCGCCTGCAACTTCACTTTGCAAGCCCGCTTTCAGAGCCGGCAGCCGTTTCCATCATCAAGTCGCCTACTCAGTAGGCACAAAGCAATTGCCATGATCATCGAACCAGAGAAAACCTCGCCTTGTATTTCACACGCGGCAAATGTTGTGGAACAGCGTAACGTACGGCGCAATGAGTTTGAGATAGTGTTGGAAGCTCCGGAGATTGCGAACGCAGCATTGCCAGGGCAGTTTGTAATGGTTGTTACAGGCGAGGGTTATGGGTTTGAGCATCGGAGGCCATTTAGCCTGTTCCGCGCCGACCCAGAAACTGGCAGGGTAAGCATCCTTTACCTTGCTCGTGGCATCTTTACCCAGGATCTGGCGCAGAAACTGCCGGGAGATAGTGTTCAACTGTTGGGCCCGCTTGGCACACACTTCGATACGCGGGCTGATGAACGCATTGCTATAATCGCCTCAGGCGGCATTGGCGCGCCGCCTCTTTGCTTTCTTGCGCGCAGGTTGTTGGAGATGCCACAACCGTTGCGGCCTGAGCGCGTGATAGCAATTTGTGGTGCCAGATCATCCGATTACCTGGTTGGGGTTACTGAACTTTGCTCGCTGGGTGCGGAAGTAGACATTGTTACAGATGATGGATCGGAAGGTGCGCAGGGAACTGTGCCAGAGCATCTGGAAAGGCTGCTGAAACGCTATCCTGAAGTGACTGCTGCGGGAGTGCGTGTTTACGGTTGCGGCCCCATGCCGATGCTGCTCGCACTCACAAATGTGTGCGAGCGTTACGGGGTTACCGGCCAGATATCGATTGAAGCCCCGATGCATTGCGGCGTAGGACAGTGCGATTCTTGCCTGATACCTGTGGTTGGCCGAGATGGAAAAGGGCCCATCCGCGCTTGCGTGGATGGACCCGTACTGCCAATTGGAACCTATTGTTGGGAAACGCCCGCTACTCCATAAACTCGGAGTAGATTTCGTGCACTTTGTTGGCGGTTTGCTCAATAGTAAAGTGCTGAAGTACCCGCACTCTACCACGGAGGCCCATGGCCGCTGCAAATGCAGGATCGGATAACAGGCGTTTGAGAGCATCTGCCATAGCCGATGCATCGGCCATTGGAACCAGGATGCCCGTAATACCATCCTCTACAATCTCAACCACACCTCCGCCGCGCGTTGCAATTACTGGCTTGCCGGCAACCATGCCTTCGATAACAACCTGGCCAAATGGCTCGCCCGTGGTGCTTGCATGCACCAGAACATCCAGTTTACCCACACGATCGGGCACATCCGTTACATAGCCTGTGAACTCAACATTCTCCTGAAGCCCCAGGTCTATCACCATCTGCCGGATAGTTTTCTCATACTCATCTTCGCCAAACATGGCAGATCCGATAATTTGGAACTTCGTTTTTGGAAACTGCTTTACAACAATTGAAGCGGCCTCTATGAAGATATGCTGCCCTTTCCAGGGGCTTAATCGGCCAATGAGGCCGATAAGTGGCGCGGCATCTGGCCCTGTTTTGGGCGACATTGCGTGCTCGGGAATACCATCATGCACTACTCGTAGCTGCTGATTGGTAGACCCAGAGTGAACAACGGCGGAGCGAACCGCTACGCCTGTAGAGAGCGTATCCATGGTTGCCTGGGAGTTGGCAATGATATAATCCGGAATAATGCGGCAGCCGGTACGAAACAGCGCCGTAGCAACTGGTGGCAGGTAATCATCCGCGATACGATCTCGAACATGCCAGATCACCGGCACGCGCGCCATACGGGCAGCGATACCGCCAAGCACATCTGCCTTAAGTGAGTTGGTATGGATTAGATCTGCGCCACGGGCTTTTAAAAGGCGAGCCAGCTTAAAAGTGTAAAACATGCACTTGACGGCGGTAAGTATCTTAAGCAATGCACCGGCGCTGAGGGAATCTTTACGCGTTTCCAGTACCGATTTATCCAGCGGCAGGATGTGGACTTCTATGTTGCTATCGGCGAGCTTCTTGGCAAGTGGGCCATCGGTTGCCAGAATAACGATAGGCTGGTAGCGTGTTTTATCAAGGGCTGTGATGAGATTGAATAAAGCAATCTCGCCGCCGCTCATAATGGCCGTGTGATCGAAGTACACAATATTGGGGCGATCTCCACCATTCGGCTTTCGCCGTTTAATGGCTGGAACCGCCATCTGCACACCATGCTCATTGTTACCGCTCGACTGCACAATAGGTCTCCCGAAGTTCACACACTTTGGTTCCGATGCCTTAATTGTAAGGCACGTTTCATACTATTTGCGAAGTGCTGCTATTTACCCTGTACTGTACGCTGGTAAATATTAGCCATTCTGTTTGCTACTCGCTGCCAGGTGTAGTTCTCTTCTACAGTGGCTCGCCCCGCCAGGCCCATAGTGCGGCAACGCTCAGGGTCTGCAGCAAGTTCACAAATGGCAGCCGCAAGCGCTGCCGGGTTGCGCTCCTCAAACACAAGTCCGCCATCGCCAACAACCTCCGGGATGGCTCCAGAAGTGGACCCAATAACGGGAGTTGCGCAAGCATGTGCCTCTATGATGACACGCCCGAACTGTTCTTTCCAGCTTGCGGTAGTGCGTGAGGGCAAAACAAGTGCATCCATGGCATTCATTACCACTGGCAATTCACTTAGCGGCCGTGCAGGCAGGAACGTAACGCGACTATCAAGCCCATGTTCCTGTACCTTTTGTTTTAACGGCGTTTCGAACGATCCGCTACCGAGAAACAGTAAATTGACTTCTGGCGGGCACTCTTTGAGCGCTTCCACCATATCTGCAAGGCCCTTTTCTTCAACAAGCCTGCCAATATAGCCTGCAGTAAAGCCCTTTAGCCCCAGCTTATCGCGACACTCTTGCCTGTTGGCGGGCCTAAACAGTTCCGCATCTACCGCATTGGGCACTACCTCTGCGGGGCCAGAATAGCCTTTGGTACGCAATACCTCTATGGCCTCTTTGTTTCGTCCGATGGCGAAATCTGCATGCTTCAGCGTGTAAGCTCTGAACTTTTCAAACGGCCCTGGCAGCGACTTATTGATGTTCTGCTCGGTTTCGCTGATGATCTTTGTTCCGGGCAACAGACGATCGCGCAGATAGCAGGTGTGTGCGCTCACCAACCCCCACGGTTCTTCCCATAAATCTATAACATCCGGCTTGAAACTACGCAGTATGGATGCCAGCTCTGGATACCAGTGCATATAGAATTGCGCAGGGCCAACCCATGGCATGGCTACCTTACCGATATGGCAATCGAATTTATCTGGCGATGGTATATCCGCCTGCCGCCACTTGCCGTAATGCCGCCATCTATCCGGGATGAGTACTTTGAGCTCAATATCCGGGTGGTGTGCCAGATTCATCGCCTTGGGCTGTCCCTCAGTTTTGCTCTGACAGGTGTGCGATATGAGAAGTACTTTTAGCTTCATGACGTAAGCACCCTGGTGTAAAGTTGGATCATCTCGTGCGCCATGCGCTGAGCTGTAAACTGGCTGTTATATCTGGCGAGCCCAGCAGAGGCCATTATTGCCATCTCATCTGGATTGTTGACGAGGCCACTTATTGCTTTGGCGAGAGCCGCCGGGTCGGCTGGAGGAACCAGAATTCCGGTACTTCCGTTCACTACAATTTCACGCGGACCGCCGGCATCGGTACAGATAACAGCTTTTCCAAGCGCCATAGCCTCAATAACTACCAGGCCGAACGGCTCTGCCAGGCTGGGAAGCACAAATAGATCACACGCGGACATCAGGTTCAGCACATCATCTCGGAACCCGAGAATATGGATGTAAGCCTCAGCTCCAAGAGCCTGGATTTCAGACTGCAGCTGTTCTCGCAGTTGTCCTGTTCCGGCAACAGCGCAGAATATTGGCTTATCTGGCCTGTAGGCGGAAGAGATGGCCTTGATGAGAGTAGATATATCCTTCTCTTTTTCGAGGCGCGCTGCACAGAGAATAAACACGGAGCCATCTGGCACGCCGAGGGCTTTACGTACTTCTGTAGCCTGTAGGAATGCCGAAGTATTGATAGGTGGCATTCCGTTGTGGATAGTGGTTACTCTGGATGCAGGCGCTTCGTTGCGTGCAACCATGGCATCTCGCACTGCATCTGAAATGGCTACATAGTGACTGAGTTTGCCGCTAACCCATCTGTGTGCGGCAGCAAATATCACCGCTTTTGGCCCTTTACGCGCCGCATGATCTGGTTGAAGGAAGTGCTGCGTGGCAACGGCCTTGCCCTTTTTTGCTTTTGTTACTGCGAGAGCGGCTGAAAGCATTGTGCGGCCATTGTGAGCGTGGATGATATCAATTTCGCCAGATTTCAACAGTTCCGTGAGGCGACTAATTGCGGCCTTATCGATGAGCCCTTGTTTTTGAATAACGATATGCTGAATACCGCCTGCAACTGCCTTCTCCTCTAATTTTGAAGGAGTGGGGCTGGCAATAGCGGCTTCTACGCCGTTGGCTTTGAGGCCATTGGCAAGATCGAACATATGTCGTTCGGTGCCTGCAAAAACATCTGCATCGCTGAATAACAGAACACGCACGGCTGGTAATCCGCTCCTTTCAAACATCAACCGGGGGTAAGTACGCGGTTATCCGCTGCAGCTCTTTAATACCTGTTCGTATTTCTCCAGTATGCGATCCCACCGGTATGGCTCCACGCTTTCGGAGATTGCCTTAGGGCTTGCATGTTTGCCTTCCAACAATAGTCGCAGGTTAGCAGAAACCTCTTCCAGATCGGTTGGATCATCCAAAAGTTGACCTGTAGCGCCGTGGTTCACGGCAATAGAGGCTCCTGCCAGGCGGCTGGTAAGTACTGGGAGGCCACATGCCATTGCTTCTACTATTACCAGCCCCCAGGCCTCGTACTTTGTGGGCAGTGCAAACAGATCGGAGGCTGAATAGTAATCGGCAACCGTGCTTGTTGGCCCGGTCCAGTGTACGCGCCCTTCCATACCCAGGCTGGCAATCTCCTCTATATAGCTGGCTGGGTTTAATCGGCCCACAGCTATGATGTGTATGGGTGCATCTTTCATTGCGGCTGAAGCACGCAGCAACGGCGCAAATCCCTTGCGTTCAAGTTCATTCGCCACAAAAGCTATGGCCATGTCATCTGGTTTTAGGCCAAGCTTTGCGCGCATCTCATCTCGTTGTGCAAACCGTTTCTCTACTGAGAACTCAGCAGGCGAATACCCATTTGCAACTATCTCAATGTCCTCTTCTGGCACATTGTAGTAGCGCATTATGTCCTGCTTTACATCCTCGGTAAGCGCCAGTACTTTGCGGTACCCACCAGGAGACAGTCGCTTTTTTTCTCGGTTCAGTATGAATGGATGTGCAGGGTTCAACCGCTGCTTAATTCTGGCTTTGAGAGTGTTGCCTTTGCTGATCTCAATCCAGGCGCGGTGAACACTTGTCATCCAAACAACGCTATCCGGTGGTGCCGTTGCTCCAAATCCGGCAACAACATCGGCCCGTGGTGAAAGCGCTGCAATGCCAAGGTGCGATTCTTTTATGAAGTGCCGCATTCTGGGTATGTAGTACTTGGAGTTGGATACAATACGGTGTTGGATAACGCGAGGATCGTACATGCTATCGTCGCTATCCCAGTCCATTGCGAAGGCATGTGTTTCGTGATTGTTGTGGGCCAGATAGTTGGCGCTCTCCAGCATTACGCGCTCTACGCCCCCGCGCCTGTAACAACCTCGAAATGAGATAGCAACCCTCATCAGTACAACTCCAGATATTCAGAAAGATACGATCGCGGTGATTGGGCACTACCCTGCGAAACGCTGAAGTACGTGTTCGTACATCTGCAGCACATGCTCCCACTGATAGCTTTGCACGCTGGCTGAAATTGTCTCGGCTCCGGCATGTTTGCCTGAGATTTGGTGCTTCAACGCAACCGCTATCTCTTCCGGGTTACCAGGGTCTTCCAACAGCGTGCCTGTTTCGCCATTCTTGATGGCAATTGAGGCTCCAGCCAACCTGCTAGTTACTGCAGGCAGCCCACATGCCATTGCTTCTACTATTACGAGGCCCCACGCTTCGTAACGAGTGGGAAGGGCAAACACATCGGCTGCGGCATATAAATCTCCAACGGAAGAGCTTGGGCCCACCCACACAACCCGACCCTCCAGGCCATTCGCCCGAACCAGTGGTTCGCAGGCTGCAGGCAGGATATTACCCACCACCAGAAGTTTCACCGAAGGGTCTCTGAGCAGACCAACAGCGGAAATGAGCGGGCGAAGCCCTTTACGCTCAATTTCGTTTGCCACAAACACTATTACGCAATCGGATGCGGAAAACCCGAGGTTAGCTCGCATTTCTGCACGGCGGTTTGTGCGGCAATGCAAGCCGAACTCCTCCGGAGCGTATCCGTTTGGGATTACTGTTATATCCGAATCTGGCACGGAGTAGAATCGCTGAAGGTCTGCCTTTACTCCAGAGCTCAGAGCAACCACATGTCTGTATTGCTTTTTAACAAAGCGCTGTTTCTCGAGTGCCAGGATAACCGGGTGAGCCGGATTAAGCCGTTGCTTAATTCTGGCCGACATGCTGCTGGTTTGGCGGCTTGTTTCTATCCATGCTCTGTGGACACTTTGCATCCACAAAATGCTATCTGGCGGTGCTTCTATGCCAAATCCGGCAAGAACATCTGCACGTGGATTTAACTGGGCGATATCGTTACGGGAAGTGCGAATGAAACCTGCCAATCGAGGCAGATAGCCACGAGCGGAAACGGCCACATCGTGGCGATTGAGGTGTGGGTTAAAGAGGGCAGTATCGGTATCCCATTCCGATGCAAAGGCGTGGGTTTCATGCCCACGCTTTGCAAGGAAGTTGGAGGTTTCGAGCATTACTCGCTCAACCCCCCCGCGACGATAACAGCCAGGAAATGCGATGGCTATCTTCACGATGCACTCAGCGTTGGCCAGTGCCACATGTTATAGGTTTCGACAATTTCCACCGCTCTACGCAGCATCCTGTGCCTGCGCAAGCTTTTGCTTGATGGCGCGCATCTTCTTTCGACGGGCCTGCATGATATATATACGTAGCTTGGTGAGGCGATCTTGCTCATGGAAATAAATGCGGGTAGAGATACCGCAGCACCCCCATGCCACTAACAGTGGCCCACGGCTCCAGTAGTGGTCTACCGCGCCATGCATAATTTTGGCGAACAGCAGCGCACCTCCGAGCACCAACATGGAAAATCGAGGGTCGGAGCGATCTACAAATTTCTGTGTTCGAAACAGCATTATCAGCGTAATTAAGTGAACCATAACAAACGCTACCAGGCCCTGCACACCCGTTTCTGCCAGGGTAATCCAGACTACATTGGTTGCGTCCATCTCCTTACGGAGTGCCACTCCAACTCCGAAAATCGGGCTTTCAGCGAACTTATTCTGGGCAAGCGCAATGGTTTCGTACCGTGCGCTAATGTTCTGTCGCTTTGAGTCAAATGAGGTTGCGTAGTCTTTCTTATCATCTGGCAGGAGCATCCAGAAAACTGCAATCAGCGGAACGAGAAGCAAGAACGACTGCAAAATGAACTTTATTTTGCCGCGCGTGCCAATTACCACAAAGTAGCCTACCAGTGCTCCAAGCCACGATCCGCGAGAAACGGTAAATATCAGCCCACCGGTCATTAAGCACAGCGCAGTAAGCATTAAGCCTTTGCCCATGCGCTTCTTTTGTACAAGAAAGAGTTCGGTTCCGATAACCACACCCATGGTGAGGGAGGAACCGACTCCGTTCTTGTGAAGGCCGAACATATAAAATGAACCTGTTGCGAGGCCGTAACATGATAGAAAAACACAGGTAACCACGTTCATGTACAGACCGATGGTAAGTAGCTCAACCTTTTTAACAAAGTTGCCAAATACGATGGGCGCCATCATGAAGTACAAGGACATTTGCAGCAAAGAAGTTAGGGCCGCATCTGACCAATTTGCTAATGAAGAAGACACACAAATAGCGAAATATATAAGGATGGCGTTGAAGTACGGCCCGCGTTTGGCTTCGCAGTGTTTCATGATCAAACGGATCACATAAACTATGAAACACATAAAGAGACTGAGCTCGCCGAGGGACAGCTTAAACGGACCGAGCCCACTCGAAACATCGTTCTGGAATGGTGCCAGGCCGAGTGTGAGTGCGAGCCCCATGTGCGGATATTTCCAGCAGATGCCAATCATGCTGACCAAAAATATGAGGGCAAGTGCACCGATTGGCTCCTCCAACGAGAGCACCGCACCATAACCCAGCACAGCTGCAACGAGGGCTATTGCGAGGGTAGCGGCAACGTCTTTGCCAATTTTAGGGTTGTTTTCTTTCATTCAATATCCAGGTTACTAAACTGTTTCGCTGAGAGACCGCCACTGTGTTGCCTGACGGATAAATAGTTTACCGTGTAGTCTTGCCTTCGCACGTGCTGAAGTTCGCTTGCCTGGAATTAGAGATACTCCAGACCACAGCACCGCCCGAATTGAGCATCCAACGATCATAGCCAGGCGCACCAGAACCATACCGGCAATGCCGTGATGTTTTCGCTGGTAAATGTCCAGGCTCTGAAAAAAAGTTTCAGATATCTTTGCAGACTCCGCTTTGCCGCTTGCGCCCCCAAGATGTGTTACCTGAGATCCCGGGGCGAAAATCACCTGCCAGCCATGCTCTTTGAACGTCTTTTGCCAGTCTGTTTCTTCCTGGTACATAAAGTAGCGTTCATCAAAGCCGCCAGCCTTCTCATAGGCCTCACGCCTTACAAGCATGCAGGCACCAATTACCGAATCTACCGCGCACTCGGTATCGTGAGCCCACTTTCTGTAATCACCCAATGCAGATCGGGCAGGCAAAAGCGAGGAGAGCCAGAGATTCTCCAACCAAGCTCTTAATGGAGATGGAAAACGATAGCAGCTAATCTGTAACGATCCATCCTGATTGAGAAGCCGCGGCCCAATCACTCCGGCTTCTGGATGCCTATCCATGCACTCCAGAAGTGCCGAAATGGCACCGGATAGCGGGAATGCATCGCTGTTTAGAAGCAGAAAATACTTACCGCGCGCATCCTTCATTGCCAGATTGTTTGCGGCACCAAATCCAGCATTGCGCGGATTAGGGATAGCATTCACCAGAGGAAACGCTTCACGAATGGCCTCGATGCTGCCATCTTTAGATGCGTTATCAACTACGATGACTTCTGACCGATCAATGCCTATTGGTTGGAGATCGCGGTACAGAGTGTCGAGGCACTGCAGAGTCATTTCCCGAGTGTTATAGCTGACGATAATGACGGATATCAGACAAACATTACCATCATCACCCATTCAAATGCTCCTGCAACGACTATTGCCCCACGTTGAACATGGTTTTCACCTACAACCGTCTGCATTGGTGTGTATTACGTGCAAACCGAAGTCTATTATACCTGCCGTTAACCATCCCACGAAACCCTCTGTAGCGCTGAAGCAAATCTACAGATAGTGGAGATACCTATTGCCTCTTATCGGGCATTAGCTAAGTGAGGCTCGTGAATATAACTTCAGTGGGCTTCTAGCCCCCTGCGCCGTATGATCAATACTCATCGTTACCACATTATACGAAGGATTCAGGGCGACCATCACATGCCCAACTTTGCTTGAATTGAACGAGTCCGCGCCAGTGCTGGCATCTCGAGGTATTTGTGTGAAACACCTGCAAGCGCAACAATCCCCATAACAGCCCCGGTTACAATAAGCCAGAATACCGACTGAGACAATTCGGCGGCCGCCTTTAGTCCAACCACTCTGGTCCATAAGAGGTAAAGGCAGATACCGTGTATCAAATAGATGCCATAACTGACATCACCCAGCCAGCGCACTGCTCTGTGCGTAAGAATGCCCCATAATGAGTTTCCACAGGCAACACATGCAAATGGCAGACTGAGCAAGAGGGCAAAATATCGGCTAACGGGCATAGGTGCCTTCAATATCCAGGCAACAATAAAAACCAGCATAGCTACCGACGACACGTTAGAGCGGAGTATACGGACTATTCGCGGGTTTTTAGTGCAATATATGGCCAAAAAGCCGCCTGAAAATGCCGCCACTTGCATAATACGAACCCGAAATAACAGTTTTATGAGTACGATTGCGCCAACTGCCGGAGCGATAATTACGGTCGGGACTTTCTTACGAAGGGCCACCGCTACCAGTGGAAGAGAGAAGTAAAAGATCCATTCATAAGTGAGCGACCAGGTAACACCAGCAACTATTAGAGAAGTGTGCACAAAACCATTAATATCTGGGTCCCCTAAAAAGAACATCCACCGCAATAAACTACTCAACTGGGATCGGAGGGCAATGTGGGTGTGTACGCCCATAATTGCGAACACTACCACAAACATAACCATACAAACCATGTAGTACAGCGGAACAACGCGCAGCACTCGGCCAATATACAAACGTGCCCAGTCAACAGGTGTATCATCGTTGGCTGCCAGGAGTTTGCCGGTAAATAGCAGGGCAGTTATCATAAAGAACACGGATACACTGGCCGGGCCAAGATATACAAAGAGTTTAGGCACACCAGGAAATCCCCAATGCCCTGTCTTGATGTACATGTACCAGAGGCAGGAGTGATGCATAACGACAAAGAGTGCAAGCAATCCACGTAAGCCATCTATTGCATCGTAGCGGCCAGGCACCAGGGAGACAGGAGCCCGGCGAGACCCTAAGAAACCTACAAAAAATGCGGCCATTAAGATTAAGACAGCACCAGCAAGTGCCGAAGGCAAGGACATATTGATCTCCAAACAATATTGATCCCTAATTGCTGGATCAGGATGAGGAGCAGCGAAGGTCAGTTGGCGTAGGGAAAGTCTGAACTACAAGTGGTCAACCGACCAATTCTGCGATGTCACTAATTATACCTTTGTGCTCAAGCCGGCCTTCAAGATCGGGATCATCACTTGGATGGCAAAAGTGCGAATTGTGGAAGTAAGACTTTTTGTCCAGTTGCAGCCACGGATTTTATCCACCTGGATTAGGTGGGATTGCAGTTATAGACTCAATTATCGCCAGAACACTATCAATTCTGCTCTTCCACGAATGCTTACGTGCCTCAGTTCGCCTCTTCTCAAGCAGGGTTACATCCTCATTCAGAGATTCAATACAAGCTGCAAGGAACTCATCTGGCGAAGACGCGATTTTTACAAGCTCCGGGTAGTCCCTGAAGCCCGCGACCGGGGTAGCTACAACCGGTTTGCCCGCAGCGAGGTATTCCCAAAGTTTTATTGGATTAAGGCTCTCGGTAAATGCCGAAACAACATGCGGGGTTATGCATACATCGAAGGCACGCATAAACTCCGGAATGCGGCGATATGGCACGCCACCTGTAATATGCACCCTGCCTGTGTTTTTAAGCCGCGCCTGCTCTTCTGCATTTAAGTGGCATGGGCCTACCAGGGCAATACTGCCATGTTGCATTGAGGTTGCAATCTTCTCTACCAGCGCAACATCGACTCGATCACGATGGATGGTGCCCGTGTAGCCAAATACGGGATGCTGCCAGTCTTTCGCCTCGGGAGGAAGGACTGCCAACGTATCCGTTACAGAAGCATAGTGCTCAGAATCAACTCCGTTGGGGATTAAATGAAGCGACGTAGCCATGGTCTTCTTCATCTCATATAGCCGCTCGGAGCAAACAATTACGGCATCTGCTCTGGCGCATAGCTGGGAGTCTTGTTGAATTGTGAGCTTCTTAAGGGATTCTGATTGTGTAAGTGTTGTCCAGTCATCGGTAATGTCATAGATCACGGCGCTTTCATTCAGGTGCCCGGCAAGGAACACGGCTGAATGCGGGTTAAGCCACAGTACAGGATTTTTGAACTGCATCCGGGTGACGTGACGCTTTACATGCCGTAGGAACGCCATTTCATTTATTTGGCGAAATGCCGCTACGCTATTTGGCAAGAACTTGCGTGGGCGCGTAAATGTTACCTGGGGCAGTTCCTTAATTGCGCAGGTGTCATCAGCAAAAATTCCGCTGAACTCCCGACGACGGACCTGATTCGAAATATCTCTTGGCAACCCAACGAAAAGGATGCGGGTTGCAGGATCTTTCTTAATGAACTCTGCGCACAGAAACTGATTGCGGCGCCATATTTCGTCCCAGTTTTCGAGAGATACGAATATCAGATCCATAGCTCGGTCCTTACATCTCTACCGTGGAAACGGGCGGCGTTTCACCAAAGAGGGCCTGGTGTACGAGTTTGTACTGGTTCTTCCATGATACTTGCTCTGCCCGGGCACGGGCACGGAGGGCAAGATCGCGGCGCAGTGCGGGATCCACTAATAGCTTCTCCAATTGATCTGCCAACTCATCAGAATTGGGAGGATTGAAGTACAGCACGGTATCCTGGCCCACTTCAGGAATCCCGCCTTTGCGGGAGGCAACAACAGGCAGACCACATGCCATGCCTTCTGGAACAATCAATGGACAAGGATCTTCCCAATTAGAGGGAGCGCAGAAGATAGTTGCGCTGCGGTATTCGTTAATAACTTGAACCCGATCCTGAAAGGGCACAAACACAACCCTATCTCCAAGCTGATTGGCTAATTCACGTAAATTACGTTCAAATGGAGATAGGTCGGCTCTAGCATTAAAGCCTGCACTGCCTACAATTCTAATCTCGAAATCTAGCCCTTTGTTTGCGAGGTTAACAGCCGCACTGAGAAGCAGGTTGGGCCCTTTATCGGGAATTACTCTGCCCACAAACAGTATACGCGGACGTCCTTCAGGAACAGTATCTGCTGGTCGAAACATATCCGTATCGGAACCATTGTGTACGGTAAAAAGTCTGTCATCTTGCTTACCAAGCTTCTGCTGCAATTCATCTTTAATGTAACCACTGCAGCATATTACCCGATCAGCCCCTTTGAGTGTTCGAACTGCTTCAGAACTAGTGTAGCTGGCAAAGAGGCTATTTTGGCAGTAAAGTGCTACGATTGCCCTGGGGCACTTCTCGCGAAATACGTTCATTGATGCTGGTGAGTTGTAGGCTACGATGGCTCCGGTGTAATCGGCGTTAAGGGCTTCCAAAGCCGGGCGAACGGTGCGCCGGATGTTGGCTCTCCCTAATCCGATTCTTCCAAGGGCAATATCTATTGCTTTTTGTTTTTTGGATGGCAATGGGCCGAATGGAACCTCAATACACTCACCCACAGGATAATCGTGCCGCGTGCCTTTACCTACAATGACCCTCGATTGCGCACCAGTTTGTACATGCCAGCGAGTCATCTGGTAAATAACTGTAACGATAGCACTTCCGGTAGATGGGGAATAGTGGTCGCCCGGCGTCGGCAGATGCGTGATTGTCCGGTCCACAGCAGTATCCAAAATGCTCACCTTTCTCTCAATGCTATGCGGTAAGTGCATCCTGTTTCAGGATGATCGAATAATACCGCCGTGTAAAATACAATCTGTACGTTAAGAAAACACTTCTGCGTACAGTTTCGCATACTGGTTCTCCCAACGTATCTCTTCCGCGCGTGCGCGTGCCTTACTGGAAAGGTACCTTCGATGGTTTATATCCACAAGCAGATGATCGAGTTGGTCGGCAAGCCCGATCACATCCGGCGGATCAAAATACAGCACAGAGTCTAAGCCTACTTCCGGGATTCCTCCCCGGCGTGAGGCTACCGTAGGCAGGCCGCAGGCAATGGCTTCTGGCACAGTAAGTGAACAGGGCTCATCCCAGTTGCTGGGTGCACAGAATATATGTGCAGCACGGTACTCTTGCAATATTGACTCTCGATCGCGAAAGGGTACGAAGGTCACCATTTGTTGTATGGGAGCAGCCAGGCCCCTTAGTTCCTCTTCATACTGTGTTAGTGGATCAGCAGCATTGAAGTTGCTGCTTCCAACAATTCGAATGTGAAACTTTCTACCCCGGTTCACCAGCTCCTGTGCTGCGCGTAGCAGCAGGTCGGCACCTTTTTCTGGCACAATTCTTGCCACGAATAGGATTGTAGGTTCGGTTGGCTCGCCTTTGGTTGCTACCGGGCAAAACCGAACAGTATCTACGCCGTTTACGATACCAACCGCGATTCTCCGATTTGGCGCGAGCCTTTTGTTAAGGCAATCCGCGGTAAACTGGCTGACACATATAATGCGGTCTGCATGCTGTACCACGCGTCTCACCTCAGCATCGGAGTAGTGCGCAAACAGCTCATTTAAGCAGTAAAGCACGATGCGGCTTCCCGGCGCTCGCTTCCGGATATCCTCTAGTATTACTGGCTGATTGTGAACAACAATTGCGGCCGTTGTATCCGTTGGAATGGCATTCACAAGCGGCATAGAAACCGCACGCGTCCATCGCCTGCGTAAGCCTGCTCTTCCCAATGCCACATCTAATGCCCTCTGAGCTTTAGTAGGCTGAGGCACAAGATCAACAAGCCTGCATACTCCCACAGTGTAATCATGCATGGTATTGCGGCCAACGATAATTTCGCTCTGGTGCCCTGCAGCAGCGTGCCACCTGTTGTACTCATAGATTAGCGTGCTAACAGCGCTTCCAGTTTTAGCCGAATAATGGTCGCCCGGTGTAGGCAAATGTATCAGAGTTCTGTCTGCCAATTGATTGCCTGCCGTTTCGTATTGCACAGAGTCACTCATTGTTACCCACCACACCACGCCAGTAGGAGAGTGTATCTGCCAGGGCATCCTCAGTACTGAGCAGTGCGCGCCAACCCACTGTGTCTCGGATTTTCTGTGGCGCCCCGGTGGAGCAAGCTATATCTGAGGGACGCAGCCGGCCCAGATCCAGCTCTATGCGCACATTCACCGTACTGCGAGCACACAAGGCCTCCAGCATGCTTCGCATTGTTGCGGGCTTGCCGGTTGCAACATTGTATGTTTGCCCTGGCACAGCAGCCTTAAGGAGTGCAGAATAGGCGTGGACCACATCTTTTACGTGGAGCATGTCGCGAAGTGCCTCCAGGTTGCCAACGTGAACCACGGGTGGAAGCAACCCGGCTTCAATTTCTGCAATCTGCTTCGCGAATGCCGGTATGGCAAAAGCTGCTGCTTGCCCCGGCCCAGTGTGCGAGAATGGGCGCGCGATAATAGCCAGGCCAGAGAACTCAGTGCAAACTGCTTCCATCTTCGCCTTGCTATCCGTATAACATCCGAATTTGCCGGGTGGTGCGAGCGCATCTGATTCAATCGAAGGATGTTCGGGGGCCGAAGAACCATAAACATACCCGCTGGAGATCATGAGAACGCGCGCACAGCTATGGAGGGATGCGGCTGCCTGCAGTATATTGCGCGAGCCATCTACATTGGTGCGAAACACGGCAGCGGAATCGGCATCTGCACCGGAAGCTCTCGCAGCTAGATGTACGATTGCATTGGGTTGTGCCAACTGAACAGCTGAGGTTACCGAGGTTGTATCGGAAATATCGGCACAGTTCCAGCTTATCTGGTTTGAACTACCCTGGGCGCTCCACCGCTTTGCTGAGGCCAATTCTTCTGGCCTTACAAGGCCCGTAAGGTGCGTACCGGGCATTTCAATTTGAAGATGCCTCAGTAGGTGGCGGCCAACAAACCCGTTGGCCCCGGTTATGAGTATACGCTCCACTCGTGGCAGCTCTCCATCCTACAAACTCTTAAGCTTCGCGCAATCTGCGCTTCCATCTATCAAGATCCGCCACTACCATGCGTTCTATCAGGCCATGAAATGTTACCTGTGGTTTCCAACCAAGCTTCCTTTCGGCAAGGCTGGCATCGCCAACAAGCAAATCTACCTCTGCTGGGCGATAAAAAGCGGGATCCTGCACTATGTACTGTTTCCAATCCAGGTCAGCCGCGCCGAAAGCTGCTGCAACCAACTCCTCCACGGAGTGGGTTTCACCGGTAGCCACAACATAATCTTCAGGAGTATCCTGCTGGAGCATGCGCCACATAGCGTCCACATAATCGCCAGCAAATCCCCAATCTCGCCTTGCGGTAAGGTTGCCCATGCGCAGTTCGGTGGCCGCACCAAGCTTAATTTGGGCGACACCATCTGTTACCTTGCGGGTAACAAACTCCAGCCCACGGCGTTCACTTTCGTGGTTGAAGAGAATTCCGGATACTGCAAATAAGTTGTAGCTCTCTCGGTAGTTTACCGTAATATAGTGCCCGTATACTTTTGCCACGCCGTATGGGCTGCGCGGATAGAATGGTGTAGACTCACGCTGCGGTGTTTCCATCACTTTGCCAAACATCTCACTGCTGGATGCCTGGTAAAAGCGAATATCAGGATTTACCAGTCGTATAGCCTCCAACACTCTGGTTACGCCGAGTGCCGTAAACTCGCCGGTTAGAACCGGCTGGTTCCAACTGGTTGGCACGAAAGACTGCGCCGCGAGGTTGTACACCTCGTGTGGGTTAACGGTTTTTATCACATCAATCAAAGAGTACTGATCCAGCAGGTCTGCCTGATACAGTTCTATTTTGCCTTTGATGTGGGCTATGCGTTCAAAACTCTCAGTGCTGGATCGGCGAACAATACCCGCAACGCGGTACCCGCGCTCCAGCAGAAACTCTGCCAGGTATGATCCATCTTGTCCGGTAACGCCGGTTATCAGCGCTGTTTTTTGCATAACTGCCTGCCCCCTGCCATCTATTTTGGTATCGGCGGCGCAACAGTTTCGCCCCGCTTTTCGGATCTAACTATGTCATACAAACTCAGTAGTCGCCTGCCATAACTCGCTGCCCCGAGATCCTGCTCCATCCGGATTGCTCCCTGGTTACATTGCTCGCGCATGGCTACTGCATCCTTGACCACTGTCGTTATTGACTCAGTGGGATTCCACGGTGTTCCAGCGCCATATTCCAGCAGATGCGGCAAGGCTCCAACCTCTTCGGTTGCAATTACGGGCAAGCCGTGTGCAGCAGCCTCGAACGCCACGAGACCCAGCGGCTCATAGAGGCTGGGAATAACTAACACGTCACACGCAAAATAGAACTGTCTGAGATCTAATACCAGGCCAACAGACTTTATCCTGCCGTTAAGCTCAGGCACTTCAAAGTCTTCTGTGTACTGACCAGCCAACATCAAGAACGTACCTTCATCACTGGCAACCGCCTTGATTAGCCGACGATACCCCTTGCGTTCATGTATGCCACCAAGATATCCCACAACCAGCCCACTGGGTTCGCAGCCAATTGCTTTTGACCGAGCAAGCCTACGCTCGCGTTCGGTAGGAAAGTCTATTTTAGGGAACGCATACGTGAGCACTTCTTCTTGATTCAGCACTCCATAAGTGCGATGGAAGTCTAGCCTGGTTAATTCGCTATCATACAGCATATGTGTTGCAGGGTTCCAATGCCGATAGAAGTAGTCCTCTACGTACAACACACACTGTTCCTGCGCGCGGATGATGGCTGCATGCAGATTGCGTACCCGTGTAAGAGAATTGCGCTCGAATGCTGCTCGAGTAAGGTAGTGGCACTGAAATATGTCTGCAAAATCGGCTGACTGTGGCTGATGAGCGTGAATAACATCAAACTTACGGTTCCCAAGAGCCTTCTTAATGTAGTAACGTGCCGTTACCCATTGATATAAGAACACCTTTTGCGGGACATGCAGAGGCAACCACTCGACGCGATCTCGCAAGGTTTCGTGAAGAAACTTGGCTACAACGGTGACTTTCCAGCCTGCATCAAGAGCGATAAGGACATCCTGCATGGCTACTCTTGCTATAGCGCTAAATGGGCCAATTGCCTCAAATATGATGCAAAGTGTTTTATCTTCACGGGGCGCATCGCATTGTATGTCACCGTTCACAGACAGTGCCTCCTGATTCAACACTCAACCCTGGGCTGCTGCCAAATTCCCCTAACTCTAGTAATGCTGAGTAGGTACTCATACGGACGCTATTCCCTTGGATGCAAGTACATCTGTGTACACGCTCAGCAAATTACTGCACCACGCATCGGTAGATACCCGGGATGCCAGCAGATCTGCGCCAGTTTGAAACTGGGCATAGTTAGACACTATGTGTTGTACCAGCGGTGCTACCGGGGTTCCGCCTTGCCATTCAAGTCCAGCACCGTACTCAATTAGATCCGGCAAATTACCAACACCATTCGATGCAATAACAGGCACACGCCGGGAAACTGCCTCATAAACAACCAGCGGGCAGGGATCAAAGTAACTCGGAACTGCCATCACATCACACGCATTGTAAAATTGTGCGGGATTATCAGTCAACCCTACGCACCGAAAACGCCCCTGTTTTGAGAGTGCAGGCACATCGAATCCATTGGACCTTGGCCCCCCCATTAAAAGTAATATGTTATCAGCGCTCGCCTCAAGTGACGCAATCAGTTCCCTGTACCCCTTCCTGGGATTGCAACCGCCTATATAGCCTAAAACGGGGCCCGGAAAGTCTGCAAGATCGCCCAGTAGTGCTTTGCGAGCTTCACGCTTGTCGGTAGCAGAAACAGGTTTTAGCGGCGGCACGGCATTGCTAAGTACCGCTGCATGTTGGGGCGCAGGATAGTTGGCCTCAAATTGCTGTTTTATCATGGAACTTACATACAGCATGCGTGTTGACTGATTCCAACTTCCATAGTAGCGGTCTTCTGCGCGAAGTACACCCTCTTCTTGCAAACGTTTAGCGGCGGATTTTACACTATTTATCTCTGTAAAGCATCCTTTAGCCCGGGATATACGTGTTAAAAAGTGGCACTGAAATACATCAGAAATGTGCGCAGCCTGAGGCTGGTGTGAGTGAACTATATCGAACTTCCGGTTCCCGAGTGCTCGTTTCATGAAATACTCAGCGCTAACCCACTTAACGTAGAATCCTCTAGAAGGCACATACAGCGGTATCCACTCAACTTTATCAATCAGGGATTCATCTAATCGATTCGCAATAACGGTAACCTTATACCCGGCATTTAAAGCAACCATGACACCAGCCTGAGCTACTTTAGCAATTGCGTTGCACGAACCAATCGCCTCGCTCAGCATGCAAAACGTGGGCGTTTCAGCCATCACTGCCTCCTAGCTCGGCAGGTTTGTGCTGCATACTCATACACATCCATATATTCTGCCGCTACGTTGCTCCAATCGTACTTTTGAGCACGAATGGGGTTTGCATGCCTCATGGCGGCACGAAGCTCCGGCTCAGAGGCCATTCTGAGCATCGAAGCCTCCAGTGCATCCACGTCGTCGCGGGGAATAATCAAACCGTTGATTCCGTTTTGCACGGCCTCTGCCGTTCCGCCAGAATCGGTAGCGACTATCGGTACCCCGGCAGCAAGCGCTTCTACAGAAACTACTGGCAGCCCCTCATGTGCTCGAGACGAAAGCACGAAGAAGCTACACCCAAGAAACAACTTCACTGTATCATCGTGGTTTTGTCGGCCAACAAATTTCACACGGTCACCAAGGCCCAACTCTGTAGCAAGAGCCTCAAGCTGTGAGCGCTCGGGGCCATCACCGGCAAGCAAGAGATCATGTAACTCAGCGCTTCGGGGATCCTTGACGATGCGGGCGAAAGCCTTTAGCAGGTTATCAAAGCCTTTTTGGGCTGCATGGCGTCCAAGGGCAAATATGTAGGGCCGGGGGTGCGCATACGGTGTAGATTCAAAATCCTTGCATCGCACGCCGTTTGGCACCACAAAACCCTTCTTCCCGAAGGGTTGCCCATAAAACTCTTCCCCTTCCTTCAGGGTATGCGCCGAGCAGCCCGTTACAGCATCGGCATGCTTCAGTACATCGCGCATCATCTTCTGGGCAAACTTGCTGCGCTGAAACACGCGGCTTGCATCCATGGTTAGCTCGCCCTGGAGCGTAACCACAAATGGAACGCGAAGCCGTTTTGCTGCCCTCAATGCGTAATATGCGGGTGAGCTCACGCACTCAACATGAACAATTTCTGCCTGAAAATCGCCCAGGTCCGCAACCACTTGCCGCAGTGTACCAGGGCCGCATAGTACAGCACCACCCATCTGCTTCCAGGTATGTTCGGGCACGCGGCATACATATCTGCGTACGTCCAGGCCTTCTACATCCTCTCGCTCAGCAAGCGTTTTTGGATACCGATTGGTGGCTATAAGTACACTGTGCCCATCGCGCTTAAACTGCTGAGCAAGCTGCCGAACCAACTCTTCTACACCGCCCAGGCTGGGATAAAACGCGCTCGGGAATATGGCTGTTTTCATGCGCCCCTCTTGCCGAAGCGACGGTCGCGCGCCGCTTGCAGCTCTGCATATACATTCTCATACTGATCAACGATGTGATCCCAGGCAAACTCTTGCACTCTTTCTAGCCCCTTTTGAGTCCAGGAAGCCCGTGCTGTACTGTCTTTAAGCAATCCCAATATAGCCGAGCCAAGTTGATCTGGCTCTACTATGGTGCCGTACTTTCCTGCCCCAAGCACTTCTACAGCACCTACATTTGGTGTGGCAACCACCGGGCACCCGGAAGCCATGGCCTCTATATAGGGAACACCAAAGCCTTCATAGCTGGATGGCAGGCAGAACGCCCACGATCTACGATAAAGGTCTGTTAGTTGATCGAGCGGTATGCGGTTAAAAACCGATACGCCCAGCATCTCTGGCGCCGATTCGCAAACCATCCATAGGCGTGCATCTGGCAGAGCGGGGCGGATAACAGTATCGAACGCTTCCATGAGCAGTTTGCCACGTTTGCGGTTGTGGTACGTACCTACAAACAGTATGGTTGGCAGGGCCTCGCGCTCACTGCCATCTGGCGCAGAGGGCCGAAATGCAGCGGTATCCACCCCGTTCATAATCACATCTTTAAGCCAGGGATAGTATTTAACAGTATTCTGCGATACGCACACCGTGCGATCTGCAACCTTTGTGGCCAGGATCTCACTTAGCCCGAGCATAAACATTCGCAACTTACCATTCAGGCTTGGTATGTGGGCCGCCTCGGCAAGGCAACTTCCATGCATTGTGCGCACGTGGATGGGATATCGGCGCTTACCCCATAACCAGTAATCATCGCCATGAGCATGAATAGCATCAAACCCGCTATAATCCACACTACGCAGCTTCCAGGCAAAGCCGAAAGTGCGAAGCCGCTTCCCTGGGTTGACTACCACTGTTTTATACAGAGCATCCTCTGGTGGCTGGCAGGGGCTAAACATGGTGACGCTGTGCCCGCGACGAGTCATCGCGTTGCCCATATAGTGCGCCTGATACCCGCTGCCAATTTTGCTTTCGCTTGGCAGATAGAGAGATATCATCGCAATATTCAATAGGTAATCCTTGTGTGGTGAAATCAGACCAGTTAAGACAGGTAGTGCCGTAAATATCACGGTTTGATCTGATAATGGAAAGTAAGTACGGAGCGCCATAAGTGGCGTGGAGAGGGGCGGAGACCGCGACTGCTTGCCTCACCAGTCGTTATACAGTATACCCGGTGTACCGAGTATGGAAGCGCAGTGAGCCTGCCTATACCCTACTCAGTTAGTCTGCCATGGGGGTGCTGAGTATCCGCATCTCTTCTGGAGTGAGTTGAATATCTGCGGCCTGGCTGTTAAGAGCAACCTCTTCTGGAGTGGCAGATCCAACAATTGCAAATGTATCGAGGGGGTAGGAGAGCACATAGGCCAGCGCCACTTGAGACACCTTTAGCCCACGTTCGGCGGCGATCGCCTTAGCCGCATCCAGGCGTAAGAAGTTCTCTTCTGAGGCGTAGCACTCTACCGCGAGTTTATCGAAATAGCCAGTAAATTCGGTTGTATTTTCCCTGGTTATTCGGCCAGATAAGAACCCGCCAGCAAGGCTCGACCATGTAAACAGCGGCAGGTGCTGGCGCGCATACCAGGCGCGCTCAGCCGCCTGGGCAGCGCCAGAAATTGTTACACAGCCCTGCCAGGGCTCTTTTAGCTGCTCTGCAAGAGAGAAATTTGGCGACGAAATAGCGAACGGTATTTGCCCGGTTGCAGTTGCATAGGAATTGGCTTCCGCCAGGCGTGCGGCGGACCAGTTAGATCCGCCAAAAGCTCGGATTTTTCCGTCCCTCACGTATTGATTCAGAGTATCCACAATTGGGCCAACCGGCACATCGGGATCATCACGGTGGAGCACATAGAGGTCCACATAGTCTGTTTGCAGCCGTGCAAGTGTATCGTGAAGATCGCTGCCAATGTCATACGGGGTTACACGCTTACGTAAATCGTTGTGATGTGCACCTTTTGCCAGCACAATTACAGAATCCCGGTTTGCACGTGCCTTCATCCAGCGGCCAATAAACTTATCGTTGGCACCGCCGCCATATACAGCAGCAGTATCCAGGCAGTTTATGCCGGCCTCCCAGGCACAATCCATCTGGGCAAAACCAACGGCATCGTCGTTTACAGCTACCTGCATTGTGCCCTGCACAAGGCGAGATACAGGCGTGTTTATTCCGGGTACGTTTCCGTAGCGCATACTTTACTGCTCCAGCACTGATGTTATGTAAATCGAAGCAATCGCCTTAACCTCCAGCGATTGCTCCGATAATTAAGAACGGCTCATCGCCATCCTGTATTAGTTTCGGTAATGGGTCGGCAGCAGAAGCCAGTGATACATCTTCTCCACATGCGAAGAATCTTACCATGGCTCTGCGTTCCAGACTAACGGTATCGCGAATTGTGCCTCGTAAAACCGGGTACCTGGCCTCCAGTTCCGTAAGCAAATCGCCTACGGTTTCAGCGGGCCCGGCAAGGTGTACTTCCACATCGCCCGCCTCCAATAGGCCGGCCAATCGGCGCAGATGATATGGCATCACTACGCGAATCATGCCAGTGTTTGAACCTCTACCGAGAGCACTGCAGGCAGATCCCGAACAATTGCGTTCCATGTATCCCCGCTATCTGCCGAGGCGTATACCTGCCCGCCAGTTGTGCCAAAGTACACTCCGCAGCTTTCGTGCCTGTCTACCGCCATGGCATTGCGAAGCACATTTACATAGCAGTCTTCCTGAGGAAGGCCGTTGGTGAGTGCTTCCCACTCGTTGCCACCGGTTCGGCTACGGAATACACGCAGTTTGCCTTCTGGCGGAAAGTGCTCGGAGTCGCTTTTAATTGGCACTACGTAGATTGTTTCCGGCTCATGCGCGTGCACATCTATGGGAAAGCCAAAGTCGCTCGGCAAGTTGCCGCTCACTTCGGCCCAATCATCGCCGGCATTATCGCTGCGCATAATATCCCAGTGCTTCTGCATAAACAACACATCTGGCCGAGAAGGATGGCATGCCACACGATGCACGCAGTGCCCAACTTCGGCGGTGGGCTCTGGCATAAAGTTGGAAACAAGGCCACGGTTGATCGGCTTCCAGCTTTCACCACCGTCATCGGTTCGGAATGCACCGGCGGCAGATATAGCTATCACCATTCGGAGTGGGTCTGCGGGAGACTGCAGGATGGTATGCAGGCACATTCCGCCTGCTCCCGGCTGCCATTGGGAACCGGTTTTGTGCCCACGAAGGCCAGAGCGCTCATGCCAGGTTGTTCCGCCATCAGTAGACCGGAAAAGAGCCGCATCTTCTACACCTGCATACACGGTATCCGCATCATGAATGCACGGCTCTACATGCCAAACGCGCTTAAACTCCCAGGGATGTTGTGTTCCGTCGTACCACATATGTGTGCCAGGTACACCATCGTAAACAAAGTCTTTACCGATGGCTTCCCAGGTCTTACCACCATCATCGGATCTCTGCATTATCTGCCCAAACCAGCCGTTGCTCTGTGAAGCGTACAGCCTGTTTGGATTGAGTGCAGAACCCTTTATATGAAAAATCTCCCAACCGGAGAACAGTGGACCTTCAACTTTCCAATCCTTGCGTGCTTCATCCGATGTTAATATGAACGCACCTTTGCGTGTCCCAACCAGCACCCGAACTCCATTCATGGAACGGTCTCCTTTTGGATTGGCAAACTGTTGGTGATTTTGAACCTACACACGACAGACGGCTTATATTCGCCGCAAGCACCTGGTATACATTCTGACCAGCGTTGCCGATCTCACGTGTTGTGTAATGTTTCTGCCTCTATGTTCCGAGGTATCCTTACGTAAAGAAAGGGTCTATCATTGAAGCTCTATTTGATTCGTCACGGCCAATCTACGCATAACGCGAACCTGGATATCCCCCATAACCCCGATCCACCGCTCACCGAGCTCGGCCAGATACAGGCACAGGCCACGGCCACCTATTTGAAGACCCAGGGATTGAAGCCAGACGCCACCTACATTAGCCCGCAAACACGTGCGCTGCAAACAGCCTACCCTACAGTTTCCCGTTTGGGCCTTCACCCAATTGTACTGCCCGACATATGCGAAACAGGCGGATTGAGAGAGCATACGGGCCTCACTCGGTCTCAAATTGAAGAACAATTCCCCGGAGTTATCCCTGTGCCGGCGATTACAGAAAAGGGATGGTGGCACAGAGGATTAGCCGATGAAGAGGAACGCGCATTCTATGCGCGGGCTGAGAGCATGCGGCAGTATCTGATGGATACCTATCTTGGAACAGGCGCCATCGTGTTGTTAGTTACACATGGAAGATTTGGCAGCGCGCTTGTCACCACAATTCTTGGGCTAACTCCGGCCGGATACAGCAGGTATCCGTTCGACAACTGTGGCATCACACGCATAGACTTTGATCCACATGAAGAGGTGGCATACGGGCCGCCACCTGCAGATTTAAGCGTACCACTGGCCGTTAGATTGCGGTTTCACAATGATGTTAGCCATATCCCGCCGGAGCTGCGAAGTTAATGTGCTGCCACGATCTATAGGAATCGGTGGTTCGACCAGTGCCACTCCCCTGGGTATCGGACACCACCCCCATCCCGGATGATTACGGCAGGTGTAGAGGGGCCGGGAATTACATCCAGCTGATAACAGCTCCCAATAAAGTCCAGTGCATGGTTTTCGCCAGATCTTGCCCCCACATCCAGCAGATACCGCCCCGGCTGGAGATGCAGCTTATCTATTTGGAGGTCCACGCGCACATCATTCCCGGGCTGTAGATCCACGCGCTCCTTAAGCAGGTCGCTATCAAAAGAGAGCAGGCGCGTGCCATCCATGGAATTAAGGCCAAGGCCCACAGAAACTCCGTGAACTTCGGCAGAAATATCCATCACCATCGATACGTGCATTGGCTCTCCATGGCACAACGCAGAACCATGGTTAAAATCGATAGATTTCACGAAAACGGAGCCAGAGCAATATCCCGGCCTCAGGAATCCGGTGAGATCCAGCGCACCAACGGCAACTTCAGTTGCGGATCGCAGGTACTCATCCACCACCCTATCGGATTGCCCAACCATGTGAACGCGCCCTTTAGCCAGCCAAACAACATTTTTGCATAGCCCTTTTACGGCGGCCATGTTGTGGCTTACAAATAGAACAGTTCGGCCCTGCTCGGTGGCTACCGAACCAATTTTGCCCATACACTTCTTTTGAAAAGCATAATCGCCAACCGCAAGTACCTCATCGATGATCATGATATCGGAAGTGAGATGTGCGGCCACGGCAAAAGCCAGTCGAACATACATGCCGCTACTGTAGCGCTTAACAGGCGTATCCAAAAACTGCTCTACACCGGCAAAATCCACAATCTCATCAAACATCTGCTCTATCTGTGTGCGCCGCAACCCCAGAATGGCTCCATTCAGGTATATGTTTTCCCGCCCGGTAAGCTCCGGGTGAAACCCGGTTCCTACCTCAAGAAGGCTCGCGAGCCTGCCGTATATATTGATCTGGCCCGTTGTGGGTTCCGTAATGCGGCTCAATATCTTAAGCAACGTGCTTTTGCCGGCTCCATTGCCGCCTATAACGCCAACCACATCGCCCTGGGCAACATTGAAAGACACATCTTTTAATGCCCAGAACTCCTCTGATGTGGTGGAGGTCGGCGTAATGTCGTTCAGGGTGCGGTGCTGGGCCCTTGCGGCGTGCTTGAGCACATACATCTTGGAAACATCTTGTATCTCAATGGAATGCTTCATAGAGAGGCAAACATCTCTTTCTGGTTTAGCTCGAGCTCAGAGCTGTAGCAACTGTGGTGGGTAGCGTAATGCGATCTTCTGCAAGTGGCGTTCCTTGCAATTCGATAACCTGCTGTAGTCCTGCAATCACCTGGTCTGCATCTATCTCTTGCATGCAGGCCATATCCGTCACGCCGGTACACTTGTTCCAATACCAGCAGGGGCTGCATAACTGCGTTCCACATACATTTACGTTTGAACTGTAGCCGGATTGGTGCGGTGCTTCTCGCCCGCCATACACAATAACTGATCGGCACTCCACGGCGCGTGCCAGATGCATCAGGAATCCTACTTGCCCAACGTAGGCGGCAGAGTTGGCAATAATTGCAGCAGATTCTCGAATGCTGGTTTTACCTCTGAGATCCGTTACGCCAGAAAGCAGCGGTTCCTCTGCGGCACCCAGTTGTATCACTTGCCACCCGGAAGCCAAAGCATCGGCCACTTGCTGAAACCGCTCCGGGTACCACTGCTTTGTGCGCATAACAAACTTGGAGCCTGCATTGCGCTGGCTGGTAAATGCGTCTGGCTTCGCCGGGGCAAGGTTGCCAGAGCTCTGTATTACTATCTGCTTCTCGGCCAGCTTGCCCTTGCGCGTCTCTTCCTGTGTGAGTGTAATGTAGGGTCGAAGGCTAATTTCGCCCTGCAGGCCGGCTACCTCACACATGCGGGCAATTATGTGGTAATCGGCCACATAATCCCGGTCTTCTACCGCATTATACTCACCGTAAATGGGGTGTGTTATGGGAGGCATGCCGCGTGTGCCCAGCTGGTTCATGAACTGCTGCTCAAGCGGTAACACAACGGCAACATCGGAGTTGTGCTCAAATAGGCCGGGATTTCGAGAGAATATCCACACTTTCTTGCCTGTGCGTTTTACACTTTCATGAATAACGGCAGAGCACAAGAGATCATCGCCTGGCCCAACCCCGTGCCAGAGTACAAGCGCGGGCTTGCCCTGTTTCTTGAGCGATGCAAATGCCCTGCGGCTCACCTCTCGGTGCTGCATCAACAGGGACGCAAGGCTAAATACGCGACCAATTTTTCCAGGCTGAGAACCGGGCATACAGCAAACTTCCATCCAGGGAGTGGGATCTATTCCTCCAGAGACACGCCACCGATAACCGGCTGAACCATGGTTACGCCAAAATCACGATCGATGGTGAGGCAAGGGTAGCCTTGCTGTCGCAGCTCTTCTACAAAGCGAGGTACGCCCATATCGGCACGCTGCCCCGGATCGTTAGGCTGCAAAGACCACAGGGTATCGTGAAAAAGCACGATGCCGAAGGGGCGCATATGTGGCACAAACAGGTCCCAGTCTCTCTTAACGCCTTCGTAGCTATGGTCCCCATCTATGAACAGAATGTCTATCTTTCTAGTCCAGTCCGCAGCTGCCTCATCAGATTTCTTGCGAACAATCTCAACCTGATTGGTAACACCGGCTGCTGCAAGATTTGCACTGATAATTCCATAAGAATCTATGGAACCCTCATCGTTCCACTCTGTGGGTGCATGGGGATCGATGGCATACAGTTTGCCGGCGCCATTCTCCTTAAGTGCCTGCCCAACGTAACAAGCAGATTTGCCACGTGCTGAGCCAATCTCAACACAAACCTGCGGCTTTTTGGATTTCACCAGGCTATACAAAAGCCAGGCACAATCGCCAAGTCCAGAACGGAAATCTAAATATCCCAGCTGATCATGCGCATGCGGGGGCACCTTATTCATTGCCCTGTTAATTGCACGCCCAACTCTGCCAATGTTCGCCATACATGCCCCAGTTCGAAATTAATAACACGATATGCCGCTGACATATCCTCATCACAGAAAAAGCTGTGGCCAACAGTGGCCCCAGATATTATACCGTTTCAGCGTGTGGTGACTGCTGCATGTCATTTTTACGGCATGCGAGCATTGCCTGCACATAACTTATTGCATGCACTAAACAGCCACATTTATAACAGATTTTGTAACACTCTCTGCCTTACACTTATCGTTAACATCTGCGCCACACCACACAGGGTGGCGAGCTGCCAGAAAACCTGAAGTGTGGAGCGAAACACGGGCAAACATCTGCCGAAAGAAGGTAACCGCATTGGACAGTCTTACTCCTTTTGTAGACGAACTACCGATTCCAGAAGTTATCGAGCCTGAACAGCACTGTGCCTTGTACCACCTTTCAATGAAAGCGGTGGCTGCGAAGGTTAAACTGCATCGAGATTTACGCGAGGAAGCCCGCGTGTGGCGGTATGTACCTGCTCGCGGCAAAGTGGTGCAGGCTGGTAAGGGACAAACCTACCTGGGTCCCACTGTGCAGGTTCGCCGTAAACAGAATGTCCACGCAGAGTGGATAAATAGCATCAAAGGTACCCTGCCATTTTCGGTTATCAAAGCCAATGCAGCAGACGGACTAACTCCACAGAATGTTCCGGGGCGAGCTGGCGAACTGGCAGAAGCCGTGGACATGGTTAGAATGCAAGCACGCGGGCTAAGAGCCGCTCTAGTAACCCACTTGCACGGAGGCAGAACTCCTGCCGATTCGGATGGCTGGCCAGATAATACTTCGCTCACCGGCCAGAGTGCACACTACACCTATCCCAACGATCAAGCAGCATGTATGCTGTGGTACCACGACCATGCAATGCATGTTACGAGACTAAATGTGTATGCAGGGCTTGCCGGGGCATGGTTGATACGCGATGATATTGAGGATGCACTCAAGCTGCCAACGGGAGAATTTGAAATCCCTCTAGTAATTCAGGATCGCAACCTGGATGCTGATGAGAATGGACTCACGGGTCAGCTTTTGCATAAGGTAGAAGTGAATAATGGCACTGGCCCGGCTGAGTTCTTTGGACCCTACACTCTTGTAAATGGCAAAATATGGCCCAAGCTAGAGGTCCAGAAAACCCTCTATCGGTTTAGATTGCTGAATGGCTCCAATGCCAGATCCTACAAACTGCTCTTTATTGATGAAAACGGAGAGTTAATCAGGGATCCGATCGTTCAGATTGGCTGCGATCAAGGGTTGATGGAGGAGGCCATATCAGTGCCTGCCGGAGGCTTGATTTTGATGCCAGCGGAACGCGCGGATATCCTGGTCGACTTCTCGCAGCTTTCTGGAAGCATCTACCTCTGGAACATCGCAGAAGCACCTTTTGATAACAGCCTGCCAAGCGAGCCAAGCCTCGCAACCGTTCGTCAGGAGCTTGAATCTCTAAAACAACATGGCGCCGACACTCCGCCGGCCGACCCAGACAATAGGCGCGTGTATCCGCAAGTTATGCGGTTTGATGTTACGGCTACGGGCACAGGCTCCGGTTCTGTTGCGCCATCTGGCAAACTCACAACACTTACACCACCGGCAGTAGACGATACTACCCCGGTCCGTTTTATGGCCCTGGTGGAGCACGAAGGCCCCAACAATCAGGATGCAACCACCATGCTGGTGTTTAGAGAATATGTGCAGGCAACCCGCAAATCCCCAATGCCGATGGGTACCACAGGGCTCGGCTTTACGCCACCCCATTGGGCTGATAAAACGAAACACTTAAAACTGTACTGTGCCGCTCAGGAGTTCTACGATAAGATAAACTGGTTAGTGCATGCCGGCTCTACCGAGGTGTGGTATATCGCGAATTTCAGTGCCGATGCACACCCTATCCATGTGCATCTGGTGGATTTTACGGTGATCGGAGCCTGGAACTGCGATTATACAGCAAATCAGCCATTAACAGCCGACGACCTGTTCACTATGGATACCGATATCGCATCAATCACTCCGGGTGCCGAGAAAGTGTTAGATCCGAACGAAATTGGCCCCAAGGATACGGTGCGTGTAGAGCCAGGAACACTTGTGGCTATTGCGGCAACGTTTGCACCCTACACGGGCCGATACATGTACCACTGCCACATTCTGGAGCACGAAGATCACGATATGATGCGCCCGTTTGTGGTGGTGCCAGAATGGGTACCGCACCATGACATGTAGGCGCTAACAACACTGATGTGGGAGATGGCATGCAACTCGCGACGCACGCCATCTCCCGGGGAAGGAACCTTGCCGCTGCTGCGCGTAGATGCTCGGTAAACCCCTGCACACCTACTCTGGCCCTTTGGAGGCATCCGGCAATGGCAAATGCGGCAGAAACTGTTCGATCCAGATTTTCAAAAGTACTGTGTGGCGAAATGCCATCCGATCGCCTGCCAGTTTTCGAGTGGGCCACGTGGTGGGATCAAACCATAACGCGCTGGAGGGGAGAAGGCCTTTCACACGAGCTGGACTGGCTTGCCATAAAGCGCCATTTCGGCCACGATATGGATTACCAGCACTGGTTCGGGCAGATGGCCCCTGGGGCAGCCCCCAAACATACAGGCCATGGCGCACCGTGGATTGATTCGGAAGCCGACTACGACAGGCTTTTGCCATACCTGTACCCCGATCCTGTGCCATTTAACCGCGATGTGTGGCGCGCACGCGCCGCTGAGCAGGCTGCAGGGGATGCGGTTATCTGGATTACTTTTAGCGGTTTCTTCTGGTGGCCACGCGTGCTCTTCGGAATAGAACCGCACCTGTATGCGTTTTACGATAACAAAGACCTGATGCACCGCATGAACCAGGACCAGCTGGCTTACATGCGCCGCTGCCTCAACGCATTTTGTGAGGTTGCTACGCCAGATTTTATGACGTTCGGCGAGGATATGTCTTACAACCACGGCCCAATGATCTCTAGACCACTATTCGATAAATTCCTCACTCCCATGTACCATCAAATCGTGCCAGAACTAAAGGAGCGCGGCATAACCGTTCTCATCGATAGTGATGGCGACGTGGAGCCCCTTATACCATGGTTTGAGGAGGCCGGGCTGGAGGGGATTTTGCCATTGGAACGAATGGCTGGCGTGGATGTTCAGCGCATACGGGCAAACCACCCGGATTGGATTATGATTGGTGCCTACGACAAAACCGTAATGCATCTTGGAGAAGAGGCGCTACGCGCCGAGTTTGAACGACTACTGCCCGTAATGCGCAGTGGCCGCTTCATCCCATCCATCGATCATCAAACCCCGCCCGGAGTATCGCTGCTGCAGTACGAACAGTACATGAAGCTGTTGTGGGAGTATGCAGAGATAGCGGTTAAGTAGGCAGGGCTGCAGCTGAAAAGCCTTTGTGGAGACCGCTCTGAGCATGCCAGTGCCATATCAGCGATTGCGCGGCCGACACGTCCACTTCCATCTTGAAATGGATGAAGCGTAACAAACCAGAGGTGAGCCACAGCCACCTTTAGAAGCGGGGCGCAATCTGTGGCCGCTTCGAACCATTCGCGGAGATTAGAGACAATAATCACCGCATATATTGCGGATATTAAACGCACTATTCTCCATGACTGAGATTGCGACTATATTTGGGGCACACCGGCCGTTATAGCACCAACACGAATGCACATTACAAATTGGGCGTTCTCTAATAACAGCTTTTGAAAAATTGGAACATTTTATAACGGAAGTTATCACGAGGCCCTGAGTAGCATTACCACTGTTACCGCAAAAGTAACCCGACAGGACATGTCTGGAACTCCCTGCATCAGGAGGCTCGCTATGGTTACCACACAGAATGAGGAACATAGGCCCGGTAAGTTTGCAAAGATTACCCAGGTTGCGGACCGGATGGCGTATCAAAAGTACATTCACTCACGCATTACTCTGTTAACATCGGAGTGGCCAGCCACAGCCGCAGCGTTAACTGAGCCGTTGCGCACTGAAGCTAATCAGATATTTGAGAGCGTAATCGCTCTGGATGGCAGTGCTACTATGGATGATGTATTCAGGCTGGAGAAAACACTTCTTCGGTTTTGTTCCGAACCGGAGTTACGCCGCCGGAGCTGGCAGATTCGATCCGATTTCCGCGATGTAGCTGGCCAGGCGGGCTACGATGAGTATATGAAAACTCGCCCACCTGATAGTTTAGTGGCCGGTATAAGCATCGAGGATTTGCGCTCAGACTTGCTGCAAATACAATCCAGAACCCACGAACTCTACACGGCCCTCGTTGCGCGAGAGTCGGTTAGAAACATTCTTACTATGAGCATGGTTGGAATAGTACTCACTGTAATGCTAACTGTTATGGGGCTAATAGTTTATCAGATCAAGCTAATTCCACCCCAGATGATGTGGTGGCAGATCAATGGCGTTCATAAGTTTGTAACAGTATTGATGCTTGTAGTCGTATTTGGCGGTGTTGGAGGGTTTATGAGTGTCCTTCGGCGCCTGCAAAGAGACACGGGCGACAGAGCACATTCGTTGATGGGGCTGTTAAGTCTCCGGTACGGCTATTGGAGCATCATATCTGCGCCACTTAATGGAGCAATGTTCTCAATTATTCTGCTCTTGCTGTTCACATCAGGATTGTTAAAGGGTGCTGCTTTTCCGGATATGAGAGTTGAGCCGGCAGCATTTCGTCAAATGAGCGAACAACAAAGAGTGCAGGTTCTTGGGACCACACCCAGGGTGGATAAACCTACCAGGAATAGCACGGAACCTATCAGCACCACGGAAGACCCAATTAGTCTCGTCGATTTCCTTTACAATCTTCACCCAATTACACAGAAAGACTATGCTGCCTTGTTGATCTGGAGTTTTCTCGCAGGATTTGCAGAACAGTTTGTGCCGGATGCCCTCGATAGGCTCGCAGCGCAAGGGAAAAAGTAGCACGCTAAATCAGGGGTTCCGTTGTTCACTCTTACAGGGCCTTCACACACTGCTTCGGTATTGTGATGGAGGCCCTGTTGCTTTTGCCATCTAATGGTTTCTCATTAGCCTGCGGCGGGTAACATTACCCCATGAAACTCACTTTACTTAATTCAGCAGTCGCTATGCTGGCGCTGGCTGCCATTTCGGGCACCGCTGCCACAACCGGCGCTCATTCAGATCACAGCCCCCTGCAGCTTCATCCGGATAATCCACACTATTTTCTATTCCGTGGCAAGCCCACTTTGCTCATCACATCCGGTGAGCACTACGGGGCTTTGCTGAATTTGGAGTTTGACTTCAATGCCTACTTTGCAGAGCTGCACAAACACGGACTGAACCTGACACGCACCTTCTGCGGCACCTACCGGGAGGTTCCTGGATCGTTCAACATCACCCAGAACACCCTTGCCCCAGAGCCAGGCCAATATCTGGCACCCTGGGCAAGGAGCTCCGAACCCGGGTACGCACTGGGCGGCAACAAGTTTGACCTCAATCTATGGGACCCTGCCTATTTTAAACGACTGCATGCCTTTATGCGGGCGGCATCCGCGGCCGGCGTGGTTGTGGAGATGAACCTGTTTTGCCCTAACTACGAAGCCAGCCTGTGGCACGCAAACCCAATGTATACGGGCAACAACGTAAACAGTGTAGGCAACTGCCCGCCAGACGAGGCGTATACGCTTAAGCATCCAGACCTGCTGAACACTCAACTATCCGTGGTACGGAAGCTTGTGGCAGAGCTCGCCGCGTACGATAACCTTTACTACGAAGTGTGTAATGAGCCCTATTTTGGGGGCGTAACGATGGAGTGGCAGAAGAGAGTTATACACGAGATACAGGCGGCCGAAACCGGGATGAAGCATCCGCACCTTATCTCACTGAATATCGCCAACGGCTCTGCTTCGATTACAGAGGCTGTGCCCGGAGTTTCCATCTTTAACTTCCACTATGCAACCCCGCCAGATACCGTTGGTTTGAACTATCATCTGAATAAGGTAATAGGCGATAACGAAACCGGGTTCCGTGGTAGTGCCGATCTCTTATATCGATCAGAGGCATGGGAGTTTCTGCTGGCAGGAGGTGCTCTTTACAATAATCTGGACTATTCTTTCAGCGTAGCCCATCCCTCAGGAGACCTTTCTGGTTACCATTCACCAGGCGGTGGCAGCCCCGCTCTCCGCCACCAGTTATCGATACTGAAAAAGTTTATGGAAGGGGCAGACCTGCTGCATCTGCAGCCATCTCAATCGCTGTTGATGGGTGGCTTACCAGCACAAACGGCCTTTCGCGTGTTGGCTAACCCACAGAAACACGTACTTGTTTATCTACGAGGTGGAAGGCCAGAGAGTATGGAGGTGTTGTTGCACTCTGGAAAGTACCACATACAGTGGATAGACCCAGAAGATGGTCACACCATTCAGCAAACCGAAATGCATCATGATGGCGAAATATGCCGGATTGCTGTGCCCATTTATAAAGACGACGTTGCAGTCAAGATTACCAGAAAGTAGAAACCTTGAACGCCCCCACCAATAAGCAGGGGCGTTCATTTGCAAACCGGCAGTTAGTGCCAGATGGACTTCAGCTGAATGATCTTAAGCGATCGTATCACAGCTCCTTCAGGAGCAGTTAACCTTGTTTCAGCGTTTGTGAACGCTTTAATTGGCAGGCGTCGCATCTCATAGGATTTGCCCCCATCCGCGTACACCTCATTCAATGTACGATCGGTAAAGATGCGCGCGCTTTTGCCTTCAAAGCCTGCATCAATGCCGTTGATTACCAGCTGTTGTTTACCGGGCTCGGCAAACTCAATCAAGGTTTCGGTTAACTCACCTTTGCACTTTTGCAGCAGCTCATTTGCTTGCGCCACGGTAAGGTTGATACCGTAGGCTAACTCAGCGGAGCGCAGCGCTTCTACCTCTTTCACAGGGGTGTAGAACAATCGCAGACCGTCCGGAGTTTCGTGTAGCGTTATTTCATGAGGCAGCGTGAAACCCATGTTCACAATCTCATCAGCAAACTTCTGCTCATAGCTATCGGTTTGTGCCCAGCCAATCTGAATTCGGCGGCCATCCGGGGCATTGCTAACCGTTTCGGCGGCGTAAAATGCGCCATGTTGCGTACCAAATGGCCCCGCCTCTTTGTGGAATGTTTTGCCATCAAATTGGCCAATAAAGTAGCGGTTCTGAGCAGCCTGTATAATCCAGCGGCTCTCGCCCGCCTTTCCTGTAACTGGCAATTGGAACATATCTGGGCACTCAAACACGGCCCCTCTATCGGGATCAGTGAAGGCTCCTACGCGGGTCCACTGCCTCAGGTTGTGAGATTCGTAAAATGCCAGATTTCGATTGTCGTTTTTATCGCCATTGCCGGCCAGCACGGCACGGGTTTCGTCACAGGGCGATTCATCATAAACTACCATCACCCACTTATTCTCTGGGGCAAACCACAGCACTTTAGGATCGCGGCCAACATTCTTTACCACCGGGTTCTCCGGTATTTCGGTAAAGCTCTTGCCGCCATCCTTGCTGTAGATCAGGCACTCGCCCCGGCCAGTGCTGGTGAAGGCAGCAAACTGCGTGCCCTTGCCCAGCCCAGCGCTGTTATTGAAATCTACAAACCCCGAACCAGAAAAAGCCATATCCCCAACAGTTTTCTGATACAGCGCAATGGGCAGCTCCTGCCAGTGCACAAGATCCGTGCTCTGCAGGTGTCCCCAGTGCATATTTCCCCAGAAAATGCCGAATGGGTTGTACTGGTAGTACAGGTGGTAATGGCCGTTTGCATACACCAGCCCATTGGGATCGTTGTTCCAACCACGCCGGGTGGAGGCATGGAACTGATTGCGATACGGCTGGGAATAATCGCTCTCACCCTGTGCCTCGGCAACAGTACCGATGTGTATCTTATCAAACGCGGCCCGAACCGTCTCAGGAACTCGTGAGCGCTTTTCTGAAGCGATGGTGATTGTTTTGCCACGTAGCCCAAAGGGTTTGATGGGGTAGGCAGCCAGCCAGCTTGCATCGCCGGGCTGTGGCAGCATAACTGTAAAGTTCTGTACCAGCTTTGTGCCGTTATAAATGCCAAGAACAATGTTTCTGTTATCTTTAGAAACATTCGCAACCGGCACAATCAGATAGCCATCGGTAACTTTGAGCGCCTTTTCAAGCACGGCGGCTGCAACGGCTGCCTTTGTATCCGATTCTACAATCTGATCAACATTGATATGTCCCCACCCACCGCTGCGCTTATCCACAATCTGTATAACGGCGGATTTGCCAACCCAGGCGCCAACATTCCAGCTATCAGGCGCAAGCGTCTCTTCGCCGCCAGCTTCCGTGTTGGTGCCAGTGGCTGTGCGCACTACCTTGCCATCTACCAGCAGGTTCATGCACGTTTCATCCGCAAACCCGCCACCGCCGATTAAAAAGTTGATGAACTTACGCTCGATTTTGAACGGAGGCGATGTCAGCGTTCCAGTTGGGCCATCACCACCATGATAGGAATTAACGTAGCCATTGCCCTTAAACCCTTCCACCGGCATCTGCCCCGGAAGGGTGCCATGGGCCGGGCCGCTGCCAAAAGCGGTGCCATCAGCCTTCCATGTGCCATAGCTATCGCCTTCAAAATCAGCGATAACGATATCGGCAGTTTTTGTAGGCTGTGCCATAAGCGCATTTCCAGATAACAGGAGCAGTGCGAACAGAAACAGGCTGCGTGTGTGCTTGCGCGGGGTACGTGGGTGCATAGGTGCCTTCCAGCAATATTGTGTGGCTACAGATCAGGCAAAATCCGGGCAATCTCCTGCTGCCAGGAATGGCAGACATGCCAGCTCAGTGCCTGTGGTATAGATAAAAAACGGGCTCGGCAGAGGGGTGCAGAGGGTCGCGCCAGGTATTGCTCTGCATATATTCGGCCTCGAGGCGCTTGCTTTGCGGGAGGCCCTGCTCGTAGGCAAGCAGGTCTTTACGCTGCCCGGCACGCAGCAGCAGCCAGTGTGGATGCAGACGCATCCAGAGATCATGATCTGGCTGCGGAACATCGGCGGCGTAGGAAGGCAGCGCTTCTGGAGAGATAAGGCCGATAACATCGATTATCTGCATTCGGCTGTAGTACCCAATGTAGCCAATTGGCTCCAGCATCAGGGTCTCACCGGGCCGGCTAACCTTTGCCATGTATTCGCCGATGGGTATCCGAAGATCCGTTTCAACCTTTTGATCTGCAATCAGAGTTTTCTGAACCCTTGGCACAGTAAAGGCTGCCATGCCTACGGCTGAAACGGCAAGCACGGTAGTGAGCGATACGGGGGTCCATCGAATCGCTCGGGCGGCACTGGGTGCGAACATTAATGCCAACCCAGTAGTTGCAGCCAGGTAGTAAACGGGCGTGGGCGGCACAAAATACCAGCCAAAAAGCACCACATGTGAAAAAGCCATGCCTGTATAGTGAAGAGCTATCCAGAACAGGGGCGCGGCCAACAGCGTTTCTCGCGGCACGGTGCGCTTTTTCCCGCCACGGCATTTCAGAAGGGTATACACCAGGGAGGTAACCGCCATGCCCGCCCCAACACCCATAGCCAGTCCAAATGGGTTGTGCAGCATCAGTGTGAAGAACTCTGCAAGATGCGGAAACCTACCCGGTATCAGGCGCCCATAAACCGTGAGTTTCGCCTTGAGAGACATGGGTATGGGCGAGCCAAAATAGATAGTTGCAAACAGAAACCAGGGAGCCGATACCGCTGCAGCAAGCAGCATGCCCCGCCATGGCAACAGATCTCGAAGCGGCTTGATTCCCTGCAGTCTGCGCCTGAGCACGGTTGCCACCAGTAATATGATTGCAAGGGCGGCCCCATCAATACGGAGCATTGCCAGCGCAGCGGCACATAACCATGCGGCCGCCTCCTGCTCTTCTGCCCAATAGCTCCAGGCCGCGATTCCTGCGGCAGCCACCAGGCCAACCTCCATGCCGCGGGTGGCGGCAGTAAGGTTTACCGGGGCCAGTGCAAGGCACAGCGCGGCTGCCAGTCCACAGCCGGGCCTGCCCATCGATTTGCCAAGTCGGTAAGTAAAAAAGCCAGCGGCGGCATCCGCACACAACCCAATTAACTTCGCCGAAACTAACCCGCTTATTCCCAGTTTAAGTAGGGCGGCAAGTAGAAGCGTATATAAGGGGTTTGTGGTGCCCAGCACATGCTGGCCGGCATTGTATACAAATCCGTGGCCGGCGGCGATGTTTTCGGCATAACGCAGGGTGATGTAGAAATCTTCTTCGGTCGATTGCGCACGCAGCATGAGGTAGACGCGTACCAGGATGCCAACTATGAGAATAGCGGCCAGCAAGCGGTTCCAAATAGCGGCCCCAGGATGCAGGCTCTCGGCAATCCTGAGGGTACTTGCTTCTTTGGCTGCTGGCGTGTGCTCGGCACTCATGCGCGCCCCTTCAGCTGTGGATTGGTGCCGCTCATCAAGGCGTTCAGGGTTTTCCACTCCAACCGGGCTGTACCCGTTGCTGTGATACGCCCGGGCTCTACACGCAACTCTTGCAGTGAAATTGGTATGGGCGATTGGGTCAGGTCGATCGTAATCTTCTCGTTTATTGCCATCTCAATCACCTGCACTGCAGCCTGTGGAAGAGACATACCCCCAACCTGGCTCCCGGCACAGGTCAACTTGATCCGCTTACCATCCACTATTACTGGAGTGGCCTCCATGGCAAAAGGTAGCGCCATAACCGCCTTCAGAAATTGGCCCCGCAAAAGTATTCGGCCCGAAAGCAGTGCCGCCTTCAAGTTTTTCACGGGCACATCCGGCGGGGTGTGCTTCTCCAGAAGCAAGTTCAGATTAATCTCGCTGATAACCGCACGCAAGCGCACTTCGCCACATCTAAACGGCAGATCTCCAGGAGGAGGTGTACCGAACAGAACACTGAGATCCGAGGCATCCAGTTGAACCTCATCTATAACAAAGCCAGGTGCAAACTCCACGCGAGTTAAGCGCAGGCTGGCCGAATCCGCTTTGATGCCCTGAATATCTGGCCCGGCGTACCCCAGTTTGTTATCTGCTGCCATATGTCTGCTCCGAAACTTGCATACTGCCTGTTGTGCATTCGCTTTTGATTAGTGTACCCAAGGCCAGCACTGGGCCGGGGTGTACAACTCTACAACTCTACAACTCTACAACTCTACAACTCTACAACTCTACAACTCTACAACTCTATCATTGCATGCCCTGAAGCAAAGTGCAGGATAACACTGCGGAGGACGTGAATTTGCGGATGGGGTAACTCCAACTTATTTAGAGGGACGAAACAATGTATAAGGGTTTAAGCCCATGGGCCGTTGGCGTAAAGCCAGCCAGCCTGGATGAGGCAATTTCAGGCGCAGTGGCGGCAGGCTTTGGTGGTGTAGAAATCAGCGTTCGCGAAGTGGCAGACCTGGTAGATACCGAGGGCAAAGACGCAGTGCGCGCCCGGTTTGAGACAGCTGGCATAAAGCCGTGTGGCTTTGGCCTGCCTACCGATTTCCGGAAAGACGAACAGACCTGGAAAGAGGGCCTGGCAGAGCTTCCACGTCTGGCGGCAGCCGCAGAGGCTGCCGGCTGTACGCGCTGCAGCACCTGGGTTATGCCCTGCTCAAACGATTTGAACTTTGATGCAAACCGCAGGCAGCATATAGATAGATTTCGGCCAATTGCCCATATTCTGAGCGATTTTGGCATATCACTAGGCCTGGAATTTATTGGCCCAAAAACCCTGCGAGATAGCCAGCGCTTCCCATTTGTGCACACCATGGAGGCAATGATTGCCATGGGAGCAGAGATTGGCCCCAAAGTAGGGCTACTGCTGGATTGCTGGCACTGGCATACCTCTGGCGCAACAATAGACGAACTGCTGGAGCTGAAGCCCGAGCAGGTGGTGTACGTGCATGTTAACGACGCACCGGTTGGCGTAACGCTGGACGACTACATTGATAACCAGCGTGCCCTCCCCGGCGAAACCGGCGTTATTAACATCGGTGGGTTCCTAATGGCTCTGGATACCATTGGTTATGAGGGACCAATAACTGCAGAGCCATTTGTAGACCTCTCTGGCCTGGCATCAGACTCCGAGCGTCTGAACCTCATCAGCGCCAGTCTGGATAAGATCTTCGCACAGCGTTAAGCTGGAAGCGCCTTCGGCGCGGGGTTGGGGATTGGGCGGTGGCAGTGATGAAGCAGGCTGCCATCATCCGGGCCGCCAAATAGCGATATGGATACATACCGTGTAGCAGTACGCTCTTGTGTTTCACCCGAACGGCGAAAGAGGGAGTAACAACAATGGTATCTCTTCAAAAGCGAGTGCCGCATGCTAACACGGTATGTGTGCCTGCCATTTGTGCACCAAATACTCTGGCGTGGACCGATCATAAAGACGGAAAGATCCAACTCTGCACCTATTCCTATAGCTCTACAACTGCAGAACCAATTTTTGGCATTGTTCGAGATCCCGGGTTTGAGCCCGCGCCAAATACCTCGCCGGCAGTCGCGTTTTTCAACCTCGTTTGCTATGTCGCCTGGATGCAGAACCCGGCAGATGCTGGCTTCATTCCCCCATCGGTAGAGCGGCACCAACCGCCCGTTATAGTTTCAGGCTGCTTCAACGGTATTGAGTGGGTGAATGTTGAGCCACTGTGGGACCCCGCGCTATCTGGCGCTGATGTTTGGGTGGAGGGCTATCAGGGGCCGGCTGCTACTTCTGCTCCTGCACTTACCGCCACAGAGACCGGCCTGCTTTGCGCCTGGATTGAGCTTGCAACGGATGGATCTGATGCCCTGGCACTGTGGTATGAGGGGCAATCGGTATCTCCGCCACCACAACAGCAAATATTTTACGCAATACACAAAGGCGCAACCTGGAGCCCGCGTAAGCCCGTTCCGCATGCGCGTAGCTCCAACACACCAGCCCTGACATTTCATAACAAAACCGTATACATGGCATTTGTTGGAGAGAGTACAGATCATGTGTACTATACCGAGTATACAGACCATAGCGGCTGGGCAAAACCTGCGGCCATACCCGGAGTGCATAGCTCTACGGGCCCGGCATTGACTGCGGATGGCGACGGCAAACTGCACATGGCCTGGGTAGATTCTACAACCGGAAACATGATGCGCCGAGACCGCAATGCTGGTGTTCTCTGGGACCCGGCAAATCCAGAGAATGGCTGGCACGATCCCATTACGATGCCGGTTATTAAAACAGGGATGTCGCCAGCCCTTGCTGCGCCACAAAATTCTGGAAGTTCTGCAGTGCTGGCATATAAAGGCAAAACACAGCCAGATATCTATGTAGTTCCGCTTAATTCATTCGACGTTATACCGAGGCCCAGCCCCAACCTCGGCAGCAGCACTAATTACGAGATGAACGACGGTGGAAAGCCCTTACTGGGTGTAAAAGTTATTCTTGAAATTACTGAGGACGTTGTACTGGCTTACGATGGCCCCCCACAGGCGGGCCTTCCCTCAGTCACCGGCTTTGCTTTCCAGTTGAATGCCAGATCAGAAGATGGTTACGATGTGTACATGCAGCAGTACATCTTCCAGATATTTGGAAATGAGCTTCAAAGCAATATCAACAACTGGAATGCAGCAAACAAAGAACTGATAAACCAAACGGTTGGAATATGCTCACCACCAAATGCGAATGTACTGCCCGCCGGCACGCGGCTGTTGCTTGAACTTGTGCAGGCCCATGATGGCACTGTAAGCGGAGGTATCTTCAACGCTATGAATGCGCATGGGCACTCTCTTGGAACCTGTGTTAATAGCATACACTTGCCTGCAGGGCAAACATCCCCCGTTACAGCAATCCAACTCGACCTGGTTGGGCCAGAAGATGGCGAGGCAGCAAAACTAATATCAGGCGCAGGCACAATAACCTACATTAGTAATAACACTCTTGTACCCGATCCAAGCTTTCAAGATCCCGCTACAGGTAATTTCTGGATAGTAGTAGAGCAGGCCAACAGCCGATACCAGGGCCTGCCCGGATACCCAACAAACACCATAGAACAGAGGTTTGCGGTGGACGTAGGGCAGCCAATCCACTTCAGATAGTCGGGCATTGATCGCACAGTGCGGGGCTGAGGTACGGGGCCGGGCATTGGATGATGGGAGTTGGAAAATGCAGGATTGAGCTCACTGACTTTCCTCGCGCCTTAACTCACCTCGCTCCCCACTACATAAGCCGCACTGACCTGCCCGGTCGCAATTGTATCTTCTCTCGCGCTTCATACATCAACCAGCACAATGGCATCGAGCTTTAGGCGTTGTGCCAGCTTGCGATAATCATCCGCCATGGCCTGTGCGCCGGCGGCATCGAAGCACCAGATTGTGCGCTCCTCACCCTGACATTCGCGAAACCATTGCGATAGAAACCGCTCCGGATGGTATCCGGTGAGTTCCGTGCTTGCGGGCCCCACTCCCACCAGCGTAGTCGAAAGCCAATCACAATCCGTATATTCTTGAAGTGGCGCAAAGCTAAGATTGGCCAGATGAACCATGTATCCGCGCTTCTGCAGTTCAAAGAAGATGGGAAGGCCACAGAATACATCAAAGCCGCCCCCCATACCTGCGATCAACACCGAAGCGCCATCTGGCAGTTGAATGCTGGAAGGCAAATCTAATCGCATACATTCTCCAGGGGCGAATTCGAGGACCGGTTGAGCATCGCGAGTCAAGCGGTGCGTATTACTGGTACCGCCTATTTAAGACCAGTATTTGTTAGCCGAGGGGTTTGTTTTAGCTGCAACACGCCCACATACCATCACCATATGGCAATTTACGACCCCTGCCCCTCTAACCCAAAACGCATTGCTGCTTTCAGTACTTCCAGGTCTATATCTTTCAGTGCTTTGAACTTGATGCAGTACCCGGTTACGCTCGCTTTTCCAAGCTGTTTTCCGTAGGTTGTTGCCAGGTAGGCCTTATCCTCAATGCCGAGAACGTATACCGAAATCCCGGTTGTGTTGGCGCTTATGCCAAGCTGGTAAAACTCTTTGCTTTTGCCATCCGCATACTCTATGGTGCGCAGGCCGTAGCCAATATTGGGGTTGGAGACAACCTTATTGTTGCTATCTTTCCCATCCAGAAACCATAGTTTGCAACCCGGGGCCAACTCCAAAATAGTGCCGTGCAAAATCTGCATATCGGTACGTTTTGGTTCAGGCTGGCTGTTAATGTACTCGTCGATCTGGTCTGTAATGGTCATAGTAAGTTTCTTATTGTTCGATACCTGGTAATTCCTGCCCGCATTCTACTGGTTGCCATATTGCTGGGTATGCTGTTCGACGCTCTGCTCGTACGGAATTTCAAGCAGGAACTGCTCAACCTTACGAACTTCTGGTATGCCTACAAGACGGGTTTCAGTTACGTAGCGTTGACCATCGGCGCGGTAGGAAGCCGTTCGACCGAACACCAGATCGCCCGTTCCGTTAGCACGCTCTATGCGCTCCAGATCACGGATATCTTCACGCCTGTACGTTCGCACCGATGTTGAAACAAAAGACTTTACAATTAGTAACCTACTATCGGTAATGCCATAAACGGTGTTAGATGCCCCTATTGCTGCAAGAACAGGTGAGAACAAGAACCCCAAACCCGCCACAACAAATGGGATGGCCATAAACGAAGTTATCCCAACACCGGGCATCATACTGCCACCAACAGCTTGAGACATGCCACCGGTTACGAAGGCCATCCCACCGAATATTACAGTACACATCCCCAACCAGAAGACGGCAAAAATTGAGAACGGAATGTACTTCAGGGCCGTTCGCCCGGCATCAGGCTTGCCAGTCCATAACAGACGCTCCCCATTATTCAGTTGTCGTTCTATATTGGTTTCCAGTTTAATACCTCTCTGATAGCCATAGATCCTTAGATTACGAGTGAAAAAAGTTATATACCCAATTCTGTATTTGCGCTTATAATGTTAGTGAAACAGGCGGCTGGTCCTTTTCCCGGACCTACGAGCAGATGCTCCCGTCTGTTGTTTTTTTATTTATGTATTTTCCGAATCCCGCGTGTCTTTAGATCGGTACTTCTGAATTCCATCGAGACAACCTTTCGCCAAAGTTCATCGATCGGTTTCCGATTTATCGCCGGACGCATGGAATTCAATAAAATGTGTGCCGTGAGATCTGCGAGCTGTGAACCGGTAGCAGGGTTGCGAGGTCGATGCCCGGAGCGCTACCGTGTTCCGCGTAGTATTGAGCCTGTTTAGCAGTAAGAAGTTTGGTTGCCTTCATTTCAGACCGCTCTGGCGGTTCTGCTGTCAGAATATGCGTTCGGCGCACGATCCTGCGTTGCTCGTCAGAAAAACCCGTATCGCGCATGCAATATCGCATCTTTGCTTGAAATACCGCTACAACGAGACCCCGGTAGCGGGTCTCATCAATACCAAACCCACCATAAGCATGGCTGATTTGGCCGGTGTCATCGGTTTCATAGCTTTCATCGAGAAATATCAGCATAAAGTTGTCTGCCTCGATTATTGAATGATTACTATGCAGCAGCGGTGATTCTCCTGCAAACGTTTCAATTTACGGCCAGTATCTATCTCCACAGCGCGGGCACATGAAGTGTGCTGCCCGCAGGGGTTCCACGCTATCGCTAAGTAGGAAGTTGCAGTGCGGGCAGTAGTAGGCATTGGCACCGTACTCTTCTGACGAGTCTGGCATCATCTGCCCTTTTAGGCGGTACAGGTGCGCAAACAGGCTGGCTGCATTGCGGCTGGCCTCTGTTTCATACACAAAGTAGGCATCGGCCAGTATAGGATCTCGGCCGAAAGCACGCCGCAATATGCGATCTGCCCCGCGCCTATCTATCCCCACAAGGCCCAGGCTTCCAAGCGATTTAACACCCTCGGCAAGTGCCGCAACGTACCGTGCCTCTTTTTGTTCGGCTCGGTACTGGCTGATGTGTACGTTCAGGCACTGCCGCAGTATGCCGTAACTGGAGGATAGCAGGGTCATTACCGCCGAGTTGAAATCCAGCGGAACCCTCGCCTCGGTTTCTGTTACGCCCGCTACACCCTGCGGGTAAAACACTCGGAACTCGCTGCCAGCAACCTGATACCAGCCCTCTCGCTTTATCTCACCCCGGTCCGCAGGGTTCCACTCAAAAATGCCATCGGCGGGGCGACCCAGCAGCACAAGCTGCAGCCACCACTCCTCAGTTTCTTCTACTCTGCGCGGGGGCACAAGTGGGTCTAGCCAGTTCACATCTCGGCGGGTATGCCAGAAGTGGAAATCGGTGGCGGCGCCTTCTGCGCTCTGCAGAGCAGTAAGGTCGTAAGCATGGCTGCTGATAACGCCTTCCATCTGCCCGAAGGTAAAGCCGTGCCTCTCTTGAACGATTAGCAGCCGGAATGGATCGTGGCTATCTGTGATCTTCCCATCGCGGGCAAGGGCAACATCGGTCTCTATCTTGGCTGCCATCTGCATGGTTCTGGGATCGGTGCGGCTGAGATCCATAAATGCAAGGTTCTGTGCCTGTGGGCGTATTGCGCGCGCGCCCTGCAGTTGGGGCGATATCTGAGCCCCATGTACCCCGAGGCGCGGTGCGCTGAGCTGGATAACGGTATCCAGATCGGGAACAGACATCTTATCTGCAATATGTACCTGGCCTCGCAACGGCTCGAAGAAGGCACGGGCACGGGCCTGGATGCCAGCAATAAGATCCTGCGGAATGCACTCCATAGCGGTGGCTCTGCCTGGCCTGGGATCGAAGCTGCTCTGGCCATCGGCCAGTTTAAGGTCCTGAGCAAGTGCCTCGAGCGGTTTCAGCACATCCCGGCGCGCGGCGGCCTCTTTCTGCACGTCGTCCCAGCCGGTGCCGCTCTCACCCGGCCACATGGCCTGGCGCAGCAGGCTGTAGTACTCCTCTGTAACCGTACCACGCGCAGCAGGTGGCTCGGCATCAAAGTACACATGGCCGTTAACGGTAGGTACATCAGAGCTCATAGCCTTCCAGGAGTCATTTAGCCCGGCTGCTTCCTGGCTAAAGGCAGATTGCATGGCATCCAGTCTGCGCAACAGAAGAGCGGTGGCATTGCGATGTTTTTCGGCCAGCTGTGGGATCATATCCCGGCGCTGCAAGTGGCCAGCACCCTGAGTTTTGAGCTCGTTCTTAAGATAATCCTCCAGGGCGCTCAGTACACCAGCCCAGGCCTGCGCAAGCTTCTCTTTTTTGCCGAAGGGGTTATGGCTGTTCTGAATGCGCTCTGCCTCGGCAAGCGCCTCATCCAGGGTGGCTTTGAGCGATTTCGAATCCTGCCTTAGTTCCGGCAGTACCTCCTGTATGCCGGTGGATGCTGCCTCGAGGCGCTTGAGGCGCTCTGCAAGCACTGCAGACACAAACGCTGGCCCGCCATCCAGATCAAATAACGACCGGGATACGAACTGCAGTACCTCTGCATCGGTGCGGCTCAACATGCCGCCAACGCTGTCATCCATAATGCCGGCGAGGGAGGGTGCAGTGCCATCGGCCAGCGGAACGGCCGATTCGGAGGCGGTGAGGCGTGTTTCAAAATCTCTTAGCAGTTGCCGAACGTTCTCAACACGAGGCGCCTTGCCCGTGCTATCGGTTAAAACGGCATCGCGCAGTGCCTGCGTGCCCAGTTTGTCGTTGCCCTCATCGGTAAGCCGCTGAAGCAGGCTGTTAAGCTCTGGCTCGCCAGTGCTGCTGAACGCTCGCAGCGCCTCTGAAATTCTTTCTGGCGAGGCCTGGCTTCTGCACCACGCCTCTAACGCACCCCCCATAAGGCGGGTTGTGGCGGCCCGCAAAATGTGCTCGCCCGGATACTCCAGCGCTGCCATGCCCATGGTGCTGAACAGAGGGCGCATAAAGCCAACGCTATCCGCCGTTTCCATATTGCCCTTGGCATCTACATCACGCGCTGCGATGGCACCGCCCGCTGGGCCGGATGCTGCGGCCAGGTACTGACCAATCATAACGTTAAGGCGGCGCACGTCCGCACCTTCGGGTCCGCCAGGCATCAAAACACGGGTGATAACGTAAGGCTTTTCGGTTCTGCGAGAAGGACCATCGTTGCCGGGCAACTTCTGCAACCAGGCCGTGCTCTCAAGCTGATAATGGTTCAACTCTTTGAGGGCGTAGTAGGCGTTCTTTTTGTAACGTGCAGCTTTTCCGCCAGTTAATTGTGGGTGCGGCACGGTGAAGATTGCCTGGCAGTCTATTCCATCTCCGTACCATTCTCTCAGAAGGTAGCCCATATCGGCACAGGCACCACTGCAGGTACCGCCGCAAAGCGTACCAACCACATACACCACGGTATCGGTATGGATATCCACTTTCAGATCCGAGCGGCCAAGCTGATCTGCAACGGATTGGGGTGTAAGCTGCTTGAGGGCAGATAGCTCCGCCATAGAGCGGCGTTTGAGCCGATCGTAAGTGGCAGATTCCGAGGATGTGGACGAGTGAAACACACAAAGGCGACCCAGCATGCGCAGGTTGCCCGCGCCAGCCGATGGGTTGTCGATGGCTCGAAGGCTCTGGCCATCCTGCCAGTTGTAAAAATCGAATTCGGCACCTGCCGTGCGCGGTGCGTTGAGGTAGGGCGCGTACTCTTCGCGGCTGATGCCAGCGCGGATAATACGATCTCCCAGGGGGGAATCTGGCTGTTCGGTTTCCACCACCAACAGGCGCACCCAGGAGGCTTTTTCGAAGCCGCCAAACTGCCAGGTGAGGTGCTCTGCAACGGCTTCAGCAACCTCTTTACCTGTTGTTCCAAGTCCCAGGATAAAAGTTCTACGGATAGAAAGCGTCTCTGCCATCAGGATCGGCTGCCTTTCTGAACCTCAAATACCACTTCAAAACGTGTCTTTTCGCCGGTATCGGCCGCCTGCACACGGCATAGTACGCGCTTACCGGGGGATGTGCTGAGCTTGTGCCCATTGCATTTATCGGCATCGGTACCCTGAATCTCTACAAATTGATAGCTTCCTTCGGCCTCTGCCAGCAGGCTCTTATCTGCGGCAACCTGAATGCGTGCAATAACCACCGCATCGCCGGGAAGGGCCGGTTGCGTGCTGCCATCGGTTGGTGGAGATAGATCGATAAGGCGTGCCTTCCCACCAGGATCTTTGAAAAGCGCCCAGGCGCTTGCAGCAGTAAGGGCTGGAAAAGCAAACTCATCAGGCCCCACGGAGAAGCGAGCCACGCCCGGCACCGCCGGGGATGCTGGCGGCGCGGCGGTTTTAGGCCCGGGAGTAGCCATGGTTTTAACGGCCTGAACCCCGGCACGCTTGCCATACGCACGAACCACAAGCACCACAACGACGATGATAATCAGCAGTGGCAAAATCCACCAGGGGAACATGCTTTTTCCGGGGCCCACTTGCTGAGGAGCAAGCGGCGGTGCGGCCTGTTCGGTGCTATGCGGAGCAGTTGCTGCCGGGTTGGGAACCTGCTCGGTGGCGGCGGGCGCATCGGCCAGGGGCTGCCAGCTATCCCGGGAAAAGGTGGGATACCGGGCACCGAAGCTGCCCGGCAGCGAGGCCATGCGTGCAGGGAACAAAGCCGTTACGGCAACCACAACAGGCCCGGTGGCAGATTGCATTTGAAACTGTTTGCGCACCGGCGTTGGCCGGAAGCCTGCCTTAGCTATCGCCTGTTTTAACTGGGAGTTATCCGCACCAAATAGGGATGCCTTTTCGCCAGTGGGTGCCTGACTGGCGTTATCTTTATTCAGCAGCAGAATAACTGTGCTGCCAGCCTCGGAGGCCGGGATGCTCTGGATCGTTTCGTACAGGGCTCGCTCGATATCGTGACCACCATGGCTGCCAGGTGCGGAGGTGTATGGAACCTCATTCACAAATTTCGCGCGGGATTCTGGGTCTGCACTGAGGGTAACAGGATCGCCGACCGTAGAGACCTTCATCTCAAAGGCTTCTGGAACCAGTTTATCGCCGGCTGCCAGAGTGGCATTCATAAGGCTGAAGGCTGCACGGCGCATTGCGATGGCGGATACAGGATCGGTGCCATAGTGCCCGGTGGCAAAGCCTAAATAAAAGGCGTATCTGCCGTTATCCCAATCGGCACCGCTGGCGGCGGCCTCCTGCTTTAACCAGGTATCCATCTCAACGCGAGGCACTGCCGTAACGCGTGTATAATCCTGCGCCTGCTGCGCGCCAGAATGCTGGGCAGCCATAGCAAAGATAAAGAGTAACAGGAGGCTGCGCAGCAATCCGTTGCAGCTTTTTAAGATGCTCATTCCCACTCCCCGGGGCTCTTAATAACGCCCGTTACGTGCCGATGGTAACTGTGCCTCTATCGTGCACAACGCTTAACATACTACCTGCGGTAAGCAACCCAATTGGCCGGATGCCCCGCGCTCTCCATACAAACTCTTCGCCGCCAGAGGATGGACGTAGGGCCACCAGGCTGCCATCTTCGCCATCTCTGGTTAACATCAACAGCCGCGGCTCCTGGTCTGGCGCTTCGGATTCTGCGGGGGCAATGGCCCCGGCAATCCACTGCCCGTTAAAGCGGCCTCCACCCTGAACGTAGCCCGTGTGGCTATCCAGGGTAACTACTGTATCCCCTACCACTGCGGTTAGGCCATCCGCCATAAACAGGTCTCTCAGGGGTCCATCGCCACCTGCCGCTTCCCGCAGAAGGCCATCTTGCACAACAGGATCCAGCGCTACCCGAATGCCATCCGCACCTGCCGTTACGGTGCGCACTCCCCGTGCATCACACCAGCCCACATGCTGCCCGGCAAGCGCGGCAGTTAGCGTAGCGGCCTCGCCTGTAGTGCAATTGAGCGCACAAAGTACGCCACCTTCAGAAACCCAGTAGGCGGTATCCCCATCTATCAACATTTTGCTGCCTCGCCGGGGCGCCATCTCCCTGGTGGACTGGGTGGCGCGTTTTGCAGCGGTGTTTCGCCAAACCGGGCTAACCGGTGCATACCATAGCGCGGCTCCCTCGGCACCCTCTGCCCAACCGGCCCAGTAAAGCGCCGAGGCGGTGTGCGCAATAGGTGTGCCGGTGTTCATCCGCACCGCCTCGATGGCCTTGCCCGTGTATAACCCGGCAACAACAAAATCGTTTCTGGCAGCCAGGATGGCGGCCCCGCCCAGCAGTGCCGCCAGCGAAGAGGCCGCGAATGCGGGCTCTGGATCGCTGCCGAAGCCCAGCCAGCACCGCCAGGCATCCCGGCTATCCTGCGTGGAAGCACCGGGCGGATCTGGGGACAGCAGGGCATCGCCGGTCCAGGCATAAAGCCGACCATGTGCCAAAAACGCTGCATATACGGTTGAGCTGCTTTGCCAGCCGCCTATAACCGGCGCTTTGTGGGCCGGATTGTGCCTATCCCATACAGAGGGCCACTGCCACCCATTGGTGCGCCCGGCGCCATTGGGAGATTTGCCAACGGATGCTGGCCACACAGGCTCTACCACGCCACCACAGTTCGGATCCGGGCAGGAAGATATGCCTGTTTGCAGCCACCTGCCGCAGCGTACGCACGCGTTTAGCAGCTCCCCGCGGGCAAGGCACCACGAAGATGGGCTGCCACCCGGGCGATGCAGCAAGCGCCGCTCCTCAAAACAGACCGGGCAGATTTGCCGCACTTCTCGGCCGCAGAGCGTGCAATAATTAGCGCCGGATTGCAATGGCTCGCCACAGAGGCAGATGGGCTGTATCATGCCAGCTTCTCCACAGCGTAGACGGCAACTTTCGCGGGAACCGCAACGGCGCCACGCAGGCGGCAGCCCGGCGAAAACACGCGGGCAATTCTATCTGCCTCCTGCGTGTGGGCCGTATTGCGCCACTCTATACACTGCATTTCTCTGTGGTTCACCCAATCTCCTCGAACAGGCACAATCAGCTCCAGCCCCAATCTGGCCTGCAGCCAACTGAGCATTGGCTGCTGAAGCTCTAAGAGAATGGTTCCCCACTCCTCCGAGATGCCCTCCATAGAATCGGGATACTTCATGGTAAGCATAGGCAACAGATCCGAGAGTGCTGCCACCAATACCGTATCTGAAGGAACCGGACTACCCGCCTGCCGGGCCAAATGCTGGCGCATGGCTGCACCGGGCAATACGGAGGCCGCGGCCACCAGGTTTACCATGGGTTCACAATTGCAATCGGCACATTGCATAACCAGGGTGCGCAGCCAATCCGGGCTGGTTTCTGGCGCCTCTTCTGGCACAGGTGCAGTGGGCTCTGGAGCCGGCGGTTCTGTGGCCGAAAGCAGCCCTGTTACACGCTGTGCCATGGCATCCAGCGTGGTATTGAGGGTGGTGCGCAACTGCTCGATTTCGGCCAGAATGGCTTCTAACTCCGGGTTTTGAGTGGTCATACCGTGCCCTCTACCAGCACAAAGCGCCACTGAGGAATGCTGTTTCCAGCAATCAACAGCGAGGCTACAGCCCCCTGTTCTGCCGAGATGCGCAGCTGCAGAGTGCCCTGAACGGGGTTATCGGTGGCGTTGCGATAGAACGCGCGGGCAACGCGCATGCGCTCTCCATCCGGCAGTGTGGCACAAAGGTAAGCCGAGAGCTCTTCGTAAGCCTCCAGCTGAACCGCAAAGGGACGAATGGTTGACGCGGCATCTGGCACAAGGGGCTGCGAGCGTTTGATAAGTGGATACACCCTATCCGCAATCTCCAGCTCAAGATCTACAGGAGCAGCGGCAAACAGGGCATCATCACACCATACCGCCCCCTCTGGCACGGCATTCAAGCGCTCCAACACGGCAGCACGTGCCTCTTCGGGAGCTTCGGCGCGCAGACGGGCAGCGTTGGGGAACGCGAGGTGGATTTGCTGGCGCACAAAATACTCTATGCAGGTACCGCCCACGTAGAAAACCTGCTTTACTCTGGAAGGATCGATCCCTGTTGAGCTCTGACCACAGAGGGAGTGTAGGCGCTCGGCAAGATCCAGAGCCGGGGCGTTGAGCACGGGCACAACCACCTGCTCTCCGAACAGGTTTTGCTCCAGATAGATGCCTTCGTACTCTGCACGGTACGGAAATACAGGGCGCTCGAAGGGGCGCGGCCTCCCCTCCTGTGGGGCGCACAGGTGCTGACTGGACACAAACGCAAAGGCCTCTTTTAATAGACGGCAGGCGGATACAAAGGCACGCTCCCAGCGATTGCGTTCGGCAGGATCTGAGATGCCGGGGCACACATCGATGGCGGAGGGCACCGGCCGGCCAGATGTTTCCAGCACAGATTGCGCATTTGTTAATAGCAGGTATGCCAGCGCAGCATCCAGCGTATCGCCACCAAGCTCCTGCGAGGCGGCTGTGCCGAAGTGTGCCAGGGCCGGAAGCGCAGGGTTATCTGCCTTAAGGTGGAGGGATGCTGCCGCCTCTATTTCCAGCGATACATGCCCCTCTTTCAGGCTGAGGCGCGCCACAGCAGCATCGGTAGTTCCCCCCCCAGAATCTACCACGGCGATGGTAGCCCCTTCGCCCAGAGCCAGCAGCTCCTGGCTGCGCAGCCGGCAGATGCCGCAGGCTGCGGCAATGGGCTCCAGCAAAAACCGTACGGATTGTGGGGCAACCTCGCAGCGCTCAAGGGCGTTGAGCAGCGCCTCTTCGTAGCGGTGTGCCAGCGTACCCTCGGCTGCACCATCCAGAACGGGGCGCGTTATTACATACCTAATGTTGAGTGCGGTGCGACGAAGCGGCGGGTTTAGGCCAGCAAGAAACGCATCTATCCTGCTGAACAACTGCTCGAAGTAGCGCTCCAGCAAGTAGGCGGTGGTCCAGGCCGGGTTGATGGCCACATAGGGCTCTTCGCCTGTTCTGAGTGCAGTTTTAAGGCCAGAAATGCGGTGCATATCTGCGGGAAGATCCGTGCGTGGTACTTCGGAGCCCCACTGAAAGCTGCGTCCGGTGCGATGGATGGCCATTTCGGTAGGGAAGCGTGTTGCGCCGGTGCTATCTGTAATGGGCTCCACAAAATCGGCCGGGCGGCCGGGCACAATCTCCCTGCGCCAGCGCAACCTGATGCCTGTGTTGCGCGTGCCAAAGTCGATGCTGAGGATGGCATCTGGCCCGAGATCGGTAACGGGTGCAGGCATTCGCCGTATCTGCACTACTTCATCATCTGGCCCGGCTTTCCAATGCCTATCTGGCTCACGTATTAAGCGCTCCGAAACGGCTTCGGCCAGCACATCCATAACGCTGCCGGCCGAGGCATCTGGCGCGCGCCTATCGATATCAATCGCACCGCAAAACAGGCGGATTCCGGCAGGGATATCGGTATCGAAGGTTCTGGCGCGTTCGGCATCGTTCCAGATGCGAACAGGCTGGCGACGAACGCCGGGTGGAAATAGGAGCGATGGCGCGCCGATTACCCACCTCTCATTAACGATGCGAACAATGGTTTGCGCGCGATACTGCTGTTGCCGCAGGCCGCGCATCTCCCACCACGGGGCATCTGGCGCGCGGGCAGATATGCGGGGTCGGGGTCCATCCTCGCTTTGCATCGCCACCACGCCGCCAACCACCTCACCGGGGGCGTGCTGAACGGGAAAGGCGACGCATTGATGGGGCTCTACCCAGGATTCGGCGGCACCGGCAAGGCGCAGGCCACGCAGGCGGCTGCCATCCAGAAATACCCGGGCGGCATCGCTGCCGTTGTTCTGGGCGACAAGGTAAAAGGAGCCACCATCGGGGATAACGGAGGCACCCTCTCTGGGCAGTGTATCGGGCGAGGAGTACCAGTAGATGCGCGCGGCGCTTTGGCCGCAGCGCGGGCAAAAATGGTCTTCCGGTTTCAATGCGGCTTTACACGCCGCGCATGTGGCAGCAGACATCTGCAATCCGTATCCTGATAGGGCGGGATGCCCGCAGCCTGGCCGCGGTATCAGCCAGAACGCCGGGTGAGCACGCCGACCCATGTCATAGCGCCGCTCCAGCCGGAGTTTAGGCCAACCAGGCTCATTTCACAATGCCAGTCCGGGTGATGCCGGTGCAGCCACGCCTCTATTTGCCTGCTGTGGTAGCGCTGAATGCGCACCCCTTCCCACCGGGCAAGCAGGTGGAACACCTGGCCCCATGGGCCGTTTGTTGGGCAGGTAAATATAACGGCACGGCGAGCATTGCGAAGGGAGTGCTCCAGAAAGTGCTCCCAATCCTTCACGTAATCCAGCACACCTATGTGCATTACGATATCTGCAGGGGTCTCGGGTTCATACTGTGTGCCCTCAGAGCGAACAAATACCACTTTCTTGCGATCGGCCTCGGGCAATCTATCCCTAACAATCCGCAGCATGGTGGCAGAATCGTCCAGGGCAATCACTTTTGCGGCCCGCTTCACGATATCGCGCGTGTAGTAGCCCGTTCCACAGCCAATCTCCAGCACGGTATCTTCTGGCTTAATAACCGTATTGAATACCTGATGCAGCTTGCGTGCTTCGGCCCGGCGGAAGTTGCGGACCACCGGCATGTTCAGCTTTTTTTCGTAAGATTCGGCGGTACGGTGATACGGGTTGTTCTGGTTTTCGGCATCGGTTTCAAAATCGACTTCTGGACCAGTGCTGTTGGAATTAGACATCTTGATTCACACACATCCGCCCGGGTATCCAGGCGGGCGTTCCTTAAAGTACGGTACTAAGACAATTGATTAGCGCGGTTTAACCATGCTGCGCAGCAGCGCCAGCGTGGTGGGCGTGCCCACAGCAAAGGCGGCGCGTGTTTTGCCCTCGCGCACCATATCTGCCATAAGCACCGGCGCACCATCGGCAATATACTGGGCAACACACCCGGCCTCGGTGGCCACGCACATGGCAGCAGCGAGATCGTTGGCACCTTCGAAGCAGCCACTGTGGCAGCACAGCGCACCGCGTGCGGCGTAAACCACCTCGGCAGCGATGCTGCCCAGGCAGCGAATACGGCCCGGTAAATCGTTAACATCCAGCGCTTTTATGGCGCCGCTGGTGAAGCCAAGGGTATCTTCTGCAGCAAATTCGGTTCTATCCACTGCCTGCAGTCGCTCGCCATTGCGGAAAGCACCCTGGCCCTTAACCGCCCAGTAAAGCTCATTAGTGCGGGGCATGTACAGCGCGCCCGCAACGGGAATGCCCTCTACGATAAGCCCAACCGAAACACACCAGAAAGGGATACCAAACACCATGTTGGTGGTGCCATCTATAGGGTCTACAGCCCACAGCGGCACATCATCGCCGCCAACGCGGCCGAACTCCTCGCCCTGAAAGGCAAAACCGGGATAGCGCTGCTCCAGGCGAGCGCGCACATCCAGCTCGGTATCCTTATCGATGGCAGTAACCAGCGAGCTATCGGCCTTGAGCTCAAACGAGACACCGTCCGCGCGCTGAATGGCCGCATCACCGGCCTCTTTAACAATCTGCTTAATGTATTCAATGTCTATTTCAGGATAACTCAAACGAAACTCCCTTATGCGGAACTGCGGATATTGTGGCTTAAACTGGCCAATATCTCTTCGGGAGTCCCTTCGGCGAGGGGTGGTTTGATTCCTCTTTCGAGCGGAGGGGTTGTTTGTGGAGAGAGCTCCACGCCTCGGTGTGTGTTGAATTTCTATCCTGTTCGGTTCCCGCACACCATCCCCGAACAACACGCTGCATATTGACTTGATGGGCGGGGCGGCGTATAATCCACTCGGATGGGGCGGGGTTGTGGTGGGCCGCTTTTGTGCCTTTCTGCATCGCTTTTTCGCACTTTTATCATTTCGATTTTCTTTCGCGCCAGGGTGCCCGATCGGTGCCGCGTGATAGGATCTGCAGGAGCTTTTACATTGACGAACCCGATGTTGGATAAGACCTGGGCCGCCTGTGTGGACCGGCTTAAGGATAGCGTTAACAGCCGATCTTTTTGGGAGGCACTGGAGGCTACTTCTGCAGTTACTGTGGAGGGGGATATCCTGGTTATTGGCCTGGCGCCAGAGGATTATAACCGCGCTAGCCACATCACCCACAGCGCTACCCTCCATACGGTGAACACGGTTGTGAGCACGGTGTTTGGTCAGCAACTAAAACTGCAGGTTATTGAGGGCAACACTGTTGCCGACTGGGAAGCGCATAAGGAGCGCGAGGCGAAGGCACTTGCCATGCGCCGCGAATCGCTTACGCCCCGACCTGCCGTTGCAACCACACCCGGCAATACCTGGGAAGCATTGTACGAGCAGATGTCTCGGCTGTTTGCGCAAACTCCTAACCGCTCGTTTGCTCAGGGCAAGGCTCGCTTCGCAAATGAGGCCCTGTACATTGTGCTGGATGCAATGAACCGGCTGTACCCCAACCCGCCAGATGATGCCAGTGAGCGCAGCCTGCACCGCGTGCTGGAGCGCATTGCTAACACTTCCGAAATTCCGGCCCCGGTGCTTGCTTTTGAATTGGAGCGCCTGCGCGCCTGGAATGCCGCTACCACCGACGCCGAACAGGTGGAAGCTACCGAGTAGACTTTTATACAACGGTACACAATATAAAACAGCCCCCGCTTCAGCTCAAGAAGCGGGGGCTGTTTTTTTTTCTTACAGACCGGTTCGAACTATCCCTCGAAGCCTTCGTCTCGGGCTTCGATCTCTTCTATGCTGAACAGGCGTGCCGCGTTCTCATACAGTATGTTGCGCTGGGCCTGCGGCGATACCTCTGCCTCGGATACTAAGCCGATTGCTGCTGCAGGATCCAGATAAGGTGAGCCGCTGCCGAACAGCACGCGGTGGGCTCCAATGGCCTCAACTGCGGCCGGCAGCTTTGCCCTATCCAGTGGTCCGCTGGTTTCCAAAAAAATGTTGGTGGCTTGCTGCGCCGCGGCTATGCCGGTGCGCCAATCCATGCCGCCCATGCCAAGGAAAACGAATTTGTGCACGCTGTAGGTTTTGGCTATCTGCAGGGCAACCTGCACGCAAGCGCTGTTGGGCGTGTTGATGAAGACGGGTTTTTGATACCGGCGGCAGGCGTTTAGCACTTCATCAGCAACCAGCGGATGCAGAGGTACCTTTGGAGAGTGCGAAGTAAGCAGCACGCCTATGAAGTGGCGCTGCCCCAGCAGATCTCGAATGGATTGCAGCGATACATCTACCCTATCCAGGTTGATGGTGAGGCACCCGAAGATGCCTGGCCCCTGTTGCATCATAGCGGCGAGTATGCGGTTGCCAGAAAGAGGGTCTACATTTGCGGCACGGGCAGACATCAGCACGGCACGATCTATGCCGCGCTCTCGCATCTGCTGCATAACCTGAAGCGAGTTCTGGTTGATGCCCGGAATGGGGTAGCCCTCGAGATAGGCGTGGATATCAATGATGGACATGACACTACCTCCTGCGCTCACATCGGGTTGTCGGGCTTAACAGCCCGGGCCAATGAGAGCATTGGTGAGCTACAGAACGCGCTCTGCATTGCCGCAGAGAATGAGGCGGCGATCGGAATCGGAAACACCGGAGTGCTGCAGTGCGTGCAGCGCCGAGGAGAGAGACTGCGCCGGAGCGCCGGTGCCAAACAGCACCCTCTCTGCCCCCACGGTATCTGCCACTAACTTTACACTGCCAATTGCCAGCAGGCGGGATGTTTCTACCATCCAGGTGGAGTGCTTTCGAAGGGCAGCAATTGCCTCGGGCAGGATAATATGATCTACAGCGGTGAGGATTACACGCGGATAGTTGCCGGCAATTGCCTGAAGTGCCGTTACTTCGCCCGGTGAATTGATGCTCACCATTATGGGGATGCCAGTGGGTGCAAGAATCTCCAGCACAGCAGCAAATGGCTGATACCCAATTGGCCAGCCTTGCACCGAGGGGAAGAAGCGAACGGACCGAAAACCATCTTGCCGAAGGCGGATAAGCGGCGTTGGATCGCCGAAGAAGGTGGAAGGGTTTACGGTGGCAACCGGCATTAGCTGCGAATACTCTGCGCAGGCAGCGCGTGTAGCAGCGTTTCCAACGTTTGCATCCAATAATAAGCCAAGGGTAGAAAGCGTGCATGCCGAGGTTACGCCCCCTGCGGCCATCAGCTCCAACAAGGTCTCCACGGTAAGATCCACGCTTGCCAGAGGCAGCGGGCCGAACAGCGTGTTGACATCGATAATTGAATCCATGCACTCCTCCAGCAGCTGATTCGGCAGCCCGTGGTACTCTTCCGATTGGTTATAAAAAGGAGGTCAGACCTTTTCGAGCACGGATGTTAGCCGTTTCAGGGTGCGCTCTTTGCCAAGTGCCCACAATGTTTCGAACAGGCCGGGGCCAACGGTTTGCCCGGTGGCGGCCACACGTGTGGGGTGAATGACCTCGGCAAACTTCACATCAAGTTTCTCGGCGGCGGCCCTTACAACCTGCTCAATGGTTTCCGGAGTCCACTCTGTAAGCGCACCAAACTGCTCAATTTCAAAGGTAAGCAGCGGTTTAATGTGCGCCATACCCATCCATTTGGTTACTGCCTTGGGATCGTAACCTTCTGGGAAGCTGAGATCTTTGAAGAAGAAGCCTACAAGCTCGGTAACCTCAGAAAGCACCTTCATTCGCTCAATTTCAAGCGGGATAACACGCCGAGCGTAATCCAGAACCTCTTTGCGGTAGGTCTCTTTAACTTCGTCCTTGGCATCCGGGGCAGGAGCTTCCGGGATGAGGCCGGCTTTGCGCAGGTAGGGCAGGCACATGCCGATAATACGGCCGGGTTCGCTTTTGCGAATATACTGGCCGTTCATCCACTTGAGCTTATCGTAATCAAAAACTGCGGGATGCTGGGTCATGCCTTCCAGGTTGAAGCGCTCCACGAGTTCCGGAACGGAGAATAGTTCCCGGTTTTCGGAACCGGCCGACCAGCCGAGCAGCACCAGGAAGTTAAACAGTGCCTCTGGAAGGTAGCCCTGCTCCATAAACCATGAAAACTGGGTTGCGCCATGGCGCTTGGAGAGTTTTTTGCCATCCGGGCCAACAATAAGCGGTGGATGCACAAATTTGGGGGGTTCCCAACCGAGGGCAACAAACACCTGCACCAGCTTGGGGGCACTGGAAAGCCAGTCGTCACCACGGATGATGTGGGTAATGCCGGAGGCATGATCATCTACGGCGGCTGCCAGGAAGTAGGTGGGGAAACCATCCGACTTCAGCAGCACCTGATCATCCTGCAGTTTGTTTTCATAGCTGATATCGCCACGAACAACATCATGCAGGATGGTTACGCCATCCAGGGGCATGGCCAGGCGCACAACAGAGGTGGGCTCTTTGCCCTCTTCTGCCAGGCGCTTCTGGCGCAGGGCCTCGGCGCGTTCGGTGTTTCTGCAATGTCTGTCGTAGCCACTGGGCACACCCCGGGCCTGCTGTTCGGCGCGCATGGTATCCAGGCGCTCCTTAGAACAGTAGCATCGATACGCCTTGCCCTCAGAAATCAGCCTTTCGGCGGCTTCCTGATAGGTAGGCAGGCGCTGGCTCTGCACGTAGGGGGCATCCGGGCCGCCGGTGATCCACCATGCATCCGGAATGGCACCCAGAAAGCGCAGGCTATTTTCGATATCGAAAATGCCTTCCGGCACATACCGCTCCGGGGAACGGTCGGTGTCTTCAAGGCGCACCAGAAAATGCCCACCCTCTTTTTTAGCAAACAGCCAGTTGTAGATGGCCGTTCTTACATTGCCAACATGCGGGGAGCCGGTTGGCGAAGGGGCGTATCGAACTCGAACAGACATAGATTGCTCCGAAACCTACTTACTTAACCAGGTACTTGCGCTTGCTCTTATCAAAGCCCTGTGTGAGCTTCTTAGCATCGTAAACCCACGCGCCACCACGCTGGAAGAAGTAGTGATATTCGGACAGGATGGAGGCTACCATTCGGCGAGTTGCCCGGCGCACAACGTTCACTTCGGTGTGCAGAGTTAGGAATTCGATGCCTTTGCGGTAGTGCTCCATAATTTCGCGGGTGATATCCGTAAGCGCCAGCGCTTCGTTATCCGCCTTCTCCTGCAGAACCATCAGTTCATTTACGCGGTTGCGGCTAATGAACATGGTGGGCTCGCTCTCATCATTAAAGTTGATGAGGTAGCAATCTGCCGATTTGCGCTCCAGGGTAAATGTTGCGCCAGAATCTATCGGAATGGAAGAGAACCAATCCAATAGGCCGTATAGCAGGCGTGTTTCGTTGTTAATCCACACACGCGTTTTGTGGCCACTGGGCAAGATGAACTCTGTTTCCAGAATGGCAGGCTCTGGTGGGAAGAACCCGGAAGAAAACTGGCAAAGCGGAAGGGTACCGATTTGCTTGTGGTGGTACTTGATAACCGCGCGGGCATTGCTCGGCGGGTTCATATCTGGCAGGGCCACCGGCTCTTCATCGAGGACATCCTGAGCAAGAGGATTCATTATCTCACGCTCCAGGCCGCCATCAAAGCCGTCGTCTTCCAGCAGCTGATCCACGGGCAGGCCATCGGCATCCATATAGCGCTGCTCGGTAATTTCCAGCAGGCCCGGCACGGTAAACACATAGCCAGGAATGGTGCCCTGGGCTCGGAAGCGGGTTGCGCCCACCCAAACCACGCGGTCATCACTGCGGAGGCTATCGATTACTGCCTTCAGATCCTCGCCATAGGTGCGGTAATCCTCGGTGACATCGAACAGTTCTTCCAGCAGGGCTTCGGCGTAAACCGTGTCGTCGCTAAGCAGAATTGCAGAAACAAGCTGCTCTCGCTCGGCTTCGCCAACAACCAGAGGCTGAGCGGCTTCTTCAATATCGGTTTCGGCGCTCTCGCTAACTTCCTGCTCGGCAAGAAGCGCGAAGCCAGCTTCCAGCTTTGCACGCAGATCGGAGCCGATGAACTCGCCAGTTGAGAGCAGAGTTACGCCTGCGGTGGTGTACAGAGTGGAGAATGTAAGTGCCGGGCAGAAGATCTCGGGATCTGCGCGCCAGAAAAGGAACTGGAGGGCCTTGCTCTTAACCGGTTTGCCCACTGTGTTTAGGAAGGCGGCAACACTGGAGTAATCGCGCGGCTTGAGGCCAGCGGCTTCGGCTGCGGGAATGAGCGGGAATACATCCTCATCATCCAGGAAGTTATCGAAGAGGATATCATCAACGCCTTCGGAATCCAGGTTCAACAGCCAGCTAACCGGTGCAACCAGGCCATCACCAAAGGTGAAGAAGCGGCGCGCATTGGATACAAGGCGCTCTACTACTTCCTCATAAACTTCGGTTGGGCGGCCATAAACAGCGCTGAGCTCACGAGCCAGATACTCCTGTTTGATAGGGTGGCCACAGGTATTAAGGATTTTATGGATATTGGTATCGGCCGGGGTACGGACGTCCAGATATCGGCTCCAGATGGTCCATTTACGGTCCACCGCAGTCATATTCGGGTTGGTGGTAAGCACCACGCGTGCGAGTTTAAGATCGACATCAGAGCGGCCGGCAATGCGCGCAACCTCTCCCGGCTTGAGGGGCTCGCCAGCCTCTACAAGCGCGCGGTAGATAATGTCACCGGCATAAACAGCAGTGAGCTGCTGCTCAGTGAGCGGCTCCCGGTTGTTAGTCAGCACGGCAGATGCAGTTGCCACGGTTCTTCTCCTCTATCACGCGGTAAGTTCGGTTCTGTTGGAACGCCCCAAACTTCCGACACAATGCCCAATATTACGTAACGGTACTTGCTATGGGCTCTGTGTGCCAGCGGGCACACGGGCCAGTTCATCGTAAATAGTCTCGCTCATCACACAACCTCCCTGTAACGTTGCTACAGCGAGGCGAAAGCGGCGTTAAACTGCGGCCGAGCTTACGAGTTCGGCCACCAGATCGTATGGGCGCGCCTCCACCACTTTGGCCCGCACAAAAGTGCCGGGTTTTGCGGTACAGCGGCGCACGTATACTTTGCCATCCACTTCCGGCGCATCTCTAAAAGATCTGCCGATAGCAGTGGTGACATCGACCGAGGATCTGCCCTCGATCAAAATCTCCATTTCGCGGCCAACCCAGGCCTGGTTGCGCGCCAGCGATATGGGCTGCTGAAGCTCCATAATAGCCGCCTTGCGCGCTGCCCGCGTCTTGGGCGAAACCTGTGGTTTCATATCGGCAGAAGGAGTGCCATCTTCTACCGAGAACTCAAACACCCCAACACGATCGAACTGCGCTTCCTCAACAAAGCGCTTCAAGGTATTGAAGCGTGCCGGCGATTCGCCGGGGAAGCCAACAATAAAGGTTGTACGGATGGATACATCCGGCGCTGCTGTTCGGAACTCCTCAAGCAGTTTTATGTAGCCGTCATACGTCATTGGCCGACGCATCAGGCGCAGCATATCGTTATCTGCGTGCTGCAACGGCATATCGATGTAATGGCACACCTTGGGTGTGGTGGCTATAGCCTCGATTACGCCTCTGTTTACCCGCGATGGGTAGCAGTAGAACAACCGAATCCAGTGTACGCCATCGATTACGGAGAGCTCTTTCAGGAGCTCTGGCAGCTTCATGCTGCCATACAGATCGTAACCATACTGCGTTGAATCTTGCGCGATAAGGTTGAGCTCTCGCACGCCCTGCTCTGCAAGCCCCTTCGCCTCGGCGAGGATATCTTCCATCGGCTTGCTGATGTGGCGGCCGCGAAATGAAGGTATTGCGCAGAAGGTACAGGCGTGATCGCAGCCTTCAGAAATCTTAAGGTAGGCGGTCCACGGTGCGCCAATGCGAGCACGCGTTGGTGTATTTACCCACCGATGGTGCGGCTTCTCTGCGATTTCCATCAGCTGAGAGGTGCGAATGAGGCCGCGCTCTGGAACCAGTGTTTGGCCTACAACTCTGGATATGGAGCTGATGGAGCCAGTGCCGAGAAAAGCATCTACATCCGGAAGCTCTTTTGCAAGATCTCCCGCGTAGCGCTGTGCCAGGCAACCCGCTACAACCACACGTTTTACCGTGCCGTTTTTCTTACGCTCGAGCGCCTCAAGAATCGTATTGATCGATTCTTCCTTGGCAGCATCGATAAAACCACAGGTGTTGATTATAACAACGTCTGTGTCTCCGCTGATATCGCCGGCACCATGCCGAGATTCAATGCGGTAGCCCTCCTGCGCAAGCAGACCGAGCATCTCTTCACTGTCTACCTCGTTCTTGGCGCATCCAAGATTGATGAGGCTTACTTTTGCGGATTTGATCTCTGGTGTTTCTTTGTCTGCAGGCATAGAGTTTTGTGTTGCAACCTGACGTAATACGAGCTGGATTAGATTGGCGAGACTATGCACACACAATCGGAAGATTATACCATATAAGGCTTTAAGGCAGACTCTGATGGGAGTGCGCGGGTGCGATTCCCAGAAGTAGGTAGGAGCACGCTCCGCGTGCACTACGCTGCTTTCGCGAAACTAGCCAACTGCCGTGCATTTCCATTGAGTATTGTTGTGCGTACTGCCAGCACTGCGTCGGCTCCTTCACCGGACCACC
>CAIONQ010000010.1 GCA_903859705.1 uncultured Chthonomonas sp.
GGCCTGTTTATGGCATCGAAAACCGTTGTGCTGAGGTAACCAAGCGCGTTCTGGTTTGCCACCGTGCGCCCAATGGCATCGAAAATGTTGGTTGAAATATAACCCAGCGGAGACACATTCGCGATGTTTTGCCCGGCGGCATCGAAAAGGTTGGTGCTGAGGTAACCCAGCGCGTTCTGGCTGGCATAGCGGCGGTATGCCGCACGGTGCGCGAAATGCGGTTTCCACTGTCCACGTCTGATTTTTACGTCGCACCCTACCAAATCCGGCCTCCACAAAAAATGAACGAGAGACACGCGGCACTGACTCAATGCAAACAGAGTTGTGATCGGGATATACGCAAATATAGCATCAAAGTCGGAAGGAGAGCGGAGTCGGGGGTCAGGGTCAGGGTCCAGGTGCAATGCCGCCTGACGGATGGGTACCAGTGCTCACGGGGAGCTTTTGTTTTCGTGCGCGAAGGACGCTAAGCTATCTTGTTGTTTTATATGTCGGATAGCTGTGCTTAAGTGGCGGCAATCTTCAGCGATACCAGTTCCCTCTTCGATGCATCTCTTCGCGTTCTTTGCATTTCCTTAGCGTGACAATTGCATTTCTGGTTCGTGGTTGGAGGATTCTGGAAAGTGATGTTTACCAAAAGCATTTTCTACCGCGCTTCGCTTGGTGGTCGCACGCAAGGGCGTGGAAAATACTTCTTTAAACTGGAATGTTCTTCCTCGCGGCCCGGCCGATCGGCCGGGCCGCGAGGAAGAGGAGGCGGGTGGTCGCGGTGCGGGTTTTCCAGCCAAATATAATCGGATTTTCATGCAAGGCGATTCCTACCGCGCTTCGCTTGCTGGCGTTCGCTATGCTATGCCGCGCCTTCAGCCCTAAATGCGTGCCTGCCGGATGCTTTCTGGGCGTGTATTGGATGCTTTCGCGGCCCGGCCGAGCAGCGCCCCTACGTTGGGCTACGCGTATGTTTATGAAGAGCAATTTCTGCCGCGCTGCGCTTGGTGGTCTGCGAGCCGATTTTTGATGCATATGAGTGTCACTTACTGGTAACTACTGGGGTTTCAGTATGCTTTAGCGGACAGTTGGTTTTCGGTGCGTAATTCATGCGCCCGCTCCCTATATCCCATTCAGAGTTTGTGCTGTTATGGCTGGCGCTACTTAACGCACCTCGCAGGCTCGTATCTACACCGAGGGGTAATTTGGCGGAATTGCAGGAAGACTGCTTACGCTCTGGTGCGGCATAACAACATTCACAAGCACATAATTGTTGTGCGAGTAGCTCTGGTTGCATTCTTTGTACAATGACGTCCGACCGGCGCTAATCGGCAGCTCGCCGATGGTGTTGGAGGCTGGCCGGCTCACGGCTTTTGAACGCCGGGGCCATTAATTGCCTGGATATCGCCAGCTACTGTGGCTGTGTACAGTACGTTGCCATCAAAATCTGGCGTGGAGTAGATGTTGCCGGGGCCAAGCTCGTACCCCCATTGCCGCTCGCCACTGATTGTGCTGAACACCAAGCAGTGACCACGCAAGCCCATTACCGCCGCAGATCGCCCATTTTCCAGCACTTTTATGCCGCCCGCTATGGGTTGCCCGGTGGCCTTTTGCCAGCGCGGCTCGCCGGTAAGGGCATCGAATGCATACAGGTTGCCCTGCGTTCTGCCAGCGGTTAGCACCAACCCTGCTCCTATGGCAGGGGAACCTGTGGCCCTATCGCCAGCATTTTGTGCCGCACGCATCCACTTGCTTAAACCGTTTACCAGATCTACACAGTGCAAAGAGCCATCTGCACCGCTGATGTAAACCCTGCTGCCGGAAACTGCCGGAGTGGAGAGAGCGGATATTGCTGGTGTGGCAGAAATGGGGTATCGCCAGCGCTCTGCCCCGGATGCGGCATCAGATGCAATTAGAAGCCCGGTGGTGGTTACCGCAAGCACCCTGCCATCTGCAACTACAATATCGGTGGCGGTGCCCCCGGGCAATGCTACAGCCCAACGGCGGTTGCCCGATTCTGGTTCGACCGCTATTAGCTGCCTGCCCGATGCATAGATCACCGTTCCTTTGCTAACTATGGGGGCCGAATACGCGGGTGCCTCGCTATCGTAGTGCCACTTCACATGGCCCGAGGCTGCCTCAACGGCGTAGAGCGTGCCATCTATGGAGGCTGCATACACAAGGTTATCCGCAACGGCTGCGGATGCGTGAAATGGCGATTTGCCAGGAAAAACCCACCTCTTTTTGCCTGTTGCAATATTTAGCGCGTAGAGCTTGCCATCCGTGCAGGGCACATAAACGCTCTCGGCATCTCGTACGGGGCTGGCGTAAACCGCATCTGGCAGATCTATGGCCCAGCGCCGAGTTTCTTCTTTACCATCCCGCTCTACCTCAAATATCAGCTCTTCCTGGCTGGCAACGCCAGCGCTGGTGGTTAGCCGAACGTCCGCACTGTGCACACCAATACTTAAGGGCCGGGTGTTAAAGGCATCGGTCCAGATATCGCGGCGATCTTTAACCATTGGCTTCCAGTCGCCAGAATCTACCCGGTACTCCCCCACTTCGTGATCCGGATTATCTGCAACAGCGCGTGGGGATAGCGTTGCGGCCGGGCGCCTGCGCTCCAGAAATGGATTATCTGGATCATCCCATATCACCCGCATAACGGAGCCTTTAACACGCAAGGATGCCGGGATGGAGACAACTTTTACAGGTTTTGGCGAAGCGGGCGTTACGCGTTCAACGGTAATCAAGAGAGGCGTAACGGTTACCTGCAGCAGAGAGCCAGCACGCGCTGAGGCTCCGCCGATAGTAGGAATACCGTTGCTGTACCACAACATATCCTTGCCGGTATCGCCAGCAAAAATGGCGCACACATTGCGGCTTTTCAGGCGCACCATCAAATCGTAATCGTTATCCAGTGGGCGCGTTGTGGGGGTGTCTTTAGTTACACTGTGAAACAGAAAAATGAGGATGGGAGCCTCTGGCTTAACCTTCTTCAGGTCTTTATCCAGCCAATCCAGTTGGGCCTTATCCAGGTGCCCTTCCGGGCGAAGCGCCACCGAGGAATCCAGCAGAACAAAGTGGGATTGCTGCACATCAAACGACTGATACCGTTTGGAGAACTGGCGTGTAAACGCCTCTTTACCGAGTGCAAAGGGCGATACATCCGATGGACCGGGAACCGCATAAAGGGCTACGCCGGAAGTGCTTAGCTGTTTCTGCAGATCGGCGGCACCCTGATACTCTGTTGCCAGGCCGTGGGCTGTTATGCCGCCAGGCACCACAACAAACTGCGGCTTGCCCGGTAGCCCCGAAATTCTGGCTGCGAGGGTAGCCGTTGTTCCATCCGGCGCGGCAATCTCCGGCTGATCTGCCACTGCAAATGTAAATACGCTATCGGCATCTGCCCTTGGAGCGGCATGTGCATAGAGCGGAGCAGTGGCAGCAAGGAGGATTGGCAGCAGAAAGCCGGCGATTCGGCGCATCAGAATGTTGATCTCCCAGAAAACCGGCGGGCGGCACACCGTAAGGTAATGTACTAACTCAGCCCTATTATAGCAAGTAAGACGCGCCGTAGTACGGCGCGTCTTACACATTTCAGAGCGACATCGGCAGGAACCTGTTTCACCGCGGGTTAGCGGTTCCCCTGCCGCCGTTTCTCGGTGCCAGAGATGCAATCAGGCCGGGTTGCCGAGGCCTTCCAGCTTAATCAGCAGTTCGGCAGCATCTTCTGCAGATATATTTCCCTGCTGAAGCATCTGCAGCACAATAACCCTGGCGGCGGTGTTATCCACCTTTGGGGGTGGCGGCAGCGCTGCCACTGGCACCGGTGGCGGTGGAGGGGGTGGTGACACCCTATCTTTCACAGCCTGAGTTGCCTCTTGAGTTTTGCGACGGACGATGTGCTTAAAGCCATCCCACGACTCCTGAGCAGCAGTTCGCGCAGACTCTTTGATTGCTGTTTTGGCAATGCCCCAGAACAGTGGGAAGAGATTTGTTGGCACCTGAATTGCGTAGGTTGAGCCATCTCCTCGCTGCATCTGCACCTCCATCATGGCATCCTTGGAGTTGCCCGTGCCCGGAGTTGCTGCCTGTACTGGCCCGGTGATGGAGGCTTCTTTTGCTTTTGAGGCCTCCTGAACAACCGGCCGTGGGGTAGGCGGATCTGAAAGGGCTACTATAATGCCGGCGGCCTCTTCTGCGTTGAGCGCACCAGATACAACCAGATCCAGTATGCGTTGTTTTTCTGCATCGTTCATGGGCGGCACACCTCCCGCATCTCCCTGATTTTAGCGCTTTCAGCTAACCTGTGATACATGCGAGTTGCCAGAGATTGTTTGAACATTTACTGTTCCGGCCCCGGTGCCAATCTGGCCCTGCCATAGCGTTTCGGCGGCAATAACGCTGGATGCATCGTGATCGCAGCGCAGATCACCCGATGTGGTGCTCATCGATAGCCGAGCATTGGTATCGACTGGCAGCCCGAGTTCTACATCGCCAGAAACGGTGCTAATTTGAACGGTGCCACTGAAGGTTGCGTGCAGCTTAAGCTCCACATTACCGCTAACAGTTTGCGCCTGAACCCGGTTGGCAACCAGTTCATCGGCGTGGATATCGCCAGAAACGGCTTTCAGCGCGATGTTGCCAGAAGCACCGGTTAGCGAAGCATCTCCGCTTACCGATTCTACAACGACATCAACAGGTGCAGCAGCGCCCACTCCGCTTACATTCACATCGCCAGAGACAGATTTGCACTCTACGCGCCCACCTTCGATATCGGTGGCTGTTACATCACCACTTGCACTGTTGGCAATAAGACCGCGTTGAATGCTGGCGGCATCGATATCGCCACTTTCTGTTGCGGCGGTTACCGAGCCCAGAATGGTGCGCAGAGTGATATCGCCAGAGGCAGTTTCGCACCGGACATCTCCGCCAACGTTCTCGATTGCGATATCGCCAGACGTGGTAGAGGTCTCTACACGGCTCTCGAAATCTGTAACCGAGATATCTCCGTAGCGGGTGCTTATGCGAACCTGCGCATTGGCAGGGGCGGTGAGTTCAATATCCAGAACCCCTTCACGGAAAGATTCTGGCGCTACGGCCTTAACATCCAGGCGCCCATCGGTGGCGAAAACATTCAGCACGATGGTTTGAAGCAGCTCATCGAGAGCCGGCTCCTCACCCCATACCTCTTTGCTTATCCTGAGGATGGCTGTTTGGCCCTCGCCGGGCTTTACGCGCACGTCTCCCAGTGGGTTATCTATCAGAATTGACGCGCCTGGTTGCAGGTGGAATTCCTGTACGGTTGCTTCGGACTTAACGGAGAGACCGCCGATGTTAGAGGGGCGGACATCTGGCCCATCCGACCAGGTTTTTACTCTGGCACTGAGGCTGGCGCTCCAGCTGGCACTTGCCTTGCTGGCATTGCGCAGTTGCGCCTGCACGCGGGCAACAATCTTATCTGGCTGAACCCTACTAACAGCTTTAGAGATGCGCTCGCCGAGGTGATCAAAGTCGAATTCTATTTTCTGATTTCTAACTTTGTCTTTGAGATCGTCCATAAAAGGCTTCTCTACGGGTGGTGGCTCCGGGGCGGGCTCCGGCTGCGGGGGCGGCGCAGGCTCCCGATTGAGAGCCGCAATTAGGGTAGCCGCCTGCTCGGGGCTCAGTTTGCCTTCCTGCAGCATTTGCAGGACCTTCATCACACTATCGTCCATACCTTTACCCTGCCTTATCATCACTTAGCGTGATCAAAACCAGACATGTACTGCTGTTACGGAATTTCTCGGAGCGCTGCGGCGGCCTCATCGGCACCGATTTCGCCCCTTGCAAGCTGTTCCAGAATCTCGGACCTTCGCTGTGCTCCGACGGCTGCAGTTGGTGCCGGGAATTCAACCTGTTCTGGCTGAAAATCCAGGGCTGCGACTGCGGCACTCAGGCGGTTACGCACCGTTGGGTAAGAGAGGTTGAGTTCCTTTTCTACCCTGCTCAGGTTGCCCTCGCAGCGCAGAAACAGCTCTATGAATGACAAATGTTCCGGTGCGAGCCTGCAGAACCTACATGTTTCGAAAGATCCATGAATGCTTGTTCTACAGCTGCCACAGTGCAGTTCCGAAATTCCGAGACTGCCCTCACACACGGGACAACGGGAAAGTGATTTCGCCATAGCAACCTCCTCAACTCCCCGATAATTCTCAGTACGATGTCATTTTACAATACGTTTCAGATAAATACATAAATATTTCTAAAGTGTACTTTACTATTTCTTAAGTTCTGGTTTTACAGGGGCTGTGGGAGCTGATGGGGACTGCACCCCTGGTTTTGCATCCTCTGGAAGTTTTGCTATGCCTGCGAGGGCATCCGGGTAGTGCGCATCGAGGTAGAGAGAATTCTGATATGCATTGCGTGCCTCCTGAAACTGGCCAGCCAGGCGATGTGCCTCGCCAAGGTGATAATAGGTGGCCTTCACCTCTGCAGCGCCGCTGTTTTGCGGATAATCTACAATTGCCTGCGTTAACACTGTAATTGCTTCAGCATAATCCCCGTTCTTAACAAGCGCCCAGCCGTAGCTATCTTCGGTAAGAGGTGTTAGCAGTGGGCGTGCGGCGGCATCTGCCATCGTGTTGGGGGCGCCCTTCATGCTTGAAAGTGCGGCGCGGAGAATTTTAAGTGCCGCATCCGTATCCGGCCCTTTGCCAGTGGCGTTATCTGCCAGGATGTACCCATAGGTGTTTTGAAAGCTGCTGTCCTCTGGTACGAGATCCAGGGCTTTCTTAGCTGCTTCTTTAGCGCGCTTCTGGTTTGGAACCGATTCGATAGTGGCGTACTGCTGTGCGAGCAGGGCATAAAACCGGGCCCTTTCGAAGCGATTGAGCGAGGTAACTTTTTGAAGCGCAAGCTCTATGTACTCTGCTGCGAGGTCCAGCCTATTGGCAGCAATGCATGTATCAATTGCCCCGGCATAAGCCGTTAAATCCGTTGGGCGAACATGGAGAACCTTCTCAAAATCCTGGCGTGCTCCGGCTGTATCGCCCTTACGCAATGCCTGCTCTGCCACCAGGTAACGTACGGGGGTTGGCTGCGTTTGCTTTTTATACTGCCAGAGTGCAGCGTAGATAACGGCAAGAAACAGCAGCGCAGGCAGTACCGCGCGTATCAGATTGATTACTTTAAGTCTCATCCAGATTCACTTTCACATTCAAACCGAGCGTGGTTTCTATTTTACCGGGCTATCGGGCAAGCAAGATGCTCCCATGTGATGCGTGCATTGCCAACGCAAATGCAGCCGCATTGTTGAGCATATGCATTATGATGGTTACCCACAGGTTTTGGGTACGTTGGTATACGATAGCAAGCACCATACCCATTGGGAATATTACGATAACCGCCAGCGGCCCAAAGTGCACCGCCGCGAAACAGAGCGCGCTAAGTATCACTGCGCTGCGAACACCCCATCTGTGCTTGAGGGCATTGTACAGGAGCCCGCGAAACAATACTTCTTCGGCGATGGGGGCCGCAATGGATGCCACAAGCGCAAATGCTATTTTCCAGCCGATTGAGTGGATTGCGCCGAACATTCCTCCGGCGGTGGTTTCATCGGTTGTGGTGCGCAGTAACTTTGCCAGTTGCGGTGGCAGCAGGGATAACGCACCGGCCAGGCCTTTTTCCAGCAGCATCGCAGCCACCAGCATCAGTATGCTGGCGACAAGGCCGAATACAACCTGTTGTTTGGAAGGGCGTGTGAGGCCAATGGCACGCAGGGAGGTTCCGTAGCGTTTTACGAACAGGCTGCTTAAACCAACAAAGATTCCATTCTGCAGCAATGCTCCGATGATGATGATGGCAACACCATAAGGCGACCCCATAAATGCGTTGCCTTGAGCCCTCAGTGTATCCAGCACAGGAATTATCAGGATAATCTGAGTGAGGCCCGCCACAACAAAGCCAGCCTGCAGTACCAGCCATGGATGTACCAGGCTCCATTTGGGCGCAAAGGCCGCGTTACGCGGTTCCGGTTTAACTGAAACAGGAACAAATTCGGAGGATAGTAATTCTGGATCATCGGGCACCGATGCTCCTGCTTCCAGATCCACACCTTCCAAAACGGGTTCGGGATCAGAGGGTACATCGGTATCAGGCGTGTCTTGAACTGGCACCTCAAGCGATTTCCGGGTGAGTGGCCGCAGTTCAATGAAGCCCCACCACAGAATAAGCCCTATATCTATGGCGGCAACAAGCAGCATGGCTATCAGGAGCAAGTATAGAGTTGATGGTTGCTGGTTTTGCACAGTATCTCCATGCACTGGCCTGGCTCAAATCATGTAAGGAAGCGAATACGATCTGCATACTCATCGCCACCGGTAAGCTGAAGGAATATATGCTCCAACGAGGCCGGGCCAGCATGGGAATCAGCATCGGGCTGGTTAGCCGACCATGCTTGCAGTTCTGCAACGGTGCCCTGCGCAATGATTTCGCCCCGGTTTACAATGGCAACTCTGTGGCACATTTTTTCTGCAATTTCCAGAATATGTGTGGATACAAAAATGGTGGTGCCACGCCTGCCAAGCTCCCGCAGAATTTCCTGCATGGCGAGAGCGCTCTGCGGATCCAGGCCAACAGTGGGCTCATCCAGAAAGATAACGCGGGGATGGTGGATTAACGCGCCCGCAAGGGCAATCTTTTGCCGCATGCCTCGTGAGTAGCCCTGAATGAGCGTGTGGGCTTTGCTCTCCAGCGCGAAAAGTGCAAGCAGATCGGCAACACTTTGCGCTCTATCTTTACGGGGCATATTGTAAAGATCTGCCATAAAGTTGAGAAACTCAACGCCGGTGAGTTTTTCATACAGGTAAGGATTATCTGGAATATAGCCGAACATGCGGCGCGCATCCAGTGGCTGTTTAACAATATCATATCCGCAGATGGTGGCAGTGCCAGAATCTGCACCGAGCAGGCCGGTAAGCATTTTGATGGTGGTGGTTTTGCCAGCGCCATTGGGGCCAAGAAAGCCATAGATCTCACCGCTCTTAACTTCCAGGCTGATGGAGTTGACGGCGGTAAAATCTCCAAAGCGCTTCAGGAGATCTGTACAGGCAATGGCTGGCTGTGCAGTTTGCTCTACTTGTGGCTGTTCATCACTTTGCATAATAGATAACTACTGGTGCGGGGCCGCGCCCGTTACCATCCGGCCAATTCCGGCGAAATCGGGATGTATCTGGACGTTGAGGAAACCTGCATCTCTCAGCAGAATTGCTGTGGCTTCCGCCTGACCAGCGCCTATTTCCAGCGCGATGGCACCCGCTGGCTTCAACACAGTGCGCGCGCAAGATACAATTTTGCGTACCAGGTATAAACCGTCTGGCCCGCCATCCAATGCTAAATACGGTTCGTGCAGGCGCACTTCTGGCTGAAGGGTGGCGAGATCTGAAGCCGGTATGTAGGGAGGGTTAGACACCAGCACATCCGCATGCACGCCGGGTGCGATTGAACTTAGCAGATCTGCCTGTTGAACTTGAATGCGGTGTGCAACACCCTGGGCTGCGGCATTTCTGAGGGTGTAGTGCACGGCACCTGGCGATACATCGATAGACACGCCCCGGGCGCTTTCACAGCTGTAGAGGGCGGCGATGCCGATGCAGCCTGTTCCGCAGCACACATCCACTATAAGCGGCTCAGGCGTTGTGGAGACGTTAAGCTGAGCGATCGCAAACTCCACCAGCATCTCAGTTTCTGGCCTCGGAATGAGCACGCCGGGGCCAACTTCAAACGAGAGACCGTAGAACTCCTGATTACCCCGCAAATAGGCAAAAGGCACACGCCGTATGGCGCGCGCCTCTGCGAATTGTGCTATTTGTTGGAGTAGTTCCGCGTCTGGAAATGCCGGTGTGCCCGCAATGATCGCTGATCGGCTAACACCAAGAACATGAGCCAGGATGAGCTGCGCTTCAAACCGGGGCTGTTCGATATCCGCTAGCCTCAGTTGTTCTGTGATGTGCGCGGTAAGCGCCCGAATATCGCCAGTTTCCGTATTGCCGCTGGTCATACCGGTTGCTATCCGTATTCCTACTCTTCGGATCCTTCGCGCATCTTTTCAGCCTGATCCGCAAGGATGAGGCCATCAATAAACTCCTGAAGGTCGCCATCCATTACTGTTGCCACGTTGTGGATGGTTTTGTTGATGCGGTGATCGGTAACGCGGCCATCCTGGAAGTGGTATGTTCGGATCTTTTCGCTGCGCTCTCCGCTGCCTACCTGAGACCGGCGTGCGCCAGACTGCGCATCATTCGATTCCTGCAGCTTCAGCTCGTAAAGCCTGGTTCGCAGAGCGTTGCGTGCTTTAATTTTGTTTTGCAACTGGCTGCGTTCGTCCTGGCACTGCACCACAATACCTGTGGGGATGTGTGTTAGGCGAATGGCCGTTGCTACCTTTTGAACGTTCTGGCCGCCTGCACTGGAGGAGTGGTAGATATCTTCTTTGATGTCTTTTTCATCCAGCTCAACGTCCACTTCCTCGGCTTCGGGAAGAACGGCAACCGTTACCGTGGAGGTTTGCATTCTGCCACTGGATTCGGTTACGGGCACACGCTGCACGCGGTGCACGCCGCCTTCAAACTTCAGCTGGCTGTAGGCGCCCTGCCCTACTATGAGGAAGGTTACTTCCTGAACCCCGCCAATGCCTGTTTCCTGAATATCAATAACTTCCGTTTTCCAGCGTCTGCGTTCTGCATAGCGGGTGTACATTCGGAAGAGTTCACCTGCGAAGAGTTTTGCCTCTTCTCCACCAGCCGCAGCGCGGATTTCCATCTGCACGTTGCGGTCGTCATTAGGGTCTTTCGGCAGGAGCATCATGCGGATTTTCTCCTCCAGCTCCTCCTTTTGTTTCTTGAGCCCTTCCAGCATTTCGATGCCAAGCTCACGCTCGCCGCTTTCACCGGCAAGGCCCAGCATCTCTTCGGCTTCGGGGATATCTTTAACTACCTGCCTGTACTCGCGGAACGCGAGGGCTACGCCTTCGATCTCCATCTGGGCTTTTTTGCCCTGCATGTACTTCTGGTAATCCGAGCTATACTCAGGATCGTTCAGAAGGGCCTCGAGCTCAACATATCGCTTTTCAATCTCTCCCAGTTTGGGAAGAGCCTGATCAATGGCCACTTTTTCGCCGCCTTCCAGTCAAGATAACGGGCGGGAGACAACAGTACCTTCCCGCCACAACGGGCACATTGTACTCCATAGCCCCTCTTTTGGGCAAACATTGGCCCACAATGGCAGCACGGTTCGTGCTTTATCTCGGTGGGAAACCAGCAGGAATGTCACTATAAACCGGATGTAAAACCAGACCCATTGCAATAAGAATAAAAAACAGCATTACCCACACAACCGCAATCCAGACGCTGCGCGGTCGAGGCCATGCTGGCTGCATGCTGCCCGCACGTTTTTTGCGTTTACGATTTGCCTTTAAGTAGCCGTACATACACACCGCCACAGAAGATTTACTGATAGCATCACCGGATATCGCTATTGATCAATCCCGGAAACCCACATCTTGAAACCCATAACGAACCCACAGGAACATTATGATGAATATTATGAACGGGATCAGGCAGCCCAGATGGTTCCACACGCTGAAAACTTGAGGTGGATCTGGGTACTTGCGGCCAGGTTGGATTTGTACTTTGCGCTTGTTCTCAAAAAGTGCTGCCATACACACCACCAGACCAGAGTACCGGTTGAGATTGCCCGTAGTTGCCATTGCTCATTACGCATGCAAGCAGGAATTGGGTTCAATCGGTAGGGAATGAGATAGAAACCTATCCGGAGACCGATTTGCCAACCACAACCACGCTATGCACAGCCGCTGTTTTGCTAATAACCATGCTAACTGTTTCTGTACATGCCGACAAGAACATCACGAAGCACCGGCAGGACACTGATTGGCCAGAGATTACCCGGGAGGCCCACCCCTGGACGCGCTGGTGGTGGTTGGGCAGCGCCGTGGATGAGGCAAATATATCCTCTCTGCTCCAGACTTACCGTGATGCGGGCCTGGGTGGTGTTGAGATAACCCCGATCTATGGAGTTCAGGGGCAGGAAAGCAGAGACATCCCCTACCTTTCTGATCGCTGGATGCAGATGCTGGCGCACACAATTCGCGTGGCAGGCAACCTGGATATGGGCGTGGATATGCCAAGTGGAACGGGCTGGCCATTCGGGGGTCCGGAGATATCTCCAGAGGCCGCCGGAACTGAGTTTGCAGATAAGTTTGCGATAGAAAAACACAGTGCCGAAACCGGGGTGCCAGTTTCCATCTCTGCCAGTGTACTGGCATCCACGGCAGTAAATGAAGTTACCCGTGAAGAGCGCGTCCTCGCACCTGGATCATTGTTTACTGCCCCCGATGGTGGCTGGAATATCTACACTCTAAATCAGAAGTGGAGTGGTATGAAGGTGAAACGGGCAGCGCCCGGAGGTGCTGGCCCCTGTATCAATCCATTTCTTGAGAGCTCGCTAAATACGTACCTCAGCCGCTTCACCCCACGCCTCTCATCCATTCAGCCTCTAAAATTGAGGGCGCAGTTTCACGATTCGTTTGAGTATGCAGCCAACTGGAGCCCCGATCTGCTGAAGCAGTTTTTGCATGATCATGGCTATAAGCTAGAGGAGCACCTTGCAGCATTTTACGGCGATGCCCCTTCAGAGACACATGCCCGTGTGCGCACCGATTACCGCGAAACGGCCGGGCGTATGCTGCTTGAGAACTTTACGGTGCCCTGGACCCGCTGGGCACACAGCATGGGGAGCATTAGCAGAAATCAGGCCCATGGTTCACCGGGCAATTTGTTAGATTTGTATGGCGCGGTAGACATTCCGGAAACGGAGGTGTTCCGCAGTAAGGGCGATCCGAGGGTGAGCAAGTTCGCGAGCTCTGCCGCACATGTAATGGGGCATAAGCTTGTATCCTCAGAAACGTGCACCTGGATGGCAGAACATTTTCAAGAGACACTCGCAGATGCGCGGCATACGATAGACAGGTTGTTTGTATCCGGAATAAATCACATCTTTTACCACGGAACTGCCTACTCTCCTGCAGATGCTGCCTGGCCGGGTTGGATGTTTTACGCATCAACACATTTTGAACCCAACAACCCAATATGGCGCGACTTTCCCGCGCTCAACGCCTATGTTGCCCGCAGCCAATCGCTGCTGCAGGCCGGGTCACCCGATAATGACCTGCTGGTTTACTGGCCCCTGCACGATCTGTGGCAGAAGCATCCTGCCACATTTGGGCTCACGATTGAAGGCAAATGGCTGGAGGGAGAGCCCTTTGGAGACACCGCACAGAAGTTACTGAACAACGGGTATTGCCTTGACTATGTTTCAGATAGCCAGTTAGATGCGGCAACTGCTGTTGCGGGCGAGATAATGGTACCGGGCGGAAAGTACAAAGCCGTGTTGGTTCCACCCTGCCAGTATATGCCGGCATCTACCCTGCAGACGCTGAACAAGCTGGCAACACAGGGTTGCCGCATATTGTTTATGAGTTTGCCCCAGGATGTGCCCGGACTGGGTGGCCTCGAGGCACGGAGAGCTCAGTTCAAAGACGCGCTGAAGAACCTGCAGCAGCAATCCGCCAAGCATGTAAAGATCCAGCAGGACCTGAGCCTTTTGATAAATGGCAGCGGTGTGGAACGAGAGCCTGCATCCACCGTGGCGGGAGTGATGGTGCTGCGACGCAGGTGGGACGATGGGCGGCAATACCTTGTGGTGAACCAGAGCGGCAAGGCATTTGAAGGCTGGCTGCCACTGGCAGGCGAGTTCCAATCTGCCGTAATCTATGATGCGATGAACGCAGAAATCGGCATTGCGGCTATTAAGAGAACGCAGGGTGGGATGCATGTGTACGCCCAGATTCCAGACGGGCATTCGCTGCTTATTCGAACCCACGTGAGCCACAAAGCAAAGGGAAAAGCGTGGAGGTATCTTCGCCCTGCAGGCGAAGCTATGCCGATAAACGGCAACTGGGAGACAAACTTCATAGCCGGTGGCCCCACCCTTCCATCGAAACAAATTGCAAAGCAACCATTGCTGTGGACGGATGCATCCGTTACCACTCCCGAGACAGAGCGTTTTGCTGGAACAGCAAGGTACCGGGTTACGTTTCGTAAACCTGCCGGAAAATATATTGCCTGGCTATTGAGCCTTGGTGAGGTGCGCGAAAGTGCACGGGTATTGCTTAACGGTGTTCCACTGGCAACCCTTTTGGATGCCCCCTACCGTGTTACGATTGAGAACAGATTGCTGAAAACTGGCGACAATGTGCTGGAGATTGAGGTAACTGCCTGCGCCGCAAACCGCATACGGGATTTGGACAGAAACGGTGTTGCGTGGCGCATATTCCACGAGATCAACTTTGTTAACATTCAATACAAGGCATTTGATAGCTCAAACTGGCCCATACGGCCCTGCGGGCTTGCAGGGCCGGTGGTGCTAACTCCGGCCGCAAAATTTCAACCGTAGTCTGCTGCAGGTTAGTTCAGATCCTTGCCAGTTATTCCACCAACTGTGAGGTTGAAATCCGGGCAATCTAAGGCGGATGGGTTTAGCTTTCTTGCCTGCAAGAACTTAACGTGGCCATCTGCAAAGGCCTCGTTTCGGCTGCCATCCCACCTATCCTGCCCGGGTGTGGAAGCACCGGAGAGCGTGCCCCAGTAGCCCACCGGTGCATTAGGATGTTCGTGAGAGTTGTAGTACTCGCCCACCATTATCTTTTGTGAAGGGTACTGCAGTGCGGCTTCGGATTGTGTGGCGCACAGGGCTCCCGCCCCGGGATTGTTGAGCGCCACCGGAAGGTTGCCGATGTTCATTGCGGCAATTTGGGTTGGATCGTGGTAAAAGGCTGCGGAGTAGCCGTAGGAAGTTCCATCGAATACGGATGCAGATTGATAATCTGAAGGGCAGATGAGTACGGAAGGGCTTCCAGCCGAAGCGCTATAGGTGCCATCTGTGGTCTCTTTCTGGCCGATGGCCAGGTAGGTCATTAGCGGCCATCGAAAGCGCTTCCCTACCCAGAGGTACGGATCGTTTGTATTGGGATAGCAACTATCATAATCTTGAATGTAGAGCAGGATAGATTGCGTTATCTGGCGCTCGTTACTGATGCAGGCCGTTTTACGGCCCTGTTCTCTTGCTCTGGAGAAAACAGGGAACAAAATGGATGCTAGAATTGCTATAATTGCGATGACTACGAGGAGTTCGATGAGAGTAAAGGCTGCCTTAGTGGTGCCAGCAGTCCGGGGGTGGTGCATTCCGTTGACTTTCTATTGTGTTGCTAATTTGGGCGTGTACTGCGCATATTTTATTGCCGCCGAACTTTTCTCTTTGCTTCCGCACGGGCTTCGTTTTCCGCAACACGGAACCTGACAATTTGGCGCACAAGATCTACTGGTACCGGCTGATCCATTGGAAACCGGATAGTTCCTTTCGCGGTTTCGTACCCTACAAGCTCATCTGCAAACATCTGCGTTACAGCGTTGGCACCGGGGTAAAAGCCTATGTGGCGCGTATGGGCCGCAAAGTACACCACAATGCCATGGTATTTGTAGGCAGGCATGTTGTAGCTAATTACAGGCGCTGCAAGCGGTGCTGCCTCTGCAACGGCATCGGAGAGCTCTTGCAACCGCTGCTGAGCCAGGGGCGGTTGTGCGGCAATATACTCCTCTACGGAATGAAAGCGAATCTTGTTTGAGGCATTGGAGGAATCCATGGCGGCAAGTCCCTGATCTTATAGTTAGGTGAATACCGCAATAGATTACCCTGCCAGTTGGGTTGTGCGCATCACCTAGGTAGGAGGGTGCCGTGATTGTAGACAAGATTAGTAAGGCCATTTTGTGGACGAGCAGTGTAGCCAGCGTGCTGATATGCTCTGCAGCCTCCGCACAACGAAGCGCAAGCGTGGCAGATTTTGGGGCTGTGGCGGACGCGAAAACAGATTGCACGGCTTCCTTTCACCGTGCATTGAGTGCTATGGAGCAGCGTGGTGGAGGCATTGTTGAGGTGCCAGCTGGCCAGTATCTCATTGCTGGCACGCTAGATATTCCAGCGGGGGTTACTCTGGAAGGTACATTAACGGCACCGCCTTCTACACCCCGTGGGTCTGTATTGTTAACCACTCAGGGAAAGGGCCGGGAAACAGGCGCCCCGTTTATCACACTGCGCGAATCTGCCGCGGTAAAGGGGCTTTCGGTAGTTTATCCGGAGCAGAGCAAACAGAAGCCAACCCCATACCCATGGTGCATTCAGGGTGCCGGTGATAACTGTTCTGTGGTAGATTGTCTGCTACTCAACCCCTGGCAGGCCGTAGATTTTGGCACCAACCCATGCGGCAGGCACTATATACATGGCCTGAATGCGCAGCCAATTCGGCGTGGAATATACATCGATCGGTGTTACGACATTGGGCGAATCGAGAACGTTCACCTGTGGCCCTTCTGGACTGTTGGTGACAAAGAAGGCCCATGGCTGGAGATTACGAAAAAAGAGGGTGAGGGATTTATATTTGGCCGTAGCGATTGGGAGTATGTATCCAACTCATTTGTGATTGCCTATGGTACTGGAATCCATTTTATTCGGAGTAAAGACACATCCATTGGCGGCGGTAACTACCTGCTTAGCCAGACCGGTGCAGACATGTCCCCCATAGCGGTGCTGGTGGACGAAACTCAGGACCACTCTGGAATTAGCTTCAGCAACTCGCAGCTGTTTGGCGATCTGGTTGTTAAGCCACAGAACAATGGCATGGTAAGGTTTACAGGCTGCGGATTGTTTGGAAGTTTGCATGGCAATAGTGGCACCGCCCAGGCTCTGCTTTCTGGCAGAGGACGTGTATCGTTTGATAATTGCACATTCCACTGCATAGAGCCGGCAAATAAAGGCTCGGTGCTGATTGTGGCCGATGCCGGGCGTGTTAGCATAGTTGGCTGCCAGTTTATCACAAGCGAATTCACGCTTCATAACCCGGTGCAGATATCTCTGGGCCGCAATGTTGTGAGCGCAATCATAACCTCTAACGAGTTTAACGGGGAGATGCGAATCATCAACCAGGCTCTGGGGCAGGTTAGGATTGCGGACAACACCACCGGAACCGAAGCAGTTTACAATGCCCTGATAGAAAAACGTGGGCAGTTACCACTTTCGACTGTGGTTCCAGGAACTGAGGTTACACAGCCGGTAATCAACCACAGTTTTACGGTATCGGAAGCAGGAAAGCCGAAGGGATGGGAAATATCTGGAGACATTGGTACTGCAAAAGCAGTGGGAGTTCTGCCTGCGGAGTGGAAGCAGCAGGCTGTTGCAGCACTGGCGTGGCCGGGCAAACATGGATATCCTGCATCCACACTTATACAGGCAGTTAAGCTAAAACCTGATATGGAGTATGTACTGAGTGGCTATATATGGAACATGGCGGCCGAAGGGCAAGTTGTGGCTGCCAATGTGGATATTGGGTTAGACACTCCGGGGTATCTTCGGCTGGCAGTGCTGCCAGGCATGCCGGGGGCAAACAAGGGCTACTTTGTTTATGGCAAATTTTCCACCACAAAAACAGGCACAAAAACTGTAGTGAGAGTGTTTTACGATGGCATGAGCAGAGAAACACACTTCGCGGCAGATGTTGCGGCAGCCCAATGGTCTCACATTTGCGTTACTGAGGCATCAAAGTTTCATGCTCCGAAGCGGAGGGGTGCGGCTCACTAACCAGTTCATCGAGCAGGCTGATTGTTGCCTTTGTTACATCCTCAGCCGTAATGGAGGCGATGCATGCCTCTGATTTGCGGTTACATTCGAACGGTTTGCACCCGGCACAGCGGCTCTGTGGGCCAAGCAAACGGGTTTGCACCATCCACGGAACCCAGCGAACACGCTGATCCCAGTGATCGGAAGCGGGAAAAATGGTCACACAGGGTGTACCCACAGCGGCTGCTGCATGCGATGTGCCCGTATCGATGGAGAGGTGAAGTGTGGCGCGCTTAAGCACATCGCCAAGTGTTGCTATGCTGGTTTTGCCAGTGAGATTGAGGCTTCTAGTTCCAAGCTCATCGGCAATAGTCTGATTATAGTCTCCGTCCGCCTCGGATCCTATGATCATGATTTTGGCATTGCGAGTCTGCGCAATTTCTCTTGTGGCGGCTATAAAAACATCACGGGGCAACCGGCGAGACGAACCACCATGCGTTGCAGTAAGAGCCACCACAGGCCCCTTGTGGTTGGCTATAGGAAGGAGCAGCTCCTGCACTCGATCCGTAGCTGCTTCCGATTGCTGAAGCACCATTGGTCCCGGTAATCCAGTTACCTGCAGTTGCCTCATCAGGTCAAAGTTGTACTCCACCTCATGCCTATCAGGCACATCCCGGTTCTCACCAACATTAACGGTTAGCAAACCCTTAACCACGGCATCGGAACAGCCAATGCGGATTGGAATGCCAGCCATGCGAAATGCCCACATGTATCTTGTGCGGCTCTGGAGCATGATGGCGGCATCAAAATTGCCGGCCTTAAGAGTACGAACCAACTTCGGAATGCCATCCAGGCCAGAGATCTTTTTGGGACGATAGTCCAGAATGGGTTCATCTACGAGAGGGTGATCGATCAGCCACGGCGGAAGGGATGTGCCAGAGTGGATGGCCGCAACATGCACGCAAGGCCAGCGCAGTTTTAACCCCTGCAGTGCAGGAGTACTCATAAGAAAATCGCCAAATTTTGAACCGGGGAGGCGAACAACAACGCGTTTCAAATCCATTCGATGGGGTCTCCCGGCACTAACTATCGCCATCCGTGGCAAGCACACAGCCATGCAAAATTACTTATAATCATTATGACAGCGGAGGCGTGGCAAGGCTTCTTCAAATATTTGTAAGACACAGAGAAACAATTCACACTGCCCCCCGGATTATGACTAATTCGGAGGGCAGTGTGTGTGTTACTTTATTGCGGGCGGAATTGGGAAGCTTATCTCGTAATCTCCTGATCCTGCCTCAAGCACAGTATGTGTTGACGTGGCCTGGAGCGTTCTTAGACCAGTGACCTTCGTCAAAGGTTTGTCGTTATCGCGTACAGCAGAGAATGGAGCCGGTAATTTAAACACGGCTGTGGTATTAACCGGCACAGACAGCTGCATCACCATGCGCTTTTGATCTCGCCGCCAGTTGTTGACGATTCGGCCGTGCGGGCTGTTGTATCCGCAGTTAACCCACTCTAGACCAACGCCTACCGGTGCAACAATCTCGAACCGTTTGAAGCCCGGCTTAGATGCATCTGGCCGAATGCCAGCCGCGCCTTCATAGAGCCAGAAGCCGACGCAGCCAAGGGCAGGATGGTTCAGTGAATTATGGCCTTCCCAATCTTCCCATAGTGAGGTCGCGCCATTATCCACCATGTAGTACCAGCCCGGAAGCCCTTTGGCGGTTAGCATTTTATAAGCCAGGTCATTTCGGTCCGCAAGCATCAGTGCCTGAAACACATAAAGCGTGCCAACTATGCCGGAGCTGATGTGGTTTTTCCTGGTTATGGTAACGTTGTTTACCAGTTGCTTTACAACGGCATTGTAGCCAGCGGCATCCTCTGCGGGAGCAAGGCCTGTGTAGAGCGGAATCGCCTCTGCGGTTTGACTGTCTGGAGCGTAAGCACCCGTGGCGCGGTTAAGGAACGTGGCGTTGAACTTGGTTCGAATATCCTTTGCAAGTTTGGCGTAGCTGGCAGCATCTTCGGATTTGCCAAGCAGTTTTGCAGAATCGGCAATGATAGAAGCAAAGTATGAGTAAGCCGCTGTAGATGTTTGCGCCACCGGCACTCGGCGGCCACCGCCACCGGCCGATTCATCCAACCAGTCGCCAAGTCCCCACGATACAACGTGGTCCTTAGCAGTTGTTGTCATGAAGTCGACGTAGGCCTTCATTGCGGAGTAAGACTCTTTTATTACACGGATATCGCCGCAGTAAACATAGAGTTTCCAGGGTGCCATTACAATGGCCCCGCCCCACCACGGATCTGCCATTTCTCCCGGAGAGCCAGGTTTCGTGCTTCTGCCCCACCCACTGGTGGGGACAATATCTGGCACGTGGCCATTGGCATCCTGGGCATCGATCATATCCGCAATCCACTTGCGGTAGAAGTTGTTGGTATCGAAATTCATAAGAGCCATTTCGATATCAACGCAGCCATCATCCATCCAGCCCATCTTCTCTCGCTGCGGGCAATCGGTTGGGATGGAATGCATGTTGTTTAGCAGAGTTTTTGTAAACAGATCTTGCAGGTGGTTTATGCGCTCATCTGAGCACGTGAACTGCCCGATGCGTGGTGGATCCGTGGTTACCACCCTGCCCTGTAGTGCGTTGAGTTCTGGCTTAGCAGTTAGGCCAGTTACCTGAACGTAGCGGAAGCCATGGTAGGTGAAGCGGGGTTCAAACGCCTCTTCGCCATTGCCAGCCAGAATGAATTCATCCGTTTGGAAGCGGCCGTACGTGTGGCTGGAGGTGTGCTTGCGATCTATCTCACCCGATGGAAGCAAGGCCTCGTTATACTCGAGTGTTATCTTAGTACCGGGTGTGCCGTGGGTATGCAGTGAAGCCCACCCTGCAATGTTCACTCCGAGATCGAACACGTACACGCCAGGTTTGGGCTCGGTGATTTTAACGGGCTCTACACCTTCGGTAACGCGAATGGCAGGATGCTGCTGTGAAACAAGTTTTCCCACAGGTGCGGGGACAGTAACAGCAGGTTTCCAGGCAGAATCGGCAAACTCTGGAGTGCTCCAGCCTTTTTGATCCAGCCGTGCATCTATCGTTTCACCACCACGCACGCAGTTAAACTGGATTGCACCTGTAGACCATTTCCACGAAGGATCTGAAACTACGGTTTCTACAGAGCCATCGGCATACTCAATGCGTAGTTGGAAGAGCGCTCTCGGCGAGGCGGACCACGGCGCCTTTTCAAAGCCAAAGAGATCCGGTGTGCCAAGGTTGTACCAGCCGCCGCCAAGCAGGATACCAACCGCGTTGGCTCCGCTCTTAATCTGGGCGGTTACATCATAGGTTACGTAGAGAATATGCTTTTGGAAATCGGTAAAACCGGGATCCAGTACATGATCGCCGATGCGGGTGCCATTAACAGAAAGTTCGGAATAACCAAGCCCACACAGGTTCACTTCGGCGCGCTTAACTCCACCCTTAACATCAAAACCTTTCCGCAGCATAACTGCGGCATTGCCGGGCTCGCCTTCGGCTGGAGTACCCATGCCAGAGTGGTGCTTTTCTGGCACAGCAGCTATCCACTGCCCCTTCCAATCTTTGGCGTTTATTGGGCCAACAGTCCAACTCTCTACCTTAGACCACGCGGAAGAAACACCTTTACCATCCCATACTTTGAGGTGCCAGAAGCACTTTGTGCCAGCGGTGAGCGGAGCACCCGCATACTCTACTCCGATTTGATTACTGGAGCGCACCACACCACTATCCCAGAGATCTACCTTACCCGATGCAAGTTTCTCAAAAGAGGTGGCCACCTGGATACGGTATGCAGATTGGACAAGCCCGCGATCATCCGATTCATCACGCAAAGTCCAGCTGAGTTCAGGGTGGCTTCTATCGACGCCCAGCGGCTGGTGCTGCAGTTCACAGCGTGGGTCGCGGATGCTAATCTGGCACTCAGCAGGCGCTTTATGGCGGCCGCTGCTGTGTGGTGTTGCATAAGAGGCGCCATGTCCGGCAATCAATGCCGACCCCGCGAGCACCGCCACGAGGCAAAAAGTTGGAGAGATAGCGCTGATGAGTCGCCAGGTTAACGGGGTGGCCGACATATGGTCGGGAATGTGGATGCGGTTCATGCTGTTTTCAGGCCTCAAAATCTCATAGTGTGCGGAGCCCGCACGCTGGTATTTTAACAGGAACCGGCAACACTGTCTACCACGGAAGGAGAAGGGGCTTCAGGGATGGAATGGCGGTGCATGCGTTCGATAGAAAATCAAAGCAAAATTACCCGGCGTGAGCTGGCAGCGTTTGTTGGGCAGGCTGCCGCGTGCTGCGTTTACTTGCCGTGCAAAGCAGATCACATAGTGCGGGGACATGAGATGCCGTTGTTACCAAATGCAGATATTGAGTACTTGCGAAAGGTTGCGCAAGATACCATTCATGCGGCAGTTGTAGAACCTGGATCTTTGCGCGGTGGGCAAGGACCAAATCGTTGTGGGATACCACTGATTACCCCCGGTGGAAATTACCCGGCATTCTGGATTCGTGACTTTGCCATGTCACTGGATTGTGGGCTAATACCCTGCGACATCTCACTGCCCATGCTGCGGCTTATTGGGCGGTGCCAGCAGGGGCCAACAACTCGGCGATTGAAGAGTGGAGGCGTGATTCCCGCATTTGCGATACCCGATCACATTAACTTTGATGGTTCTGCTGTGTTTTATCCTGGAACCTATTCTGCAGGGGATGATCAGGGCGCATTGCCATGGGGACCGCAGCCACCGGCAGATGATGATTACTACTTTATTCATGCTGCTTATGTGATATGGCGGCAAAGTGGTAGCACAGAATTTTTGATGGAAATTGTGGATGGCATTGCTCTGTTAGAACGACTGAAAAGGGCGTTTGAAAGACCCCATATTGATGTTAAAACAGGAGCCGTAACCACAGGCCGTGATGCTCAGACAAGAACTGTGGGTTTTGGATTTCAGGATTCGGTGTGGCTGGAAGGGGCCATGGCTTTTGCCACTTTGCTGCGTTTACAGGCCGCCAGTGAGCTGCTTCAGCTTTGCACTGCTGCACAACGTGAGAATGAGACAGCACCATATAGTGCCGTTGAACAGCAGATACAGCACAGCTTTGGAACAGTATTTGCATACCCGGATGCGGATGCCGGCTGGGTAATGGCAGCAACCCGCACAGGGCGGCAACCAGACGTTTGGGCTACGCTGTTGGCTCTGCATCTGGGTGTGCTGCATGGAAGCAGGGCAGAGGCAGCGCTGAAGGCTATTCATGCTGCAGTGGATTGCCCCGGGAATCGAATTGAGTATCTTGGGGGAGTGAGGCATGTACCGTGCGACAGGTACTTTAGCGCCGATCGTTGCTGGGAACGTGGGGGCACTGCTCCTGGAACATATCAGAGTGGGGCTTTCTGGCATACCGCTACAGGGTGGCTGCTGAAGGCTCTTGAACGTACGAACCCGGCAACGGCACGCGGTGTGGCAACCCGGTACATAACCGCTTTACGAGCCGGTAACGGGGCGCCGTGGGAATGCTATGGGCTGGGCACAAAAGGCGAACTTACCGGCGCACAGAACCCGGTGTATATGACATCTGTTACGGTACCACTCTCTATTTTATCCCCTCCAGATTGGCTGCGGTGATGCGGGCGAATATGAGAATCGGCAAACGGAAACAAGCAATGAGGCTGCGTAAACCATGTTGATACAATACGAAGCGGTAATAGCTGAGGCTGGCCTGGCACTGTATGCGCCGGGGGAAGGACTCTGGTCGATCTCTATGGGGCGGGAGGATGGCTGGCCCGCCGAGTGGGTGCATGGCAACCCGGATACGATACGCACAGCCGGTGAGTGGACACTGCTGACGGGATCGATCATTACCGACGCAGGTATCTGGAACCTCCGAGATGCAAGGCGCATGCAGGGAACTCGCCTGCAGGTTATCCGCCGATGGGAGTGGCAGGGAGAGCAGGCGGCCGAAAATGTAACACTTTCGGTTCGATTTCAAGCACCGCGCGGACGCCCTTCCCTGTTTATGCCCGGATTCTGCTGTTATGGCAATCCCAGCGGCCGCAATGACCTGGTTGCAAAGTTTACAGGGGCGGAGGGTGATGAGCTGCTTTGCGAAGAGCACCGTTTACCCATGCCATTTGCCGCGTTTGAGTGGGTAGACGATGAAGAACACGCAGTGGGATGTGCGCTGCATACATTGCCCTCCCCGGTGCCCGGGGCAGATGCTCCCGACCTGTGGTGGTCGATAGGTGCACGGACATTTGACAATTTTTCTGAGCTTTGCTTGCTTTCCGGCCCCTGTTCAATAAACGGAAATCGCAGCTCTGTTAAGGCAAATCAGGGGAAGTGGTATGCACAATCGCGAAGCACGATAACCGTGCCGCCTGGAACGGTTATCGAGAAGACCTTCTGGCTACATGCCTATTCCACCACAGAGGGGAGTGGCTTCACAAAGCCATTGCGTGAATCACTTCGGATATTTCGGCCATACAGCACGGACGGACTGCCCGAGATGCGCGACATCGTAAAGGCGAAGCTTCGATGCACACTGTCTCGCTGGCATGAAGGCACAGATTCTGCGGGTTTCCGGATGCATGTAAACAAAAACCTCTATGTGATGGGGTGGTGCGGGCAGGCAGATGCACCGGGTGCGTACCTGCCTGGTATAGCTGCAGGCTACTCCGGCACACTCGGTGTGGAGGAGGCAGTGCGGTTGAGCACAGCATCATTTCAACACCTTGCGAAGGCACCCTTCACCAGGGATGGCTTTCTGGTTGAATACGATCCGGATACCAACACGTGGGCAAAACAGGATCCCGTTTCTCAGGGCCAGGCAATGGAAAATATCGCACGCGCAATACAACATTACCTCGCAACCGAAATTGGAGAGATTGCGGAGCTTGCAGCATTTCTGAAAAAAGCCTGCGCGTGCCATGCAAGGCGCATCCTTGAACAAAACTGGCTCCCAGCATCCACCAACGAGGCGTTTCTGGTTTCGCCATTGTGCAAGGGTTACGCGTTGTTTGGGGAAGAAGAGTTCAAAAGCGCAGCCATTGTAGCCGGTGAACACTATATTGCCAGGCATCGGAAGATGCGTGAGCCCTATTGGGGCGGAACTCTGGACGCAAGCTGTGAAGACAAAGAGGGTGCATGGGCGGCATTCCAGGCATATCTATCGTTATATGAACTTACAGGCGAAACCCGATGGATAGACAACGCCGAGCACGCAATGGATGTTGTGTTGAGTTATACGGTGGTGTGGGACATTGATTTGCCACCGGGTAGACTGCGTGATCATGCCCTGAAGACACGAGGTTGGACGGTAGTATCTGCTCAGAATCAGCATCTTGACGTTTATGGCGTGCTGTATACTCCTGAACTGTATCGCATGGGAGTTTACCTGGACAGGGAGGACTTGCGTAAGCTGGCTGCCGTAATGTTCCGCACCTGTGGCCAGCTGATAGACCCAGACGGTAGCCAGGGAGAGCAGTTGAACCACACCTGCTTTAGCCAGATGCGGAGCCATTTTGACACCGCGTCACAGATGCGTGGTACCTACAGCGAAGGCTGGACAGTGTTCTGGATAACGGCTCATTTTTTATCTGCCGCGGCGGAGTTTACCCGGATGGGTGTATATCTGGATGCGGAGTTATAGCCTGAAACCATAGGAGAGAGTGCATTGCTAATCCCCCGATCCCCCCTGGTTCCAGATATAACTAATCCGCCAGATTTGGTGCTTCATAAATCTCGTGAGGTTCATATTGCTCATAATCCGCCAGGGTTTACGCTTCAACTCGAATTATCAAATCCACTTGCGGGGATTGCGACCAACAGCGAAATACTGATTGAAATTCCAGGTGTGCTATGCGTGTGCTGCCGACCTGAGGCAGACGCCGACCGGCGAAGCCAGAACTACGCGCCTGCGGACCAGGCAGGAAGCACAGTAATTGAAGCAACTCTTCACCTGGATTGTCCCCATCATCCGGAGTGGAAGAGGCTGACGATTGGTATGCTGGTAGGTGAACCAGTGGGGCGCGCACTTACAGTGCGAGTTACCGCAGCCAGTTTCGCAATGTTCGCCGATGGGAGCCTGAAAGATGAGGAGTTTCCATTCGGGGAGATTTCATTCCCACAGGTGTCTATTTGGGAAGTTGCTCCCAGTGTTTCTGAAGCCAGGTTCTGGCAGAATGCAATTCCACTTATCGAGGGGGCGCCATCTGCCGTACGCACGGACTCCTGTATGCAGTACTGGACCCCGGATGGGCACAATACCTGGGTAGGTGATGTCGCCGCCATTGCTTATAATGGACGCATTCACTTATTTTACTTGTTTGACAGGAGGCATCATGGCAGCAGGTTTGGCTGTGGCGCCCATTACTTTGAGCATATATCAAGCTCAGACCTGATACATTGGACGGAGCATACCCCGGCCGTGCCAATCGAGCACCCAGCGGAGGCCGTGGGCACAGGTTCACCTTTTGTTTTCGGTGGCAAGTTGTATCTCGCATATGGGCTGCACACTACGCGGATGGTGCCGTTAGCTAATACGACATTGCCGGAGCAACGTAAGGTGCTGGAGCAAAGCGGCCAAACGCGCAGGTTTGGGCCGGCCGATGCGGAAGGGCTTTACCCGGCGGGGTCAACCTACTCTGTAATGGAAGAGCTCGGCGGTAGCTTCCAGTTTGAAAAATCTGGCGTTAGCTTTCATCCTTGCGAAAACCCCTCGGTATATATTGACAACCACGGCGCCTTACGGATGTTTGCAAATTATGGCGCACGCGGCACCTGGCAATCCAACTCAGTTGACGAAGGGTGGAATTGCCTGGACCCAGATTTTCCGCCCGGAGGCGACTGCACATTCTGGTTTCAGTTTGGTGCCTTTGAATATACTGTTGGCGGCTTTATCGGCTTTTGGAGGCGCCCAGTTGGTAGTGAGCAGCCATGGGAGGATCTAACGGCAGCAGGCCGCGATGTTTACGATGGCATTTGCGTGCCCGCCCCCATCAGCATTCCGGATAGCTACCCAGATGCCAATCTTGCAGGAAGGTGCCTTTTTGCAGGATGGGCTGCGATTAGAGGCTGGGGCGGCGTGTTATTGCTACGCGAGCTGGTGGTGCGCCCAGATGGCTACCCTGGGCTGAGATGGCTGCCGGAAGTTATGCCCGCAACGGGAACAGATATTTTTGCAAGCACATTGAGTTCCGAACAGGCAGAAGTAACCATACCAGCGCCCGGTTTGCTGACGGTGGTTGCTGAATTACCCCTGGCCACAGGTGGGTTGCTTATGGTTCACATAATTTCGGGCGATGGCACAGTAACGTTTTTGCGCATTGATGTTGGTGCCAGGCGCGCCGAATTTGGGGGAACTGGTAGTGAGGCACTGGCTCAGCCAATTCGTAACGGAGGCAGACCACATCAGGAAGCCGCCGATCTGGAGCATGCGCACAACTATTCGGTGGATCAGCTCCCTCTATTTTCGGACACACTCAGCCTTTTGGTTGCACTGAGATGGGACACCAAATTGGGTGGGACTATTATTGATTGTGAGATAAATGCGCTTAGAACCATGCTGACATTTCGGCCAGACTTTGTGCCTGTTGGATGTAGGCTAACAGTTGATGGCTGCTCACTGGAAACAATTGCCTTCGCACCGTTTATTGTGGCGTAAGCTTAATCTCCAGCACTGGCCTCATGGTAGGATCTGGATGAGAAGAAGAAGCAAAGGACTTGTTGCCGGTAACGCCTGCTGGTAATTTGATCAGGATACCGAAGTTATTACCCAGCGCCTGAACTCGCGCCAGGGCTGTTACATCCCATATAACCGTTGTGCCCAACTTCTGGAAGGCCGGGGCCAGAGCCATCGCCCACGGCTTGCCTTCGCGAAGAGAGACATCTCCGCCCGGGGTTCCCCACTTATTTGCATCCGAGGCTTCCAGCCATCCTGCTGCTGCCGGGCTCCACGCTCGGGTCAAAGCAAACACCTCCAGAGGCAGCGTACCGCCTTCGTCTGCATAAGTCAGGTATCTCTTCATCACGAGGCGGGCGTCTGCAATTCTGCTGTGTGCTGGCAATAACTGAAGTGGAAACCGTAACAGCATCCGCTGCTCCTGACCACCCGAGACAGCTGCAATCTCCGGATCTCCCCCTTTTATCTCATCTGGAAAAGAGCTCATGATGCGGGTAGTGGCCTCACACTGTAGAGTATAGACGCCCTCTTTTACGGACACAGATCCGCCTGGATAGCTTACGGGAATAGGAGCATACCCACGCGCCACAGCCTCCCGAATTGCAGATGTAGCATGAGCAAAGCGCACGGCTGTGTCGTTTGGGGTTACACCCACTTTATCAAAGAGCCAACTGCTCCAGGTAAAGTCTATTCCCCGCAAACCACATCCCATCGCCACATCGGCAAGCCATTCCGGATTGGTGCCGGCATTTTCCACACCGGCATTTTCCGCCCACATCCACCGCGCAGCATTACTGCCAAGCGCACGCAATTTGCGGACAATGCGGCGCACCTCGGTTGCATTTTCAGCACCGGTGTACTGCAGGCGGCAGCCAAGTTTGAGGGCGAGGCTCATAAGCCAATCGTTATCCATCATCAATCGAATAGATGCAGCTCCGGAGGCAGAGGAAATGGCTGAGTCCCACTCGGCCTGCGAGTAGGCATAGCCAGGAAGATACACAATTACGCCAGCAGCGGGTGAAAGGGCAGTTCGCACAATGGATAGAGTGTGGCGAACACGTGTTTCGAGCATTGAGCGCTTGCTGTCCCGGTACCAGGTAAGCATGTCCCCCCAGAAAGTACCGCGTGCCCAGGGCGTTCCGGGCTTTGGAATCTGAAAGTCGTTCCAGCTGGATGCAATGCTACCGGGAAGTTTCCAGGCCATTGCGGCGCTGGCGAACGAGCCGTACCGAGTTTGCATCGCCGCGATGAAACTACGCTGCGCAGCCACCGAATAGCACCAGAATGCTTCCTCACCTTCGCGGTTAAGGGTCCAATTTGCAGGGAAGATACCTTCGCCAGCTGGCCCGAGATCTGCAACTACTTCATCCACGCGGTTTGTAAGCCCCACTTCTCGCACGCGTCTAAGCTCAGTTCGGATGGCCGAATCTGCAACTTCATCTCTCAATGCGCTCCACGGCCCCAGATGCCAGTCTGTGGTGCCGTGTTCGTCTACCATCCTTCCATCAGGATGTGCTGCGCCATACTCCGGCGTGATGCCCAGCACATACACGATTAGCTTGAGCCTGAAGTTTGATTTTTGCAGGGCACTTATTAATTGCGGATGATTGAGCCAGCCTGTTTCCAAACGTAACGTATCTACCCCCCATTTGCGGTACATCTGAAAACGATGAGTAAATTGATCTTCAGTAGACCCGTACCAACCAGACCATTCTGTAATGCAAACATGTGTAGTTGGAGTGGCTGTCTGTGCCTTTGCCGGGTACATGGCTGCATAAATAATGATAAGGGGGAGCAAACCAAACCGGCTCAGTAGCTGGAAGAGCGGATTCCGGAGATACAATATTGACATGGCAGGAATACCCGTTAGTACGCTGATAGATGGACTGCTGGATACACTGTACCCGCCGGTATGCCTTGTATGCCGCAATGAAGTGGATACGGGATGCATTTGCTCCGCCTGTTGCGAAGGGTTTAGGCGGCTTTTGCCGCCGTATTGTGATCGTTGCGGTGAGCCCATACCGGCAAACAGAATATTGTGTAAGCGCTGTGGCCAAGGAAATTCAGCGGCTTATGAATGGAGTTATGCGCCCTACCAGTACGATGGGTCAATGCTGAAGGCCATTCATAGACTTAAGTATGATGGCCGCACCGCCCTTGCAAAACCTCTTGGAAAACTGCTTGCATCTGCATTGCCTAACTGCGACCCACTTCTTGACGGGCGCACCGTACTCGATGCATTTGATGTGGTGATCCCAGTGCCATTGCATCCTTCAAGATTGAAAACACGAGGTTTTAACCAGGCAGAGTTGTTAGCACGGGAAGTGTGTGCTGGTACGGGCTGGCACCTTGAAATCGGAAACCTACAGCGCGTACGAAAGACGCCAACACAAACAGCGATGACGATGGAGGAACGTGCAGCAAATGTGCTCGGGGCATTTACCCTCCGTGAAACGCGGCCAATGCTGCACAAGCAGGTGTTAATTGTGGATGATGTTCTTACAAGCACTTCCACAGCGCGGGAAATAGCCCGTGTGATTGCAGAAGCCGGTGCCTCACGCGTATGTGTATGCGCACTTGCACGCAGTGCTTAACTGTGTTAATGGCGACTTCTGGAGGCCTGTAGAGATGCGTAAATCGAAACAAACACGCTGATCCCAGTTAGCACCCACACAAACATAACGGCAGTGCCATCATCTCCAGCATTTATTGAATCATAGATCGCCATAGAAAGAGTGTGGGTGCCGCGTGAGCCCGGCATATTGCCGCCAACCATTAGCGTAACCCCAAAATCTCCCAGGGCACGTGCAAAAGATAATGCAATTCCCGCCCACAATGCACGCTGTGCGAGCGGAAGGAGCATACGGCGCAGGATTTCGCCTTCGCTCGCCCCTTCTAAACGGGCAGAATCCAAGATTCGTGAGTCTACATCCAGAAATGCAAGCTGTAGAGTTCGTATCAACAGAGGCATAGAAACGAGGCTAACGGCCAATGATGCCCCTTGCCAGCTAAACACAAGTGGCCCACCGGTAATAGACTGATATACCCGGCCAAGTGGGCTGTGAACCCCAAGAGCAACCAGCAAGTAGTACCCCAATACAGTTGGAGGAAGCACAAGTGGAAGGGTTACGATGCTCTCCCAGGCAGCCCTGGCTTTTCGCTTACCCCTGCTAAGCAGCCAGGCAGTTGGAATCCCAACTATTACACTTAGAATCGTTGAGGTAACTGCAATGCGCAGAGAAGCAATAAGGGGCGACCAATCTACCGCAGCACTCATAGGCCCGTATGCTTGGCAGTGTGGTTAGCCTGTTTAGTGGTGGGAGGCCCTGTGAAGCCGTACTTATGGATAATGGTTTGCCCATCTTTGCCGAGAAGAAACCGGGCAAAGGCATCGGCACTGGCAGGACTTGTGGAAGCCTTAAGTATAGCAAGAGACTGAACCAGTGGCAAATGATAACTATCTGGTATCGGCAAGTAACTACCACGTGTTTTCGCCTCAATTCCCTGCGATGCGGAAACTATGGCTGCCTCTGCATTTCCGGAAAGCGCGAATTGCTGCGTTTGCCTGATGTTATCTCCAAATACGAGCTTGTTTTGTATAGCCTGCCACATTCCTGCGGCAGTGAGCGCCTCTTGAGCGGCCTTGCCGTACGGTGCCGTGCGAGGATTAGCAATAGCTATCTTATGATAGATGGCTTCTGAGAGATCTTGCAGCCTGGCTGGTTTGAGGTTCAAAGTAAAAATGCCAATGTGACCAACGGCATATGAATGCGCGCTGTTGGGCGCGGTTAGCCTTTTTGCTTCCAGCGCTGTGATGAACTCTGTGTTGGCCGATGCAAAGAGATCGAACGGAGCACCCTGTTCAATTTGCCGACACAAAAGCCCGCTGGCTCCAAACGTGAATACTGGATGGATGCCGGTTTTGCGCTCGAACACCGGACCTAATTCTTGGAATGCGGCCGTGAGGTCTGCGGCAGCGGCAACTCTTACTTCCGGTGATTGGGCTATAGCATTTGTCCGGCATGTGCACAGGAGAAATGCGAAAATTACTACAAGGTTCCGCTTAATTGGTCTTGCTCCGTGAATCATCCGGGCCTCTCTGATCCTGAACTCCATAGCTTTTAAGGAGATCTGCTATATCGTGGTGGCCCCTATTTCGTGCAAGGTACACCATCCCTTTACCCGCAGCATTCACGGCATGCACATCTGCATGGTTCTCGATGAGATAGCGAACTGCAGGAACACTGCCGGCCGTGCAGGCACGTGCCAGAGAGGTGAAACCGTTTACATCCCTGTCTTCCAGCCTGGCGCCACTATCCACAAGTAGCTTGATGCAATCGACCGCCCCCACGCTGGCGGCCAGCATAAGTGGAGTCCACTGTCGCCTATCTCTATCCCCGATCCCAGAGCCTGCGGCAATCAGTACTCTGGCAGTATCCGTTCTGTTGTATGCCACAGAGGACATGAGCGCTGTCCAACCGCGCGAGTCTGCAGCTTTGATATCTGCCCCATGCGCCAGAAGCATCTGCACAATATCTGTGGAGCCTGCTGCGGAGGCAACCATCAGCGGCGTTACCAGGTTGAGGCTTGTGATGGCTGCGGCAATCATTTTACCTGTTGATGCTCGTAACTTAGGCGTGTTGTATTGTGCCTCGTAACCTGGAATGACCGCGCCTGTTAGTGAGCAAGTTTGGTTGGGAGTTGTCCCGCTCTCCAACATGGCCTTCACGTCTGCGGACATGTGAAAATAGACGGCCTCATGAAATGTAAGTTTGAGGCCGGAGCTTTTCAGAATAGAGATTAGTTCCTGGTGGCTTTCTGATGGAGTGCCTACCCTGCCTGAGAGGGAAAGGGCATAAACCCGGACGCTTATTCCCTGAGAATCTGTAGCCTGGGGAGAAGCTCCGTGCGCAATTAGTGCTGCAACTACCGCTGGTAGGTTGTTTGAAGCAGCCACCATAAGTGGAGTTTGTCCGGCCGAGTTCGCTGCATTGGCATCCGCGCCATGGGCCAACAATTGAATTGCAGCTTCCGATGCCAACTTCTGGCTGACCGGAAGAGGCAGGGCAATGGTAGACCTTCCCACTATAGCAGCCATGAGTGGAGTTGCACCTCCACTATCTGCCTGGTTAACATCGGCACCGTGGGCAATCAAATCGGGAACCAGTTCCATCAATCCAGCAGAACATATATCGGTCAGAACGGCAGGCGTTGCTTTAACAACTGCCGGATCGGCAGAAATCAGGAGGCGAGCAACCTGTATCCGTTGGTCTCTTGTAGGACCCATGCTTGATAAAAACTGGGTGGATGCATCTGGAGTAAGGAAAGGTGGTATCACCGGGTAGGTTATCTGAAAGCCTCGCCTTGTGGAGGTAGACCTACCAATGGCCAGAGTAAGTGCGTTCTCACCAGATTTGAGGCTTATAAGGGGGTTAGCATGGAGATCTAAGAGGCACTTAACCGCTTCAGTATTGCAGGCTGCGGCGGCCTCCATAAGCGGAGTGGTGCCTGGATCGCCAGTATTGGTTCTCGCAGCCCCACGGCCGGAGGCTATAGACTTTCCACGATCGTTAACCTTTGCTCCAGCTCTAACGAGTTCCCGAATAACCTCTGGAGTTCCCTGCTTTGCAGCCGGGAAAAGTGCTGTTTGCATTTGTTTGCCTGCGGCACTGGTTCCGACAAACTGCTCATTTGCTTCGGATCCATGAGATAGCAGCAGTTTCACAACCTTGATGTAGCCATGAGAGGCAGCTGTTGCAAGGTGAGAGCCATCCCCCATATCTACTGGAGGTGTTGAATTTGCATCAAATCCGGAAGCAAAGGCACGCTCAAGGTCATCGGCGTCTCCGTTATACACCGCCTCGGCAGGCAGGAAGTGTGCTCCGCGTTGCTTTAGCAACGCAGCCAACTCCATTTGTTTGGAGAATACCGCCCGTTGCAGAGTGGAACCGAATGGAGTAACAGTATTAACATCGGCACCTTCCGCCAGCAGACTGAGCAAACCCTCTTTTTGCCCAAGGCTAATGGTTTCAAACAGCAAACCATCCCGAGACGACTTTGCAAAATCTGGCTTTGCCTGGCTCTTTGAGGCAAGTACCGCCAAACACTTAGAATCGCCTATGGCTGCCGCAAGGCGAAACGCCCGTATGCGTTCGGCTTCACTGGCGAATTGAACCCCTGGCCCAATCATTCGCCTGGCAGAATTCCAATCGCTGGTGTTAAGTGCTGTAGAGAGATTCCAGGCCAGCCGACGCACATAGGCATCGCGCCCAACAATTAGCAGTACCAGCAGTACGATTCCGCGAATTACCAGCTGGCTTTTTGATGAGGTGGGCGGTTGTTTCATAGTCATATCGAATAGCCTGGAGATATAGGAATTAGAATTGTAGTGTTGGCAGAATTGAGGAACACATGTTATTTGCCATCCGGGTGTTTCTCCTGCGATGCTTCTGCATTGATTTTGTCGGCATTAAGGCCAGAAGGGTTCGAGCTTTGTGCGCCAGAGGGTGCACTGCTGTCACCTCGCGTTGCTCCTCCGCTACGAGTATCGTCTGAGTCTAATGCGGCAGAAGAGCCCTTGCATCCCAAGACGCAGAAAGGAATAAGGATGCTGATAGCCACAACTCCTGTTACGCAAAATCGCGAAAATGTGTTTGATTTAATCACCTACATTGCTCCTATAAATATGCGGGCGGCGGAGCTGCGCTCCGCCGCCGTTATGTAGCACAGTGATGATATTGCTTATGGTAACTCACATGGCGTGTAACCATTACTTGCCGCGTAGGTTACCAGCCACTTCCGCTCGTTGGGTTTTGGGCAGAAGTTCTGGGCACCACGGCAGTAGGCAACGCCTTTGACACTGGCAGTGGATGTGCTGGGAGGCGGAGGATGCGGGAAGATATCATCTGCTTTGCGGTATTTGGCGTGGCCATCCAGAAACACGTAGTTTGCGCCATCCTGGTGGCGATACGGGCGATCTCTATCATAAGGTATGCCCATACTAAGCTGGTAATGTTGCGCATAGCCAGCAAAATGGTGGGGCATATCCATGAGCCCTGCAGAACCGCTATCACCTACGAAAACACACACAGACGGGCTATCTATACTCGGGATATCCAGGTATCGAAATGCGTAAGGGCTATTTGCATCGTAGTCATAAACATAGGCATAGTTTAGACCATAGCTGCGTTGAGTGGATTGGCCTTCAGAATCCGGGCAATGCCATACACCGGCCCACGACGGAGCGGTGCGGTTGCCAGGATCGCCATTCTTAACATAGGGATACAACTTGGCATCCCAGTAACGGTCTACCGTGTCCAGGCCAGGGTTGCTCCTGCATGGGACATAGGTTGCGCTATTGGATGTGCAATAGAAGTACTCACTCCAGGTTGGGAATCCTTCATCGTAATCCTGCGCATACATCATTAACGCAGTTCCCATCTGTTTCTCATTACTCAAGCAGGATATTCCTCTTGCCTTTTCTCTTGCCTGAGAGAACACCGGGAACAAAATTGCCGCAAGAATTGCTATGATTGCTATAACAACAAGCAGCTCAATGAGGGTAAACCCTCGACGCACGGTACTGCATTCTGACATGGGGAGATCTCCTTGGTAGCGCGCCACAAGGGAGAATTGGGTAATGCAGAACATCATTGAACATTTACCAGCGCTGGCCATTATTCAGTTAATTGGGCGCACTGAGGCGCATTTTAACACTTCGCGATAGTGTAGTCAATTAGAAATTGAAGAAATAGATGCAATTGTTCCAATAGTAACCAAATCAAGAGAACCGCAACTACCCGTGTAGTATGCGGTTCTCATTTTTATTGCCAATCTATATCAACAAGCCTGCGTTTGCAATCAAGCTCAGCCCTCAAGCAGCATCGCTTCCGGATCTTCGAGCAACTCTTTTACTCGCACCAGGAAGCGCACTGAGTCGCTTCCGTCAACAATACGGTGATCGTATGAAAGTGCGAGGTACATCATTGGCCGAATCTCAATCTGCCCATTGATTACAACAGCACGCTCCTGGATCTTATGCATCCCCAATATGCCTACCTGCGGGTAGTTCAGGATAGGTGTCGACATGAGAGATCCGAAAGTCCCACCGTTTGTGATGGTAAACGAGCCACCCACAAGCTCCGAGATAGATAGCTTTTTGTCTTTAGCCTTTTCAGCCAGAGATTTGATCTCTTTTTCTAGCACGGCAAACGATTTCTTATCGGCATCCCTCAGAACTGGTACAACCAGACCATCCTCAGCGCCCACCGCAATACCGATATCGTAGTAGTGCTTCAGCACAATATCTGTGCCCTGGATTTCAGCATTAAGGTAAGGATAAGTCTTTAGGGCCCCGATGACTGCGCGGGTGAAGAATGACATGAAGCCGATCTTTACGCCATATCGCTTTTCAAACTGTTCGTTTCGGCGCTTGCGCAGGTCCATGATCGCGGTCATATCCACCTCATTAAAGGTGGTTAGCATTGCCGCGGTATTCTGTGCTTCCTTCAGCCGATCGGCGATTACACGGCGCATTCGCGTCATAGGTATTCGCTCTTCTGAACGCAGGCCAGAGGCAGAAACCGGAGTGGCAGCGGCTGGCGCTGGCTTACGAACCGGAGCGGCAACAGCAGGTATGGGGGCCGGTGCAGCGGGCACAGCCCGTGCAGCGGCTGCATCGCGCACATCGGCAGTAACAATACGGCCGCCAGCGCCAGACCCTGCGACAGCAGAAAGATCCACCCCTGCGTCTGCCGCCACTTTCGCGGCGAGTGGTGTAGTACGTGCCCCCGGGGGGGAAACGGCTGCTTCTGGCATTGGAGTCTGGGCAACAGAAGCCGGAGCGGGCGCAACTGCCCCTTCCGCTACCACTGCAAGCACGTCACCAATGCCAACAGTATCGCCTTCCTCACGCACGATAGTCTGCAGAACTCCTGCTACCTCGGACGCAACGGCGGTGTTTGCCTTATCGGTTTCCAGCTCAACAACATCTTCACCGGCGGCAACTGCCTCTCCGGCTTTCTTAAGCCATCGCAGAACCGTTGCCTCAGTAACCGATTCGCCTACGGAAGGAACCCGGATCTCAAAAGACATGACGCACCATACTCACTTTCGTTAAACATTTGCAGGCGCGAGCTTATCGGGTAGCACCAGCTGCCGGCTCGCGATCAGTCGCACTTTTCGTTTCCAGATCCGCCATAAGTGCAGGCGGCGTATCCAGAGCATCTGCAAGAATGCGCTGCTGTTCGGCAAGATGCTGAGTCATGGAACCCTCAGCAGGGCTTGCCGCCTCTCGGCGACCTACGTAGGTAGTTGAGCCAGTCCAACCGGCCAGATCGCGAATCCTTGGTTCGATGAAACTCCAGGCCCCCATGTTACGGGGTTCCTCTTGCATCCACACAACCTCTTTCAGGTTGGGGTACCCGGCAATGACTTTCTGCAGGGCATCTGCTGGGAACGGATACAGCTCTTCGATGCGCACTAATGCCGCATGTTCTGCGGCTACGAACGCGGCACGTGGTGCAAAGGGAGAGCTTGCTTCAAATGCCATGTCCATGTAGATTTTGCCCGAACAGAGAATTAGCCTGGTGACTTTCTCGGCGCGCTTCTGTGCCTCATCGTCATTTATTACAGGTTGGAATGATCCTTCCGTAAGGTCTGACAGTGAACATGCTGCACGCGAGTGACGCAGCAGAAATTTAGGGCTCATCACTACAAGTGGCCGTGGGTGTGCGCTCAAACGTGCGGCCTGTCTTCGCAGCAGGTGGTAGTACTGTGCTGCGGTGGTGCAGTTTGCTACGCAGATATTATCATTTGCGGCAAGTTGCAGATATCGCTCGATGCGTGCACTGGAGTGCTCCGGCCCACTGCCCTCATAACCATGTGGTAGCAGCAATACAAGCGAAGAGAATTGTGCCCACTTTGCCATACCTGATACGATGAACTGATCAATAATGACCTGCGCACCGTTGGCAAAATCTCCAAACTGAGCTTCCCACAGAGTAAGAGTGCCCGGTGAGTGAATGCTGTATCCGTACTCAAACCCGAGTGCGGCATTTTCTGAAAGTGGGCTGTTGAAGATTGCAAAAGGTGCCTTTGCAGCAGACAAGCTCTGCAAGGGCGTGTATTTCTTGCCAGTTTCTATATCGTGAAGGACTGCATTTCGGTGCCCAAAAGTTCCGCGCTCGCAGTCTTGACCGGTGAGCCGAATGGGTGTGCCATCCGCAAGAATGGACGCAAATGCAAGTGCTTCTGCGTGCCCCCACACAATTCCGCCAGGCTCATGAACGGAGCGTGCCCGTAGTTGAAGCACTCTGCGTTCCAGCTTTGTATCCGCCTGAAAGTGCTCCGGCCTCTCCAACAAAGCCTGATTGAAATCGATAATTTGTTGGTTTGTAACGGACTTCACTGGAACCAGAGATGCATCTTCCACATGATTATGGTCAGCATGGCCTGGTAGTACAGGCTTAAGGGGAGAGTTGCGCGCAGAGGTCAGGCGTTTAAAAACAGAAACAACCATACTCTCGGCATCTTCCCTGGATACCGAACCTTCTGTTGCGAGCTTTTGAGCCCACAGGTCTCGAATTCTTGGGTGTTCAGCCACAACCTGATACATCTGTGGCTGTGTAAACTCAGGGTTATCGCCTTCGTTATGACCATATCGGCGATATCCAATTAGATCTATTAGAAAGTCTTTTTGGAATGCGGCACGGTAATCGCATGCCATTCTGGCTGCAGCAATACATGCCATCGGGTCGTCGGCATTTACGTGCACAACCGGGATCTCAAATCCTTTAGCCAGATCACTGGCATACTCCGTGGAGCGGCCGTCTTCTGGATCCGTGGTAAATCCAATTTGATTGTTGGCGATTATGTGAATTGAACCGCCGGTAGCGTAACCCTTAAGGCGAGAAAGGTTCAGTGTTTCGGCAACAATACCCTGCCCCGGGAATGCTGCATCGCCGTGGATTAGGATTGCCAGAGCGGCTTTGTCGTCCCGCACGGGTTGGCCAGTATCTGTTTTAACCTCTTGCGCTGCACGAGCATGCCCTTCCACAACAGCATTCACAAACTCCAGATGGCTGGGATTTGGCACAAGTGTTATGGGCATTTCGGCAACACCGCTTTCCTTATAGGCGCGCATGTAACCAAGGTGGTACTTAACATCTCCCGAATATCCGGTGCTGCCACCTCCGGCAACAGATGCTGTTGGGCGGCTCTTTACATCATCGAAAGCGGGAAGAATCGCTTCATAAGGTTTTCCCAGAACATGAGCCAGCACATTGAGTCGGCCGCGATGAGCCATACCAAGCACCACTTCGCGCCCGCCTTCTGCGGCTGCACGATGGATTATCTCATCGAGAACCGGCACCAGCATATCGGTGCCTTCGATACTAAAGCGTTTAACCTTGGGCCACGTTTTATCGATGTACTGCTCAAAAGTATCCACCTCTGTGAGGCGTTCCAGCAGCTCTCGCTTCCAGCGGACATCCATCCCAGTAAAATAGCGCCCCGATTCCGCGGCGTCGCGGAGCCAGTAGCGCTCAGCTTTGTTCTGCACATGCTCGTCGTCATAACCAATGCTGCCAGAGTAAACTTCACGCAGTTGACGCATGGCCTCAAGAGCATTGGATGTTCGTTCTGCAATGGGCCCTCCCACTACAGAGGAAGGCAAAAGCACGAGGTCGCGTTCCGTTAGGCCATGTTCATCGAGCGCAAGCTCAGCATCATGTGCAGGGCGAATGCCCAGAGGATCTACATTGGCCTCAAGATGCCCGCGCTGACGGATGAATCGTGCAAGACGTGCGGCGGCGGCACCATAATTGATGCCTCGCTGTGTTATAACGCCATGTCCGGCCGTTAGATTCTCAACCACTGCGGCATCCACCGTGGAACCGGCAGTGGGCTGAGATGCAATTGCCCCAAAGTACGCTCGGGTCTCTGCGTCTACTGAGGCAGGATCTTCCAAGTACTGCTCGTACAGCGCCTGTACATAGCCAGCGTTTGCGCCGTAAATGTTGCCTGGGTCCGTCATAAATAGATACTGAGCCTTCTGAAAGTGTTAGCGGGCAAAGCTGCATGCCAAAAGTGTTGAATGGCGGCAAGCCCGAAAATCAACTATGATTCAGACTATCATACCGTTTCGCCTGCTCTCGCGTCAAGCATGAAACGCGCAACAGTGAGCGAGACTATCCGAGTTTCAGGTTGATTATTCGTTTCGTAAAATGCTACCATGTATGTGATTCGCGAGCGTCTCAACGGATCGAGTGCTGCTTGCATTTGGCCGCGATATTAAAAGGAAGACGCAACGAACCCATTCCATCGGAGGAACCTTCAAAATGGCAGTAAGAGTTGGTATTAACGGCTTCGGGCGCATTGGACGTCTGGCTCTCCGGACAATCCTGCAGCGCCACGCACACGACATCGAAGTGGTCGCCGTTAACGACCTCACAGACACAAATACGAACGCACACCTGTTTAAGTGGGATTCCACATACGGCCCGTTCGCCGGCGATGTCGCCGCAGTCGATGGCGGTTTTGTGGTGAACGGCAAGGACATCAAAGTTTTCGCTGAGCGCGACCCAGCTGCAATCACCTGGGATAGCGTTGGCGTAGACATCGTTGTAGAGTCCACCGGACTGTTTACAGATGCAACCAAGGCAGCTGCTCACCTGGGTGGCAGCGTAAAGAAAGTTATTATCTCTGCGCCCGCTAAAAAAGAAGATATCACCATCGTTCTGGGCGTAAATGAGGGATCTTACGATCCCAGCAAGCACCATGTAATCTCCAACGCCAGCTGCACAACAAATGGCCTGGCACCGATTGCAAAGGTACTTAACGATCGGTTCGGAATTGAGAAGGGTCTTCTTACCACAGTGCATGCGTATACCAATTCGCAGCGCCTGGTAGATACCGCAGCAAAAGACGACCTGCGCGATGCACGCGCTGCAGCGGAGAACATTGTTCCAAGCGCAACCGGTGCTGCGCGCGCCGTTGGCCTGGTTATCCCGGAACTGCAGGGTAAGTTTAGCGGAATGGCCTTCCGCATCCCAACCCCCACCGTTTCTGTAGTTGACTTCACGGCATTACTCTCCAAGGACGCAACTCCGGCAGAGATCAATGCAGCGGTGAAAGAGTACGCTGATGGCCCGATGAAAGGCATCGTTGAGTACACCGATCTGCCGCTTGTGTCCACAGACATGAAGGGCAACGTCCATTCATCTATCTTCTCTGCAGTGGATACCATTGCAATCGGCGGCAACCTGGTGAAGGTTGTTTCCTGGTACGACAATGAGTGGGGCTATGCCAACCGCGTGGGCGATCTTATCGCTTACGTCGCAAGCAAGGGTCTGTAATCCAGAATTCAGCTATTGCTGAACCTGGCTGTTCCTGCCTCCCCTTTCTGTCGGGCAATGCACTGTCAGGAAGGGGAGGTATTCGCTTGTTACCCTGTTAGAATAGTAGCGTTTTTGCCGCTTCTGGCACCTTGCAAATTGCGGTCCGGACTACCGTGCATCACGCCATTGTGCATGCATTTGTGAGAGCGGCGCATTACAGAAAGCAGATTTCCATGAATAAGAAGACCGTTGAGGATATTGATGTCCGCGGCAAGCGCGTGCTTGTTCGTGTTGATTTCAACGTTCCACAGGACGAAACTGGCGCGATAACCGATGAAACCCGCATTGTGGCGGCGCTGCCTACAATTGAATACCTGCGCGCGCGCGGAGCACGCGTAATCCTTGTATCTCACCTTGGCCGCCCCAAGGGAATAACTCCCAAGTACACACTTGCGCCAATCGCAGCCCGCCTTTCTGAAATTCTGGGTATTACTGTGGTGCTTCAGCCAGATTCAATTGGCGAGCTGGTTACCGAAGCCGTTTATGCTCTATCCGATGGCGATGTTACACTGCTTGAGAATGTACGTTTCTACCCGGAAGAAGAAAAGAACGACCCTGAGTTTGCAGCTAAGCTGGCCGCGCTTGCCGAGCTATATGTAAACGATGCATTCGGCACCGCGCACAGAGCTCATGCTTCCACCGAAGGTGTGGCTAAAATTATCCCGGGAGTGGCCGGCTTCCTGATGCGCAAAGAGCTGGATTATCTTGGCGGAGCATTAAACGAACCGAAACGCCCATTTGTGGCGATCCTCGGTGGCGCAAAAGTTAAAGACAAAATTGGCGTTATCAAGAGCCTCATAGGGAAAGTAGATACCCTGATAATTGGCGGCGGCATGGCCTATACCTTCCAGAAGGCTCGGGGTTATGAAATCGGCAAATCTCTGCTTGATGCCACCAATATCGAATTCTGCAAAGAGATTCTTGCCACCGATGGTGACAAGATTTTGCTGCCAGTAGATGTTGTAACTACCGATAACAACCCATTTGAGGTAGGCGAAGCAGCATGCAACACAGCAGTAGTGCCTGTATCCGAAATCCCCGCAGACCGTGAAGGTGTGGATATTGGCCCAGAAACCATTAAGCTGTTTTCGGATGCCATTCAGAACGCCGCAACCGTTGTATGGAACGGCCCAATGGGTATCTTCGAATTTGCAAAGTTTGCAGAAGGCACCCGCGCCGTGGCGTTGGCGCTGGCTGAATCGGATGCAATTTCCATTATTGGCGGCGGAGACTCTGCGGCAGCAGTTACACAACTGGGCTACGCAGATAAGATGACACATATCTCCACGGGCGGCGGCGCTTCTCTGGAGTTCCTGGAAGGCACACCGCTCCCGGGCGTAGTTGCACTTCAGGATAAGTAGACCGAGGGAATTAGAATGCGTAAAACAATTATTGCCGGCAACTGGAAGATGAACTGCATACGCAGTGAGGCCAAGAGCCTTGTAGAAGATCTGAAAGTGAAGACTGCCGGAAACACCGATGCTGTGGATGTGCTGGTTTGCCCGCCATTCACTTCGCTAACACTCGTGGCGGAGCTACTGGAAGGCACCGGGATCAAAGTAGGTGGCCAGAACCTCTTCTGGAAAGATAAGGGCGCTTACACCGGTCAGATATCTGCACCGATGCTAGTTGATGCCGGCTGCGAATATGTGGTTATTGGCCATTCAGAACCCCGAGGCCGCTTTGGAGTGGCTGAGCCAGATTTCACACCAGAAATTCTTGCCTTCTTTGGGGATAGCGATGCCACAGTAAATCGCAAACTGCACGCAGCTCTTAAAGGTGGCCTTAAGCCGATTGTATGTGTTGGGGAAACGCTTGCAGAGCGCCAGGCCGGAAATACCGATTCCGTTATTTCCACCCAGACCACTGCAGCTCTCAAAGACATCACTGCCGAGCAGGCCGCAAATCTGATCTTTGCATATGAGCCTGTTTGGGCCATTGGCACCGGCGAGGTTTGTGAGGCAGGCGAGGCCGACCGTGTTTGTGGTGTTGTACGATCCACGGTGGCAGCGCTTTATGGACCAGAGGTTGCCGAGCAAGCGCGCGTTCAGTACGGTGGCAGCGTAAAGCCCGACAATGCTGTGGATTTACTATCGCGGCCCAACATCGATGGTGCGCTTGTTGGTGGAGCAAGCCTTAAGGCAACCGATTTTGCAGCCATTATTGCGGCCGCCCCGGAGCTTCAGAAGTGACAACAGAAAAGAAGCTTAAACTGGGCATTCCGAAAGGAAGCCTGCAGGAAGCCACCTTTGCCCTGTTTAAAAAGGCTGGCTATGAGTTCCGCATGACAAGCGGCCGCTCGTACCACCCGATAGTGGATGATCCCACCATCGAGCCTCTGTTGCTGCGCCCACAGGAAATTCCGCGCTATATAGAGCAGGGTATTCTTGATGCCGGCCTAACTGGTAAGGACTGGATTGAGGACAATGGGTCCGATGTGGTTGAGGTGGCAGACTTCGTTTACGCGAAGGCCACACGCAACCCTATTCGCATAGTGCTTGCAGCGCCGAATGGCTCCTCAATTAACTCCGCAGCAGATCTTGAAGGCAAGCGCATCGCCACCGAATATGTTCGCCTGACAGAGAGATATCTTGAGCGGCACGGTGTGAAGGCTCAGGTTGAGTTTTCATGGGGTGCATGCGAGGTTAAGGTACCCGAGTTAGTGGATGCCATTGTGGTAAACACTGAAACCGGTTCCAGCCTGCGTGCTCACAACCTGAAAATTGTGGATCAGCTACTGGAATCAACAACGCGCCTTGCGGTAAACCACGCGGCGTGGGCGGACGACTGGAAGCGCGCAAAGATTGAGAACATTGTGCTGCTGATCCATGCAGCGCTGAATGCCGAAAGTCTGGTTGGCCTGAAGATGAATGTTCCACGGACCAGTCTGGATAGCGTTACTGAGCTACTGCCCGCACTAAAAACCCCTACAATCTCGCCGCTTTCCATTGAAGGATGGGTAGCCCTGGAGATTATTGTTGCTGAGAACACAGTGCGTGATTTGATTCCGGGGCTGAAACGCGCCGGGGCAGAAGGCATTGTGGAGTACCCGCTTAACAAAGTGGTGTACTGATGATTGCCCAGCTGACTGGCGTACTGCTTCGCATTGAAGGCGCATCCAACGTTATTCTGGATGTGAACGGCGTTGGATACCAGGTTACCGTGCCTGCCACGGTAGCTTCGGCATTGCCAGATGTCGGTGCCAGAGTTACCCTGCTCACCCACCTGGTGGGCAGGGTTCAGCCGGATTTTGAGATGACCCTGTACGGTTTTTCAAGCAATCAGCAGCTTGGAGTATTCCGAATGCTGATTGGTGTGCAGGGTGTTGGCGCCCGTGTTGCTATGGCAATGCTCTCTACCATGGCGGCAGATGAGCTTGCCAGAGCCGTTTCTACAAGTGACACACGCACGCTAACAAAAGTGCCCGGTGTTGGCCCAAAACTGGCACAACGCCTGTGCCTGGAACTGGGCGATTCTATGGCCTCTATGGCCTTTGAACAGCGCACTGCCCGCTCTGAGGCAGGCAAAAAGACTGCAGCTGAGAATGCAGCGTACGAAGATGTTTTAGAGGCTCTGGTGGGCCTGGGCTATAGTAGAGCGGATGCTCGGAAGGCAGCAGACACCGTGTTTGCAAATGCTGCTGACAAGGCAAATACATCGGCTTTGATTTCGGCTGGCCTACAGCTGTTAAGTGGCTCAAAACGTTAAAATGGCTTCGGGTTCCGTTGAGGGATCCGAAGCCATTTTTTGCTTATTGAAACTCTTTACTGAATTGCGAATGGAAGTTTGCGATCGATTTTGGGGCGGGTAGTCAGCCCGGAGATCTCCCACATTGTGGTGTACACCGTTCGCACCACCTTTTCCATTTTCTGGAAGTCGATTTTAGATACTTCGTCACCCAATCCGTGGTAGTCAACATGCACACCATCGAAGTAGAAAATGATGGGTACACCATGGCGCGCATAGTTGAAGTGATCGCTGCGGAAGAAGAAGCCATTGGGGTCTTTCGGGTCGTCGTATCGATAGTTGAACGACACCTTTAAGTACTCATTATTCAGCTTTTTGCTGAGGGCTCCAAGCTGGCTGCTCATCATTTCGGAACCAATTACATAAATCTCATTGGGTCCGGAAAGTTCGCGATCCTGAGGCGCGGTATCGCCATCCAGTTTACTACGGCCAACCATATCTATGTTCAGCTGGGTTACTATTTGCTTAAGTGGAACGGTTGGGTAGGTAGTGAAGTAATTTGATCCCCAGAGCCCCTTCTCTTCGCCACAGTGCCATACAAACAGCGTGGATCGACGCGGCCTTTTCTTTGCTTTACTTAGTGCTTCTGCCATGGAGATCAGAGATACAGTGCCAGATCCATCGTCATCGGCGCCATTATAGATGTAGTCACCAGAGGTTACATTGGAAAGCATACCAATATGGTCGTAATGTGCTCCGAACGCAACATACTCCTCCTTTAGCGCGGGATCACTCCCCTCAAACGAAGCCACAACGTTTTGTGTACGCTTGCGAACAATGTTTGGTGTGCTTACCATCTCTACATTCGCAATGCTCTTCACATCAAATGCCGCCATTGGTTTGCCAGCCGCAACAGATGCCATAAGAGAATCGATTGAGGAGTCTCCCCCCTTCAGAATAGCTGCGGCAACTTTCTGACGCACGTAAAATACCGGAATGCCCTTCTGAACCGGCCCTTTAAACTTCTCCATATAGAGGAAGTCGCTGCCGTAGCCGCCTTGCAGTCGGTCAAAAGATGCGTCCATCGATTCTGGAATTACATAAATAATGCCAACAGCCCCACGTGCGGCCGCATAGTCTGCAGGGTTAGCCCAGTCTGTTCCCTGTTTGCTTCCCAAATCTGCACGCGTTATACCCTTAGGTGGTGTAGACCCATCAAAGAACGGCAACAACACAATCTTGCCCTTTGGATCTACAGAAACGTAAGCATCTTTGTTTTTGGACTTAACAAGCCAGCCATCGCTGCCCCATATTACCGGTGCAGTTGCGCTCGCATCCCGAACAGAAGCAAAATAATCTGTTCCATACTTGAAATCTCCGCCCGTGAAATCCAGGCGTGTTTTGGCAGAATCGAGCTGGTACTGCGCCAGAGAAATCTTCTGGAAGTAGGTGCCATCATCACCCATGGGCTTAGCACCCCACCTTGTGAGAAGTGTGGAGATAAAGAGTGCAGTTGTGTCGAGGCCACGAGAAGGCGTGTTTCTACCTTCCATCTCGTCTGATGCAACGAATGTAAGATATGCTTTTAGCTGGGGTGCGGTGATTTGCTCCGGGTTGCTAAGGCTACGCTGGGCGCCGGCATGGGTTGTAAGCGAGGCAAGCGCGCCTGCACATACAGCAAGTGTAAAAATGCGTTTCATGGTTCTCCACTCTCAAAATTCCGGGCTGGCACTGCCGCATTGCACCGCTAACCGGGGTGCTGACGATCTCGCAACAATTCTATGTAAGCCTGCATATACCCTGCTTAGCACAGCAAAATGCAGGCGTTGGAAGTGGATCAGTATGGCCCACGGATATAACCAGAAACCTGTGATTCGTACAAATGCACCAGCATACTGTGGAGTTCTCTGGGCAATGGATCCAGCCCTGATACAGCGGCATTTTGGACGGCCATATCCGGGCTGCTTGCACCAGGAATTACAGTAGTAACTGCCGGATAATCGAGGCACCACCGAACTGCCATCTGAGCCATTGTTAAATCCGGCGGAACCAGTGATCGAACCAGCTCCACCAGTTGCAGGGCACGATCATATGGCAATCCAGCAAATGTTTCGCCAACGTTAAATGCCTCACCATTACGGTTGTAGTTTCGGTGATCGTTGGCGGCAAACACCGTGGTTGGCCCAAACTTGCCACTTAGCAACCCGCTGGCCAGCGGCAAGCGCACTATAATTGCAACGCGTTGCTTCTGCGCTCGCTCAAACAACTCAGCAATAGGCTTCTGGCGGAAGATGTTAAAGATAATCTGAAGGGAATCCACATCGGAGTGATCCAGGCAGATATTTGCCTCTTCCATAGACTCCACGCTAACACCAAAACCTCGGATTTTGCCTTCAGACTTCAATTCGCGCAGGGTATCAAACACTTCACCACGGCGCAGCACATCAGTAGGAATGCAGTGGAGCTGAGTGAGATCAAGTGAACCTACGCCGAGCCTACGCAATGAGGCTTCGGTATGTGCCCGAATGGCAGCTGGCTCAAAGTTGGCTGGCCAGCCTGGATCTCCCCAGCGGCCAAGCTTCGTAATTACGCGCACATTGGCACCACCGCCTTTTAAGAAGCGGCCAATTAGCTCTTCGCTACGGCCAGCACCGTAAACATCGGCGGTATCGAACAGTGTTACGCCAGCCTCGGCGGATGCCTGTAAGATATCAAATGCCTTCTCATCGGAAACTTCACCCCAATCAGACCCGCCGAGCTGCCAGCAGCCAAGCCCAATTTCAGAAACGCTACCCAGTGAAGTACTGAAGAACCGGCTTTTCAAATTCTGCTTCCCCTACTCATGTATTAAAACCTGTAGTAATCAGAGCAACCCTTTGCGCTTTCTTACCAGCCATTCTATAGCAAGAGGGGTAAGGAATAGAGCAAATAGGCGCCAGTTATTCCACAGTTCTGTTTCCTGTTCATTGCGTATCACCAGCGTATTGTCTGGCAGAGATTTTGCCCACTCGGCAAGGTGATCTGGCTCATAGTAATGCCCGCCTCCAGCGCCTGCAATCTTCTTTAGCTGGGCAACATCTAGCTCTGGCTTCTGCTTCTCCAACGCCAGGCTCTCAACAACAAATCCAGTTTCTGCTTTAGCCTGCGGGTTGGCGGGCGATACAAGGGAGGCTTCGTACTTGCCAATCCTATCTGGCTGAATTACGGCTGTAAACAAACCAGGGCTGCCCGGAGTGGATTGCAGGGTAACCTTCTGCTCCTGCCCGTTTTCGCCCTTGAGCGTTACC
>CAIONQ010000011.1 GCA_903859705.1 uncultured Chthonomonas sp.
CTGTAGGGCGGTTACTGCGAGCCCGGCGCAGTGCTCTTTGCCCAGCGGAAGCCCCCCGAGTACGCGCATGAGGTCATGGGCAGTGAGCCTCGCGAGCACCTCCGACGTGCGGCCCTCCATCCAGCGCGTTACCCAGCTACCGCGGGTTAAAGTTTATGACCGACGGATTACAAAAGGGAGATCATAAACTTACCTGGGCACTTCTGTTGGCCTGTTCTCATTCGGTATAGGAAGCTTCCACAACGAGTCATGCATTAAATAACTTATGGCGCTCGCTCCCGGTATCCACTGGATACCGCAAGGAGCTTCTGGACCAGTCCGCGTGTCTTTTAGAACCGGCTCAACTACAGTGCTATGAATCTGTCTCATATGGGAGCCATCAAGGTTGCAAACCCAGAGTTCTACACGTCCGAATTTGCCACCAGGCACATTGCCACGGTCGGCCGGTGGTCTATAACACTCAATTACCAGTTGGCGGCTAATCGGGTCAGCAGCAAATTCAAAAATCTGGCAGATTCTGGCGAATTTAACGGTGTACTTTTTGGCTTTATTCTGTCTGTTCTTAATGTCCAGCTCATAAAGATCAATTTGCGGGTTCGTACTGCCATATTCGTAAGTGACGATCAGCTTTCCGTCATCGGTGATACCCCAGGCTCCTATATAATCCATATGACGTATTGGGTAGTCAAAGCTGAGTACATCGAAAGTGGTAACAGATTGGCCAGGGATGATCTGTTTAACACGTGCCGTTCCAGCGTCAAACCCAATGTCTAATATCCCTGATGAATCCGGCAGCCAAACAAACTGCGAATGCAGGGTCCCTGGATCGTACGTATAGAACTTTTTGCCGTCGGATACAACAAATTTGTCCACACCAACCGTTGAACCGACACGCGCCGCTGCCAGTTTAGAACCGTCTGGGGATATAGCAAGGCCAATAGTTGACGTAATTCTGGGTATATAAGGAAACTGAGCATTATAAGAGGAAAGCAAGCCATCGATGACGACAGCCCGCTGCCGGGCTTCAACCGTTGCACCTGGCAGCAGAGTAACTTTAAGACGGTCCGGGTACCTTCCCTCATAGTAGCTGTTCTCGTCTATCCAACAAGTGAAGCTTCCCACACCCTTATCTGCTACCTTTATTTGCGCTAGGCAATTGCAGGGCAAATGTAGAACCAAAAAAACTGCGACAATAGCCGGCAGAAGGAAATTGTATCGATGCATCGTGCGTGACCTCAGTGCGATAAGTAACCAGATTTACTCCCATAAGGAGTAAATCAAAATCTGATACCATTCCAAAAATTTGAGTCTGGCTATGGACACGGTTGTTTCGGTTTGATGCCACCTGCCGGCCTGATCGTAGTGGTTGACTCAAATGGTTTATCGCAACAGCAATTCCACTTTGCTGTGGCTGTGTGCGTTACAGGGCCGTCGGCAGACAAATTCCACCATACTGGAAGCGCACCTCTGGCCCTCAAACTCTGGCAAGGCAAATCAATTGAATGCTCTTGACAGCCAGTGTACGGAGTGTTGGGTACATGAAAATGGAAGCCGAGCTTCTGTAATTGACTGTAAGCCCCGAAGGTATCGAACGGCAGTGACGCAGCACAGAAATATCGCAACTGACCAACGGCGTTATATGTCCCGTGACTATCCGGCTGCCTCGGGTGCCCAAAGTGATCAGCAGTATTCCCAGCCCCCTCAAAGGCATCATTGCCACTCACGGGTATCAATGCCTCTCCAGTTCCAACTGGGTCAACCCAAACTTCCAGAAATTGACTGTGCTCCTTGTCACCCAGTCGCATAGCCAATTTCTTTCCGGTCTTCGGATCGCATCGCGTTATATCACGATCTACCTCTACGTACTGAATCCAATAAGCCAACCCATGGCACGGCTTAGGGTTAATTAAGAATATCCAATATGCGTCGAGTCCGCCGCAACAGCTGTCCCGACCTTTAGTTACGCCATAATGCCAAGGATATTGCGATGTGTCAATGGGCTTAATCTCTATAACCAATCCGTTCGGATCCACCCTCGCCACCGGATTATTCCCCACAAACCGCGTGAAGTTTACGTCTCCGGCACTCATGCCGATTTTGTCTCTGCTGTTCTACTTACGGTTTATTGTGCTGAGCCTTCTCCACCAGCAAGCGTAGCGCGGCAGGAATTGCTTTTCATAAACATCCGCATCTGCGAAGTCTCGGAAGTAGCCCACCTGCCCACCGAAGAGGAAGGGGTTTACCGTGCAACTGCCAGATAGCAGTTCCACTCCAAAGAGGGTGTACAGATACGTGTCTGTTGCAGACCCGGCGCTGGAGACGAGTACCCGTGTGGAGCGCTGGCTGTCAAAGCGCAGAATTCGCATTGGCGCGATAGATACCAGAATAGTAATGGAAGTCTACCAGTTTTTACATTCGCATGCAAGCAGGAGTTTCAACAAATCTGCACACTCCCATCATCCATCCCCACCTCCAAAAAAAACTTCCAAACATACCAATAAATGTAAACATACGTACACATAATGTGATATCATAACCAATATTTCAATCCATACCCGTCTCAACAACCGAAAACCACCGAAGCCCTGCGAAATCAATGAGTAAGAGTTAGTTTCAACCTGGCATAGTCAACTCGTTAGCAAAAGC
>CAIONQ010000012.1 GCA_903859705.1 uncultured Chthonomonas sp.
AGTCATGGATAATCACATTTAATGCCTCACCTCAGGCTCAGAAGTTGTCGATAGTGGCTTCAGCAGCTCCTCTTCCTTCTTTGTGTTCCCTTCTGGCCGCAGCAGGTTTGCATTATCTTCCTGGCTCTTGCCGCTTCGCAGCAGGGTTTCGCGGTGCTTGCCAGATGCGGCAAGCTGCTGCAATACCGTGACGCAATGCTCAGCTGCTCTAACGAGTTCAGGGGCTTCATTGCCTCTACGTAGTTTGCGCAGATACGCATTCACCAGCGGAAGTACGCACGTGGCTCCAGACCGCTCAAAAAACCCAAATGCCGCCAGGCGGCAGGCAGGCGAGAGGCGCGGCAGTTCACGTGCCAGATGAATTAAAGCCGTGCGCTCCTCCTGCGAGCTATCAACGAATTCGGTTTCGGCCAAAATGACAGTAAGCTTTGTTTCAGCTTCCCTACAAGTTGGATGGTCAAATCTACTGGTTGCAAGAAGCAGTGCTTCAACGGCTGCATGGTTTGTGCCAATAGTGGCACTGATAGCCCTGGTTTGTAACGTAAAGGCCGAAACTGTTGTGCGGGAATAGAACAAAGCGCACAAACTAACCGCGAATAGAACACAGAAGCCTATTACCGCTATTGCCACAATATGGTGGGTCCAAATTAGCCACGCACAACATATGCCAAGTGCGACCAGGCCTACGATTGAGGCTGCCTTTACCTTAGGACATAGCGAGGTCCAGCGAGCCACAGAGCTCAAGTTCTCTGCAGGATCGTGGTTGAATGTACCTTGCCTGGCCATAATTGCATCCCTGGCTTCAAGGTAGCCGGTGTAACGGTGCAGGATTGCGAACACAACATTCAGGAGGACAGCGCCAGGCACCACGCTCCAGTGAACAGTACCGGCCGGATACGGTATTGTGAAGATGAGGCTCAACAATGCGGAACCGAATATTATCTTCTTGTACTGTTTGTCCATCTCGACTCTTAGTTTGCCGTGTAGCTCTTGGGCTATTGGTAATAAGCAACATTGAGTTGCGCACTCTGATAACTGGCACTCCAGCACATAAATTACGGCACGTCCTCGCCAATCGAGTACAGAGTTCCGCAGACGATTAATGTGTAACCGAATTCTGCCGCGACTGCACCAACAGCGTATGAAATTTTCATACCTTCCCTTGCGGACATATATGCGATATCAATAGCTCCCAGTCCTACTTCCATAAGCCTGTCGATAGCCGTCACTATTTGGGATCCTTCAGGTGATACGGAGACGCCCGCAGCGGCGACCATGAAAAAGTAGACTGCCATGTGAGTAATAGCCAACCCTATTCCTAACGCCTTAATATTAACTTCGTTTACTGGAGACATAACGGTGTAAAACATTGTCACAATTGCCATTTGAGCAAAAATCATACCGAGCAAGAAAAGATACGGTGTCGCATCGGTCATCTTCTTTTTATGACCGTCGCTATCATAAAGTGAGCATGGTGAATTGCCTACGTAAGCAAAGAGATTTGCGGTGTCTATTGCAGTGTCCTCACTCACAAATCTCCCGGTAACCTGATCCATATATCGTGCCTGCATATAGATCAGGCCGGTGTTGTCTTCGGATGGGTGGCCGAGAGATCCTACAAATTTGTGAGCGCTGGTTCCGCTGTCTCCGCTGCGGATGGCGCCATACACATCGTACTTGCGGCTGGCGGTGGGCTTGCACGTCTGGCAGCGGCTCTCGGCAACGGCTGGCGGCTTCGCCGCGACGCCACTCAGAGCGGGTTTCGACAAACGGCATTACCTATGCCGTTTGTGGATCTACTTCTCCCAGAACAGACCCGAGACCATCGTA
>CAIONQ010000013.1 GCA_903859705.1 uncultured Chthonomonas sp.
AGTCATGGATAATCACATTTAATGCCTCACCTCAGGCTCAGAAGTTGTCGATAGTGGCTTCAGCAGCTCCTCTTCCTTCTTTGTGTTCCCTTCTGGCCGCAGCAGGTTTGCATTATCTTCCTGGCTCTTGCCGCTTCGCAGAAGAGTTTCGCGATGGCTGCCAGATGCGGCAAGCTGCTGCAATACCGTGACGCAATGCTCAGCTGCTCTAATGAGTTCAGGGGCTTCATTGCCTCTCCGTAGTTTGCGCAGATACGCATTCACCAGCGGAAGTACGCACGTGGCTCCAGACCGCTCAAAAAACCCAAATGCCGCCAGGCGGCAGTCAGGCGAAAGGCGCGGCAGTTCACGTGCCAGTTGCAACAGTACAGTACGTTCCTCTTGTGATTCATGGTCTGTAGCCAACCTGTTCAGGAGGGCCGTAAGTCTCGCATCTGCCTCTGGACGGATGGATTCCCGTAAGTATCGGCCAGCTGAAATTAGAGGCAATATACCATCGAGGCCCGGTCGTCTCACCGCACGTATACACTCCAATTCTATAACCTGCGAGGGGTGTGCCACCGCAGTGAGAATGCGAACCAACATCAGTACAGGCACAGCTGTTATGGCCGATATAACAAGCGATTGCATCGGGTGATGTGACTGCAAAAGAAAGCACATTTCAATAGAACCAAGAATAAACACACAAGCGTAGACTACAGGCAGGCTACGGTATACACGTGCCCATCGTACCACTGTAGAAAGGTCTGTGCCTGCGTGGGAGCTTGCATCGGTATTCGTCTCCCCTTCTGAAGCATCTGAAACCCTGGGAGGCTTGTTAAGCGCACGCGCAACGTCTAAGTACCTACGGTTAACTGCAAGCAAGTTGAACGCCACGTATATAAACAGTGCTGCCGGTGTAAACAACAGGGCTATGCGCACACCACATATTATTGTTAACTGCGCTATCATGATGACCACAAATATTGTAATTATTCTTTTACCGTAGAGAAACACGATTTTTCACCTCCTGTTTCACCAATACGATTTGCCTACCAGGCACTCGCGTCTCGCATGGCAATGGGTCGAATTCTCGGAATTAATCGAGTGAGCTCGCAATTATTGCGCCGCTTAATACCAACGAATAAGTAAGTGTCACCGTAACCGCATTATACGCTGCGGGCATCAACGCACCTTCCTTGGCACTTTCAAGCTGTAGGTTGATATACCGAAAGATCGTCACATTAGCGGCAACATTGATGGTTTCGATAAGTTGGCTTTCCCAGCTTGCCATTGTTATTCCAGATAGCGCAATCGCGAACATCACTGCAGCCATCTTTGCCAGCTTCACAGCGATGCCAAATCCGATCGACGCCTCCGCCGCGTTCGCAAGCATGCTCTCCAGCAATACCATCATCGCCAGGCCGGCTACCATCGTACCGAGCATAAACAACCATTCAGATACCTGCGTCATCTCGAGCTTGTGTCCGTCTCGGTCAACCATGGAGCATGGTGAATTGCCTACGTAAGCAAAGAGATTTGCGGTGTCTACTGCAGTGTCCTCACTCACAAACCTCCCGGTAACCGGGTCCATATACCTGGCCTGCATGTATATCAGGCCGGTGTTGTCTTCAGAAGGGTGGCCGAGGGCACCGACGAACTTATGGGCGCTGGTTCCGCTGTCTCCGCTGCGGATGGCGCCATACACATCGTACTTGCGGCTGGCGGTTACGGTTCCGTTCGGATCTACTTCTCCCAGAACAGAGCCGAGACCATCGTACAGATACCATCGCACAGTGCCAGCAACATCATCCCTGCGGTACTCTGGACCGCGTGGGCCCATGAGGTAGGTTGCGTAGGCGGTTCCACTGCGCAGTTCGCGAACGAACATTGAGGCGTCCAGCACAAAATCGGTGGTGGTGCCGTTTACCACAGAGCGATGCCGAAT
>CAIONQ010000014.1 GCA_903859705.1 uncultured Chthonomonas sp.
AGATAGATATTCGCATCCGTGCAGTTCATAGAGTTAAAGCACAGATCGTACTTCTTCCAATCCTGGGTGCGCTCGCAATGGAAAGATTGAAACGAAACACTGTTGGCATCTTTGCCGGATAGCACCTTCACTTCTGGCACGGCCCCCACCAGATCCTGCGTTTTTACCCATACCGATATGTGGTACTGGCGCTGGGGCTGCAACTTAATGGGCTGCGCAATGCGGGTGTGCTGATACTGGTTTTTGCCGAAGCTCTCCATGCGCAGCGAGGCCGTGCCGCCATGCACCACCTGATGATCCGAGAAAGTTGTAACTCCCTCGTCATCCTGAAAGCCCCAGCCATTCATGTGATCGCCGCGGGCGCTTTCAAAATCGGCATTGTTTAGCTTTGTTGGGTTATCTGGCACAAATTGAAGCTGCCCATTCGCAGCGGTGAATAGGGCATCTTTGCTAAGCAGACCTTCGGCATAGTTCTTATCCCGGTTGCCGCCCATTACAATGGCTACCAGAGCGATGCCGTTCTTCTTCGCCGCCTCTCGCAGTTCGGGCGCTTTTGCAGCAGGCACATTGTACGAGAAGGCAACACCGTTGTACCCTGCCGCATGTGCTGCCGGGAGCCTTGCGATGAGCCGATCAACCTCTTTGGGGTCGGACATATCACGCCACACAAAAAACCAGCGCTTTTGCATGCGGTTGGCCTGTGTGGCCTGCGCCTGTAAGTTGGAGGCAGCTGCTGCCAGGCACGCCAGTGCGGCACAAAGCAGAGCAGCGATCCTCGGTGATCTCAACATAAACCCCTCCTTCATTCCCCTGCACCCAGCGTTTGCAGCGCTGCATTCAGCAGCATCTGGCCAGAAAAACATCTGTTCAGCCCATCTGGCTGATCCCCCAGCCCGCCCTGTGGCCGAAGGGTTGTAATGAGCATTCGGCCGCCTCCTGGCACCCGAACTTCCGCAGCATAAAGCGTCTCTACAAACGTTCTTGCATCTACTCGGCGCAATACAGGCACTATCTCTGCACCCGGATACTGAGCCTGCAGAGTGCCCAGTTCTATGCTGCAATCTGGCCCGATCCCATAAAATTGCAGATCGGTAAAGCCATTGTGAGGGAACGCCTCCCACAGCGGATGTGGCTCAAACAGTTTCATCGCCTCTCGCCAGAAAGGGCAATCTACCAACGGATATCCGCTGGTTCTATCCAGAATGACCAGTGCGTTTCGGCCAGATGCCAGCCACTTATCGATCGATGGGCTCCATCGAGTAGCCAGCAGCACGGCTTCCGCATCGTCCGTAGCCGTGGCAGGGCGCTTTGTTTCTGGCACAAAGGGGACAAAGGCCCCGGTGTAATCCTCAATTACGAGATTCGGCAGCACATCCCACTGCATAGCCGGGGCGATCCACAACGGCCAGCTATTGGTTATACTTCGTCCATCCCCAAACTGAACTTCGGCCTCCAGGTTGCAGGCAACAGGGCTCGTTACAGTTGGTACCGTAAGCTCTGCCATCTGCAGCTGTTTCACCTCGCCACAGGCAACGGCAGCAAGCAGTGGCTCTGGATGGCTATTAAACTGCGCAATCACATCGCCCTCACTGTTGCGGAGCGTGGTGGTTACCTGCGTAACCCTTCCGGCCTCGGCGTAGTTCGAGATACCGACGCGGGGCAGCAGAACCTGCCCACCACTATGCACCCAGTGATCGATATAGGAGGGCCGATCTCCGCCTGCATCCCACCTCCGCCTGCGGTGCCAGCCAACAAACAACACCGTATCGGCATTAAATGGGCACATCTCTTGCGGTGTGTAGCGCGGATTGCCGAAATCATCCAGCATGCCTGCGGTGGAGATGGGAGTATCGTACAGGCCTGTAACTACATAGCCAGACATTTCGCGATAAGAGCGCACTGTTTCTACTGTGAACTTACGGTGCAGCAGCGTTTGCCGCCTCTGCGAACCTATTAGCTCTGGCAGGCGATCCTCGAGCCCGTACCTCTGCACGTTTTCCCACACGCCGAGAATGTTCATATCCCAGCGTGCGCCCTGCGGGTTAACCTGTGGATCTCGGCTAAACCACCAGGGAAACTCCACTCTGTTTGCCTCCTTAACGGCAAGCAGATCCCGGCAAGCATCTGCATCACAAAACTCGCCAAAAAACCACGGTTGCGGGGTGCGCCAGCGCGGCACAAAGTAATCGAAGGAGCCCCGGATAAAAGGCAGATCGCAGTACAGGTGGTAATCGTAATAGTCTGCATTCTCTTTCAGCAGTCCACCATAGCATTCGCCACCACCACTGTTGTCTCTCACCAGAGCGCTGCCCGTGAGCTGTTTTACGCGCTCGAACATCGAAATAAGGAAGCTCTCCGGGCAGGATGCCGAGAGTTCGCAGCCAAGGGTCCAGATGGTAATGCAGCGATGTTTGCGCAGTTGCAGCACAATGCGCTCATACTCTGCCGCAATGGCATCCCAGCCATCTGCGGCAATCTCGGGCAGCCACAACGGCAGCTCAATCCAAACCGTAAAGCCAAACTCATCGCACAGTTCAAGGTACCTGTCGGTGGGGATCCACAGGCAGCACTTAACTCCATTAAATCCAAGATCGGCCAGATGCTGAAGCTCCTGCCGAATGCGTGCCTCGGGCGGGTTGCAGTGCAGCAGATCTGGGTACCAGCCCCAGCTCAGAGCCATGCGAGGATAATAGGGTTTGCCATCCAGAAAAGGGGTATCGCCAACAACCGTAATGCGCGGCGCTGCTGCGGGTTCGGGAGGTGGTGTGTGCCCGCTTACAAGCCACACATCCTGCCATATGCCGCCATGAATGTAACCCCACACATACGGCAGGAAGCCAGCCGTGGTGCTGGCTGTTGGCAGGCTGTCTCCACCCGGTTTGATTACCGTTACGGATAGCTCAAAGTTGCCCGCTGCCGCAATCTCCGCAGGTATCTGCAGTTCAAAGGCATCCCACGCTCCTGTATGTTCACCCAGCAGCGTTCCATTTGCGTACACCGTGGCATAGCAAGAAACCGCCTGAAACCGCACATAAAGTGGGGCAGAAGCATCAAAACTGGGTGGCACGCTCACCCGCCTGCGGAAAGTGCCGGGCCCCTGCCAGTTGTGTGGGCAGCCATACGCCTCCCAGCAGCCTGGCACAGGCACCAGCTGCCATGGTTCCCCGGGTTCCGCGCAAAACTCCCATTGCCCGGAGAGGAGAGCTGTGGGTCTGCTATCTGCCAAATTCAAACTGGTCAAAGACACGTGGATGATTCCTGACTGCCATTCAAATTCTCATCGCAACGCCTGGCATATTCTGCCGGCATACGATTGAGGATGCGTTTCGCCTCCGAGGCGGTTTCATCCTGCTGAACCGCCGAAACCGGCAGTGTGCTGGCAGGATAGCACGCCACATTGCGGGAACATGACGCTGTAGCAAATCGTTCCATCATCCATAGTCAGGAGCAACCGATGGGCATCTTTCCTCGCATTCTCACCACGTTACTTGTTTGTGTTGGCGGTTTTAACATGCTAAAAGCGGGCGCGGAAGAGCGGATTCGGCTTACGCCCTCCATGGTGATTAATGAGAGCGCTCTGGGCGATGCCAGCACGCTGGTGGATGAACAGGGCACAATTGGCGACCCCGCGGCGGGCACTGGCCAGCGGCCAACGCATGCCTTTTTCCCCGGTTGGGCAACGTGGCAATACCCGTTGCATGTAGTGATAGATCTTGGCAGAAACCACAAGCTTACCAGCGTGTACCTTTACAACGAATCTGGCGAGAGCACCGTGCAGATCTCCAGCGGTAAGCCCGGCGCCTGGGCAAACCAGGATGTGAAGCTAACCGGATACCGAAACTGGCAGCGCATTGAGGCCCCTGCCGAGGTAACCAGATACATACGCATTACCCTGTTAAAGCCCACCACCCTGCCAGAGATTGCGCTGTATGGCGCGCCTTTTGGCCCGGCAGAAATGAAACGCACCGTGATGCGTGTGGTGCCGCGCCCGCACCCAACCTTTGATCAGTTTATTGGGGTAAATGCGTTTATTGACGACCCCATAGACCTGATAACGCCTACCGTTGGTTTTGTAAGGGAGTACCACAACTGGAGCTGGGATACAGAGGGTCCGGGTGGCCTTGTTCGGTTCAACCCAAGCGGAGCCGCGGGCGGAAATGCCTGGTTTTTTGACAATTACTACGCAAAGTTACTGGCGGGCGGCGTAACGGTTTGCCCGGCACTGCAGGGCACATCCCCGGCGGCCTTCCCCGGATACAAAGCCGATTTTAAGCCCGTAACGAAGGGTGAAAACACAGAGCTGCCGGCAAGCTATGCCGTGCATGCCGCCCATATGTACCAGTATGCGGCGCGCTACGGCGCGGCGAAGGTTCCGGAATCGGCAGTGCATCTGGCCCCGGATCAGCCTGTTAAAACAGGCCTGGGACTGCTGCACTACTTTGAAAATTGGAACGAACCGGATAAAACGTGGAAAGGGCGTGAAGGCCGGTTTTCGCCCTTTGAACTGGCGGCGATGTGCAGTGCGGATTACGATGGCGACCAGGGCCGCATGGGCGATGGCTACGGAGTGAAGGCGGCAGATAAATCTGCGCGCCTTTCGATAGGTGGGCTGGCAGGCATCGGGATAGATTACCTGGATGCCATGAAGCTATGGGCCGATACTTTTAGAGGGGGTAGCTTCCCCGCAGATGTCATCAATGTGCACCACTACAGCAGTGATGGCACCGCAGAGCAGCCCTTCCGGAACACCGGCATCTCCCCGGAAGAAGACCATTTGAAAGAGAAGATGCAGACCGTAACCGCCTGGCGAAACAAAAATGCGCCCGGTGCCGAAGTGTGGTTATCCGAACTGGGATACGACGTAAACCCGAAATCGCCGTTCCATGCGCCGGCAATTGGGCACTTTACTGCGGAAGATACCCAGGCAAACTGGCTGGTGCGGAGCTGCATGGCGCTAGCTGCGGCCGGCGTAGACCGCACTGCCGTGTTTATGTTTAGAGACGTGAAAACAGGTGGAGGCGGGGTGTTCGAAACCTGCGGACTGGTAACCGAAAAAGGGCAGTGGAAACCCCGGGCCTCTTACTGGTACCTGGCAACCCTCAAAAGCCGGCTTTCGGGAATGCGCTTCGCATCAGAAGTCCAGACAGAACGCAAAGACGTGCTTATCTACCGCTTTGTGGCAGAAGGCAAAACCGCGTGGGTGCTATGGCGCCCCACCGCCGAAGACGGCACCTCGAAAGACGTGAGCTTGATAGTCGACAAACCCACAGTAAAACGCATCCAGTTCAAAGCAGGCAGCAAAACCGGAGTAGAAGACAGCCTAGTGCCCAAATCCGGTGCCATCCACCTCGACGTAACCGAACAGCCAGTGATAGTGATGCAAGAGGGGTAAATTGCGGGTTGATGCGTATATTCTTAGTTTGCGGGCTTGGGGCGCGGCATATGAGAACTGAAGGCGCGGATCTTAAGCGTAACTTACGGCGAGTCCAGCTTACAACTGCCGCTCACCGTGTTAATTGCCATTCATTATAAAGGTATTTCCACACTTGAAGTCTACGGCCGGAGACAAACTTAGCGAATACCCACGGTGGGTACGCCTCGGGATGATAGGGATGCACAACAGACTGACAGCTGTCGTGTATTTGTGGATATCCATTGGGATTGCTTTAGTGAGTATGGTAATCGGGAGTGTTGTTCCAATCGCCAGATTTGGCGTATTGATTGGTATAAGTGGCCCTATCTACTGGCAACTTATCGTCTGGATCGACAATAACGGATGCTGGGAAGATTTTCGCAAAGACGATACACGATTATAGTACGACCGGTGCAAAGCGGCGCATCATCCCCGACCGTGCTACAAGAACCACGCACCCTTCCATCGCAAGCCTCTGCATCTGAGCGCTGAAGGCGCGGTATAGGGTAGCCTGGGCCGGTAGGCCCAGGACGCGAACACCACCGCCCCACACCTCCTCTTCCTCACGGCCCGGCCGGTGGCTGGGCCGAGAGGAAGAGCGTTAGGCTCCCACAGTATTCAGCACGGGTTTCCACATACCCACAAGCATCGCCTATGGCAGCTTTGAGGTAAATGGCACCCCGAACCAGGCAGCACTTGCACAATTCTTGCGATAGGCATTACCGCGCTGTTTGCATCCCGCCGCAGAGCGAGATTGAAATCCAAGGTACTGGCATAATTACTTTTGCAAGCATGACCGTAGCCTACCCTGTACCTCAGCCAATTCCGCATCTGAGCGCTGAAGGCGCGGTATAGGGTAGCCTGGGTCGATAGGCCCAGGAATGCTGGCACGACAATTAATGTCCGGCAATACAGCGAACGGTTATACAGAGAGCGACAGGGCAAACGCATCTAAATTCCTAACAGCGTTTCCAGGTAGCTGATCTCCCATGTTGCGAGCAGAAGCTTCGTTTTCATGCTCTTATTCGTGGTCTTATCCTGCCTCAACAAGTTGAGCACTATATGGCGCATCACGGCAAGATTCTCTGGCACATGGTCCTTTCTTACCCGACAAGCATCTTCGTTCATGGCCACGTCCAGTACCCAATGAAGGCTGTTTTCTATGCCCCAATGGCTTCGGATACCTCGCGCTAACCAGCGTGCACTGTCCGGTTGACTGGCAGATATGCTGGTTATGAAGTACCTTGTCTCGGTACTTACTTTATCACCGATCTGACGTGTGGATGTGGCGATACCGATGCTCTTAAGGCCCGGCCAGTCTCTTCTCTCATCATCCCAGGCAATACCTTCGGGTAGATCGACGATGCGGTAATGCCTCGTTTCGATGCGGCCGTGGTCTTTCTCGACAGTGGCTGTATGCGTTCGCGTGGTCAAGCCTTCATATTTGTCTTTTTGTGCGTGCTGCAGGAAAAGTTCAACCCCATTCTTCAGTCCGGATTGATTCCCTTTAAGGCCAAGAATATAATTGCCGCCCCTGACTGCGATTTTAGCAGCGATTGCTTTCTGGCACCCCATGGCATCGATGGTAACGAGGCAGCCGGCAATGTCGAGAGTGTCGAGTAGCTGAGGTATCGCAGTGATCTCGTTAGACTTATCGTTCACCTTGATCTGCCCAAGCACCAGCCGCGCTTTTGTTGCCCATGCACTTACCATGTGAATGGCTGATCGATTGCGCGCCGGATCAAAGCTCTTTCGAAGGGTTTTGCCGTCCAGAGAGATAATCTCTTCCTTTCCCGTGGTAGCGGCATCATCTTGCGCCTGCTGTGTTGCGTGGGCCTGGAGTGCCTGTATCCAGCTGGAGAATGCGCTTTCAAGAGCGACAGGATCAATCAACGAGAACACCCGCGCGAAAGTGTCGTGAGACGGTATCCCATTAGGTAGTTCCAGACGCTCACTTAACCAATCGCGCTTTGCGTGCCCGAATATCTCGAAGTGTACGTAATCTTCTGCACCTGATATCATTGCGCAAAGCGCAATTACCAGGATATCGAACAGGTTATGCTTATGCGTGCGGTTGATTCGAGGATCTTGCACTGAGGCGAAATGATAGCGGATTGACGTTGAAGGATTATGAGTGCTCATATGTACGCTCCTGTTATGAGACGGCGACGAAGAACATCGGTACCGACTCCTGAGCGTACGAAACATGGAATCGAAAGATTCCCGATAACTGTGATTACTTAGATGCGTTCGCCCTGCAGAGAGCGACCTGATTCGGTTCACTCTGATGTATACTGGGTTTTCAGAGACTTTCCCATGCACATTAGCCTTAGAAGTTGGTAAGATGGAAGAAATCTGGTTCCAAAGAGCGCCTAAGCAACGCCTTAGAGGTGATTTGTAACCCGAAACAAGGCACCCGTACAGGGAATAAACGCCTCCTTGTACAAACGTAAATATAGGAGGAGCTTTCGATGTCAGGTTCTATAGATCAGACACCATATGACGACGGTTTCTTTGCGGACCCAGAGTTTGCGGAAAACGCCGAACCGCGATGCCCCTGTATCTTACTCTTAGATAACTCTGGATCAATGGCTGGTAACGCAATCGAACAGCTAAATATTGGGTTAGAAGTGTTTCGCGATGAATTGATGGCTGATAGCCTTTCAATGAAACGGGTGGAAATTGCAATAGTAACATTTGGACCTGCCCAAGTAGTTTCCGAGTTTCAATCGGCCGAGGGATTCGTCCCGCCTACTTTACGTGCACAAAGTGATACGCCTATGGGAGCTGCGATTGAAAAGGCCATCACGATGTTGCAGGAACGTAAAGATTCATACAAAAGAAATGGTATTGCATACTATCGGCCATGGATTTTTCTTATCACCGATGGTGGGCCGACTGACAGTTGGTATCGCTCAGCACAATTGATAAGTGAAGGCGAAAGAATGAAGGCATTTTCATTCTATGCTGTAGGTGTCGAAGGAGCGCGCTTTGACATTCTGAGACAGTTGGCTGTACGCGAACCACTTCGATTAAAGGGTCTTAGATTTCGGGAACTATTCGCCTGGCTCTCTGCATCGCTGCAATCGGTTTCACAATCCACTCCCGGTGATATGGTGCAATTGGATAATCCAACTGCACCGAATGGTTGGGCAACTGCCGGATGAGTGAAACACAATGGCGTTATGCGCTGGCATCCGTCGTCGGTTCTGCCCACATTCGCAATGGTTTGCCATGTCAGGACAAAAGTATTTGCGAAACTGTAATTACTGCCTCCGGTGATGCAGTAATCATGGCTGCCGTTTCAGACGGTGCCGGTAGCGCATCTAAGGCAGATATAGGTGCTGAAGTCGCATGTACAGAAGCTATCGCGGGGCTTCGCAATTACTTCAGTATCGGAGGGGAAATATCCGGGATTGACCGTTTGTTTGCTGAAGATACGATTAAAAACATCCAAACAAAAATATCTGAACGGGCTGATGCGCATGGTGTAACCGCGCGTGAGTTTGCCTGCACGTTGCTTGTAGCTGTCGCCGGAGACAAGAACATTGCCACCTGGCAGGTGGGTGACGGGGTCATTGTATATGCGAATTCATATGGTGCAGACGATTATTCGGTGATGAATTGGCCCGAAAAGGATGAATATGAAAATGTAACAGTGTTTGTAACACAGGATTCTGCCGTTACCTCGTTAATGTTTGACAAAGGTACCGACCAGATAGACGAAATAGCTATCCTGTCCGACGGCATCCAGCGCCTGGCCTTAGACTTTTCGGCAAGAAGTGCGTTTTCGCCGTTTTTCCGGGACATGTTCAAGCCGCTTAGAAGCGAAAATCCTGGTATGTCAGAACGCGGCTCTGAGGCGCTCACAGCATTACTTAAGTCCGCAAAGGTCAATTCGAGAACTGACGATGACAAGACATTAATATTGGCATCTCGCCGAAGTGGAATTGTATTCCAGTCAGGTGTCGAGCCCGCTTCCTTGAGTCAGCTTGCAATGGCAAAATTACAGTCGGAAGCAGAAACAATGGTATCAGACTGTGAACCGGTCGACTCGCTCCTTTGTAAAACTAACGTTGACAACAACTCAAGCTCCAGCGTTGTTACAGTACTTCAATGCGGACACAATTATCGTGAACAAGACTATATATGATAGCGGTGGGCGGAAACTAACACTTGGGCAGGAATTGGGCCGAGCAGGGGAAGGCGTGGTATTAAACCTGAGTGACGACCCAAGGCTCGCTGCTAAGATATACCATAAACCAATTAGTCAAGAAAAGCAACAAAAACTGGCTTTAATGACCGCTCGTAGAACCGATAGACTCATTTCCTTGGCTGCGTGGCCGTTAGACACACTTCACAATAAACCGAATGGCGATGTAGTAGGCTTCTTAATGCCGATAGCGTCGCAACCTAATAAGTTACACGATTTGTACGGTGTAAAGAGCCGGCTTACTAAATTCCCGCAGGCAACCTGGCGGTACTTAATACACACTGCCAGGAACCTTGCACGCGCTTTTCACGTGATACACGACCATGGATTTGTTGTTGGCGATGTCAATGAAGGCAATGTGTTTGTCACTGCCCAAGCCACCGTCATCTTGCTTGATTGTGATAGTTTTCAGGTGACGTCTAACGGACAAGTCTTTGTACCAGGTGTGGGCGTGGAGAACTATACGCCCCCAGAAGCTCAAGGCCTGAGCTTCAGAGATTTAGTCCGTACTCAAGATCACGATGCATTTGGATTAGCAGTTCTTATCTTCCTATTGTTATTCATGGGCAAGCATCCTCATTCAGGAGTATACCAGGGCACAGGTGATATGCCAATTGGCAAGGCTATAGAGGAGTATCGTTTTGCGTACGGCAAGAACGCCATATCTAATAAGATGCTACAGCCTCCGGCTTCCTTACCATTATCAGCAGTATCTCCAGCAGTTGCTGAACTATTTGAACGTGCGTTCGTTCGTCAACTGAATAAGCGCCCGCGACCATCGCCCGCAGAATGGTCGACTGCGCTTGATGAATTGTTACGGCGGTTAAAGTTATGCTCGCAACACTCGGGTCACGTTTTCTGGAACGGACTAAGCGAATGCCCGTGGTGCCTCCTTGAAAGAGCTGCCAAAATCAGTTTTTTCAATTATTCCAGTGCGGCGGCTACACCGGCAGTAGACATAGCATCCCTTTGGTCCCAGCTTAATTCCATCACTGAGCCTGCCTTACTGCCTGCAATACCAGTCACATCACACGTCGCTGTCTCACCATCTCCTTGGGCTATTGAGCAGAAAAATGAGTTTTGCCGAGGCTTCGGTGCGGTCACTGCATTGTTACGTATGAACAAAAGTCAAGTAAAGGTGCGTGAAAGTATCATCCACGAGCTACGGTTAGCGGAAACCGCTCGTCAGAAAATCGAAGAAAGCTGGAACCGAAACACTGCGGCGGGCAACGCTTTGTTTCTTGCGAAAAGGCAAGAATTAAAGGTATTGCACAGAGAATATCTCGGCCTTGACAAGTTGCGTCTGGAAAAGGCACAGAAGCTCGTAAATGACCAATATCAAATACAATTGGCAAAATACCTCGATAGGTACGAAATAGGTTCAGCTTTTATTGAGGGTATAGGCACTTGGCGCACAGCATCACTATTGTCCTTCGGCATCGAAACAGCCGCTGACATAACCCCAGCAGCCTTGGCTGGGGTACCAGGATTTGGCCCGGTGCTGTGTGGGAACCTGTTCGCGTGGAGACGTGCACTTGAAGCAAGGTTTAGCTACAATCCTGCACAAGGTGTCGATACGGGCAAAATAAATCAGATTGAAAATGAGGTTAGGGCGCGCCGCTACCAGATAGCAAACGAATTGACACGCGGGGTTGAGGAACTCCGCAAATTGTCAGATCAGCTGAACAAGGAGCGAGAGAATCTCATTAAAGTATGTGATCAGAATTTGCAGAGTATAAAGCAACAAGAGGTGGACCTAAAGTATGTCTGATACGCTTCCCGCACCAGTGTATTGGTTTTCAGCGACTAAGCCTACACCTTCCCAAAGATTTTTTCGATTTGCACTTTAATTTCGCGCCGGTTAAATTAAGAATGGTACCGTACTGCAATCACAACCATAATTACTTACGGGTCAACAGCAAGCATCAGTTTGCTTGGCCATCGGAATCAGCGACTAACGGCATGTCTCCCAGTTCAGAATATCGCAGCTAAGCGGACTGATACTGAAATTGCCAGCCTAAGTCCAGACTTACCATCTATGTCGCCAACCTTAGTTCGTTTAGGCCATGAAAGTTCAACCGCCTCTCATCTCCAATCACCTGACGCCCACCTACCACGTTATCAGCGCTTCCAATCGAAATCACTTTCCACTATCGCCAGAATTTGGCGAGGAATAATATCCCGCCAACAAACCTGTCGGCTACGTAAACAGTGAGCGGTTGGCGTAAAACACCAACCACGCAGAATTGTAACGTTTGTAATCGCAAACAGCTAAATCACTGCCGGTACTTTGCACACCAAACAGCATCCCACAATCGCGTCAACTTGTTAAAGTATGGATTGTCTGCACGCAACACCATTCTTCTGCACTCTGACAAGAACCTATTCCTATCCATAATCTGTTTCCTCCGTTGTACCAGTGGCAGCCACCCGCCGCACCATAGCCACCAAGTTCCACGCCGGATGGATTTGCGCGTGGATAAAGATATAGTTTTGCTTCACCGGCCCATATCGTATCCCGCCACCGTGGTGGTAATAAGGGCGTGCCGATTTCCGAAGTATCGCGGCAGCAGAAAGGGTAGAACGCTATCATCACGGCTGGGGGATACTGGACCGGTAAATTGCCACAATGCTCTATACGCTTGAGTGGCTGGAAATATTAGCTGCCGGATCTTATGCGCAGTTAGTTAGCGTGCCGTACACATGCCCCAATCTGGGAGCGTAGGTTGATGAGTCTTGCAGACAGCAAAGTGCAGTCTGCACTGTAAATACCAGAACCATAAACTTGCACCCCCCCTCAATACGCCGTATGCATTTGGTTATCCCCGTAGAGGGTCTGGATGTAGTTGATCTGGCCTTCGTGGTAGGCGCTGTTCCGGCGTGCGGTCCAGAGCATGGCGTGGTGGCGATGTTTTACACTCTTCGCAAGCTTGAGGTTACAGCGGGGGCGGTTCCGTTTGTATTGTCTGTGTTTTATCGGCAGATCTGCGATGGTGCTGGATGGAAGCCGGATGCAGACTGTCATGATTTTGATTTACGCACGCAAAGCTGCGGGGCTGCGATGAGGAAGTTTATAGAGAGCAATTTGTACCGGTCTGCATTTGGCGGATCTGCTGAATGTGAGGCTGTGCTGACCGGGAGCTTTTTGTTTGGCGCGCGAAGGTCGCGAAGCTATCATGTTGTTCTGTTATACGGAAGGCTGTGCTTAAGCGGGAGGCATCTTATGTAGTACCAGTTCCATCTTCGTTGCATCTCTTTGCGCAACGCAGAAGCAGATCTTCATGAAAAGCAATTCTACCGCGCTTCGCTTGCTGGAGCCGCAAAGATTTGGATGAGAGGTTGTTGCCAGGGAAGAAAGGCTTGGCGTACAGTAAGGGAAGATCGACAAGGAGGTTAACGAATAAGCAATGTCTACCGCGCTGCGCTTGCTTATCACGCGAAGCTAACATCTGGAACCGTCAGGTCAAGGTTTTGCTTTAGTGGAGGCAATCTTCAGCGATACAAGTTCCCTCTTCGGTGCATTTCCTTCGCGTTCTTTGGATTTCCTTAGCGCGACTCATGCATTTCTCATCTGACTCTCACGACGGATGTAAGGCTGTGCTCGTCGAGAGCAGAACATGATGTTTATCAAAGGTCAATTTCTACCGCGCTGCGCGTGAGACAACAGGCGGGGACAGGAGGCAGGAGTCGGGAGTCGGCCAAATGCCGCGCCTTCAGCGCTAAATGCCGCCTGTCGGTTGCTTACGGTGTGCTGGCTAATGGCTTGCGGGCGCGGACAAGTGGCGCCCCTACGAGGAAAATGCATTGCTCAGTTGGAGCGTTAACACGAAGTTACGTGGAAGTGTCCTCGGTTGCGCGTAAGGAACAGGCAATAGAGCAAGGCTAGCCTGAATTATTCATGTTATGAGGAAAGAGAGCGCACTTTGTCTAAATGTTAGGTGTCGAATCCATCATCAGACAAGAGGACGCTCTCAATGCAGAATTCACTTCCATCGCTCGTTTTTCCTGCCGTTTCAGGTCGTCA
>CAIONQ010000015.1 GCA_903859705.1 uncultured Chthonomonas sp.
GCCGAAGGGCGAGTGCCCACCGACGTTGCCAGAACGCTTCGCAACCTGGCATCCCGGGGCAACCCCTGGGGTGCACCGGCAAGCTCTGCGATCCGGCCAGACATTGGTTTTACCGGAGTGCCAGATGTAGTGTTCTGGATTGGATGCTCGGGTGCCTTCGATCCAGATGGCCAACGCGTGGTTTCCGCAACAGCGGCTCTACTGCACCGGGCCGGAGTGCGCTTTGTTATCGCAGGTCCGCTCTCCCACTGTTCGGGGGATCCTGCACGCCGACTTGGCGATGAGTTTCAGTACCTGGAAATGGCAAAAGAGAACATTGCCAGCCTGCAGGCGCTGGGCACAAAACGCATAGTAACCCAGTGCCCACACTGTCTCAACACACTCAAGAACGAGTACCCACTGATTGCGCCACACTCCATGCAGGTTCTGCACCATACAGAGCTTCTGGCGGAACTCGTAGAGAGCAATCTGCTGAAAGTGCAAACACAGTCTGAACAAGCAATCGTATTTCATGATCCTTGCTTCCTGGCAAGAGGGGCACAGGTTACCGCAGCACCACGCAAACTGCTGCGCGTTATCAACCAGAACACCACGCCGGAGGCAAAACAGAACAGCGCCTGCACGCAGTGCTGCGGCGCGGGCGGTGGCAGAATGTGGCAGGAAGATAAGAGCCCGGTGCGCCCTGCCGATCTGCGACTGACACAGCTTACCGATACCGGCGCCAACACCATTGCCACCGGCTGTCCGTTCTGCAACACTATGCTAAAGGATGCTGCACGCCGGGCAGAAATGGCAGACCAACAAGAGATACGCGTTCTCGATGCGGCAGAGCTGCTGCTCGAGGCAATTAGCCCCACAATTCAGGAGCAAGTGTAACGTGAGCAGCGCAATCGAAACGCCCTATGGCGGATCCTTCTTAATTTCCGGTGCGGCCCGCCAATCCAGCACACCAGAGAACCTGCCGGAAGATGCCGCAGAGTTAGCCGCCGCCATCGATAAGTTCACCCGGGCAGAACTGCCCGGTTTTGCCGCTGGCCTCAAGGCACACGAGCGCGGCCTGATGCCTGCCCTGCTTAAGAAGGCGGCAGAGCTGGGACTTACTGCCGCCGGGCTGCCAGAGGCCTACGGTGGGCTATCCCTGCCCTTCACCTACCAGGCGCTACTGGCAGAGAAAACGGCAACGAACCCTCCATTCTCGGTTAGCTCCGGAGTGGCGGGCTGCCTGGCGCCGCTCCCCATTGTGCTGTTTGGCACCGAAGATCAAAAGCAGCAATGGCTACCGCGAATGGCCAGCGGCGAGCTATTTGGAGCTTTCGCCCTTACCGAGGAGGAAGCAGGCACCGGTGCCCTCGCCTGCCGCTGCACCGCAACCCCACTGCTGGATGGTACCAACCTGCTCAATGGCTCAAAACAATGGATTACAAACGGAGCCTTTGCCGGTCTTTATGTGGTGTTTGCACAGATCCCTGAAGCTGGACTGTCTGCGTTCCTGGTGGATACAACGCTCCCAGGCGTTTCTCACGGCAAAGAGGAGCACAAGATCGGCCTCAAAGGCTCCTCTACTACCCGCCTCGCTTTCGAGAACGTTTCACTACCCGCGGCGGCTCTGCTTGGCAAGCCCGGCCAGGGTGCTGCCATCGCAACAGCCGCGCTAAATCCGGCGCGGCTAATAATGGCGGCAAGTGCGCTTGGGCTGGCGAAAGAGGCCCTGGCGATCTCTGCCAGATACGCTGCAGAACGGCATCAAAACGGCCAGCCCATCGCATCCTATGGGCTCATTCGCCAGAAACTGGGCAGGCTTACTATGAAAATTTATGCCGCCGAAAGTGCCCTCTACCGCCTCGCCGGTGAGCTGGATACCCTCTGGGCCACAGACCCCATTGCCGCGGCTCAGGAGCTGGCGATAGAGTGTGCGATTGTAAAAACCGTGTGTTCTGAGGTACTGGGGGCTGCTGCCGATGAAGCGGTGCAGATTCTTGGTGGGTATGGCTGCAGTGAGGACTACGCCGCCGCAGGAATCTTTCGGGATGCACGCGTTTTCAGGATCTTTTATGGCACCAACGAGATTAACCGGCTGCAGATGGTGCGCCAGCTGTTCAAGCGTGCAGCAAGCCACCGTTTACCGTTACATTCCGAGATTGAAAAGGAGTTCGGGCACGGCGAAGATGGCATGGCTAAAGCTCTGCTCCTGCTTGAAACGCTGAACAATTCAGAGTGGGACAGCGAACATCCCCTGAGCGCTGCGGATACGTCCCTGGAAACTTCCGAATACACACGCCTTGCTGCTCTCTGTGCAGCAGCCGTAGTTCGCAGCATCAGCACTGCAGAGCTTGAGGAGCGGCAGGAGCTTGCAGGAGTTCTGGCCGACCTGCTGACCAATGCCTACATTATGGAGAGTGTATCGCTGCGAATATCGCAGAGCAAGGGCTCCGAGGAGCTTCTGAGCGCCACTGCCCGCCAGCTTGGCTATACCAGTACAATGCACAGCTGGCAGCTTTTGCAATCGGTGTTCGCCTGCCGGTGGCATGGCCCACTGGAGGCCACCCATGTTCGGCGCTGGCGAGAGGTGTTTGCCGCACCCGCCGATGATGTGCTCCCCCTCGAGCAGAAGATGGGTGAAATCACCGCACTTCGAGGGGGATATCCACGTATTTAAGGGCTACCGCAGCAGCACCGTAACGATGTCGTGAGCGGGCACACTTACCTGAATCCGCTCTCCATCAAAGGCGCATATGCCGCCTTGTGAAGCAAGGGGCCGCTCCAACACATCAAGCAGCGTAGCTTCTGTAAGCCCGGCAGAGAGCCATGGGCTAATCAGCACAGATGCCACGGTGTCTGCGCCATTCAGCTCATTCAGCCGAACCACTATTCCCTCACCCACCTCCGGCAGCTTAACCGCCGTTACCGCAATACCGGGCGTTTCTACCTGCAGATAGCCGCCTGCCCCAGGCAACTCTCCGTGCTGCACCGGCACCGGGATAGCAAGGAATGGGTGGTTCCATGCCGAGCCCAGCCGGGCAAGTTCCGAGGGCGTTGCCTTATCTTGATGCAGAACCACACTGTAACGCATTGTGGATTTCGCAACCTCTGGTGCATGATCGGGATCGAACGAGGAGCGCACGATCCGCAGCCTCAACTCGCCACCATTTAGTGCATGCCCGTACTTGCTATCCTGAACAAGCGTAAACGCGGCAGCCTCGCCACTTTCCAGGTTGCCAGCAACATGGGCGTAGCGCAGAGAGGGAACCTCTTCGCCACTATTAAGATCTCGCTCCACAGAGCCAAACGGCGCCTCGTAGGTTGCAACGGCATTTTGCAGTGCCGTTGGGAAGCTGATTGCAAGGCCCGGTATTCCCCGTTTGGCATCCCCTATCTCTCGCCAATCCAATTCGGCTGTAAAATCCAACCGGGGCTCCAGGGCATGAATCATAAGCGATACCTTCACGGTGCTGCTGGTGCCAGGCACTTCCAGATGCCACTCTGCCCGGTAACCCATGGTGGGGCCGCCGTTCGGAGTTGCCGTTCCCTGGTTACGTGCAACACCATGCAGCCCAAATCCCTTAGATCGCAGAGCAACCGGTGCATCCAGCTCTTCGCCCAGAACCCAGGCCGTCATTCCTCGGGGCTGCTCCAGGGTGTATTGCCACGCCCCAAGGGTACCACCGTCGCAAATCAGGCTCTTACCGGTTCGCTTATCGATGAGCTCTTTGATGCCAGATTGAAATCTATCCAGCTTAATCCGGAACCACGGGGTTTCGATCCACTCATCTTTCGAAAGCGAAACGGTTGGGTGGTTGGCGGTGGCTTCGGTTTCGCAAAACAGGTAGGTGCGGTAACCCAGTGCGGGCACATCCAGCGCATCCAGCGCCACCACCAGTTTTTCGTGGCCCCAGTCGTTGCCCTTCGAAAGCAGCATCACGGGGTGCGCTTCGCCTGTATCATCGAGCACAGCCAATCGCGATGGATCAAAGCCGGTATCGTATAGAGAAACAGTAACCCGTTCGGAGCGCACCCAGGTGCTGGGGTTGTACACGGCAAACGGCCTGAAATATTTGCCGCCGCCTGCCGATACCGAATAGCCCGTTTCCATAGCGCCAATGCCGGCGCCGGCTTCAAACGGGGTGTTGCCTGCACCCGTTTTTGCCAGCTTGCGCTCGGCAGCCCCGGCATGGGTGGCTGGCAATAGAGACACCGTATCGATGTGCTCTGCCAGCGCATTGGTTACACGCCGCTTAATGGCGCCTGTAATCGCGCCCACTTCCTGAAACAGAGCCTGCGCATGCTCCCGGGTTTCCCGAACGCCGGATCCCGGCAAGATATCGTGAAACTGGTTGAATAGCACGTTGATCCAGGCCTCTCGCAGCAGCGCTTTGTTGGCCTTTACCCCTGCCAGGCGCTCGCCAAGCAGGGCCAGCGTTTCGGCATCTTCCAGGTAGTTTTCTCCCCAGCGGTTACCACGCTTGATGGCGCTTTGCGAGGTATAGCAGCCCGTAAACTCATAGTTGAGCTCATGGTTGAGCGTAGGCAGGGTTACTTTGCCAGCGGCATCCTGCGCTTCGATATATCGGAAATACTCGGTAGAGGTGCCAAACGATATCTTAGGATAGATGGGCAGCCCCTGCAGCCAGTGCAGATACTCCACCTCTTTGCGAGTTGGGCCACCGCCATGGTTGCCAATGCCGTAGATGTTCATCCATCTATCCAGCCCGGTTTCGGCAACAAAGCGCAGCATCGGCAGGGCAATGTTATCGCCTATATTCACGTAGCTGTTGTACCAGGTGCTCTCCCGGTTAACCAGCACACGGGCACCGCTGGGCGCCTGCCACCAGAAGACCATTGGTCGGGGAGCAGGGGTGCCGCTTACCGCATGCTCAAACCCGCCGCCCTGCCTACAGCTGTAGTAGTACTTTGCGGCGCCGGCACGGATGATCATGGGGATGGTGCAGGCATGCCCGAAGGTATCTGGCTCCCAGTCTACCGGCACATCCTCCGGGGTGAGGCCGAATGTGCGTTGGATATACTCCCGGGTGTACAGCATGTGCCGGATAATGGATTCGCCGGAGGAGAGGTTTTTATCGCCCTCCACCCAGTGCACTGCGGTTACCTCCCAGCGCCCCTCTTTCACCCGCTGTTTTATCTCAGCAAACATTTCGGGGTAGTAGCGCTCCACCAGGGCATAAACAGAGGCCTGGCTTTGCGAATAGGTAACCTGCGGAAACTGCCGCATAAGGTGCAGCACCGATGCAAAGGTATCATGGGTGGCAGCCGCCGTCTCTGGCCAGCTCCACATCCAGTTCATATCGATGTGCCCATGGCCCACACATACGATCTCAAAGCCCTTTGCGGCCTCTCCGATGGGGGCAAGAACAGACTCAATACTGCTTACCAGAGCATCAAGTGAACCGGAGCCATCAAACTCTGCGGCAGCCTTCTCCGCAGTTGCGATCAGCGCGCTCCATTCAGAGCGCAGCGGTTCTGGCTGCTGAGCCACAAACTCGGTGGCAAAAGCCAGCTGCAGATCTACGCGCCGCACGGCGGCATCGGAGGCAGTGGCGGCAGCCTTGCCGCCACTGTTAAGAAACTTCTTTGTATCGATTAGCACCTTGCTATCCCCTCGGTTTCGGCCACAGAAATGGCCTCACTACACATATCGCTCCATGCGCATCGCAACCTCTCAAAATCAGGGTTTTCCAACTCGGTATTGTGTTGCCTTCTGTTCCTGATCCCGGGTTTATGCGCAGCCAGAGCACACATCGCAGCCGCAAGAGGCGCAATCGCAGCACCCTTCTGCAGCGCAGCAGGAGCATGAGAGATCCGTACAGCAATCGCAGGCGCAGTTCGCGCAGCAATCGCAGGCACACAGCTGGCAGCAGGTTGGGCCGCGCCGCAAAGAGGTGGTCGTGGTGGTGGTGACCACTGTTCCGCCGCCCCGGCGAGAGCTGCTGGAGCTAACCGGTCCCTTATCCATAAAATAGCCCGGGATATTGCCAGCCAGCACAAACGGAGCTGCCACAGCGCGGGCCAGCATATCGGCGGTCGCCTTCGCGGCGCTCCCCCATAACAGCAGGCTAAACATCAGGCCAATGCACTCCCTGGCAGTAGCAGAGCTGATAGCCTGCCGTGGAAACAGCAAAGCTGCAGCGCCAACCCCTGCGAACACGAAGGGCGCACGCATCACACCCGGCACGCCGGCACACTCTGCGCGGTGTTTGGCGGTAAGCCTGGCAGCGGTTTGCAGAGCGGTTTTGAGGCGCGGCAATGGTTTGCTTGCTTTCGATGCATGTGCACTGCAGCACGCACCAGCTTCAACCGCAATCGGGCGACCGATGTGTTCCGAGGTATTTACAAGCAGAGTTTGTACAAACTGATCGATAGAGGGTTGAGATAGAGGCAATGCGCGGATGGCTTCGGCGGCGGCACCTGCCGCGCTGGCAGCGATCTCGGCGGCAAGCCCATGCAGCTCTGCTAGTTTCTCTTCTGAAGCGAGATTCGGGTAGGCGGCGGCAAATGCGTTAAACTCCTGGCGTTTAGCATCCTTCCGGATATCCTCACAGGCATCCACCAGATAAGCAAGCTTACCGAAAGCCAGCCCGAGTGCGGCGAGCAGATCTGCAGTTTCAGAGTTTAGCCCGGCAGAGAGTGCACCGGTTCGAAACACCATCTCCGTCATGCGGGCTGTAGGCTCCGCACACAGATCCAGCACATCGGCCTGTATGCCACTTCGTGCGGCACGTTCGCGAGGTGGCTGCTCCTCAGCGAGGGATCGTATGGCCTTCACATCCAGGCCGGCGTTCGCCAACCAGCGTGCGGCATCGATAAAGGGTGCGGAGTAGAGGTTGGCGGCCAGTTGAACGCCGCGTCCGGGCCGATCCACGGCACGGTCCTGCAGCTTCAGCTCCCCAAGCAGGAGAGTAGCCGAGGCAGCATACTTCAAAGCGAACGGCATCTCATCATCGGATTGCGGCAGAGAGGCGCAGTTATAAGATTTTAGGCTGCGTGCCCACCCATTCGCAGAGGCACGCTGAGGTCCCAGTTCTGTAAGCAGCTCGGCCAGAAAAACAGAATCATTATTCAGCAGCATCCGCGAGCGTTGGCCATACATCCGGCCCATCGTTTTACAGGTGCCGCAGTAATGCATGCGTCGAAAAGCCACGCCGCCAGGGCGGCCACTGCAGCTCGCCGGTTTCATCAAGCCGAACATACGATACTCCTTTGCCAGACAACCGCAGAACGAAGGCACCCGAGAAAGTAACAGCCGCACACAACAAAACAGCCCACAAATACTTACGCCGCCCGGGCGCAAAGTCCTGCAAGACCGCGTTCGCGAGAGAA
>CAIONQ010000016.1 GCA_903859705.1 uncultured Chthonomonas sp.
AGAGCGCCGCGGATTTACACTCATCGAACTGTTAGTAGTAGTTCTTATCCTTGCCATCCTGATGGCAGTTGCGATGCCGCTCTACCTGAGCGCCGTAACCGATTCCCAGAAGAAGACTTGCCGCACTAACATGCAGACCATCGCCAACGCAGTGCAGTCTGCCCGAGTTCGCACCGCGGCAAACAACTATGGCGCACTTATCACAGCCGGCGTTACCACTGCCAGCCTTACCGACCTGACCGCGGTACCAACCTGCCCAACAGGCGGCGCCTACACTCTGGCCAACGGCACCTCTGGAGATAACACCACATTCAAAGTAGCATGCTCCGCAACAGGGCACAGCACTTTTGAACCCGGCGTTGATCACAATTAGTTAGATATTGCACCTGGGCCTTGAAGCCCACTTAAGAATGAAATCCCTCTCTCGGTTCTCAGAACTGATCCAGGACGATGTGAGTTCTTACGAGGAGATGTATTACGATGAAACACCTACGCGCAAAATCCAATGGCTTTACGCTCATTGAACTTCTGGTTGTTGTGCTTATACTTGCTATCTTGATGGCAGTGGCCATGCCACTCTACCTGAGTGCCGTATCGGACTCTCAGAAGAAGACCTGCCGCACCAACATGCAGACTATTGCTAACGCAGTTCAGGCCGCCCGCGTTGCTGGCAACCTGGCAGACTACTCAACACTTGAGAGCGCCAACGTAGGCACGGATATTGCAAATTATCCTAACCTGACAGCTGTTCCCGTATGCCCAACAAGTGGTACCTATAGCATAACAGTAGTAGCCGGCGGCTATAAGGTTAGCTGCACCAATCACGGTGACTTCCAGCCTGGTAAAGACGCTAATTAGCCTGTAAACCGTCCGGGGCCACACAGGCAAAACATCCGGGTCCCCGGTGCGGTCATGATGCCGCACCGGGGACCCTTCCCTTTTTGGAATTTTGATTTGGCTGCTTGCTAACGCAGGCAGCCAGCATCCAGGCAGCAGATTACTGCATGGAGAATCGCTATGAAAACAGCAAACGCATCTCGGCGTGGGAGGCAGAATCTGGTCTCCTCCGGGCAAACACTCCTGACGGTGCTGGTGTTTGTACTGATTACAAGTTTGATATTGGCTGGCATCGGAACGCTGGTAGTATCCGATTATAAGGCATCCGGGCTGGGTGTGGATTACGATAAATCGCTGTATGCAGCGGAAGCCGGAATTAACTACGAGCTAAACAAGATCTCACTTAACACCAGTAATGTAGATCAGAAGCAAGCTGGCAGTACGCCAGGAACACAATACACCACAGCTGCTGGCACCTTCACGGTTTATGTTACTCAGCGAAACTTAGATGGAACAGAAAGCAACCCATGGGCTGTGGGTAAGGATCTGTGGGTTTATTCAACCGGGCAAAGCGGTGCTGTTAAGCGAACCGTGCGCGTGGCGGCTACAGGTTATGGCACCTCCAGCACGGGAAGCTATGGTGCGTTTGGTATGACGGAAGGGATAATTAACGGCACACCAACCAATGTATATGGGGATGTGGGCACCAACGGTTGGTTAAACTTTAACGGCAACCCCAACGTAACCGGCAGCATAATCTTTAACGGCTCGGGTAGTAACTGGCAGAGTTCTCCGCACAAATCGTACACCACGCTGTACAACTCCACTGCTGTTGCGTGGCCAACAGTAGAATCGCTGGCGGTTAGCACCTTCGGTGCCACCGGTTTAGCTTATGTAGCAAGCCACAACGATAACTTGATGGCCAGCCCGGCAATTAACAGCCCGCTGGTATTGATAAACAGTGGTACGCAAACATTTGTTGGCAAAGCAGGTGGTGCCAACTATTACGTTACGAGCCTCACCTGCAACGGCAACTCAACCATCTACTTTGATAACCGCAACGGCCCAATAACAATCTGGGCTGGCCCTTCCGGCTCCTCGTCTACATTCAGTTTCAGCGGTGGATTGTCCGCCGTAAAGATGTCCAGCGATCCTACCAAACCGGTTCGTATCTACATTGCGCTCAGCAATGATGTTCAGTGGAACGGCAATGTTGAAATGGATGCCGGAATTTACAACGTGAATGCATCCGGAAACGGCAGAGTATTGGTGAACGGCAGCCCAAATATTTACGGTTCGATTATTTCAAACAAGTTCACTTTCAACGGCAACCCACAGGTTAATTTTACTGCTGGTTACTTCTCTATTAACGCAATTACCTACTATGGTGCGGTTACACCATGGTCGGAAATTGGCGGCTTCTACTGAAACAGGGAGGGTTAGAAAATGAACACATCAGCAGGATGCTCCCATGATCTGCAATTGCACAAAAGCCACAATAAGCAGCACCACATCCGTCGCGCATTATCTTATACAGAAGTGCTTGTGGCTTCCTGCATTTGTGTCTTTTGCCTTGCAGTAATGGTGCAACTATTTTCGGTTACATCCAGCATCTCAACGCGGGGTGTGGATAATACGCAGGCATTCAACTTACAGCGCCAGACTCTGGAGCAGGTGATTGAAACCGGGTTTACAAACACGCCAGAAGCCACGGTTAACTCGCCCACCACCCATTACTATGGCTTGAACAGCACCAACATGGATTCCACGCCGAGTTCTGCACGCTATCGGGTAACCACATCCGTTGTAAGCAGTGCAACCATTTCGGGCTCCAATCCTGTTCAACCTGCCGTAACTGCAACACGCCTCGTAACGGTAACGGTATATCTCCTACCTGCGGGCAGCCAACTGTGTTCAGCAAACACGTACCTAATTCGAGGTGGAGTATGAATACCAATACGCGCATTCGCAGAGCGTGCCGGGGCGTTGCGGCAATAGAAGCGCTCATTACCGGGCTTTGCACAGTGCTGGTAGGAGCCATGTTGCTCACATTTATCCGCATAGATTTGGTGTCTACCCAGCTTGCCATGGGCAGGCATGCAGCAGATACTTGTGCCCGTAAGCCGCTGGATAACATAGTGGCAGTAGTGCGGCGGGCACAGAAGTATGGAGGCAACCAGGCCTTCATTTCTGCAGCTGCAGCTTCAGACGTATCTATCTATCTGGATACCAACGGTGCTACCGCGCGCTTCTGGCTCGATACTTCTGTACAGCCATACACGCTGAAGTACACCACCGCAGGTGATACTCGGGTAATTGCAACGGCACTCACCGGGCTTACCTTTACGTACTATCTGGCAACAGGAAACACACCTTCGCAGGGATCGTGCTGGCGAACCACTACCAATCCCTACGTGCCTACCTCTGTAGAACTGCCAAATGTGGTTGCCGTAGGCATATCAATAACCTATCCTGTAGATGGGTCTACTCAGACTTACACCAGCACAGTGAGAATTAGGAATGCCAGCCGGGCAATATCCGGCAAGTAGTTACATCCAAAATATTTGTTGATAGACGCCTCTGCACACTGGCAAAATCTGCCATCGTGCAGAGGCGGCATCGTACTTAACAGCGATAAACTGTAGGTACAGGGGCAGCGCCAGGAAGCGCTGGCTCAATCGGGTGGTGGGCTGCAGTTGCAGCCTGCGCCACTCGCGCTGATTTCAGCAAAATCAGCCTGTCTTTCGGCACCGCCATGCAGCGGGTGAGATTTGCTCTGTGCCGAATAGAAAGGTTAACCATAGTGTCTACTCTCCACAGAAAAGGTCGAGCGATTCTTGGCATTGATATCAATGTCAATGAAATTCGCATAGTAGAGGTGCAGGGCTCCTGGCCCAACCCTGAAATATTGCGCGCCGATAGAATGCCCACGCCCCAGGGTGCTATCCAGGGCGACGAGATTGTACGGCCGGATCTGGTGGGCAAAACAATCAGTGCTCTGCTTGCAACCATGGGCACGCACACGCGTACCGCCGTAATCGGCATTCCGTCAGCACGTGTATCCACCCGCGTTCTCGATATACCGCATGTGCCAGAAGAAGAGATACTCTCGGTAGTTAAGGGAGAGATCCTTCACCAGCGAATTTTGCCTAGCTCCGATGGCGAGTTTGATTACCTTTCTCTTCAAACTGGCGATCTGCGCAGGCAGGCGCGCCCCCGCCTGTTGCTGATGGCAGCTGAATCGCGCTACCTTGTGGGCGCTGCTGCCTCGGCAGAGATGGCTAGGTTGAAACTGGTTGCTCTTGAGCCAGGCCTGCCAGCTATGTACAGGGCGGCATCCCCTGCAGCCTACAGCCGAAGCCCCAGCCTTTGCCTGATGATTGGATCCACCGTTTCAGAAGTGGCAATTATGGATCAGGGGCCAATACGGCTGTATCGGCGCATCGATATAGGGGCAACGCAATTTCTTGGTGATCTTGCAAATCTTGCTCAGGTGGATACCTCGGGCGTAGAAGACGAGATTATGCAGGAAGAGGCGCGCAAAGAGCAGCAAAAGCCTCATCCACGCAGCCTAACAGATGACCCTGCGGAGGCAGATTCTGCCGCACTTGCAGCGTCACAAACGCGCCCTCGCAGCAGCCTTGAAACCTCAGAGGCAACGCCAGCCCGAATTCTGCTGGTAGAGCTTCAGCGCTCCATGGATTATTACCACCGTGAGTACCCCGAGGCACCCTCTGTTAACAGCATTGTTGTTGCCTGTGGTAGCCAGGAGCTCACGCCGTTTATCACATGGCTCTCGGATGCCCTGCACATCGCTACTGTTCCGGCGGCGCTAACCGCCGTTTCTCAGGTGGAAGATTCGGTATTGCGGGCGGAGCTTGATGGCCCCAACGGGTATCGCTATTTGCGCGCCGCTGGCCTTGCAATGCGAGGGCTGGATCAGCTTCCCTCTGAGATACCTGCGTTCGACCTGATGCGGCACGATCCCGATGAGGCAAAAAAGCCGAAAGCGCGAAACTATTTATCCATCGCACTTGGCATATCTATCCTGCTCATGCTGGTATCCACCATCAACGTGGTGCACAAAGTACATGCCTCGCTGGATGCAGAAGGCACACTGCAAACCGTTCGTTCAGAGGCCAAATCACTGGGGTTTTACCGTGGCGTGCCCATGAAAGAGCTGAAGATGCAGAAGGTGATACGTGATGTTATTCGGCCACCTGCAATAACCCCGGCGCAGTTGATTGATGCCGTTGCGGCCTCGATGCCTGCCGGATGTGCCGTTGCAGATCTTTCAGTAGATGTTCAGGGCACGGTATCGATTCAGGGGGATGCGCGCGAAGAGATGGTGCTAGTACAGTTGCTGGATACACTGCGACAGCAGCCGGAGTTTACCCGTGTGTCTCTGGATCATCTGGACAGAACCACCAGCTTAACCGATTCTGGCAGCCTGGGTTACCAGATAAGTATGAAAACAAAGTGACGCGGCGACGAACCGGTGGGAGCAAATAACCATGAAGTTCAGCAAGATCACTACAACCACGATGTACAGAGTGATGTCAGTAGCCGCTCCGGTGCTCTGCCTTGGGGTTGCACTCGGGATGTCCAGTTATGAAATGATGCATCTGCATCGGCTTGAGAAGCAGATAGCCGAAACACGTGATGAGAACAAAGAGGCCCGTACCTTACTGCAATCCATCCAGAAGAGTGGCGATGCCGGATTTCTTTGCACTGCGCCCGATTCTCGGCAGGAGCAGGTTGAGTTTGTTAACACAATTCGCAAGATAGCGGATACGTGCCACGTAAAGCTAACGCAATGGGCCCCTTCGGCGGTAAGCACGCTGGGTGTGCCGGATTCGGCGGATGAGGCGGCAAAAGATGTGCTTTCGAAGGTACTGCCAACCGCGAACCAGATTGGCTTGAACGGCAGTTATGCAGATGTGCGCAGTTTTCTGCTGGCACTGCAGGGGCAAGATAGGTTGGTTACAGTTACCTCCATCAAATGGGTGCGCGCTGCTAAACCGCCGGAAACCGCAATTGTGATGGTGGTAACGCGGTACATCAAGATGCCGGCACCTGTTACCAAGCCCAATCCAAACTCTTCTTCCAGCCCGGCAGGCGCTAAGAGTTAGCCAGATATTCGCCAGCATCGCGGGTGCAAGAACCAACCCAGAATCCAAACGAGGAAGCCATGAATACAGCAAATAGGCCCCACTCAACAAAATATTCGCTCGGTGCCGCACTTTCGTTGTTACTGGCGGCGGGCACCATTCATACCGCCCTGCCAGCCGCCGCTCAGGCGCCGTTAGCAGGCGCGCAGGATCCACGAACCGCGCGCGTGGTTCGGCTGCAGTTCGTAAATACGGATGTTTCGGATGTGCTGCAGGCTATCAGCATGAAAACGCACGCAAGCGTAGTGTATTCGGCACAAACCAAACGGCCAATTTCACTAAATATCTCTGCTTCCACAGTTTCTGAAGCCATAGGCTTTGCCGCATCGGCTGCAGGGCTTGCTTACAGGGAGATAAAAGGCCGATATTTTGTGGCTCCGGCCGCAGACCTCAAACAGCTAATAGAATCTTTTGGAAGCACCGAAACTGTTGAACTAACGGGCATGCAATCTGCAGAAGCCATCACACTGCTTACCGGTGCACTGCCATACCTAACTGTTCGGCCAGCTGGCAACAGGGTGATACTAACCGGAGACCCTGCCGATATTGCCCAGGCAAAAACTCTGCTCACTGGCCAGCCTAAAATAGCGCCTGTAGCCTCTGTTTCAGAGGTAGTACAGCTAAAACAGCTATCTCCAGAGCAAACTGCCACTATGCTGCAAGCGCTGTATCCTGGCTTGAAGGCAGAGGGAACTGCTAACGCGGCCAAAACCGGTGGGGCAGTTGGGATCTATGGCCAGGCTGCAGATGTAAAGGCCGCAAAGGAAACTATCCTGAAGCTGGATGCA
>CAIONQ010000017.1 GCA_903859705.1 uncultured Chthonomonas sp.
ATTGCCTGAACTCCATCTCACAGAAGATTATCGGACAATTCGACGTTGGCAACCAAAATGACTCTATTAAATTCGAAACCAGACCGATATATCAACTACAGGTTCGACAGCCTACGCGCCAATAAGATGCGATAGCCCTGGTCAACATGTAAATCCGCCTTGACTCTCGTGGTCTGGCTCAATATAATGAGGTGTGCTGGCCCGAATATTTTTCGTTTTTTGGTCGGCTTACTTAATTCAGTGTGGAAAGCAGTAACCCCATTTCAATTATGACCAGCCCAGCAAGCGACACTCCTATTCGGCCGCAAGCAGCGGCAATCATTATGGCAGCGGGTAAGAGCACGCGTATGAAATCGGAGTTTCCGAAAACCGTGCATCCCGTGTGTGGCCTACCTCTGTCTTTACATGTAGTCAGGGCATGCCAGGCCGCTGGTATAAGCCGTATTGTTGTGGTAGTTGGTCACCAGGCTGATAGCGTAAAAGAGGCGCTTGGCACCGATGTTCAGTACGCACTTCAAAAGGTGCAGCGTGGCACCGGAGACGCGGTTGCTGCCGCGCGTGAGGAGCTTAAGGATTGGGACGGTGACATCCTGATTCTTGCTGGCGATGCGCCACTACTAAAGGCAGAAACAATCACTGCGTTACTGGAACTTCGGGGTTCCTCCGGTTGTCCGGCAGTGATGTTGACTGCATTTCTGGATGATCCCACGGGATATGGGCGTATTATTCGTGAGCCAGCTGTTTCTGGCCCCATTGTTCGGATTGTGGAGCAGCGGGATGCCACCACGGAGGAGAAGCTCATAAAGGAGTGGAGCCCTTCGGTATATGTGTTTGAATCTGCAGCTTTGTGGCCAACACTTGACCGCATTGAGCCAAACAACAGCCAGGGTGAGTTTTACCTAACAGATGCAGTGAAAATACTTGCTGCAGATGGCGGCCGGATAGAATCTGTTGTGGTACAAGATGCTTCTGAAACTCTGGGTGTGAATACCCGCGTGGAACTGGCACAAGTAACAAAGATTATGCAGGATCGCATTCGGCTGGCTCACATGCTTGCTGGTGTGACAATGATTGACCCTCAAAACACCTATATCGACGCTGACGTTTCGATTGGTACTGACACCGTGCTGCTGCCCGGCACCTATCTGCAGGGCTGCACGGCTGTCGGCAATAGCTGCGTTATTGGCCCCAACACTTTAGTTAAAGATAGCAAAATTGGGGATGGAACAACGGTTGCCTTCAGCCAGGTAGTTCTGAGCCAAATTGATACCGAAGTGAAGGTTGGGCCGTTTGCAAATCTGCGTCCGGGTACATCCCTTGGACATGGTGTTAAGATCGGCGATTTTGTAGAATTGAAGAACACCACACTCCATCCCAACGTGCAGGTAAACCATCTTAGCTATCTGGGTGATTGTGAAGTAGGCGCCAACACAAATATTGGTGCTGGAACAATAACCTGCAACTATGACGGTTTCAAAAAGAGCCGAACAGAAATTGGTGCTGATGCCTTTGTAGGATCACATTCAACCTTGATCGCGCCCGTTACTATTGGTGAAGGAGTCATTGTTGCGGCCGGGTCAATAATCAACAAATCGGTTCCTGCGGATGCGCTCGCGATATCGCGAGCTCCTCAGGAAGTTAGGCCGGATGCCGCCAGACGATTTAGATCTGCCCGAAAGGCCAGGGAGTAGGTAGCGGGGTGTGGTATCTACACCGTAACCGTTGGGATACTGAAGTATTGGTGGCGTTCAGCACTAACTTGCTACGACGCCAAAAGTGGATTAGCCATTCGTACGTGGCCCTTGACCTACCTGCAGGGCCACAGCAGATATAGGAGAACCTGATGCGTACCGATAACGCCCTCCGGATTTTCACAGGAAATGCAAATCCGAAGCTCGCAGCAGCGATCGCAGCGGAATTGCATACTCCGCTCGGGGAAATCGTAGTAAAGCAGTTCTCCGATGGCGAGATCTGCGTTAAGATTGAGGAGAGTGCCCGCGGTCAGGACATATTTATAGTTCAGCCCACATGCAATTCTGTTAATGACAACCTGATGGAAGTTCTGATCATGATCGATGCATTTCGGCGCGCATCGGCCAGCCGCATAACTGTGGTGCTACCCTATTACGGATATGCGCGTCAGGACAAGAAGGTTAAGCCGCGTGAGCCTGTTACGGCACGGCTGGTAGCCAACCTCATCTCACATGCAGGTGCCAGCCGGGTGCTATGTTTAGACCTACATGCCGGCCAAATTCAAGGATTTTTTGATCTGCCTGTGGATCACTTGTATGCTGGTCCGCTGATTGCCGATTATTTAATTGGCGAAGGATTGTACAATGGAAACACCGTGGTTGTTTCCCCTGACGTAGGTGGCGTTGCTAGAGCCAGAGCGCTTGCGGAGCATCTGAAATCGCCGATTGCCATTATTGTCAAACGGCGCCCCCAGGCAAATCAGGTTGAAATCATGGAGATCATTGGTGATGTAGCGGGTAAGACCTGCGTGATGATCGACGATATGATTGATACCGGTGGCAGCATAGTACAGGGCGCTGAGGCGCTAATTCAGCGTGGTGCAAAAGAAGTGCACGCATGCTGTACGCATGCTATTCTCTCTGGCAATGCCATAGAGCGCATCAACAATGGTCCGCTAAAATCGCTGGTTGTAACGGATACCATTCCACTTGCGCCGGAAAAACAGAGCCCCAAGATTAAGATATTATCTGTAGCCGGCCTTCTTGCAGATGCTATCGTGAGGATTCACGAGGATAACTCAGTAAGTGAGCTATTCAGCGGATATGGCAACCACTAATAGCGATTTCGGTTCAATCTACTAAGTTACGGGCCTCCTGAACACCCATTCAGGAGGCCTGTAGGTTATTTCAGTCTTGGTGGAATATGGTAACTCCATCAATGATGGTTCTCATAACCGTGCCGTTAGAATCCAGAATGGCGAAATCTGCATCATATCCTGGAGCCAAAAGCCCTTTGCGATCAGCAATGCCCAGCGAACACGCTGCGTTGTACGAAGTCATGGTTGCGCGATCGGTAATATCAAAGATTGCACTGTTAGCAAATGCTTTATCCAGCGTCAACAGGCTACCCGCAAGTGTCCCATCGGCGAGCCTTGCAGCGCCCTGCTCTACCAGCACGGGATGAGCTCCAAGGTTAAAGCGAAAACCCTCGCCCATGCCTGCGCCAGGAATGCCATCTGATATTAGAATGACACCTGCCGAAGACTTTGCCTGAATTAGAGCTTTGCAGCTTGCCGGATGCACGTGAATGTTATCCCATATGAGTTCGGCTTTCAACTCAGCGCAGCACATAGCAGCACCAACAACTCCCGGTTCCCTGCCCTCCAACTGCCGCATTGCGTTATAGCAGTGGGTAACATGGCGAGCACCGGCATCAATTGCCGCTCGTACCTGATCATAGGTTGCTGCCGTGTGGCCGATTGACGCAATTATTCCCTGGCGGTCAAGAAATGTTATGAGTTCTATTGCGCCGGGCATCTCTGGTGCCAGTGTAACAATCTTAATTGTGCTCAGGCTGTTCCCGGTGTTATCAACCAGATCTTTAATGGATGGCTCGCGAACAAATTCCAGCGGCTGTGCGCCCTTTTTGGCCGGGTTTATGTAGGGACCTTCCAGGTGGGTACCCAGTACGGTGGCACCGCGCCATGTGCTGTTTCTTGGCGTATTACCAAGCACATTGGCCGCAATGTTTATCGCCTGGCTCTGCTGTTCCCAGCTACCAGTAACCGTAGTAGAGAGAAAACCGGTAACACCATGTGCCGCCAGGTGCTCCGCAATTACAACAAGCCCCTCAGGATCTCCGTCCATCACGTAGTGCCCGGCACCGCCATGTATGTGAATGTCGATAAAGCCTGGAACCAGTGTAAGATCCCGGCAGTCGATATCACCAGGCAAGGGTTTTTCACCCTGGCCGAGTGGCTGCACATCCTGAATTTTACCATTGTCTACTGTGATGGCGGCATTAAGTATCGCAGTGCGGGCATCGGCAGCGATGCCCGCAAGAATGCGATAAGTGTTAGGTTCTGTATTCAACTAAACTGCTCCTGAATTCGGTTTGCTTCAGGTTCAGTTTACCTCGTACCGCCCATACCTGCGGGCTCTCTATCCGTTGCAACAACATCTGCAGTGGGTGCTGTTGTGCCACGTGCAGACAGGTATCGTATCAGTTCGCCAGCTTCCAATGCGTTGAGTTCGTTAAGTGCAGATTTGCCGAATTTTACATGAGCTATCTTTTCTGGCGAAACCCCTTTGCGGGTAGCAAGGGATTGAATAGCGCGAATTTGTTCGGAACTTATTTCCGACCCAGGCATCTCTGGCTGTGCAGGCGGTCGGGCTACTGATCTAACGGAAGGTGCGGTGGCTAGCTGAGTGTCCGCGCGCCTTGCGCGCTGACCTTCCTGACCTTGAAACCTGCTGTTCTGGTTGCCATTAAATGGTGCATCTTCCATCCCCTCTTCTTCCACCGATGCCATGCCAACATTCACAGCGTCCCGAAGGGCACGAGCTTTTGCTCGCGTTTCTGCCATGCGGATGAGTGATGTTTGCATCGCGGGAGAGACGCTGGATGCAGAGGCATCCCCGATGCCAGTGAAGCGTTTATTGCCACTGCTTGTAGTTAACGTTACGGCAGCAGAGCAGATAGCCACTCCTCCATTTTGATCCGTTGGTGCCTGAATCAACTGGGTTTCGATTGCGGTTAAGCCCGATTCGTGGGCCATATTAAGCAGGCCAGCATAGAGAACAAAGGTGCGGCCATGACGTTCAACAACAAACTCTTTCTTCATCACGCAAACCCTCCTTCCATCACTATCCGTTGCGAATACAGGAGACTTTATTCACTCAGCAAGCTGTGCGCCTCCTAAAGTAAGTATACATAAATACACCTTAATATGATACATGAATAGTAAATATTTATACACCTATTTATGATTCGATTTTTGTTTCCCCATCTGCTAGCTGTAGACTCTTTGTGAAATATGCCACAGAAAACAGGGTTATTTTGGCTGCCTATGGGAGGCAAGGGGGGCTAACAAGTGTTATTAAGTATTACTTTAGTGTTTTTATGTCTACATCTTATGGGTTGACATGAATGTAAAAGCTATGAGATACTCATAACGGTGATTCGGTGTCAGGGGGCCTATTGCCTGGATTTAGCCAGGAAAGAGTGCTGCTCTGAGGCCGCGGAATCACGGCTGATCAGGCATCCGATTGGTGTCTACGACGGAACGGGAAAGGGGGGCACGAAAGTGACCATACCATCCACTGTTCGTACGGCAATGCTCACGGGAGTTGCCGCCCTGCTCGCCATGGCGACAGGAATGGCCGCTCACAGCGGTACGCCGAAAGATACGAACAGCAATCGCGCTGTTAAAGGGCAAACCGGCCACCTGGCTGGTGAGAGCACTGTAACAGTACGCGAGCCGATTCCTTACTCCACCTTAAGGAAGGCAACATCTCAGCTCCGCAGCGGCACAAGCCGTACTGTTCAGACTGGCGCGAACGGTGAGAAGATTACGATTTATCGTGTTTTCTCAAAGCCAGATGGCACAGAACTTCGACGCGAGGTTGTATCAACCAGCATATCGAAGCACTCTGTGGCGGAGATCGTTGAGGAGGGGCGACAGGCTGCCCTGCCCTCCCGCGGATATTTCTCGGGCAGACGAACTGTAATCATGTCGGCAACGGTTTATGATCCTTATCACTGCGGTGGTTCTGGATCTGGCCGTACAGCGGCAGGGCTGCAGGGAGGATATGGTGTGGTAGCGGTGGATCCCAAATTCATACCGCTGGGCACACGCCTGTATATCGAAGGCTACGGATACGCTGTAGCGGCCGATACCGGGGGAGCGATCAAAGGCAATAGAATTGACCTTGGCATCGACTCACGACATGACGCCTCGAACATAAAGAATATGAAGTCTGTGTGCGTGCACATTCTGGATTAGGAACGTTAAGATCGAATCCGGCAATCAGAACTCTTCCGCAGATATAGTGGAAACAGAACCAATCAGTTCCGGTGGTATTGCATTGGATCTGTCTTCACCAAGGGTGGTAAATGATCTGCTTAAAGAGCACGGCCTGCGTGCTCAGAAGAGGCTGGGACAGAACTTTCTTTGTGATCGAAACTCTCTAAATAGGATTGCAGAAGCTGCAGAAATTTGCGCTGACGATCCTGTTCTTGAAATCGGCGGGGGGCTGGGTGGTTTAACAGTTACCCTCGCCGCCTTAACCTCAAAGGTTACTACCGTTGAGATAGATCATCAACTGGAACCATTGCTGCGGGTTGCTGTAGCTCCCCACCCCAATGTTCATCTAGTTTTTAACGACTTTCTGAAGGTTGACCATGACGCCCTATTTGCCGAATCTTTTGGCGATAAGCCGGGCACCGTCGTGGCAAATATTCCATACTACATATCTTCGCCAATTCTTGAAGTATTGCTTGAACACAAGAAATGGCTGCGAAAGATTGTGCTTCTGGTTCAGAAAGAGTTTGCCGTTCGGCTGTGCGCTGCTGCCGGTTCTGACGAGTGCGGCTCGTTGTCTCTGTATGGGCAATATCATGCACAGGTTAAAATAGCCGGTGCTGTCTCCAGAAGTGTCTTCCTTCCCGTGCCAGATGTCGATTCCTCTATTCTGGTGCTTACTCCTATTCAGGAGGGAGCAGTTCCAGTTAAAGACCCGGATAGAATGTTTACGCTGATACGTGCAGGATTTGGCCAGCGCAGAAAAACACTCCTTAATGCTTTAATGCGTGCACCCGCTTCTTTTGGCCTTGAGTTTGGTATGGAAGACCGGGAAAAGATAGAGGCACTTCTGCACTCGGTAGGTGTTAACCCAATGCGCCGTGGTGAAACACTGAACCTGGACGAGTATGCAAGGATAGCGGACGCCTCGCTCAGCCTGTAGTTTGTTTCATGTTCATTCGACTGTGCCTTCACGGTCGCCATCTCTTGCTCTCATCAATACCGCTGGCAGAAATGGTATTACCAATAACGTAATGGCAGTAGTACTCGCGTTCAACCACACAAGCTTCTCGAACGCATGGTTCCACATTTGAAACAGCTTTGATCCAGTCACATCAGAAACCGCATTGGTTGCATTCCACACGCTCATCATAACGGCGTATCCGATTGCTTCGGTACCTCTGGGAGTTGCTCGGGCGGCCAGGTCATACACTGGCAGAATAGCAAGCGTGCCAGAGATACCTCCTACGGCGGTAATTAGTGCCGCAGAAATATGCCCATGGTAGTTCAAGTAAAGCATCGTACCGGCGGCATGCACTACAACACTGCTAATGAGCAGTGACTTTACCGAAAGGCGCCTGCAGAAAGCATAATAAAACCAGGCCCCAAGCAGACCGGTGGCAGCACCTACAGAGCTTAGAAAACCGATGTACTCCTTTGTGAAGTGAAGTACATCCCTCTGAACAAACAACAAAGGGGTACCAAACCCGGGTGAAATGGCAATCAGAACAACCATACCTGCAGCTGCAAGTAGCACCTTGCTGCCCAGCAGCTTTTTAAGTGCATCCTTCGCCTCCTTGGCCCCCCGGCTGTTGCGCCGTGCAGTTGGCGATTCCCCCATTTTCAGCCAGATTAAGCCAAACAGCAGAAAATGCAAGGTGGAAGCAATAGCGACCGTTAGGCCGAAGGGCCGGGATGCAAGCCAGCCACCTACTGCTCCACCGGTAACCGTTGCAAGCCGAAATGTGCCAATACGCTGTGCGGTGAGCCTGCCTGCTGCGAGATGCTCTCTTCCAACCTCTACCATACGCCCGCCAAGTGAAGTGCTTGTTAACACAACGGTACAATAGAACACGGTGTATGTGAGCAACAGGATGGAGTAGGTTCTTGGCACAGCTCCCAGAAGCAGCCAGAAAATTCCCCCGGCTCCTACTCCAAGCAATGTGTAGTGGCGCCTCCGAGTGCCCCTAAACGGAACGGTATCTGTAAAGACGCCTGCGAGTGGTTTTACGTAATTAGACATATTGCCTGCGGCAAAAAACAGCGCAAGTTTTTCGGGTGAAAGGTGGAGCGTATCCTTTAATAGAAATCGCAGCGGAAGATCTGCGATGCTCAACGCGATGTTGGTAACTAGCCAGCTGATTGCAAGCAGCCTTGCAATATCGTTAAAATTTGATTTTGTGGATGCCGCTGGGCTCTGGGCCTCAGAAATCGTTTCAGGTGTCAATGCGGCCTCCAGTACGATCGATGTACGGCAGTCACGTAACCCTGTTGCGTTTTTTTAACGGGCAGGCGTGCGCAATATTTGCAGGTGCTTGCGTATTGGCTTATTAGCAGGCAAATACCTGCTGTAGCCAGCTAGCAGGTTGCGTTCTGCAGGAATGCACCGGCACAAGGGATAAAATGTGGGTACACGTTGTACGGACAAGGGTACAGGCGATGATGTTTACTGAGGGCTCATGCTGAACAGGTATTTACGATCCATTACAAAACCATTGGCAGCGCTTCTGTTTGCTGTTTCTCTCTTTATGGCACTTATATTGAGCAAGGCCGCGCCATGCCAGGTGCAACCTCCTGCCGGATGGTATTGGATATGGGCTCCCGTGCCTGCTGCCTCTACTCCAGACACCGTTTACATTCGGGAAACCTTTAAACTGCCAGCTGCGCCATCGCAAGCTACTCTTCTTATTACAGCGGACGATTCTTTCACTGCATTTTTTAATGGTGCTCGCAAGCCAGCGGCACAGGGTGCCGACTGGACTACAATACACGAATTTAATGTGACTAAGCAGTTAGTAAAGGGGCAAAACCTGCTTGCCATCCGAGCAACGAACTCGGTTGGGGCTGCTGGAGTGCTCTTTAAGCTGCAAATAGTTGCCGCTGGTAAAACCTATACGCTGCGTTCCAATGCGCGCTGCCGTGTCAATCGACGGCCGCCGCCCGGTTGGAACGATATTGCCTTTCAGGATACAGCGTGGCCACAGGCTCGCGAAATAGCCTCTGTTAACAGCGGTCCCTGGGGACCACTCCACGGTGCCCTAATAAGTGACCCATCACGCCTCATCCGCATCTGGGATATCAGGGCAAGCATGCCAGCAAACATGAGCCAGTATGCTGCTCGTAGGCGTGTTGGTGATCGGATGATCCTCGCATCCAGCGTATCCAGCCAATCCGATATGAAGCTGTTGAGTTATGCAGGGTTCACGTTATTCCAATCAGATTCTAATCATATCTCCACGGATGAAGAGGCACGAGGTCACTGGAACTGGACACCTGCTACACTTGCTGGCAGGTTAGTTAACGGGCTGGGGCTTGACTGGTGCTATTCGCCGCACTGCGCGTTCCCCCCACCCTTCTACCGAACGGACCCCGGTTTCACGCGCCTGCAATGCCTTGAACACCATCAGCCCGTACAGGCATTTTCGCCATGGGATCCTGCCTGGGCTTACTTTGTAGATGCCAACTATGCGGCACTTGCCCGGCAGTTTCAGGCGGATGTAGATGATCAATCTCGCGAGCGAGCAATGCGCTCTAATTCGGCTGCATTGTCAGCCGTTTATGTAGGAATACATGGCGATTATGGCGAGGCTGGCTTCCTGAATGGTGGCCGAGTTTCAGTACCAGCTCAGCGAACCATTTGGGAACAAACCTTTGGAGATATTCACGACCACCTCGGATGGTGGTGCGACGATCCCATCGCGAAGCGAGATTTTCAAACAACGATGCTCGCGAAGTATGGCTCGCTTGCTAAACTGAATGAAAGCTGGAAGCGGAACTACACTACCCCGGATATGATTGCTTTCCCGGTTGTTACTGGTGTACGCACTGAGGCAAAGCAGGAGTGGTTGGATTTTGTGGATTGGTACCAGGTAGGAATTGGCCGCGCACTGGATGTTAACCTTACGGCGGCCAGAAAGCATTTTCCAAAGTCGTTGCTGATGGTTCCTGCCGGGTTCACCGATGAAAACCCACGAGGGGGCAATGATAACTCGTTGATACCAAAGGTAGCCGCAAAGTATTCGGCCGATGTGCGGTCAACACATGGCGGTTTCCGGCCGTTTGCTGAGAACCAGGCAACCATGTTTGGAAGGCTGGCGAGTGCCTGCCGGTTTTATGGCGTTCCGTTGTGGACAGAGCCACCGGGCGCCCTAACTCCGGATCAAGAAGTTGGCCGTCTGTTTGAAGATATATCCCAGGGAGTAAAGGGACACTTTGACTGGGCAGAAAATGCAGCAGCCAATATCGATACATTCTTTAAGTACTCACGTTTGTTAAGGGTAGAGAAGCCTGTTGTGGACGTGGCGATGTTCTACCCCGCAGAAGCACAGAAACTTAAACCAGATCAGGGTTACAACCCATTGTTTGCACAGGCTTGTACGTACATGCGCGACGTTGCAAACTTCGATATTGTAGATGATCGCATGGTGTTGGATGACTGCCTGGCCCACTATAGAGTGCTTGCATTGTGGGAAGGAACGCAGGCCAGCCAGGCTACCTTAGACAGAATTCGAGAGTGGGTGAATGCCGGCGGAACCCTGGTAGCGTATGATTTTGGACGCGTGTCAACGTTTGATGGCGATACTTCCTGGTGGACCGACATGTTTGGCTACAGCCGAACACTACAGCCTGCCGTTCTTAAAGAAAACTACACGGGAGTAATACCGGTTCAGTACCGCATTCCGGTGGGAGAAGCCGCAGTATCCGGTTTCTTGAGTGACGATGGTTGGGAAAAGCCAGATCCTGCCCTGGGGCAGATCACACAATCAAGCCGTTGGACAAACAAGCCGCTCGCATCTGTGAAACTGCCTGTTAAGCCAGATACGCAGTACTCGCTGATTGTGCATGCGTTTGCTCCCGAAGAGGCAGACGGATTGAATCGGTCTGTACTGGTAAACGGCAAGGTAATCGGCCAATTGCGGCAGACCGGTGATGTTACCTACCGGTTTGTTTTACCCGCAACGTTGCTAGAGGAGCACGCACTGGCTACCATCACTTTTAAGTGCGACATGTTCACACCCACAGTAAAGATCGTAGGGCATCCAGATGTGAAATCGCTGGGAGTTCAAATTCAATCGGTTCAAATGGTGGAACAGGGTGCGCAACCTGCTGCAGACGCTCCTCTTCTGCCGGGTCAGATGCGGCATGAGTTGGACCCAAGCAAGCTTCGGAATGAATGGGCACAACTGCATGGCAAAGGTATGACGATCTACTTCCCAGCTCAGAAGAAGCTGCTAAAGGGTTACATGGAGGTTGTACGGCAGGCGATTTATCACCTTAGCGAGATTGATCCTACCTCCGTTCGGCGGGATGCACTCCCGGTAGATGATGCCAACGACGGAATTTATGCCACCCTTTTTACAGATAGGATCCTGTATTACAATCCCAAGGATGTACGTTTAACTCGCAAGATATCGATACCTGATAAGCTTCTGGATGCATGGAAGGATGAGATTGTAGTTCCGCAGGAGCACTCCTGGACGGTAACACTGGAGCCTCACAGCATGCAGGCAATCTTCTTTGCGCCAGATCCTCAGGAACTGTTGTTTGAGTGCGAGAAATTTACGGAGCTTGAAGGCAGCAAGCCCGCTGCAAATCCGCTGTGCTCGCCTGGTAATGGGCTTAGCTGTGTTAGCATACCGAAAGGCGGGCAGATTGGCACCAGATTTATCCTGGATACGACTGCTGGAGGCAAGTACTCTATATTTGTGCGATGTTTGAACGGTAAGAAGGTTGTACCGATAGATGTGCTTATCGATGGTATGCCCGTTTCGGCCATAGATGCCCATGCGGGATGCACAATGCTATCGGGCACCGTAAGTCTTGCCCCCGGCAGCCATAGCATCACGCTGAAGAATCGTAGCAACTTGCCAATTGATGCCGACTTCGTATTGATCACTAACGATCGCACAATTGCAGGATACGATTTCTCTTCGCACTTTACAAACGTAGAGTAAATTAGCCTGTAAGCAAAAGTAAGCGAGCCCGCCATGCTATCTGCGCGGGCTCGCTCTATTGTGTTTGCTTTCAAACTTATACGTTGTGCATCTGTCTTACGCCTACACAGGTTTGGTTCGAATAGAAGGTGATGTTTTTTCGGGACAAAGCCTTTAGGCCTGATCGTGAATTGATCGTACCGCGGAGACGCGTTAATTGCTCTTCTGATCTGCCGGCAACTGGTTGTATAGAATTTTTGCGGTGTGAGGGCCCAATTCAAAGGTTTTTACCTGCTGCCCGTCCAGAGTCATCATGGGGGCAGCAAGGGATACCAGGCAGTTGCCCTGATCATGCGAATTTAGGTAAACATCTCCATTTTGAAAGCGTCGTCGCCAAACAGAGTTTCCATTCAGTACAACTTCATGCCTCTCCTGCAGTGCAATCCCAAGTGGCGCATCAAAGTACTGTTTGTAGCGCTCAAATTCACGCCTCATTACTCGTGCGCTCATACCGGCGTTCGCAGGTTCACCCGGGTACTGTGGCATAGGCTGAAACACAAGGCGAGACTGCATGTGACTCGCCAATAGGTAGCTGGCAAGCCCATATTCCAGTTCTTGTGCGTCATGATAAGCATACGCAGCTATGAATATATCGGCAGTAAGCACATTATCTGGCATCCGCCCCGCTCTGTCGGCAGCTTCCTCATGCATTTCCCAGAAGTTTTCTGGAACGTCGGCAACTGTCCAGTAAGGGCGCACCCATCCTTCCGCCCAAAACCCGTCCGTCATTCTATCCAATTCATCCCAGCTTCTGCCAGAGAGTTGTGGCTCTGTTCTCGCGTGATGCACGGGAAGTGTTGGCCGACCAATCAGGGTATCGTACCCGGCGCTGGAGGGCACAATCAGGAACTGTTTTGGCTTGTGAACTATTTGCAGAAAGCTAGCGGTTGCATCTACCAGTTTTGGAAAAGAGGAGTACTTTGTATCTTTGTAATCAACAAATGTATTGGCGGGGCCGAGTTCTGCTGCAATTACGCCATCAGAGTGATAATTTCGAGCCAGCGCTTCGGCGTTCTTGGCGTAGTAGTTTGCCCAATCCGCATTCCCGGGGTCCATCCAATGTCCGCCTGCATCGGGGTGCTTAATAACACTTCCGGATAGAGTCTTCAGTTCCCATGCCGACATTGTTGGTGAGTATATGCCGACGCTCCCGCGATGCCCCGGCTGCTCATAAATCGTACTTGCGTAAGTAAACAGAAGCGGAGTAAACAGCTTCTGAAGTGAACGCATTCGCGGAAATGTTTGAGGCGTGATGGCACTGGCATCCAGGGCCAGAACATCACAATGTGTGGCAAGCCATGTTTCCAAATTAGCACCAAGCTGCACGTTGGTACCGGCGGCATCGATGTCATCCGAACCCGTATCCCCCAGCCCGCGTGTGGTTACCATCCCCATGCGAATAGGAAACGGATCCCTGATGCGTGCCGAACGGACAATTTCACCCTTTAGCCGTTGCTTTTGAGGAGCTTGTTTGGACGCAGGTTGGATTGTTTTTTGTGCAATCTGCGATCGATGACATCCTGCTCCCAGGGCCCCAACAGAGCATGCAGAAACGGCGCAAAGCGCAGCTGTAAATAATCTGCTCACCATTATTTTAGTACCTTTTGGCCAAGTATACCCATCGCATTATCGCGCTACTGCCAGAACTGATACGTTGGCAATCCAACGATAATGCCGTAAATGTTCCACAAACTGCCAACCACAAACTGCCCCAGCATAAGCCCTATAAAGAATGGCAGGGCGCGATGGAAACCGCCCCGGCCACCGTACCGTAGAATGAGCGACTTAAACATCCACGCAAGGAATAACGGGCCCCACACCAGGTTGATTTCCCACGAGGATGTAACTGCAAATGCAAGCGGATGCAGTGGCCACCATGGGAACCGCACGCGCAAAAGCTGCAGAATGAAGGCGATACCAAAGCCAATGGTGATAGCAAAGAACTCTGGCGCTTTTCCTACCTGTGGCGTACGCAACCACGCTTCTAATTTGGTGTACGATTCTGCGCCAAAGGAGAGCTTAGATTTACCTTCCGCTCCATATTGGTACATCAGGTGTAGTACTGCCCAGAATCCTACAAAAACAGCTATGCTGCCAAGCACCAGAAGTGCGCCTGTCCACTTTCGATAGCTTGTGTTGGTTTGTTCGGCAAGTTTGAACGCTTCGAGCTGTTGTGGGCCGGGATGAGAGCGGTACGCTCGATTGAACCAGAAGAATATGGCAAACACAGTAAGAGTATCTGCATCAAAGGCTCTGGATCCCGCCACCGAAGTCATGATGGTTTCTGGGCCTGTAAAATGCAAATCATGTACAGGTGTACCGAGTTCTGCCCTCATTCTGGTTATTGCCAGAGCGAGTGCGAAATAGATTATGAAGAACAGCAGACCAACCTGAAATGGCATTCCAAGGTAGTTAGAGAACAGCAAAAGAGCCGTAACGCCTACGAATATTCCCAGAGCTGCCCCTCTGTAAGTCATCGGTTCTTGCGAATCATCTATTGAACCTGGCCGCCTGAATATTCTGGCTACAACTTGTTTCAGATAGTGCCGGCTGAGGTAGATGGAGTAGGCACAGAAAGACATGTATGCGCCGAACGCCTGGTTCTCTGTGTACGGCACCCGCGGGTCTTGATCATAGGCCAGAGCGACTGCCGTAACTTTCTCGAACTTCCAGAACCAGTAGAAGAAGACACATGAGAAAAGGAAGTCGAGAGGCATAAACATGCCAAGGCCAATCATAAATGGATAGAACGAAAGCGGTGTCCAGCCGATGCTATTCCACGGCTTGGTTGTAAAAAACTGACCGATATCCAGGTAGGAGTGCCCGAATCCTGGTGTTAAGATAGTTGGAATCGACGGATAGTAATAGTTGAGGCTGTTGATTTGATCTATTAGCCCCGCAACGGCAAATCCTATCCAGAACAAGCGGTTACGAAATACACCGGCTGGTTGGAAGGCCTGATCACTTGTAATCTGCAGCGGAAGTTGTACGATGGGATACGTGAGGCGCTCGCTATCGGTCCACTGCTTACGTAGAATGGCATTAACGCACATCATCACGTAGAGCAAAACGCTTACAAAACCGCTCCAAACGAGGCTGATCGGCATCCACACACGCAGGTACTTCAGTTGCCAAACACTGTCGTTGCCAATGTAGTAGCCCTTATAGATATCCTCGTCGGCAACAAACAGGGCTTTCTTTAAGTGCGGGTTTATCAGCGTTGCCCAGCCGTTAACCGCATTTGCGTGTTTAAAGGACCAGGTAAGCATGGGGACAAATACTTCAAGCATGTCGTGCCCACACACACAGGAGCCTATACACAATACACTGTAAACCAGGAGTAGCTCGCCACGCTGCAGTGCTGCCTTTGGTGCCACCCGCATTACGCCTCGATTAAGTACCGTGAGGCAAAACAGCACGAAAATGGTGTTGAACAACAGCGAAATGGTGGTAGGATGCGCAGAATAGCGCACAACCTCCATCTGTACAACCCATATAGCATTGATTGGTAGAAGAAGAAGACTCAGGAGAACGGATCGCCAGGTTACAGCTTTATTGTGCGTATGTGGCGCATCTGTAACCGCAACACTTTGTGCCGGGGGAGCTTCATTTGTTTCAGCGTCTGCCCCAACATGTGCTGCCCCGGATTGCGCCATTGCCATACGTTAAGAGACCTCGTTCAGGAGACGTTAATTGTTCAGTGTTGTAGACCCAAGGGCCAACAGGAAGATTTTACGGCACATGTGGCCCGAATTCCTCCCTGAAGATCACCGGCGGCGGCAGGCAACCAACACTGAGACGATGAGTAGGACCAATGTCAGCAGGTATAGTTACATTGACTTAAGGCATGCTCGCTGGTATACTCACCAATTAATATTCGCATCCAAGAGCGGCAACTTGTCGCTTTAGAAATAGCTCTGAAAAATGGCATACAGTGACTTTCAAGAGTTCCTCAGTCGGCTCGACGCAGCCGGGGAGCTGAAGAGGATCAAAGAGCCTGTTGATCCGTATCTCGAGATTACCGAGATTGCAGACAGGGTGATGAAAATGCCCGGCGGCGGTCCGGCACTTCTCTTCGAAAATCCAAAGAACAGTTCGTTTCCGGTAGCCATAAACATATATGGCAGTCGGAAGCGGATGAGCATGGCTCTTGGTGTTAACGATTTCGAGGAAATAGCCACCGAGTTGGCTGCTATGTTAAAGCCAGAAGTTCCTTCTGGTATCGTTTCCGCTACGCGCGAGTTCCTTCCCAAGCTGAGCACCTTGCTCAAAATGCCTCCACGCCACGACAGTGGGCCAGGGAGATGCCAGGAAGTAGTGCAGCTCGGCGATGAAGTAAATCTGGATGAGATCCCTGTATTGCATTGTTGGCCAGACGATGGCGGCAGATACATCACTTTGCCGTTAGTGTTTACCAATGACCCGCTAACCGGCAAGCGCAATGTTGGCATGTACCGAATTCAGGTGTATGACCAGAACACAACAGGTATGCACTGGCAGATGCATAAAACGGGTGCAGAGCACGCACGGATTTCTGGAGCACAGAAGCGAAAGATTGAAGTTGCTGTGGTTCTGGGCGGTGACCCTGCCCTTACTTATGCGGCAACGGCTCCCCTGCCGCCTGGTATTGACGAGATGCTGTTTGCTGGATTTTTACGCAAGAAGCCAGTGCACCTTGTTAAGGCTAAAACGGTAGACATCGAGGTTCCTGCCGATGCGGAGTTCGTGATTGAGGGATTTGTAGATCCCACTGAGAGCCGCCTTGAGGGCCCATTTGGAGACCACACTGGCTACTACTCGCTGGCAGACATGTACCCTGTGTTGCATGTAACTGCTGTAACTCGGCGCAAACAGCCCGTGTATCCGTGTACCATCGTTGGGCAGCCTCCAATGGAGGATGGCTGGCTGGGCAAGGCCACCGAACGAATATTTCTGCCGTTACTAAAGCTAACGTTGCCTGAAGTAGTTGATATGCACCTTCCTGTAGAAGGCGTGTTTCATAACATCGCTTTAATATCCATAAAAAAGCGCTATCCTGGCCACGCATTCAAAGTGATGCATGCCCTGTGGGGCCTTGGGCAAGCGATGTTTACGAAGATGATATTTGTCTTCGACGATGATGTGAATGTGCAGAATGTTCAGGAATGTTTGTGGCGATTAGGGAATAATATTGATCCAGAGCGGGACATGTGCCTGGTACGTGGCCCCATCGATGTGCTGGATCATGCATCCAGGTCTCTGGGCTTCGGTTCAAAGGTAGGCTTTGATTGCACGCGTAAACTTCCTGCAGAGGGGTTTGGGCGCGAATGGCCGGATGTCATCAAGATGTCTGACGATGTGAAAACTCGTGTAGATGCTATGTGGAGCAGACTGGGAATAAATTGACGGACAGCGAAACAACAATAGATAGTCCCATCGTTCCATCGGTGACACCGCCGGATCTTGGCACAGCACTTTTCTCTGTAGACATGCAGTGGGGCCAGCAGCCTGTTCGGCTGACGGCCTTTAAATGCCGGGAAATGCCAGCGGAAGCGCCAGTCACTTCCGTTCATGTTGTATCCTTTTGCGGGGAGCGCGTACTTGTTGTGCGTGATCGCAAAGGATCCTTCGGATACCCGGGAGGTCGCCTCGAAGCCGGCGAAACAATCCATGAAGCGATGCAGCGAGAGGTGTTTGAGGAAGCGTGTGCACACTTACATCCTGGCTACGAACTTTTTGCCGTGTTGCGGATAGAGTGTACGGCGCAGTTGCCTGGCCGCGAGTATCCGCACCCTTATAGCTACATGGGAATGTATGCCGGGTTGGTTAAGGCGTTAGAGCCCGTTGCACGCGATCCTGCCGGAATCATCACGGGCCGGGATCTGTTTACATTTAGCGATTGCGAGCGGCGCCTGGATGAGCACGATCAGCTACTGCTACACGAAGCTATAGCTGTACTGAAATGCAACCCTACCTGTATTCGCAGAATTCGAACGTTTCTTAATGGAGCTCCGCTAAACACACGCTCCTGATCGTAAGTACTGATATGTCGATCACCACAGATAAGGCCGAAAGCCGCAGGCTGATTGTTGCAATCACGGGCGCAAGTGGCGCACCCTACGCGGTGCGCTTCTTGCAGATTGCTGTTCAGCATTATGATGAGATCTACCTCGCAGTATCCGAGCAGGCCAGGCAAGTTATTGCTCTCGAAACTGGCCGGTCAGTATCGTTTGACGATCAATTGTCAGATTCGCTGCTCGGCTTTCATTCGGACGTACTTCGGCTTGTAGAAAAACGCAACTACTTCTCTCCCCCGGCAAGTGGATCATTTCGAAACGACGGAATGGTTATTGTTCCGTGTTCCATGGGTACGGCTGGCCGAATTGCGGGCGGCATTAGCGATGATATAGTAACGCGTGCCGCCGATGTGTGTTTGAAAGAGCGCCGCAAGCTGATATTGGTTCCTAGAGAAACACCATGGAACCTTATTCACCTCCGCAACTTAACTACATTGGCGGAAGCAGGTGCCACCATTTTGCCCGCGTGCCCCGGTTTTTACCATGGCGCAAAGACTATAAATGATCTGGTTGATCATGTTGTGGCCCGCATCCTACAGCAGCTTAACATAGAGCACAAACTTATTCCTGAGTGGCAGCATGACGAGGAGATGTGAGAAGTGACAGCGGTTATTGATCGAACCCGGCTCATTCTTCAGATGATAAAGTTTGAGCACACTATCTTTGCGCTCCCTTTTGCCCTTATAAGCGTCATACTGGCCTCTCAGCAGCGCGGAGCTTCTCCTGGTGCCGCTACTGTAGGTTGGGTTCTACTTGCGATGGTTAGCGCGCGTAGCGCGGCTATGGCATTTAACAGGCTGTGTGATGCCGATATAGATGCCAACAACCCCCGAACCGCACAGCGCCACATTCCGGCGGGCCTGTTATCACGTGTTCAGGTTGGAACCTTCCTGTTAGTTTCTGTGGGTCTTTTCGAACTCGCCGCATTCAAGCTAAACCGAATGTGTTTTGCTCTGTCTCCGGTGGCACTGGCATGCGTTCTAGGCTATAGCTATACCAAGCGGTTCACGTCCCTGTGTCATCTGTTCCTGGGGTTTGCTATTGGAATAGCACCCATAGGGGCATGGCTGGCTATATCCCCTCGCCTTGCTCCGGTTCCCCTGGCGCTTGGAGCGGTTGTGATGCTGTGGATCGGCGGATTTGATATCATCTATGCCCTTCAGGATTATGAGTATGATGTGAAATCCCCGTTGTACTCATTGCCAAAGCGCCTGGGTAAACCACGAGCACTGATGGTATCTCGAGCAATGCACGTTGCGGCTATCGGATTGCTCTGCTGGATAGGTGTGCTTTCTGGCTTACATGCCGCGTATTTTACGGGAGTTGCGGTTGTTGCCTGCTTAATATGCTGGGAGCAAAGCCTAGTGAAGCCGGATGATTTGAGGCGCGTTGATCTGGCGTTTTTCACCTTGAACGGTTGGGTAAGCGTGAGCCTGTTCTTGTTTGTGCTGGCAGATAACTGGCTCAAACATTAGAGTTTAACGGTGGACCATCGATGACCCTCAAAATTGGCAGTGTGCCTTACTTAAACGCAAAGCCTCTTGTGGACTATTTCCATTCAGCCGATTGCACAGAGGATGTTGAGGTTGTGTATGCAGTGCCATCCAGGCTCGCAAAGATGCTGCGAAACGGGGAAGTAGACGTTGCCAACTGTTCCATATTTGAGTGCCTATCTGCTCCTGGCCTCAGCATCGTACCAGGGGTCTCTATTTCATCTCATGGGCCAGTGATGAGTGTTAGGCTATTTAGCAACGTACCCATCTCAGAAATACGTTCCGTTGCACTGGATACCAGTTCTCTAACAAGTTCTGCCCTCACAAGAATTGTGCTTAACGAGCGGTGCAAAGCGGAGCCCACTTATGTAAACTGTGATCCAGATCTCGACAAGATGCTGGCTATCGCTGATGCAGGATTGATTATTGGAGATTTGAAGCTATTTGACTTGCAGAAAGGTACTACCGAGTACGATCTCGGCGAAGAATGGCAAAACAGCGTTGGTTTGCCGTTTGTTTACGCTGCATGGCAGACACCAGAAATAAGTGCCAGTCATGAGATGACGTTTCTCTTGAACAAGGCTATGCACTGGGGAACACAACGGCATGAGGAACTGGCCTTAAAGTGGGCCGAAAAGATGCGACTGCCGTATGAAAGATGCCTCAAATATTTCCGAGAGGCAATGGTGTACGGCCTAGATACAAGCCAGGTGTACGGTTTAAACAGGTATCGCCAGGAGTGTATTGCACTTGGATTGATAGCCGATTCCCCATTGCCTGCTTTTGGCCCGGCTGAGTAATGCCACTGGGGTCAGACCTTTACAGAGATTTTAGTGTTTCCAGAAGCTGATCAATTTCATTTAGCGTGTTGTAGTGAACTGGCCCTACCCTTATGGCCCCTTCGTCCATCCCCAGGCTCTTCATAAACTGGTAGGCATAGTAGTTTCCGCTCCAACAGTATATTCCTCGCTCCGCCAGTTTGTTTGTGGTGGCACGAGGAGACAATCTATCCCACACAAAACTAACTGTACTGAGGCGTTCTTGCCTTCGAGCCGGATCTGTAATACCAAGTATTCTAACGCCAGATATTTCCTGCAACGCATCTATGAGCGTGTAACAGAGGCTATCCTCGTGCGATTGCATCCTTGACATCGACTCCACGATCTGATTCCGCAACTCCTGGGAAGTATTCCAGGGCTTAACTTCTGCATCTGGTGCGGCGATGTGCTCTATAGCGGCAAGCGTTCCTGCAATCCCCTCGTGATTCTGAGTGCCAGTTTCCCAACTGGAAGGTGGTAGTGCAGGCGCCGGGCGCACTTTGTGCCGTGGCAGGTTGTTTAGAACCTCATCTGTGCCATACAAAATCCCAACGTGGGGGCCGAAGAACTTGTATGCCGAACAAACCAGAAAGTCGCAGCCCATTTGCTGTACATCAGTTGCACGATGCGGAGCGAACTGTACAGCATCTACATAAGTTAGCGCTCCCGCGGATTTCGCTAATTTTACTGCGCGGTTAACATCTGGAATTGTGCCAGAAGCGTTTGACGCTGCCGTAATTGCCAACAATCTGGTGCGACTGGTAAGCAGCGATGTTAATTCGCCAATATCAATTGTGCAATCGTTGGAATTAAGAGACATCCTCTTGATAACGGCACCCTGAGCCTGCAAATCTAACCACGGCGCAACGTTTGCGTCATGATCGAGATCCGTAACAATTATCTCGTCGCCAGGTTGGATTGTGTCGGCAACAGCACGGGCAACATGAAACGTTAGGGATGTCATGTTGTTTCCAAACACTATGTTGGTGGGATTCGGTGCATTCAGCAAAGCAGCAGCAGCCAGGCGCGCTCGGTTAATAGTGTGCACCACCCCAACACTTGTATTAAATGCGCCACCTACATTTGCACATGTGCGCACGTAACATTGCGTAACCGCCTGAATAACGGATTGAGGCACCTGGGTGCCGCCCGGGTTATCAAAGAAAACGGGAGAGCCCGGTTGGGAAATAGCGGGAAACTTTGCGCGGACGGCATCAATGTTTAGTGGCTGCACAGCGATAATGCGCCTTTCAAACAACTTACGAGTTGTAACGATGCTAATTGGGTAGAAACGAACAGTTGAGGGTAAACGCAATGCTGTGTGAACCGTAAGCAATCGGCGCTTACGTGCTGGCAGCAAACCTGAAGAAACCTTAAGTGCGAGCTTTTGAAAACAAATGCCGTAGGTGGGAGTCGAACCCACATGAGGTTGCCCCCAATGGTTTTTGAGACCACCGCGTATGCCATTCCGCCACTACGGCAATTCGAGCGTATTATACGGCAGCTTCCATCCCTTGTCAATTAAGATAGATGCTCCTGTACTTAAATTTGTGTTCGGTTATCAATAGGGTCATCGTGCTCAAATGTGCACACCCATGGTAAAATCAGTTCATGCAAACGAGTGGTAATCCAGTTAACGGCCCGAATTCTATACAACACAAGAAGAATAAGAAGCGGATTCTGATTGTAGCCTCCATTGCTGTAGTGGCCATATGGTTCTACGCAGCGCGCGGCACTGGTTGGACTAACGCGATTAATCCCGCATATTGGATGCGGCGTATGCGCGGTGAGGACCTTTATAGAGCCGAAGGGGCATTGCTACTGCATGGCAACCGGGATGTGCCAGAGGTAGCGCTCACTTTTGATGATGGTCCACATGCCGAAAGCCGCGCAGAGATCCTGGCGATACTGAAGAAAGAATCTGTAAAGGCAACGTTTTTTGATGTTGGCGTGAATATGACCGCCAATCCAGAACTCTTGATTCAGACCATTGAACAAGGCCATGAGATAGGAAACCACTCTCAGGATCATCGCAGCCGGCTCGATACCATTGAAGGTATGGAGCGGCATCACGAAATAAATGACGCCGATATATCTTACGCCTCTGTAACGGGCAAACACCTCAAACTTCTTCGCCCACCTGGAATGCGATATAATGATTCTGTACTGTCTGATACAAAATCCCTGGGATATGTAGTCGTAGGTTATACAACTGCCTCGCGAGATTTCTCTGCCGATGAAAAGCCAGAAGATATTGCAGACCGTACTCTTGCCCGTACGGAAAACGGCAGCATCATACTGCTGCACGATTACCAGGCAACCGCAAAGGCACTTCCTGCGATCCTCAAGGTCCTCAAAGAGCGCGGGTTTAGGTGCGTAACAATTTCCGAAATGGTATCGCATTTGCCCACGAGGCCACGAAGCAGCGCACAAAAATTGCTGTTGAATTCTAATCCAAATTAAATCTATTATTCGGCGGGAACAAATGGTGTTCTGACAGCCGTAACACAACGCAGGAGATTGTTGAGATGGACATCGCAAGGCTCTTTGCCGGAGTCCTCAAAAACGATAGAAGTGAGTTTGATGCCCTGGTCAATCGGTGCCACCGGCAGGCGTATAATGTTGCCTACCGTTTAACCGGAAATCACGCTGATGCGGATGACCTGACCCAGGAGACATTTCTTCGCGCCTATCGCTTTTTTGACCGATACAATCGAAGCATGCCATTTGAAAACTGGCTGTACCGCATTATGTCTCGCGTATTTATCGATGAACTCCGGAAAAAGCCTAAGCACCGGATTCAATCCATCGATCAACCCATCAATATTGGTTCTGGCAGCGAACGTGAAATGCTGCTCGAAATTCCGGATTACGATAGCAATCCGGAAAATGCCCTGCTTACTGATCAACTGGATGAAGTTCTTCAAACGGCATTGAACTCTTTGCCTGAGGAGTTTCGTATTGCAGTTATCCTTGCAGATATTGAGGGGATGTCTTACGAGGAGATAGCTGAGTCGATGTCATGCTCTCTTGGCACCGTGAGGTCCAGATTGCATCGCGGCCGCAAGCTTTTGCGCAGCCGCCTTACTCCTCCATCGGATATGGCAGCCAGGAGCTGACCCACATTCGGTACATTATTGTGAACCGCTGCGTGCATTCGAGCCTACACAGGAGACTAACTTGAATTGTAGAAAAGTTAACCATCTTCTGTCCGCCTATATGGACGGCGAACTACCTGGTATTGAAAGCTTACAAATTCGGGATCATCTAAATTCATGCCAGGCATGCTGCGATGATTATAACGAGTTGCTGCATATGAAAAGGTTACTTGGACGTTTAAAAGTTCAAACACCTGTTCACGATCTCCCGGTGGCTATCTTTCAAACGATACGCGTGGACTCCGAACTAGCTAGCCACAGAACTGTTGCCGCCAGAACTCAAGAATTAGCAAATGGATTGCGTGCCGCGGTTGGCCCTCCGCGCGTCGTAGCCATAGCTATCTGCGCTGCCGGTCTGGTGGTTTTCACTTTTGCCTCTCGAAATTCAGACAAAGTACATTCCATTGGCAGCTGGGATCACTCCACGCCACCTGCAAGTGAGTTCACTGCAGGTATTCGGTATCCAGATCCTCAACGCTTTGTATCTACACCTTCCAGGAACACGCCAGGAATTCGTACTCTGGATGAAGTTTCCTTTACTGGGCAATCATATCGCTGGCCAGATGATCGTCTGTATTCCAGGAGAGCGAACACGCCAGTAAGTACGGTGGATTACACACAATTCGGCCGGTAAGGTGCGGTAAGACAGTACTCAACCCGGACATCCGCTTTTCCCCACCCGGCACCCTTCTGGGGCTCGCCGGGTGGGCCGTTTTTCATACCACTTTCAGCGTGTTGTTAACTTAGCGCACATCACGCCACCCACCCAAACAAGCTCACACGTGCTCCCGGGAGATTGCATATGCACCGACTTCGATCACCTAAGGGTTCCTGGAATCGCACCGCAGTTTACTGTGGTCTCTCACTGACGGCGATAATGTGTATCGACGGATCACGTTCGGCGGTGTTTGCACAGGCCAAACCCGGCGATGGCAAAGTAGCGCTAGCCAGCCTGCAGGATGCGTTTGTATCCATTGCCGATGAGGTGGAACCAACAGTCGTTACAATATCCAGCAGCAAAGCGGGCCGTGGTGCGGCGGCATTTGGCGGTGCTTCAAGATCGGTAGGAACCGGAACAGGTGTTATTGTTCGCAAGGATGGGTGGGTACTCACTAATGACCATGTTGTTAACGGTGCAGACCGCGTAACTGTGAAGCTGCATGATGGACGCGAGTTTACCGGGACTGTTTATACCGACCCACGCAGCGATCTGGCCATGGTTAAAATCGATGCGCATGCCGTGTTACCAGCTGCCAGACTGGGCAACTCAGACGGTGTAAAGGTTGGGCAATGGGCTATAGCAATTGGTTCACCCTTTAAGTATGAAGGCAGCCTTTCGGTTGGGGTTATCAGCAGCCTGATGCGTAAGCAATTGATTGATGAGCCATCGGAAGGAATGCGCGGTAAGCTGTATCCAAATATGATTCAGACCGATGCAGCAATTAATCCGGGTAACTCTGGCGGGCCATTGTGCAATCTTGCCGGCGAGGTTATTGGAATTAACACTGCCATACAGAGCTCGCAAACACAGGGTGGAAGCATCGGCATTGGATTTGCGATACCAATAAACACGGCTAAGTTTGTTATGACGCAATTGCTGGAAAAAGGCAAAGTAGCCTATGGCTTTCTTGGAGTTTCTCCAACATCGCTTACGCCAAGGCAGGCATCAGCACTGAAAGTAGATAATGGAGCACTGCTGTTCCGCGATCCTGCATCCAATTCTCCAGCAGCACGAGCCGGATTAAGAGCAGGCGACGTGATTGTGGCTATTGGCGGTAAGCCTGTAAAAGGCGAGATTGATCTGCGTACAATTGTGGCCCAGACTGCCCCATCCTCTATGGTTGAGATTAAGTTCGTTCGTGATGGCGCACCAAAAGTTGTTAGTGCAACACTTGAAAAAGCGGAAGATGAACCGGCAGCTGGCAAGAGCAAAGCAATTGATAAACCGCAACTGGGCCTGGAAGTGGAAAAGCTGAGTGATGACATTGCAGACCGAATTAATGTACCGCACAATACCCCTGGTGTCGTTCTGCGTTCGATCAGTCCAAATTCATCGGCTGCAGATGAAGAAGACCTAACAGAAGGCTCTGTTATACTGAAAATTAACGATGAGGATACTCCAACAGTAGATGCCTTCAAACTGGCGGTGAGCAAGCTAAAAACTGGCGATGCTGTACGAGTATGTTTTTTGAAGTCAGATCGAGTAGACGGCCCTGTAAGGCGCTTTACGGTGATTGCGCTGGACTGATCAGCTCCTTATTTGTGATGACCGAGACGAGAGAGTATTGCTTCACAAAAAAAATATGGCCGGGATCAGATGTAATCTCTGATCCCGGCCTTGTTTTAATCTACCAGTCCTGGTGTTAGCACAACCCCGAGGTCTACTGCTGTCCGTCTGCCGGTTTCGGCGCAGGTGCTGGTGCGGGTGCTGGCGTTTTAACAGGTGAGTCTGTTCGAATAACAGTAACAGTAGTTCTCAGCTTCCAAACACGGCCTTTCCATGTTACCGTGGCCTCTATTGGGTAGGAGCCTGCAGCAGTGTTAGAAGGCAGTATTACGTTGAAGTGTGAAACAGCGTGCCCATCCTCGCGCTCAATCAGCAGGCTGTGTTTCTTGCCGTTCTTGCTCTCCCACCCTGCTGGCACATTTACGAGCTCGATATCGCCTCGCCAGTGATCTGGCACGGCGCTGAGAACATCCACCTTAACATCTAGCTTGGTGGGACCAAGGATGGCCACCGGATTGGGATCTACCGCGATCTGAACCTGTAATGGCTCAACAACCGCGAAAGATGCCGATGACTCTACGCGCTTACCATCTTCTGTTTCGGCAGCTACCTGTAGCACGTATGAACCGAGAGCCAGATTATCTGGCAGTACGGTTTTGTATTGCATTTTGGCGCGTTTGAGCCCTGGAACCGGCGGAACGTTTACATCTCTAAATGTGTTAACTGCATTCACAGAGTTTCCCTGGCCAGTCCAGAGCACACTCTTGATTTTCACAGTGAGGTCTGTTTGATTAAACAGCTCCAGGGTTGCAAAGAGTTTCTGGCCCTGTACGCACTTATAATCCGATAGCGTGAGCTTTGGGTTCAAGCCCTGAGCGGCCACTACGCGTGCCTCAACCAGAGTTGCGTCCAACAGCAGGTGAGGTTCAAAGGCCTGTGTTGGAACATACGCGGCGGCAACCATGGGTTGTAGGAATTCTGCGCGGAGGCCAAGGTTAACACCCGGGCGAAGCACGAGGCTACCCGCGTTACGGGGAATAGCAAGCTCCACCACCTGGACACCATTTTCAAACTTCTCGGCGGCAAGAATGGTTTTCGGATCAACTCCTGTTTCATTCCAAACCGGAGTATCTTTGCTGTTTGCCGCATCCAGTAACCTTACCGATATTGTAGGTGTGCCGCCTGCCACCTGTGGTGGGCCAACCACAATTTCCAGATTATCAGAACCACGAAGCCACCCATCTCCACCGGCATCGATGTCAAACAGAACGGTGGATGCAACATCTGCGCGGGCAGCAACGTACAGAAATCGATCGTCCCAATTGCAGTAAACGGTGCCTTTAACGGGGCCAGAATCAATGGTGTAAAACGGATCCCATTCGCCTTCTGTCAGCAGACCATCGATGGTTGGGCTACGGCGCAATCGCTGCGGATCGGTTACATACCTCGGTCGCTCACGGAAGCGAGGAACTGGCCACTGAACTGCAGGAGTAACTGCCGCAGGATCTGTTTTTGCGGGAGCACCGCCAACGGGCGGTTCAATTTTTGCCGGGGCAACAGTTCCCTGTTCCGTCTTCTCCTGCTTTTCCTGAGCTTGTGCTTGCGCTGCTGGCCCACAAATGCCGGACGCAATTGCCAGTGCTGCAGGAACTGCAACAGTAATCAGAGACGATTTGCGCAGGTTTAAAAAACGCAGATGTAGTGGCGGCAAGTCGGTGACCTCCCTATAATTAGCGGTAAGTGAGAATGAAAGTATGTTACTCCGTAAGCGGAGAAGCTGTCAAGGCAGTGGTATGCTTGGCCTATGCCGATCAATTCACTGGTGCCGGGTTTAGCTTGTCGGTAAGCCAGCCTACTGCGCGGTTAAGTGCTGCGGCAGGTAGGATGTGGTTAGTATCGTACCATTCCAGCAGCTTTGGCTGTTTAAACGCATCGTAGAGCCTCAGTGCGGCTGTGGCAGGCATCACATCATCAATTCTGGCATTCAGCATCAGCACTCGGCGTGGGGAGATGTGATCTGCAAAGAGTGTTGGGCAAATGGAATACATTGCGTCTCGTTTGCCTTCCGGGATATTGGGTGCAAAAGAGATTATGGGATCTCCTCCCACACACAGTACGGTGTCCGATACCCTGTCGTCAACTGCAGCAAGGATAACAGTCATCATGGCCCCCATGCTATAGCCCAGGGCCCCTATCCTGTGCGCATCAATATCCTTGCGTGCACAGAGCCAGTCCAGGGCTTTTCTGTACTCCCGTGTGCCTTCGCGAACAGCTTCTGCAAAGTTGCCCGTATCGGCTGCGGAAATGTCTGGATCTTTACTCTTACGCTCACCGTGGAATGGTGCATCGAGAGCGAGTACTGCAAATCCGTGCTGAACAAGGGAAATGCCGTAGCTCTTTAGCATCGCATCTTTGTCTGAAGTGAGGCCATGAAGAAGCAGAATTGCCGGGTACTGCCCTTCCGCTTTTGGGCGTAAGAAACCGCCCGGAACCTTTTCACCACGAGGGCCCGTGAGGATTATATGAATTGATAGAGCACTCAGGCTCTTTCTGTCTTCCTCTTTTACTTCTGGATCTTTCGAAGGCACATCATATGCCTTTTTGAGCTCTGGCCACGAGGGGGCATCTCCGGGCTGAATGAACTCAGAACCTGGAGGCAGTTTGCCGCTCTGGGGCCTGCCCTGTGTAAATGCGGCGGCCGGCAATAGCATGATGCAGGCAAACAATGCAACGGCAAATGCTTGAATGGATGTTCGGCACTGTTTGGATTTCATAATATTGCTTTCTGCCAGGTTGCTCAGCGTTTTGCATCTATCATTTGAAGCAGGTTCTTAACCAGAATGGGTTCTATTTCTGGGCCAACAGACTGCCCAGATTCGTACCCGTACAAATCAACTCCAAAATCTTCTGGAGCAAGGATATACCCGAGAAAATCATTGGTTAAACCGAGTTGAAATCTGGGTGAGCCCTGCATGTGAGCCCTGAGGAAGATACCTACATTAGGCAGTGCTTCGCCGGGTATGGTTACAAATTCTGCCGGACCAATTTTGAACCAGGATGCTTCTGTTTCTACGCTGCCATCTGGTAATAACGTGCCTGAGAAAACCTTCATGTTGATCAAGGCTCTGTAGCGCCTATTGGCGAGGGGAACAGAAAACACCTGGCGGGCAAATGACAAAGTTGGCGCTGTTACTAGCGGTGCATCTGCAATTACTTTTAAAGCGGCCGCACCCAACTGCTTGCCAATACGCTCAGCTTCCACCCAGTTGGCCCCTCTTGGAGCAAGGCTTTCATCAAAATCGGCCGTTACCATACCACCCTGTGCTCCATTGAAGTAGATGCACTCACCGCCACCTGCCGCCTCTACCGCTTCGTACAACCAGTGAGGAAAATCTGCAGTCATTTGTCTATTATTTAGTATTTCAGGGTGGCAAGCGTAGTTTACAAGCGTCACCAGGGGCTTTTTCGTCTGTTCATCTTGCAACTGCAAAACACTTAGGTGGGTATCCAATATCTGAGGTAAACGAATGTTTTTGGAGATGCGCTTAAGGCCAGAGGTCTCCGCAAGGCGCAATGTAACCGGCTTTATCGCATCCGCAGTAGCGTCTACCATTCTGGCGATCTTTGTGCACGTATCCTCTAGCCAGGGTTTATCAACACCGCTTACAGTGAGCGTTGGCCCCCACATTCCCAGAGTATCTGGCCCGGAGTGTGTGTGCGTGCCGCCTATGATTACTTGAGATTGAGGAACGCGTGATATTTGCTTACGGATGAGAAGCGTATTGAAGCGCGGTACGCCGATTAGATCACACGAAACGAGGGCAATTCTGGTGGTACCATCATCAAGAACAACACAACGTGCGCTAAGATGATCATGAACAGCTTCACTTTTGCGGGCAATAGAGTAGCCAGCAAGGTATGCAGGGCGCGGCGGCGTTATATCGATTTTTGCCGCCGCAGCACGCAAGCCATCCGCACTTGAATGGATAGTACATATCGAAGCGACGATAGAGAGAGCTATTGCAGCAGTTGGAACATTAAACAGACGCATGGGAACCCTCTTGGCTCCCGATGCGAATAGTAAATCGGAAACCTACTTCAGATAGTGCACAGTGCTGCCATCGGCATGGCCAACTATTATTCGTGTTGCAAGGCCAACAAACAGCCCCACATCCACAACACCGGTGATCGATTTTACCTGCTGCTCAAGCACAGAAGGATGCTCGATCACCCCAAGGTGCATATCCAGTATATAACAACCATCATCAGTGATATACGGATCTGTCCCACCGGGTGTTTGTCTTAAGGTGATCGCCGGGCAAACTTCCCGCAACCGCGTTAATGTAGACTGCCAGGCAAACGGCACAACGGAAACTGGGAGCGGAAACGCACCAAGCCTGGCCTTCATTTTGGATTCGTCGCATATGATGACAACTTCGTTGCTGGCAGCTGCTACAAGTTTCTCACGCACCAGCGCCCCACCTCCGCCTTTAATGAGGCAAAGGCCCGGATCAACTTCGTCGGCACCATCTATCGTTAAGTCTACTCGTGAAGGATCTCGAATATCCACCAGCGGTATTCCAAGCTCAGCGGCAAGCTGGTTTGTAACCGACGACGTGGGGACACCGCAGATTTTCAGGCCTTCCTGATGCATCCGCTCGCCAATACGCTTGATAGCATATGCCGCGGTAGAGCCTGAGCCAAGCCCTACGATCATTCCATCCTTAACCAGCTTAACGGCTTCTTGTGCCGCTACATCCTTCGCTTCCACAGCTGCTCCCCAGAAACAAAACTTACTTGCGCCTGCCACATCTGAGCAGACCGTACATGATACTCTCAACCAGTGCGTGGCAACTCGCTTCGATCATATTGGTGCTAACACCAACTGTGCTCCAGCTTGTTTCACCGTCATTAGAGTCGATGATAACGCGTACCTGAGCAGCCGTTGCCTCTCGGGTATTTACCACACGCACTTTGAAATCTGTTAGCCGAATGCCGGCCAATTCTGGATAATCCTCGGCGAGCGCTTTTCTCAATGCGCCATCGAGGGCATGTACCGGTCCATCACCTTCCGCAACTGTGTGCCGCTCGTTTCCATTAACTGCCAGTTTAACAGTTGCCTCGGTTACTGCCTCGCCTTCGTGGCGCTGTTCTACCCTGCAGCAAAAGCTGTTAAGATTGAAGAGTGGTTCGTATTTGCCGGCGTGCTGCATCATCAGGAGTTCAAACGATGCCTCAGCGCCCTCATAGGAGTACCCGGCATGTTCTCGTTCTGTTATGGTTTTGAGCAGTGCCTTTGTTTCAGGGCTCTTACGGCTAAAATCGAAACCATACTCCGCAGCTTTCCCCGAGATACTTGCACCACCAGCCAGCTCCGAGACAAGTAATCTGCGCGTATTTCCGACTCTTACTGGATCGATGTGTTCGTAGCTTGCTCCCTTGAGCACAGCATCGGCATGAACACCGCCTTTGTGTGCGAAAGCACTTTTGCCAACGTAGGCTCGGCGGCCATCGGGAGTAAGGTTGGCGATCTCATCAACATATTGCGAAAGGGCTGTGAGGTGCGCCAGAGATGACTTATCACCACAATCGAAACCCATTTTCAAAATAAGGTTGGGAGCAATCGAAAGCAGGTTGCAGTTTCCACATCGTTCACCATACCCATTAACTGTGCCCTGCACCTGTATGGCGCCTTGTTCTACCGCTGCAAGCGCATTGGCCACTGCACATTCCGAATCGTTGTGAGTGTGAATACCTATAACATCTGTACCGAAGTGTGCCTGCACCGTACGCACCACACCAGTAACCTGATGCGGCAGCGTTCCACCATTGGTATCACACAATATCAGCCTTTGCGCGCCAGCTTCCAGCGCGGCATCCAGGCACTTTATTGCGTAGGCAGGGTTAGAAGCATATCCATCAAAGAAGTGTTCAGCATCGTAGATAACGGTTTCGCAGTTAGCCGATAGAAACTTGACACTATCTGCGATCATCCGCAGATTTTCGTCTAAGGTGGTGCCAAGTGCATGCAGCACATGCTGCTCCCACGATTTACCAAAAATTGTGATTACCGGAGTACGAGCAGAGATGAGTTTTTGTATTTGCGGATCCGCATCTGGCTGAACACCAGCGCGACGCGTGCTGCCAAAGGCGGCCAGGCGAGCGCGCCGAAGGCGCACACCCTGCATCCGGCTGAAGAACTCCTCATCCTTAGGATTAGAACCGGGCCAGCCGCCCTCAATAAAGTCCATACCGAACTCATCGAGCCTGCGAGCTATGCGGAGTTTGTCCTCAACACTATAGCTGATACCTTCTCCCTGAGAGCCATCTCTAAGAGTGGTATCGTACAGCTCGATGGTTCCAATTTTCCGGTGTGCAGAAGACCGTGATGCCATGTTCCCTCACTGGTTCTCATCGCCTCGTAACGCATTCAAAGCGGGACAACAGTATACCACAGCGAGGTAGAGGCTGGATTTAAACAGCCGACTCTCCGCGTTCACCAGTACGAATGCGCACTGCAAATTCAATATCAGAAATAAAGATTTTGCCGTCGCCTACTTCACCGGTCTGTGCCGACCCCATGATGGCCTCTACCACATCCTCCGCAAGATCATCTGCAACCACTACCTCAATCTTCACTTTAGGCAGGAGATTAACCACGTAGGTATTCCCGCGATATTTCTCAGTTCTACCGCGCTGTTTTCCGTAACCACGAACATCAGTAACAGTCATGCCAATGACGCCGATATTCTCCAGCGCGGCTTTAACATCGTCTATTTTGATTGGCCGAATAATGGCCTCTACTTTTTTCATTTTTGTTGTTTCTGTACGGGTGGCGTCGGCCGTATCCCTCTGATATTTGCCTGATTTGCCGGAACTGCCGGCAAATTACCCAGGCTATCGTAATCCCATAGTGGCCATCGAGCAGTTAGTCCCTCAGATGTGGCAGTTATTTTGTAACCAGATCCAGCCTCTGCTGGGAGAGGAATGGTTACAACACCATCCTGCTTCATTTTGAGTTGTATAGACTTTTCACTCTTTCGATCTGGCAATGCACCGTATGTTAGCAGCACATCGCAGGGAGCATTCGATGCGATCTGAACAGACATACGAGCGCCGGGAAGGATCCGGGTAACCGGCGGCATCAGGTGTATGCCAGGCTTTATTTCACGAATATAGAGTATGCGTGGATAATCGGAAACTTGCAGCTTTACGGTGATAGAATGGTTTGTGGATGCCACCACTTTCACAGGGTCCGTATGATCCATAATCGGATCATAGGACGTAACCGCTGCACTGATACCACGTACGTTTTTAATAGTTACATCAAACTCTTGATCTGGCATGGTATAGCGAGCCGGGTCCAAAAGGGGTTTACCAGGCTGCCACGAGTGCACAGGATTATGTGTCGCAACATAGTATCCCACTGCAAACCGCTGCTCACTGAGCTGAAATGGCAATATGGCAAGATCATCCCGGTTAAACCTATCCGGGTGAGCCAGTGTACCATCCCCCTTAAACACCAGTCGCGGCTTATGCTCTGTTATATTCCCTATTTCCAATGGACGCGGCAGGGGCACCTCGCGCTCTTGCCGCCTGTTAACCCGGAAGGCATGCGTGAGGTTTTTTACCGTGCTCCACTGTGCGCCGGCTGCGGCTCGAACACGGGGCGTAAGCTGAAAGTTATCTTGTGCCAGCAACTGAAAGAAGTACTGGGGGAAAAATGCAAATGCTAAATCATCTTCCTTCGCGGCAAACAACTCTGTGGTATGAATCCCTTTGTGTGCGCCAAAAACTAATGTTCGTAACACCATACGGGATGCAGCCGCATGGCTTAAAGCCACCGCGCGGACATCATCGGGCCGGCATGCTGCCGATTTGATTACCGAATCCATCCATGGCTTGCGATAAGAGTTGGTTTCTGTCATCCAAACCTGTGGTGGCCGCATTCCTGTTGGGCGTGAAAAGCGATAATGGTTTTTCATCGGCCCGGGAAATGGCTGAAGGTCTCGCGTTACGAACTCCGTTTTGTAAGAGTAGTGCCAGAATTCTGGTTGAGCTGTGCAGTTGTTTGGATAGAAGAAGCTACCAGGAACCACTGTGTTCCAATCTCGATTATCTGGTTTTCCATCGGGCTGACCGAGCGCGCTCAATGGCCCAATCTTTGGTTCTGGATCTGGCGTTCGCAGCACATTTTCCGGCTGTAAGTCTGTATAGTAGTGCCTGCTAAAACCCCGCAGGCCTGGCCAGCTTTCGGCGCCGTTGTCCCAGGGGCGTTGATTGGAAAAGCCGTTAATTACTCCCACACCGATCAGTGCGTTTTCTTCTGCGTTCGCATAATCCACCGTCATAGGCAGAATTGCTTCAGTGCCAGTTACAGTTAAGCCCCGGGATGTATATGAAACCGGATCTTTGTACTTAATTGCCGGTGAATAGTAGTTATCCGCACTGAGAAACTCACTGCCAAACGTGTATTCGTTCCATACTTCCAGATCAAAACCCATTTCCCCGGCAGCGGGATCCGCACAAATATCGCGTGCAAACTGGCAAATGCTCTTTACATAGCTCATCCATCCGGCCACGGTTTCCGCGGATGCCGGGTTATCAGTACCGTTTGCGAATGTTTTGCCCGCAAAGGGTTCGTATTTTAGCGTATCCAGTATGACGTTGCCGGCCGGTATAGCTGATTTTAATGGCGCAGAGAGCTTGCATTTGCCAGACCCCTGATCTACAGAAACAATTAGCGGATAGGCTGTTTGATATGCCTGGCCTTTGAAGCCTGTTTTGCGCAGGATTATGCCATCCGAACTTTTGAATACTACCGTAGTATCCCCTTTTGCTGCTGGCTGCTTGAGCTCAAGGGAGATTGTTTTTAGCGGGCACGGTGCCCCAGAGTTGCCATTGAGGAGTATGAGTGGGCGAATATGATGCTTCTTAAGGGCTGTCAGGATTGTCGTCCACCGTTCAACTGCCTCTGGCTTCAGGAGTTCTGGCTTATCATACTGAAAGCTGCCCCAGCCTATTTCAATTCTTGCGCTCTTAATCCCGCACTCTTCCAGCATCTGCGCGGTGGGTTCTGCTTCTCGGGCATCCACGTTGAAGTTGATTCCAATAGATTCGGTCAGGCGTGTGCCTGTCCAGGTATCCATATAGGAGCGCCACGGTGTTAGGTAGAAGGAGCGCCGACCGAAAGGCACCTGTGCCTGAAGCGGATCTACATATGGCCCAGCAAGTGTTGCAGCAAGCGTTTTGCCATCCCACTGCCCTGTGCGCGGATCTTCAACGGGAACCCTGGAAGCAATTGCAGCAACGCCGCTGAGCGTACCGGCTACAACAACGGCAACGCGCCATCCTGTACGATTGAAACGGGATTCGAGCATTCTTACTCCATCGTAGTATTAGAGATTTATCTGGCTGCGCTGGGATCAGCCCTGAAGATGACTACGGCATCTGCATCGATCTGACACTCGCCAGACCATCGAATTCTTGTTTCCAATGCTCCGCCTGGGTGGTTAAATACGCACACGATGGATCGGTATTCGCCATCGGGCATGTCTTGTGCTGTTACCGTTTTGTTTGAAGTAACGCGGTTACCTCCACCGATGCAGGTATCCAGATCGCATACAATACTTGCCGCGCCAGTCCTCTTTAAACGAAATACCGCCAGGTACCGCCCGGCTGAAAGCGGCTGGTATGGCCCATACACCACATACCCGGGCGCATCCTTGCCGGGTATGCTGCGCCACACTTCTCCAGAGATAGACGCATTGTCTGGAACTGCAGTTCCTGCCCGGTGGCTCAAATCGGTTGCACGGTAAGTTTGAACATAGGTTATTTGTGAAGCTGTTGGAATGTTACCTATCTGTTCAGCTCTATTCAACACCGTCATGCGAGATCGGGTTTTAATCACTCGGCCAGCTCCGCGTATTGTGGCCTCGGCAAATTCCCCGGCTGGTTTACCCTTAATGTGGAGCGTAATTTCAGCAGATGGTGCAATTGGCGTGGATAATGCGGGATTGCCGTTTCTTGCAATCCCCTTAATCTCCGATGCCGTCACTTTGAAGGATGAGGGCGATACATTTTGAACGCGTACCGGAATATCCATCTCCTGCCCATCCAGTGCAACCACCGATGTTGGTGCTCGAACTATTAAGCGCTCTTGAGCCAGGTACTGCCTGCACAACGTAACAAGGTGATCTGGACGAACCGCAACATAATCTGGCCCAAGTCGCTTTAGAACCTCGTTGAGATTAGATAATTTCGCGCCCCAGTTCCAGACAAACAGGTGTAAAAAGCCCGGGCCATGTTCGGGAGACAGGTGTTTGATTTCATCCACCATTCCCTGAATGGCCTCTTCATCGGTTGCATTTTCCTTCCATGAGGTTACGGCTGAGAAGATTGGTACATTCCGAATGGTGGAGGTAACAGCTTCCTGGTATTCGGTGGCGTGCCTTCCGTAATCTGGGAACAAACCCTGAAGGTGAGGAATACCCGCAGCGTATTTAGCGAAAGATGCAGCCCCCGTAACATTCATTGGCCAGAGTATTCGCTGATCCATGCGGTCCATGTACTGGGCAGTCTGGCCGAGGAAGCCGTCGAAAACTTTATCCTTGTAGGGAGCGCGATATCGTGTACCGTAGGAGTCCGGGTAGGTGTATCCTATGCCGGAAACTGCACCGATCCATAGATCGTTTGAACCAGATGAACTGTAATAATAGTCAACCACATCTGGCACTAGCATCGCTGCTGATGGCGAGATAGACCATCCTGCCGGGAATTTACCACGGAGTGGGTCTGTCCACAACTGCGGGAAATTGTAACCGGTAAGCACTGGAATATTGTCACCATCCGAGATGATATAGGTAACGTACTTTTTAATACGATCCAAAACTGGCGTAGGAGGTGCGGCCCTTTGTTTGAATGAGGCCAGGCGGATGCCAGAGTGAACAGTGAGGTTGGCAGTATCTGTGGTACCAACCAGATATTTCCCAAATTCAGCAAATAGGGTTACTCCGGGGCCCTCCCCCATGCCAATATCCTTGCCAGCGTAAGGATAGCTCAGCACCGGGATGTTAACAGGCATTTTAGCCAGCAGGTGCTCCATAAGCTCTGTTTCGGCCTGTGGATTAGCGTATGGGCGAGCCCCATCGATGGGGCCAGATATCCAGAAGATGAAAACTTTGTTTGCAACCAGGTAATCTCGCAAGTACCTTTGATCTGGATAAGAACAGGCAATTACATGGTGGTTGAGACGCTGCCAGAGGTTATCAAAAGCCCAGCGGTACACCTCGGCAGAGGTATGCCACCGGCCTCTCAAATCTTGCTTTATTGGCAGGTTCAGGCGTTTCTGCAGCGCCGGTGAACACACGAGAAGGCGGTCCAAACCTGCCATCATGGTAGCCAGATTAATTGTTGCCGGTTGAGTTGGATCCGGGATAACGCAACCCTTAATACTCCACGAGTATCGTGCAGCAAGGGATGACAGAGTTGCACCTTTGTGAACTCCACGAATCCAGCCTCTTGCCAGCATACGATCCAGCCAGAATACATCCTGATCAACCGTAATGCAGTAGATTTGTGGTTGAGTGCGGTTCATAAGGCCCTGAATGCAAAGAACTGCAAGCTGCTCATCGGCAGGCAGACCGCGCAAATCCGCAACTTCAAGATTATCTGCGGGAGCAACGCTTCTCGGCAAAATTTCTGGAAACGGGCGTGTCTCGGTAACAGGCACCAATTGTGCGGGCTGGCCAGATGTGTGTGGTGCGGGAACACGTTTAACCAGTGAAGCAAGATCTAATCCCTGGCTGGAGATCTTAAACAATGAGATCGTATCGATGCGGATTGCCGCGTTGCCACTCCAGATTACAGGAAGCTCCACTTGCTTATCTGCCGATGAGTTGTGGAAGAAGAGCGGAACCTGAACAAATGTGCCCTGTTTAAGATCGAGGCCCATAAGCGGCTGCGACACGAGCTCATTGTGACCAAAATCTGAAGTAGCTGAAATCGTTGCGACGCTTTCTTCGGCAGTTTCTGAAAGGCACTTTATCCGGAAGAATGCAGCATAGTCGCCTACTGGCAACAACGAATATGGTCCGTACACCAGAGCCTTCCACGCGCCTTTCTCGGTTGCAGGATTGGCTTCAATGCATTTTCTTTCGGGCGAACTCGCCTCTGTATCCGTCACTACTCTGCCAATCATGTGCTTCATCGGACCATTGCCGGCTGCCGAATACACTGCGATTGGAGAGTATTGGATTTTCTGGGCGTTGCCTGGCAGTGAAGCCTCGGTAAGGATGGCTTGAGGAAGCGCCTGACAATTGCCAACCGTTGGCTGTAGAACACAAAATACAGCACTCGAAAGGCCCACAAGCCGGAGATTCAGGGATAAGCAATTTGTCATTTTTGGCACCTGCGTAGAGAAACTGAAAAACTACATTTCAATTCTGTTGATCTGCCTCGAAATCCTGTTCTCATGTCAGCGTTGTCGATACATGTGCGCTCTGCACGCAGGGAACTCTGATAACCAGACAGAATTAATGGGGCAGTCTGTTACCGCGCGGTGCGTCTAAGTTCTTTGATGTTCCAGTTGCGCGGATCTGATTGGAAGGATGGTTCGATGCTCGCACTGCTGTTAACACTGCCAGTACTTTATGCTGCTGCAGCCACCACACTTGCTCCGGTTCATGATTCCGGGCATGGTATTACCCATGAACGGATTTTTGGGCCCGAAATTAAGACCGGAGATTACAAGCATCCTGCGTCGATGGCGGAGCTGGCAAACGGGGATCTGTACCTAGTGTATTACGGTGGCAAAGGAGAGTACGCACCGGGAACGGGTGTATTTGGGTCCCGGCTTCGCAAGGGTTCCAAAACGTGGACCTACCCGCGAATGATAGCGCAGGATCCATTCCGATCTGTTGGCAATGGTGTTATCTGGCAGGGGCCCGATGGTCTCGTATGGTTGTTTTATGTAGTACGCTGGGGCGAAACGTGGTCCAGCTCGCGAATTCAGGCCAAAGTCTCGCACGATGGCGCAAAAACCTGGTCGGATAGCTTCGTGATGGCAACTGATGAAGGCGACATGGTGCGTGGGCATCCTATTGTGTTAAACAACGGCGACTATTTGCTGCCTATATATAATGAGACTGGCCAGAACAAAGAACTGGTTGGCCCGGATAGTACTTCACGCTTTCTGCGCTTTGACCATAAGAAAAAGGTGTGGGTTGCGAGTGGAGAAATACGATCCGCCAAAGGCAACATTCAGCCGGCAGTAGTTCAGTTAACGGATAGCCACCTGGTGGCATATTGCCGCCGAGGCGGCGGTTATGACCCTGTTAAGGATGGCTATATTGTTCGCTCCGAGTCTTTTGATGGCGGAAAGACCTGGGCAGAAGGGCAAGATTCACAATTCCCCAATCCGAACTCTGCAGTGGACTTGTTGAAGCTAAAGAACGGCCATCTGGTGCTTACTTACAACGACAACATGAACGACCGTTTTCCAATGACAGTAGCTCTTTCCACGGATAGCGACAAAACCTGGAAGTACAAGCGAAACATCGCAATTGGCAACCACGATTACGCTTATCCATTTTCGTTCCAGAGTAAAGATGGCAAAATCCACATCGTATACACATCGTATGGCAGAACAATTATTAACCACGTAGTGCTAACCGAAGAATGGATAAAGAACGGGAAATAAGCCCGTTTCTCAACCAAGAAAAGGGTCCCTAAGGCTCATCATGAACCATAGGGACCCTTTTTGTTTCTTTGAACGCTACACCGCTGCCTATGCCGGATTTGGGCCGGACATCATTGATAATCCACCATCCATGAGCAGTGTAGAACCCGTCATTTGACGATTACGTGGGTCACACAGATGCGCAACCTGAAAGGCAACCTCATCTGCCTGTGTCAAGATCTTAATCGGCACGCGATCCATGCTAACCTGGCGCCAAGAGGGGTTTTGCTCGAATATCCTGGCGCTTAGCCCTGCATCCACGTTCCCGGGTGCTACTTCATTAACCAGGATATTATGCGGAGCCAGATCGAGGGCCAGCACCTTAGTAAGCATGCTCAAACCGGCCTTTGTAACGCAGTAGGCTGGTATATGATCTTGAGGTGTTGAGCCTACCCAACTGCCAATAAAAACGATGCGCCCCGAGGTGCCTGTGTCTACCAGCCGTTTGCCGCCTGTTTGAGCCATAAAAAATGCGCCGTCCAGGTTTATTCGCATTTCCCGTTGCCACTGCTCAGGCGTTAGGTCACGAATTCTAACCAGAGACACTACAGCCGCATTGGGGATAATGAGATTGGGGATTCCAAGTTTGGTTTCGACATCCACATACCACGCCGAAACTGCTTCCGGGCTCGAAACATCCACCTGTGTGTAGATGGCGCGAACACCAAGTGCCAGCAGTTCGTTCAGGTAACTGGATGCTTGAGCAGTATCCAGAACATCGCCTATGGCAACATCCGCACCGTGAGAAGCAAGCTCCCTGCCAATAGCCTTACCTATATCACCCAGCCCACCACTTATCAGCGCAATACTTCCGTTAAGGTGCATCTATGCTGAACTTCTCCATTTCCTACTAACGCTGAATTCCTGACGATTACTGAGCGATCATGGCGCGGCAGGCTTTGCTACACTCCTCACAGGCCTTCTTACATGCAGCCATTTGAGGCATGCCCTGGCTCTTGCCGCACTCTTTACCGCATGCATCGCAGGCTGCTGCGCATGCCTTGCATATCTCTACAGACATCGGGCCTTTGCGCGCACAGATTTTAGCTGCAAGAGCGCAGATATCGTGGCAATCGGCAGATAGTTTTGCCGATTTTGCATGTTCTTTATTGCCTGCTTTAACCATGGCAGTGCAGTGTTTGTTACACTCCAGGCAAGCTTCTTCGCAGGCTTTGCATGCTGCTGCGCACTTCTTCTGAAGATCTGCTCCCGGGGCAGCGTGCGCTGGGAAGATACAAAACAGTGCAGCAGCCGCGCAGAGCAAAGCAATAATGGATTTCATACCAGAGTTCCTTTCGGCCGGAGCACCAATAATTCTTAGTGGGTTGCTCCGCATAATTGATCATGATCGAGCTTTTGTGGCCTCAATCCACAATGCGAAGTTTCCCGTATGCAGTAGGTATTTCCTGCGCAAAGGTCAACTTTGCGCCATGTGTGCGTTGCGAGGTTAGCGAAGAAGGAAAAATACGCCGTTAAGAGGATGATTGGCTCCTGTAGTACCGCTAAAATCAGATTGGATTGACGCTGTTTCTTGATCACGTTAGCATTCACCTCATGATCGCTACGTTTCTGGTTTGCTGCAGCTGGCGGTGATGCCGGCGGGAGGCTAATCGATGAATTCCCAGTTTCCACGAACGATGGTTGGAGGCGTTTCCCTTCCCAGATTGATCTGTGGCAGCAACTGGATGCTCGGATACTCACACACGAGCGCAGCAAAAGACAGGTTTATAAGAGAGCTTTTCGATACACCCCACAAAATTGCCGATACCGTTGAAGTATTTGCAAAAGCGGGTTGCAATGCGTTTATGAGCCCGTTAAATGAGTTTATTGCATCTGCACTGGATGAAGTTGAGCAGAGAACCGGTGTGGAGATGATATGGATCGTTACTCCAGGCAACTACGAAGGTGATGGAATGGATGCCTGGAAGGCGGCAGTAGAAAAAGCACGCAGACTGGGGGCAAAGTTTTGTTTCCCCCATCAATGTGTCACAGACCCACGTATAGATAGAGTAAATCGATGCCTGGCACCCGATTTGCGTGAATGCCTGCGAATTGTGCGAGAAGCAGGATTGATACCGGGATTGAGCACGCATATGCCAGAAGCGATTACCTGCAGCGATGCAAGCGGGGCAGATGTGGAAACTTACATCCAGCCATACAATGCCGCGGGTTTTCTGTGCCAGATTGAAACAGACTGGCTACAGCGCGTTATTCATGGAGCGCGCAAACCGGTGATGACCATAAAGCCACTGGCTGCGGGCAGATTGCTGCCCCCAACCGGGTTGAATTTTGTGTGGAACACGTTGAGAGATTGCGATATGGTCACGATTGGTACCATGAGCCCATATGAGGCGGAGGAAGCCATAGAGATTAGTTTGTCATGTCTCGAGCGCAGAAACGCCACCATTGAACTCCAGATAACACGCAGCAAACTAAGCCTTGGAATTACCGAACCCCTGCCAAGATTTCCAGAGATGGTATCAGCAGCAGGTCCAGACCCATCATTTACGCTGGGTGAAGGCGGGGACTGAACAGGACAACAGATCCTGGTGGATACCTGAGATACCGGCCCGCTTGTACTGGGGTCGGTTCTCTTTTTGTCTCGGTGTAAATCGAACCACCGAACTGGAAATAGATAGTGCTGTCCGGCTTACACGAGGGGTGGTGCGGATCTATCGATGACACAAGCAGCCAGCATCCATTTGTACCATGGAATAGTAACTGCCCCGCAGGTATCACCGGATCTACTAGGCGGCCATTTTCAGTTGCGCCTTGATCAAGGCTGAGCGTAGACCGCGTGGAAAAGCGAACCGAGCTACGTTCAGGAAATAGCGCGTAACACCCTGCGGGTACTTCAATTATTCTTCGTGGATCCGCAGGTGTTACAATTGTGCCGCCATCCGGGAACACGACGAGGTCACCTTCCCTATATTTAGGTGGCCGCATGCTAAATGGTGATTGGGGCAAAAGTCGAAAAAAGTTCAAGTTAAAATCGGGCGAAATTTCCGAGAGGTAGGAAGTCAGCAGTTCTACCTTACTTCGTAGCACGGCGTGCTTATCAACGGAACGCCACCAATCGTCGTCACCGGAGAACATCATTTCACCAATGCATGCGATATCTTCCTGAAGATCTGATTTACCATATGGGCGAGCAAAACCTGAGGCCCGAATGCTATCATCGCCATCGCTCATGGTTACGCCAGCCCGGATGGATTCCAGCCCACCCCTGCCATATTGAAAATCTGGCGGGTTGAGACGGATGAGCGCACGATACGGAAATCTGTGAAATCTGTCGGAAGTTATCAGGTGCGTCATTTCATGATGCAACAGGCGCGCAATATAGCTATCTGTGCATCCAGAAGTTCTAAGACAGATGCTGCCTACCGATAAGTAGTTTAGCCCACCGACTTCAGTGCCATCTGCAGAAATGGAGCGTAGAAGATACACATGCTTGATTAAACGTTGGAGGAGTTCTGGAGGATACTTTCGTGCTTCCAGGCGGACGATAGAAGCGCAGCGACTCTGCTCTGAAACAGGGAGTGGCTGCGCTTCTACATGGGCAGTTAAGAACGCCGGAAACGTGTTTGCATCCGGAGCAAACCGGATATCGATATCATCTGCGAGTGCTGGAGCCAATAAACCAGAGACAAGAAACAAGAAGGCAGCTACCGCTATCATCCTACCTACTCTAGCTCTGGCAATGTGTTGGTTCTCTGGCGCATTCACAGATTGTATTACTTGATGGTGGCTTCAAAGGTGCCCGCAACAAAGCTTCGCTTCATATCTGGCACACAGAGATAGATTTCTCCAGGGAGTTTGCCGTTGGTAACATGCCCAAATCTGAGTTGGATAACGTAGCCGCCTGTCCATGTTTTTGTTTTAGGCAGATCTTTCCCGCCTTCTTTCCAACTCATGTATACATGGGGCATATTTTTTACTGCCTCTGTATCCTCGGTATCTATATTCAGGAAGTGCCCTTCCAGCCTGGATATTTCCGGTGCAAACAGAAACAGCTTCCACTCAAGATCTGCAAAAAATCCAGATCCCTGCCGCATAGTGAGGGTACCCTGCTGAATTTCGGCTCGCTGAATAGTGAACGCGTTGCCGTGGATTTTGCCAGTTGCTTTCGTCTTTGGGATTGCAACATCGGTAAGCTCTTCCAGCCAGGTTGCTTCCTTCTTGGTATCGGCGGGGCTGGTTGTCGATTTTTCGGTGCTGCTTGTGGCCTGCGCATGAGAAACCGAAGAAGTACAAACGCATGCCATCAGAGATGCGGCAAAAAGCACACGAGCTGCAAACCGGGAGCAGTAAGCCATGCTGAGTGATCTCCTGTGATATCGAGCCGTATAGTTGTTGCTTTGGGTGAAATCGTGTTGCCGCTGGCAACCAAAACGCCAAACGGCTGTCCGAAGAGCGCTCGGACAGCCGTTCGAATATGACCAGATTGGATCTAGGCGTTAATCGTTGTTGGAGGCAAGCTCCTTAACCATCTCGCCAACAAACCCCTTAGCATCTCCGAATAGCATGAGCGTCTTGTCCATATAATATAGCTCATTATCGATGCCAGCGAATCCAGACGACATACTTCTTTTGATTACCATAACCGTACGTGCTTTATCGCAATCAATAATTGGCATGCCATATATTGGGCTGCTCTTATCGTGGCGCGCTGCCGGATTCGTAACGTCATTGGCACCTATGATCAACACCACATCTGTGTGGCTCATTTCCGGGTTAACGTCTTCCATTTCGGATAGACGATCGTACGGGATATCGGCCTCTGCAAGCAGTACGTTCATGTGCCCAGGCATTCGGCCCGCAACCGGGTGAATGCCGAACCGAACTTCTACGCCTCGCTTCGTCAATTGGTCGTATAGTTCCCGAACCTTGTGCTGCGCCTGCGCAACTGCCATGCCATACCCGGGAACAATCACCACAGTACTGGCTGAACCCAGGATTTGTGCTGCTTCTTCTGCCTGTGCGCTGCGAACATTGCGCTTCTCCTGTGCTGCGGCAGCGCCCGTAGGAGCCTGACCAAAAGCTCCAAACAAGACGTTTATGAACGACCGGTTCATAGCCTTGCACATGATTATAGAGAGAATAAAGCCAGAAGACCCATCCAGAGCACCTGCAATGATCAGCAGTTTATTATCGAGAACAAAGCCCATAGCAGATGCGGACATACCTGCATACGAGTTAAGGAGCGAGATGACTGTAGGCATATCTGCACCACCAATTGGTATGATGAGAAGAATGCCAAACAGCAGGGCCAGAACAACCAGAGCTGGAAATAGAACCGATTTTGTTGGATCAACAACCAGCGAAACACCAACGAATATGGCTGCAACCAGCAGCATAAGGTTGATGAAGTTCTGCCCCTTGTACACAAGTGGCCTCGAAGGAAGAATTTCCTGAAGCTTGCCAAACGCCATTAAGCTACCAGTAAAGGTTAGGAAGCCAAGAAGCACTTCCAACGCCAGTACGCCCATCTTAAAGGCGGTAAGGTGTGTTGTTGCATGCAGAGAAGTGAAGTATTCGGCAGTACCAACGCAACCAACCGCCAACCCGCCAAAGGCGTGCGAAAGTGCAGTTCGTTGCGGAACCGCAGTCATGGGCATTAGCATTGCAAGCGGAACGCCTACTGCTGTACCTACCAGAATGCAGATAATAATCCACTGGAATGTCTGAATTTCCGGCATACGCAATGTGCCGAGGATGGCAATTGCCATACCAATTTCACCTACAAGCACTCCTTTGCGCGAGGTAGTTGGTGCACTGAGCCATTTCAGCGAAAGTATGAATAGTGCAGACGCGATCAGATAACAGATCTGCGTCTCCAGTGGGACGCTCTCAATGAGATCGGGATGCATCGTCTGTCTTCCGTTTCTTAAACATGCGGAGCATTCTGTCTGTAATTAGAAATCCGCTGATGACATTGATGGTGGAAGCGGTTACTGCTACTGCTCCGAGTATCGTGCTCAAACTGTCTTTCTGAGAACCGAGAACAACGATGGAGCCTACAAGGCTGATGGCAGAAATAGCATTGGTAAGCGACATCAGCGGTGTATGTAACAGAGGCGATACCCGGCGAATTACCTCGAAACCGAGAAATGTCGCGAGTAAGAAGACGTACAAGTTAGGCATTAATGAAGACATGAAGTTGACTTCTCCACTTTTCTTAGCAAGCGCCTGCTGCTAACCCTGCGCCTGCAGGAGATCGTTCACCCGGGTATGTACTATCTTGCCTTCCTGCGTAAGCAGGGTACCGGCAACAATCTCATCGGTTGTATCAATATTCAGCTCACCATCCTTAACAATGTTCAGCAAGAAGGTGGCTATGTTCTTCGCGTAGAGTTGACTGGCATGAAACGCCAGGCTTGAGGGAATGTTGAGCGGCCCAATCACTTTTACGCCGTTCACTTCTACTGTTTGCCCGGGAACTGTAGCCTCGCAGTTACCACCGCGTTCTGCGGCGATATCTACAACCACAGAGCCGGGTGCCATATGCTCAACCATCTCTCGCGTTATTAAGATGGGTGCTTTCTGCCCTGGGACTGCTGCAGTTGTGATCACAACATCACTTTCTGCTACAACGCCGGCCATAAGCTCCGCCTGTTTCTTATAGAATTCCGGGCCAAGGGCTTTCGCGTATCCACCGGCATCCTGTGCGCTTTCTGTTGCAACTTCCAGTTGAACAAATCTGGCACCAAGGCTCTCTACCTGTTCCTTTGCTGCTGGCCGAACATCGTATGCACTAACCACAGCACCCAGGCGCCTAGCCGTAGCAATAGCCTGAAGGCCAGCAACGCCGGCACCTACGATGAAAACACGAGCGGGAGTGATTGTTCCGGCTGCAGTCATCATCATCGGAAATATCTTCTTCAATGTGTCTGCAGCCATAATCACCGATTTGTAACCGGCGAGGTTTGCCTGTGAGGAAAGAACGTCCATTGCCTGTGCCCGCGTAATTCTCGGCACAAGGTCTAATGCAAAGGTAACAAGTCCCCTGGCTGCGGCTTCCTTGCACGCCTCAGGAGACGAAAGAGCCTCCGCTACACCGATAATAACCTGCCCAGGCTTTGACAGATTAAGATCCTGTTGCCAGCTCTCCCCTGCCGCACCCAGACTTCGGACTTGAAGTATGACATCGGCTTTCGCGAACACTTCGGCTCTATCAGAGAAAACTGATGCACCTGCAGCAACATAAGCCTGGTCTCCAAAACCGGCTGAAGTCCCTGCACCACTTGCAACAGCTATCTCCAGTTTCGCCTTTTTGAGTAAGGCGACTGTCGTAGGGACAATCGCCGCCCGGTTCTCACCGGGATAGGTTTCTCCTGGTATTCCTATGAGCACGGCCTCTACTCCCTTCAGTGGGATTGGTCTAACAGAGAACATTGCAACACTATGCGTGATTCTCAATTTCGTATCTATCCGCGAAACAGCCGATTTTCCTTCTGGCTGTCTGGTTGCGGAATTCTGAAGGGAATTAGCCACGCTCACGCGGAATATGAGCTCGGGTTATTCATCACACTTTTACGGGGCTGCCTACCTACGTGGTTGGCTCTTACAAAACGGTCTTCAACAACATGATTATTCGCAATTCTCTCTATCTGTCTGTTATTTCAATGGCAGCAGTGTCTGCCGCGTCAATTCCCGCATATTGCCTGTCAGATGCGGCTCCGGGAAACCACACAGCAAACTATGTTCTGGCGTCACGGTGGACGTCGTCCAAAATCAACAAATTATTGTTCGACTCGGCCGTTACTCCGCACTGGCTGGAGCATTCAGACAGGTTCTGGTACTCCTTTGAAACTACTGCAGGTCGAAAATTCTGGCTAGTAGACCCAAAAGCAAAAACAAAAAAACCATTGTTTGATAGCGCAAAGATGGCGGCGCTTCTCACGAAGATAACGCTGTTTCCGTACGACGCCCAGCATCTTCCAATCCGTACACTGAAGTTCATTAAGAACGACACAGCCATCCAATTTGAGATCGAATATCCGAAGGATGCAGCCGTACGAGAAGGCGACGTTGTTAAAACTGTGAAAGAGGTGGATGCAGAGCGCCTGGATGGCACCTCTCAGCAGAAGGGGACAGCAAAAAAGCCTGCCACTCCGGCCCCAGATGGCCCTACCCGCACACTCTACTTCACTTATGACCTGGCAAATGAGCAGCTGAGTATCGATACTACTTTTGTGCCTCCCACACATAAGCCATCCTGGGCCAGCCTTTCGCCAGATGGCAAGACTATAGTGTTTGCCCGCGGATACAACCTGTATATGATGGATGCGGCCAACTATGAGCTGGCAAAGAAGAAGGCCGATGATCCTGCGGTAAAAGAGGTTCAGCTCACCTCAGACGGAGAGGACTATTACAGTTACGGTATACACCTGCACGAAGCAGACAAGAAGCAGTACCAGGATCTGGAGAAGAAGCGTACCGATTTTCGAATTCCTGCGGTTTACGTTGTATGGAGCAAAGATTCTAAGCGGTTCGTGCTTGAACGGAACGATCAACGCAAGGTTCAGGAGCTCTGGGTTATTAACAGCCTCGCCGAACCAAGGCCAACCCTGGAGACATACAAGTACGAAATGCCCGGTGAGGCGAATGTGGATCAAAGCGAGTTGTTTGCCTTTGATGTAGCCTCCCATGCGCGGGTTAAGATTAAGGCCGATAAGTTTAAGGATCAGGGACTGAGTGTCCTAACACAGCATAACACCTATCGTGAATCTATCAACGCTGTGGATGGCCTGGCGGCCCGCTGGATAACCGATAGCTCAGACAAGCTGCTATTTACGCGAGTAAGCAGAGACAGACACAAGTTCGATGTGTGTTCTGCAGACCCCGTGAGCGGCGATGTACAAGTTCTGGTTGAAGAGCGGCTAAACACTTACATCGATACCATGCCAATTCGGCTAATCGATGGCGGTAAGCAGCTGCTCTTCTGGTCCGAACGGGATGGTTGGGGTCACTGGTACCTGTATGATATCAAGGGCAAACTGATTAGCAAGGTTACGCACGGCGAGTTCATGACACAGCAGATCGAAAGTATTGATGAGAAGAGCCATGTTCTGTTCTTTAATGCGTGCGGCCTGGAAGCTGGGGAAGACCCCTACTACACTCACTTATATCGGGTTAATTTAGACGGCAAAAACCAGAAACTACTTTCACCCGGTAACGCCTTGCATGTTGCAGCAATTGATGACGACGGAAAATATTTTGTAGACAACTACAGCCGGGTAGACACGGCACCGGCATCCGTTCTGCGCGATTCCAACGGCAACGAGCTAATAGCACTTGAGACAACTGATCTATCGGCGCTCACATCAGCCGGGTACAAACTACCAGAGCCGTTTAGTGTAAAAGCAGATGACGGAATTACGGATCTATATGGGGTTATGTACAAGCCGTTTGATTTTGACCCCAACAAGAAATATCCGCTGATTGAATATGTGTATCCTGGCCCGCAAACAGAAGCTGTTTCGAAGGGGTTTGCGGCGCGCAACTCCAATACAGCGCTCGCACAACTCGGGTTCATAGTCGTAGAGATAGGCAACCGGGGAGGAAATCCTCAGCGATCAAAGTGGTATCACAACTATGGCTATGGTAACCTGCGCGATTATGGGCTTGCAGATAAGAAGCGGGCTGCAGAAGAGCTTGCGTTGAAGTACCCGTGGATAGACGCCGACCGTGTTGGTATCTATGGACACTCTGGGGGCGGGTTTATGTCTGCCGCTGCAATGCTGGTTTATCCAGATTTCTTCAAAGTTGCGTGGTCAGAATCTGGAAATCATGAAAATAACATTTACAACCGATGGTGGAGCGAAACGCACCACGGCATCAAAGAGGTTGCTGATAAAGACAACAACATTCACTTTGAGTACAACATCGATAAAAACAGTGAAATAGCGAAGAACCTTAAGGGGCACCTTATGCTAACCACTGGTGATATTGATGACAACGTACATCCTGGCAACACATACCGCCTGATGAACGCCCTTATCCGGGCAAATAAGCGCTTTGATTGCTTCATTTACCCCGGACAGCGGCACGGCTACGGTGATATGGGCGAATATTGCTTCTGGCAGCGGTGCGACTATTTCGCGAAGTACTTACTTGGGGATTTCAATCAGCCTGTAGACATTCTTGAAGTAGACCGAGACAAGCCTGCCAACGGCAAAAGATAGGAACGCAGCACGAGATGACAGACTCAATTACGCAGAAAACCGCATCTGATGGCCCACGTGCTGTTCGAGCAGGCGAGATGGAAGCATTGCGCCGACTGACGGACATTGTGTTTAGACCGTTGATGCCAGAGCAGTACCCGCAGCTTTTCAACCTGGATAACTGTGAAAACTTAAGAGTATGTTTTGATGGGGATAGGTGCGTTAGCCATGTTGGTATGGTGCAGCGCCATGCCAGCATTCTGGGGTGCCCCATCAAGGTGTGCTGCATCGGTGCGGTGGCTACCGATCCAGAATATCGTGGCCTCGGCCTGGCATCTGCGTGTTTCCATGATGCCGTTGATAAGGCACATGCCGATGGTGTAGATGTGATGCTGGTTTCTGGAGGGCGTGGTTTGTATACAACCAATGGCTGCCAGCATGCCGGGTTACACTACCGTGTAAATATCGATTCCGGATCTGAAGGTGATCTGCACCATGGCATTACAGTGGAGGAAGCAACCACTCAGGACATGGAGTTAATTCGAGAGTGCTACCGAACCGAACCTGTTCGGTTTACACGCCCACTGGCCGATTACCGGTTCTTCGATCAATCTGGCTGGGCAATGAACTCACCCGCAAAGTTCCTTGCGATAAAATCGGCTGCAGGACGTGAGTTTCTTGGGTATGTGGTTATCCGAAATCCCAGGCCAGATACCGCAGCATCACTCGCTGAATTTGGTGGCGATAGAGATGCAGTACAAGCCGCCCTTGTGCACTGCATTCAGCATTACAAGCTAAAAGCCATCAACTTTCAGGTACAGGATACGGACGCTGCTATGCTGGCAAGGTGCAGGGAATCTGGGTGGGAAATGAAGCCCTGTGCGGCCTCTGGCACCATAAAGATTATCAACATGCAGCAACTTATGAATAAGCTCACTCCCCTCTTTTCGGAGCGTGCTGAGCCAGACGTGGTTGCTGCCTTAGAATGCTCCATCAGCGGCAACGACTGCGTGTTTAGGTTAGGGGCCGATAGTGTTACGATTAATCGTGACGATACCGTTCGGCTCATATTTGGTGACCATGAAGTTGGGCACAGCGTATTGGATGGGAATTCCGGGCCAACGGCTTCGCTACTTCGCCAACTGCTGCCAGTGCCGGCCCTCTGGTATGGAATAAACTATGTTTAGTCTCAAACGAATTGCAGCACTTGCTCTGGCCATTTGTCTGAGCCCTGCTATAAGTGCAGCGCCAAAGAACCAGGTGAGCCTTCGCAGCCTTATCGCCGAAATGAGTGATAGGTCTTCCATTGCCCGGTATCCGGTGCCAGCCTACGAACTGCGGCAGGTCAGCAGCCATGATACAAGCAAGAGAGACCCGGGCGATGCTGCAACCTGGCACTCAAACAAAGATTACGAGCAGTTTATCCGGACTGAAGTCAACAGTGGCCGCAAGGAATGGGTCATCATGGATGAGGATGGTCCGGGTGCAATTTGTCGCTTCTGGCTTCCTCTAAATCCCGATAGAGATCGGCAGATAATACGGATATACCTGGACGGATCCAGAGTTCCAGCGCTGGAAGCCCCATTTAACGATCTTCTGAGTGGACGCTCGATTGTAAAGCCGCCTCTGGCGTTTGCAGCCTTCAACGATAGTGATCCGGCAACACAGTTAACGAGGCGCTCAACCACAACGCGTGGTGTTGCTGGCGATCTGTATCTGCCAATACCATTCTCAAAGCACTGTAAAATTACTCTTGACCAGTTACCCTTTTATTACATCGTTAACTACCGTAAATATGAACAGGGCACGGCAGTTCGAACTTTCTCGCTGGAGCAGTTGAACGCACTGGAACCTACTAAAAGCTCTCTGCAATCCGCGCTTCATGGCCCGAACCTGCTGGGAATATTGAACAGAACTGGCAACACAAATCCAACTGTAGAGCACATCGAAATACCGCCTGGGCAAAGCCATCAATTTTCGTTACCTGCCGGGCCACATGTCGTGAACTTGCTTGAGCTGCAAATGGAGCCACAAGTTTCCCCTGATGCAGCACGCTCGAGTGTAATTGAAGCCGAGTTTGATGGTGAGAAAACAGTGTGGTGCCCCCTGAGTGAGTTGGCAGGATCTGGAGTGCGCAGGACTAACGTTTGGGACATTTATCAGTATGCAAGTAAAGAAGGTGTTTTTGGATGCACTTTCCCAATGCCATATCGATCTGGCGCGAAGATTACCATACACAACCTCGCCAATGATCCCATAAAGTTTGGATGGTATGTTTCAGTGAAACCCTGGAATTGGGATGCACGTTCCATGCACTTTCACGCCGGTTGGCGCTACGGCGGAGAGCTAAAGACCCGTCCCTACTCAGACTGGAACTACGTTGAGATTAAAGGCAAAGGCGTGTACGCCGGGGATACCCTTACCGTCTACTCACCTGTTGGAGAATGGTACGGCGAAGGCGACGAGCGTATCTATCTTAACGGAGCTACCTTCCCTGCCCATATAGGCACCGGAACCGAGGATTATTATGGCTATGCCTGGGGCATGGCAGACTATTTCTCATCTCCCTGGCTAAGTTGCCCGGCACGCGAGATCCCAGATCGGGGAGATTGGCGCGGATACACCACCACTTCACGCATGCGGATACTGGATGCTATTCCCGTTACTACTGGCCTTAAAGTAGACATGGAAATCTGGAACTGGGCCGATACAAAGGTAGATTACGCCGTTGGCGTATTCTGGTATGCATTTCCAGGTGTATCTGGCAACACCTCTCCACAGCCCGATGCGGCAAAGCTGCCCATTCATCCGAAGCAAAAAGGGCACTCAGATCTTTCTCGGATGATAGATGGCGCCATTGAGTTTGAGGACGCCGAAATATCAGCCAGAAACGCCGGATTGGGCACAGAAGTGCAAAATGCGGGGCTTAAAGAGGGTGGATGGAGCAATGGAAAACAACTCTTTGTGAAGTTTACCAAACAGGATGAAACGATAGAGTTGAAGATCCCGGCAACAGGCACCGCTGAAAGGCACGTACTTCTTTACCTTACTCAGAGCTTCGATTACGGAATTCTGCATTTTGAACTGAACGGAACCAGGAGTAATACCGAGTTTGACGGTTATTCCGCAATACCTCGCTCCACCGGGCCAATTGACATCGGCTCGGCAGTACCAGTTGGAGGAGCGATACGGATCAAGGTAACCGCTACCGGCATTAACCCAAAAGCCGTACCTGGAAAGCTGTATGCGGGCCTCGATTGTGTGGTTCTCAAGTAGGCAACGCCACATTGGGGTAAAATCCGTGCACAAACTGCAGGTTACAAGGTTTCTGGAGATAATCGCTTGAAGTACGCCTTCGCACGCACAGGTTGGGCCGCACTATTGCTGGCTGGCATCGGAATTTCCGCTTATGCTCAAACGGGCAGTAATCCACAGGTCAGTAAACAGCTTTCGGATATTGCAGTAGCCTATCGCCAACTTAATGGGTTTAGCGCAACGATCGATACCGCAGAGATGGCAAGCGGGCATAATCAGACGTTGCATTGCGTTCTGAACGTAAAGAGGCCAAAACTTGTATCTGCGCAGGTATCCATGGGACGAATACACATCCTGTATATTGCGGATGATACTAACCAGTACACCCAGATGCTAAGCGATAAAACTGGTTACGTGAAGACCCCCAACCCATCCTTTGAGGCTGCCGTTCAGGGAATGGTTAATTCGAGTGCGGGCGGTGTGGGCGTACTGCCATTACTGCTTTCCGATCCAAACGCGGCATCTAAGATTGTTCCTGGCAAGCCCGATTCGCTATCAACTTTGCCAGATGAATCGGTTGCAGGAGAAGCCTGCGGGCGGCTGGCCGCAAACTTAACCGAGCATGGCAAAAAGATCCGTTACGTGTTTTCATTTTCAAAGCGGGATCATTTGCTTCGCCGGGTAACCATCGGTCCGGCTTCAACCCCAACCAGCCCCGCCCTGATAGAAACTTACACCAATGTGCGGATTAATCCCCCACTCTCGGCGGCGGCGTTTCACTATACGCCTCCTGCGGGTGCTATCGCACGTAGCCCGCGATCTGCGCCAGCACAGCCACCGCCATCAGTGTCACCAGGTGCTGCGCCTGTTCGATTAACAGGCAACGATCTGGATGGCAAACCAGTTTCGCTGGACCAGTATCGCGGGAAAGTTGTCCTTCTGGACTTCTGGGCCACTTGGTGCGGCCCGTGTATAGCTGAGCTACCCAATGTCGTTTCTTCCTACAACAAATTCCATTCACGCGGATTTGATGTGGTGGGCATCTCGTTGGATCAGCCAAATAGCGCGCAAAAAGTACGTGATTTTGCCAGAGGTCACGGCATGCCATGGCGCCAGATTTATGATGGCAAGTACTGGAGGGCAGCCAACGCGGTTTCCTATGGGGTTCGTGCCATACCGTTTACAGTTCTTATTGGACGGGATGGCAAGGTACTGGCAATCCGAGTACGCGGTGCCGCGCTTCAGCCGGCAATAGAGGCAGCGCTTGCCCGCAAGTAACACCGAGCAAAATGATATGTTTTTCCCTGCAGTGCAGCACGGCGTGCCAGCTATAGTGCTGGCACCAATGGATGGACTCACAGATGCCCCTATGCGTGCTGTGCACACACACATTGGTGGGTTTTCGTTCACGGTTTCCGAGTTTATCCGCGTAGCGCAGGAATTGCCACCTGCTCGGATCTTCCTGAAAGAAGTGCCAGAGCTAACTGCTGGCGCCAAAACGCCTACAGGTTGCCCGGTACAGGTGCAGCTACTTGGCGGAGATCCAGATCGGATGGCAACCTCTGCCAGGCTGGCAGTGAAACTTGGTGCTCGCGGAATAGACGTCAATTTTGGCTGCCCCGCCCCCACCGTTAATCGCCATGATGGTGGGGCGACACTCCTGAAATATCCCGACAGGATCCAGCTTGTTGTTAGAGCTATCCGGGATGCTCTGCCGCCTGAAATCCCTGTATCTGCAAAGTTACGGCTCGGCTGGGAATCCGTTGATGACATCCACTTGAATGCAGAGATGGCTGCACTCGGAGGTGCATCATGGATCACTATCCATGGCAGAACGCGCATGGAGCGCTACCTACCGCCAGCACACTGGGAGCCAATAGGTGAAGTAAAGCGGAACCTGAATATTCCTGTGGTTGCGAATGGCGACATCTGGACACTCGATGATTTACGTCGCTGCCAGGACGTAACCGGTTGTGAGCACTTTATGCTGGGCCGAGGCGCCATCGCAAACCCCTATCTTGCTGGCTGGGCTGCGGCCGAAATTGGAGTTCGCGGAACGTCTCATGAGGAATTGACAGCCCCGGCACCGGAAGAATGGCCCGAGCTACTCAGTTTACTGGTGAGCTACTCTGCACATTATGGCCATACGGGTGAAAACTCGATATTGTGCCGATTGAAGCAATGGCTTAGCTTAGCATCGCGTTACGGCAACTTTGATCGCTTCGACTTACTTAAGCGTTCGGCAACTGCCGAAGAGCTATTCCAACTCATGGGAGCAGACTCCGCATTATGCATACTGCAGCAGATCCGACAGCATCAGAAGCCACACAAACTGCCAGAGGCATCGGTGCCGGACAGCCAGGAAGATATGGATGGCTGCTTGTTGGAATGCTCTGGTTTATCTGCTTCTTTAATTATGCAGACCGTGTAGCGATAAACTCCTTGTTGCCTGAACTCCAGAAGCTTTATGGGTTCACAAAGGCTCAACAGGGTCTCATTAGCTCGGCCTTTACGTGGCTGTATGCCGTGTCTTCACCCATAGCCGGGCATGTTGGCGATCGACGGAGCCGCAAATGGGTGATAATTGGCGGCATGTATATATGGTCCATGGTTACAGGCTTTACGGCCGCATGCACCAGGCTGTGGCAATTTGTTGCCGTGCGCGGTGCCGAGGGTATTGGTGAGGCATTCTATATGCCTGCATCTATGGCACTCATCTCGGATTATCACGGGCCCAAAACCCGTTCTCGCGCAATTGGCATCCATCAAACCAGCATCTATGCGGGCACGGTTTTCGGAAGCACTGTGGCAGCATATCTTGCCAAAAAGTACTCCTGGCAGGTGCCGTTCCTATTCTTTGCAATTGCCGGCTGCGCCCTGGGGCTTCTCCTCTCGCTATTTATTCGAGACCGCAAGCGCCCACAGGATGAGCAAGGAACTGAGGCAACGCCGCATCTACCCGTGCGCCAATTCCTTGCTGAATTTGCGAAGACGCCCACCGCTGTAAGACTCGTTGCTGCGTATTTCTTTGCAAACATTGTTCAGTTCATCTTCCTAACCTGGATGCCGACATTTATGAAGGAGAAGTTTGGCGTATCATTGGTACTGGCCGGGTTTGCCGGTACATTTTTTATTCAGATATTCAGTATGGTAGGTGCTGCGGTAGGCGGGGTGCTAGCCGATCACCATGCCAACAAGCGAAAAGCAGGACGCATACAGTTTCAAATGGTTGCTGCGCTGGCCGGTGCACCGTTTATATTCTTGTGCGGGTACACCACACTGCCCGTGCTGCTTGTGCTGGCAATGTCTATGTACGGGTTTTTCAAAGGCATTTATGATGCCAGCCTTACCGCAAGTTTTTACGATGTTATAGCGGCGCCGAGGCGTGCAACCTCTACTGGCCTAATGAACTTTATTGGCTGGATTGGTGCTGGCCTTGGCGCGTGGATGGTAGGCGTTGCGGCGGATCACCGGATCTCTATGAGCATTTCTATATCAAGCGCTGCAGTTTTGTATGCCATGTGTGCGGTATTTCTGGCAGCTGCCGCCCGAACAGCTGCCAAAGATATGTTGCCAGCATAGATTAATGTGGCGGCACACGGGCAAGAGGCCATGTGCCGCCAATCTTTTGTGAGTGAATTGTGGATGCCCGCTATTTCATTACTTCCACCCATTCTGGGGGCGTGGGAGTAGGCTGATATTTGATTGCCATATCACGAGTTTGGATTAGTTTGCCACCGTTGAAGTGGCTATCCACGCCGTAGGCAAGTATTCCCGTGGTTAAATACGTCCTCTCTCCCGGGAAGCTGGGTTTGCCGGTTACATACATTTGCTCCAGAGCACGTACCGTCGCAGAAAAGTGCTTAAGGCGAGGTAAGGGGTCCAGGAAGTAGGATGCAGCAACTATTTCATTCGTTCCAGACTTTCGGTATCCGAATGCAAACTCCTGACAGTAGCCATTGGGCATCAACACAGTCATTCGCTGACCATCAAGATAACTGATGTCAAAGGCAAAAACGTCTCGTGTGTAATCAGACCACTTTCCAGTTGGCTTCTTGCATGATCTCAGGGCAGCCTCTGCGATATCCTTTGGCCACCTGCCTGCCTCCTGGGCAGCCCACACTTCAGCGCCAGAGAGAACTTGAACGGACTTGACTCCCGTTTCGCCCCCTGCCCTGCACTCTGCAATCCGTTGGCCCGTTTCCAGGCAGTGAAAACCATAGGATTCTAATCCGCCGTAGCCAACTGCAACCACGTGGTCGAGCTTCTCCCCATGTGGTAGCGGTACGAGCGGTTCAAACTTTGCATACGGCAACGAACTGCCAGCCATCCACGGGATTTTCATCTGCTGAATGGTTTTCCACATATACTTCGCCCAGTTCCAGTTCCAGCTCATGTGCTTGTCGTTAAACACAGGCACAACACGTCCACTCTGGCGGAACACGGAGGTTATCTGATCAAACATTTCACGGCGAGGATACAACTGCTGTCCCTTTGCGTTAAGTGGATAAGTTCCATGTTCGCCAATCAGAACAACCCCATCTACCGCCAGCGTATCGCCTCCGCAACAGAGCGCCTGTGCGATTGTGGAGTACATCGGGATATTGTGTCTTTTTGCAAGGGCAACGCCAACGTCGTTCTTATCTACTTCCATCAAGTGGATGGCTACAACATCGCAGAGTGGCGCTTCATAGTGATCATCAAACTGTTTGCCCTCAACAAGCTTGGTACAGTAGCACTCGCCATGGCTGCCAGCAAAGTAGGTAGTAAGCAGCACTGCAAGCCTCGGGCGGCGTGTTAGGCCCGGAATCTGCGGATCGGCGATAGCATCGGCCGGTAGCGCCGCAAGGCTGCTTGCCGCAATGCCTGCCTTCAAGAAGTCTCGCCTGGTAGTCATAAGAGGGTTCCGTTTCGTTGGAGTATTTTGAATTTGCGCTGCAGCAACCGGCGCTCACAGCAGATTGCAGGAACCTTCCACAGTGGAGCCGTATTTCCCTTGTATATGAATGAAGATGGATCGGATACCTTATGCGAACTTCGAAATTTGTTCCGGCAATACTGTGCCTTGTATCGGTGTTTTGTGGTGGGCAACCCCTGCGAGATACTCATATTGGTAGACAAAGCGACGGAAGCGTACTGCTCCCCACCCTTCAACGAATTGCCCCTGTAGGTGAACTCCTGAATGTTTCTGGCCGCCCGGTTGATGCCGCATTTAACCCTCAGAGCAATGTCATTTTTATAAAAGAGGCACACTCCTTAATAGCTGTAGATACCGTAACCGGCCATGTAATTCAGAGCCTGACATTCCCAAAGGGGGAAGGTGCATCTCGCCATGGAATTGTCTGCAGCCGTCGTAATCATGCCGTTTATGTGAGCTCTGTAACAGGAAATGTGCTTGAGGCAGTTTCCGGGGCAGACGGCACGTTGCACTGGGGCCGAGTGCTGAATACCCGCGCCACTGCCAGCGCTCCGCAATCAGATGCAGAGGGATTGGCTCTGCTTCCAGATGAGCGTAGCCTGATTGTATGTCTTTCGATAACTAACGAAGTATGCAGGGTTAGTCTCGATAGCGGTGAGATTGTGAGTAGAATTCAGGTTGGTGTGGCTCCATATGACGTTGTTCTCTCCACCGATGAGAAGCAGGCGTGGGTCTCCAATTGGGGTGGCCAGTTGGCACGCGGTGCAGCGCAAACAGCGACTTCCGCTGGTACACCTGTGCTCGTAGACAAAAGAGGCGTAGCGCGGAGTGGAACCATCACTCAGCTTGCATTGGATGAGGATGGAAAACTATCCGCCGTACGCGAAATACCTGTTGGATTACATCCCACTCAGTTAGTACTCAGCAGCAATGGCCACTCGGTTAACCGCCTGTATTGTGCAAACGCAAATTCAGATTCGGTTAGCGTAATCGATCCACAAAACGGGCATGTGTTGCAGACTGCAGCTATCCTGCAAGAGGCGGGCCAGCGAGGCAAAGGTACACTGCCTAACGCGCTCTATCTTGCAGGAAATGAGATCTGGGTGGCACTTGGTGGTGTAAATGGTGTGGCAAGTTACCCGATACGCAATGATGGATTGTTGGCCACCGTAAATACCATTGTTCCAACAGGTTGGTTTCCGTCAGCTATCTGTGCCACAGAAGATCACACATCTGTTGCCATTGTATCCGTTAAGGGACTGGGACCTGCAACTCCAGGCAAGCACAACTCAGCCAGCGAGAATAGCGGTTTGCTTCAGACCATCCACATTGACGAAAACAACCGATTGGAGTGGACATCCAAGTTTCAGCGCTTGCAGCCACAGAACGCACTTAGCTCTGCAGTGGAACGTGCCATGGCAGGTAACAATGCGGACCTCTACCCTATGGGGCGTCCACGGAGTGGCACAATCAAACACATTGTGTACATACTGAAAGAAAACAGAACTTACGATCAGGTATTTGGAGATATTGGCAAGGGAGACTCACGGCCGCAGCCTGCGATGTACGGCGAGGATGTTACTCCGAACCAACATGCACTTGCGAACCGTTACGTACTTCTGGATAACTACTACTGTAACGGTGCAATATCGGCAGACGGACATTCATGGGCTGCCGAAGGCAACTCAACAGATCATCTTGAAAAGTCATTTGGCGGCTTTGTTCGCAGTTACACATTTGGTGATGATCCATTAACCTACTCTTCCACAGGGTTTATCTGGGATAGCGTTTTGGATCATGGACTAAGCTTTCAAAACTTTGGCGAGATGGATTATGCTGAGCCCGCTCATAAAGGCACTACATATCTGCAAATGCTCACACAGTCTCGAAACGGGGAGATAGTAGAAACCAAACATAAAATTGGTATCCGTCGGCTCAGTACTTTATCGGCTAATGATTATCCCGGTTGGAACCTCAGCATACCGGATCAAGTTCGAGCAGATGTGTTCCTCAAGCATCTGCATCAGATGGAAGTAAACCAGAAGGATCTGCCGGCACTCACGCTAATCTATCTGCCAAACGATCATACTTCTGGCAGATCGCCCGGTGCCCCCACACCGCGAGCCCAGGTTGCGGATAATGACCTGGCTCTTGGCCGTATAGTTGAAGGCCTTAGTACGAGCCCCTACTGGAAGGACATGTGCATTTTTGTAAATGAGGATGACCCACAGGATGGAACCGATCATGTAGACGGGCACCGATCTTTGTGCCTTGTTATCGGCCCATATGTTCGGCAAAACAGTATTGTGAGTGCGCCATCAAATCAAACCAGCGTTTTACATACATTGCAGGCCTTGCTTGGTTTGCCTGCTATGAATAGAATAGTGGCTGGCTCGCCCTTGATGACAGAGTGTTTCCAATCCCGAGTGGATTTAACTTCTTACCACTGCCTGCCTGCTAGAGTGCCACTGGATGAGATCAATCCGAAGGCCGCAAGCTTAATGGGCAACGCACGAAGGCTTGCACGAACATCCGCGATGCTGGATTTCACAGGTCCAGACAGAGCTGATGAGGACAAGCTGAGCAACGTACTTGAGGAAGACTGGAAGTTACGAAAGTTGCATACCACGAAAAGATAGACGCAGAATAATCGAATGAGGCACCGCAATCAGATTGCAAAAGATCCACCAGCAAAGGCATTACCCCGAAGTTAATATCGACCTGATTGTTGGGCTTTCAGATTTGACAGCCGCCTGCAGGAATGCTATATTATGTTTTGTACGCGCCCGTAGCTCAGTGGATAGAGCGCTTGCCTCCGGAGCAAGAGGCCGTTGGTTCGAATCCAACCGGGCGTATTAACTCAAAGGCCGGCCCAATTGGGCTGGCCTTTGTTGTGTTTTGGGGTGCGAGTAAATCCGCGGTTCTTCCAATATGGTGCGGTACAACCGATAGAGTATAATATTGTGTTTAATTATCATCCTGCATTCACGCTTCGATACCAGACTTTAGTTCATTCTGAAGCGTTTCGTTCCAACCAAAAACATTACCATGACCGACACATCCAGACTTGATGACAAGATTATTCCTCCGCCCGAGCTTATGAGTGCCTGGGAAGCCATCCCGGAGATTGTAAAGCTTGGAGACCCGGTTTTACGCACACGTGCCGAGTCTGTTACTCGCATTCTTACTTCAGATACTCAGAAGCTTATTGAGCACATGAAAGTGATAATGCGCAAAGCTAATGGCCTTGGTCTTGCCGCGCCACAGGTGGGTGTATCGAAGCGCGTAATCGTTTATGAGATCGACGATCAGATTCATGTACTTGTTAACCCGATTATTTCGGGCGGCCGTGGCGAACAACTTGAGCCAATGGAAGGCTGCCTCTCCATTCCGAACCTGCATGGAGTGGTGAAGCGCTTTCAAGAGATAAAGATTAAGGGCCAGGATCACCGAGGGCGGCCAGTAGCAAAAAAGGTCATCGACCTTGAAGCACGCGTAATCCAGCATGAGGTGGATCACCTGGACGGCATTCTGTTTATCGACAGGGCAGAATCGGCATCCCTCGTGTGGGCCATGCCAGGGCGCAACGGTGATGATGAAGAAGTTGACGAACCCGCATTTCGTGAATAAGCGCCATAGCCGCGCTGGGTGAGCACTTGAGAATACTGTTTTTCGGAACTGCAGACTTCGCCGTGCCATGCCTTGAGGCCATTGTTAGTGCGGGGCACGAAGTTGTTGGCGTGGTTACTCAGCCTGATAAGCCTTCCGGCAGAGGAATGCAGCTATCCGCATCGCCAGTGAAGAAAGCGGCAGAGAGACTCGGACTTTCGGTATTGCAACCCAGGCGGGTGCGTGCAGAGAGCTTCGTGGCCACTGCCACTGATCTCCAGCCAGAACTCATTGCTGTAGCCGCGTTTGGGCAGATCATCCCCCAGAGTATTCTTGACCTCCCGAAATACGGACCCATAAATGTTCACGGAAGCATTCTGCCAAAGTACAGAGGCGCCGCCCCTATTCAACGCGCGATCATGGATGGAGAAACCGTAACGGGCGTAACCACTATGTGGATGGATGCAACTCTGGATACTGGGGATATGCTTCTTATTGAAGAAACCCCTATTCTACTTGAGGACACTACGGGAACTCTGTTTGAGCGGCTATCAGGTATTGGTGCAAGGCTCTTAATTGAAACGATCAATGGGCTGCGTGCCGGAACCATTGAACGTAAGCCACAGAACTCGGATGCGGCAACCTACGCCGCTATGATAAAACCCGAAGACTGCTTGCTATCCTGGAGTATGCCCGCCGCACAAATCAGGAGCAGAATTCAGGGATTGCTGCCAAAGCCGGGCGCATTTACAGTTTTCCAGGGCAAAAGGCTTAAGCTCCACAGTACAGCAGTAAGCGAGGTGCAAACCGATGCGGCACCGGGTACCGTTGTTACTGTGAGCCGAAACCTGGCGGGCCTGGTGGTTGCAGCCGGACAAGGTACAAGCCTTCTTCTGCTTCAGGTACAACCAGATAACGGGAAACGCATGAGCGCAGACGCCTGGGCCAATGGTTTGAGAGTTAAGCCCGGAGATAAATTCGACGCGGATGCGCAGATCTAATCTGGATCACAAAACACAACAACAATAATGGGCCGCGAACAGATTAGCTCTGATATCGCGGCCCATTGGTTATTATATTGTCACCCAATCAACTGCGCTATGGGCGTGCCCTTTTCAGTAATGCTAACAGGGCGACCTATGGGAGTATTGAACGTTTTGGCGTTGTCCATCCCAAGCAGCGCGGCATACGTCGCAAACAGATCGCACACCGGCGTGGGTTTGTCTGCAGGCTTTGTGCCGTCTTCGTTCGTGCTGCCATAAATGGTTCCGCCCCTAACGCCTGCACCTGCCATAACTGCCGACCATGCACCCGGGTAGTGATCTCGCCCTTCGTTTCCATTGATCTTAGGTGTTCGGCCGAATTCACCCATCCAGATGATCAAGGTATCATCCAGAAGCTTCCTATCCGTTAGATCCTTGATAAGGCTAGCCATGGCAGGATCAAAGGTGTTCATCTGCTTTTGAACGCGATTGAAGTTGTCCTGATGCGTATCCCAGCCATCCAGCACAACTTCCACAAACCGCACACCGGCCTCAACCAGTCTGCGAGCCATAAGGCAGCCCCGCCCGAAGTTTGTATCGCCATATGCCGTTTTTACGCTCTCAGGCTCCTCAGAGATATCAAATGCCTTGAGGCGTGGCGAACGCATCATCTTTACGGCTTTGCCGTACACTGAAACGCGCCCACTTACCTTTGGATCTCCTGTTTGCTTCGCAAAGTTGCCTTCCAACATAGCCAGAGCCTGCTGCCTGCGATCAAACCTGCCAGCATCCACATCCGCTGCATATGCCACGTTCTGCGGCATTTGCCCGGGAGTTTGTACTACCAGTGGGCCGTACTGCACTCCAAGAAACCCGGCACCGTAACTTGGGCCGCTAATGCTGACGAATCCCGGGAGATCAAAGTGTGGGTCGGCAAGCTCTTCTGTAACCCATGATCCCAGTGATGGGTGGACTACGGTGGGGTTGGGAGTGTATCCCGTGTGCATCAGATACTGAGCACGCTGATGGTTACCTTCCTTGCTTGTCATACTTCTAACAATAGCGATCTTATCGGCAACATCTGCTACTTGCGGAAGATGCTCACATATCTGAATATCCGCCGCGCGCGTTTTTATCGCTTTAAACGGTCCGCCAGTTACTGCACCCGGTTTTGGGTCCCAGGTATCAAGATGGCTGGGCCCGCCGTTCATCCACAGCACAATGCAGGATTTTGGTTTTGCCTTCTTTGCCGTATATGCGGCTCTTGCCATTTCTGGCGCTGAGAGTTCAGCAAGCATGGCGCCCAACAGCATACCCATGCCCGATTTGATTACAGATCGGCGCCCGGGCATAACAATGCTTGAACCAGGGGTTGGGCCAGCACAGGTTGTGTTATCTGGGTGTAATTTCGTATTCAGGTTGTTGTACATATGTGAAGCGTCCATAGAAACTGCCTCCAACATTACCGCGGTATCGTTCTATTTCAGTGATTGAACATGAACTCACTAGAGTTCAATAAAGCCCACATCATGTCTTCATAGGCTTGCTGCCTTGGCGTTGCAGCCACGCTACGCAACTTGCCTGCCGCTTTTGCCAGAGGATTGTAACCGGAGTTAGGCGCTCCCTTTTTCCCGTTCTTCTTCGCTCGGGTGATCTCTTGAGGTACCTGTGCCAAGGGTGCAGTGGCAGCTACTGGGCGTGCTTCGTTTACGTAGTGTTTCCACATGGCAGCTTCTGCCATTGTGGGTTTGCGAGATAGCGTTCTCAGATAAAGTGCCTCAACGCAGGCATCATCTCCGCCAGCAATGCTCTCCAGTTCAGAGAGAGCTGTACCTGGGATAGGGCGAACAGAAGTGTTCACCAATCCACCGTTCAGCATCATCAGTGCCTGTGGAATCGTGCCTTCAAAGTCCTTTTGTTCAAACTCTTCATCCACATCAAACAAGAATTGGAACTGCCGCTGAAGCTGATACCGGATTTGATCGAGATTGCTGCCAACGTTCTGCTCCAGAGCGGGTTTGATGCCGGTTGCCTGAACCAGAGAATCGAGCATCTGATCTGGAGAGAGCGGTTTTAGCCGATATTTTGCCCAATAGATGTTCCCGACGCCCGGTTTTGCCTGCGCCGAAGCTGAAAGCTGATACACCTGTGTTGAAGTGATAAGCGCAATGAGATGCTTGATGTTAAAGCCCGAAGCCCTGAAATCATCGGCGAGTGAATGCAGAAGTTCTGGCATGTTTGCCGGGTTAGATGGCCTGAAGTCATCGATTGGCTCAACAAACCCCCTGCCTAAAAAGTGCGCCCAAATTCTGTTGACTATCGCCTCTGCGAACCATGGATTTTCTGGCGCCGTCATCCATGCGGCGAGGGAGCGTCTTCTGTTGCCAGCATCACTGAATGATGTTCCATCCAGAGCACAGGGCTCGGCGGAAGCGTAATCTGCTATGGAGCCTGCTTTTTTACCTCTGGGCTGAAAAGGTCGTGCTACATCCTCAATATCCAGAACCCGAACCATTCCTTTTGTGTTGGCCTTTGCATCAACCGGCTTTGCACGGGTGTTTATAAAGTTTGCGGTAAAGCTGCGGAAATCTGCCTGTTTCCACTTCTCCGTTTTGTGATCATGACATTGAGCACACTGGATTTGCACACCAAGGAAGATGCGTGATGCATTGCCAGAGAGGTCTTCTGGCTTCCCCTGGTACTTCAGCAACCAGTTGGTAGCGCCGTTTATCTCTGGTTGCCCACCCTGTGCTGCAGCAGCGGACGGAGAAGGTGCGGCCCCCATCGCCATCGCAAGCGTGCCTCCAGCACTGTTAACTCCGGATGCTGAGATGAGGTTGTAAACTACCTTGTCCCACGGAATATTGTGGTCAAACTGGGAATGTAGCCAGGAGCGAAATGCAGATCGGTCAACGGTTTGCGCTCGAACACTGCCACCCATCAGTACATGGTCCCAGTAATTAGTCCATGAGTCCGCATATGTAGGGCTATCAAGGAGTGCTGCAACGGCCTGTGCGCGCTTATCTCGAGAATGATCCGAGATAAAGTCTGAAACGGCTGCTGCGGGAGGAATAACACCAGCGATATCAAGATACACCCGGCGCAAATAGGCAGCATCGTCATCTGCCGGGGCAGGCACAATCCCCTTCTTTTGCCATTCCAGCCTTACCATGTGGTCTATGGCCGCTGGGGAGAGCGGTGTGCCGCCTGTGTCGCTTCGGGCCGGCACAGGAAAACAGGTAGCCGTACAAGATATGGCTGCAGAAACTATGAGCAAACAGGATAAAGCAGCTCGTTTCATGGGCGCACTCCACTGTGTAATTCCAGAATTGATAACAGAACCGGATTGCTATTGGCAGAGTAATCTGCGTAAGTTGGCAGACGGACTAACCAGCGATATGTTCACCGCCGCCAGCAAATTCATAGTGCGGCAGGCATAATCAGCTCAGTTCCATCTCCGTCTGTGTGTCTGGATCTGGTACAACATCCGTTTGTTCTGGCAAAGTGGTCGCCACCAACTCTTCTTCAACTTCAGCCTGAGCTACCGATTTAGCGCAGGGTAATTCCGCATAAAGCTTCTCAAGTCTGTTCCACTTACTGGCTCTCGATGCAGCCGGCAAATACTTAACAAACTCTGCACCATAAGAGCGCGTTAGCATTCTGGAATCCATAATGGCCACAATTCCAGAGTCTCGCTTGGTGCGAATTAGCCTACCGAAACCCTGTTTAAGTTTGATTTGTGCCTGAGGAACTGAGAATTCATAAAACCAGTCGCCACCATGCTCTTGAATGGCTTTTGTTCTGGCTTTTGTGATAGGCGAATCCGGCACGGCAAAAGGCAGCCTATCAATAACAACACAACTCAAGGCATCTCCCTGCACATCAATGCCTTCCCAAAAGGTCTGCAGCCCAAAAAGGCAGCCGTTTCCACTCTCCTTAAATTCGCGTATTAACGCTCCTGGTGGCATCTCACCTTGCTTAAAGAGCGGAAGGTCAACACGTTCTGAAAGTAGATCATAAACAGAGTTCATCATCGCCCGTGAAGTAAACAACAGAAATGAGCGGCCATTCGTGAGGGTTACCAGCTTCTCTATTTCATCTGCCATCTTTCGCGCATACTCGGCGCCAGGAGTTGGCTCTGGCATATGGGCGGGCACATATAGCACCGCATTCGCTTTATAATCGAAGGGGCTGCCTACTAGCTTTTCGATTGTGTTCTCTGGCAAGCCAAGCCGGGATTTTAGGTATGAAAACCCACCGGAATTTGCAAGTGTAGCCGAGATCAGAACGGCCGCGCCTTTCGCCTCAATGATTGGCAGCCAGAGTGCCTCACCAAGAATGGCTGAAATATCTACGGGCGTTATTCTGAGGGATACACGTTGTTCTGATGGGCGTGAGCCAGGGCGTGTTGGGGCCATTTCTCCCCAACGTATACTGTTAGGATCTTTCGAGTAGAACAACTGTTCCAGTTCTGTTCGGGCGGTGGAACACATGCGTGCAAGCCCTTCCAGGCGTTCTTTAAGCTCTTCGCGTTCCTTGGCCTGATCCAACAGTTCCTTTTGCAACTCTATCAGGCTATTGATGGCCTGGCCGGACTGTTTTTCAGTTTCCGGTCTTTGACCCGCTGTAAGGGCTTCCTCGAAAGTAAACTCCATCTTCCCTGTTTGTAGGAAAGGCCCGAAGAGCCTGGTATTCAGATCCTCAATGGCATCGAGACGTTCTTTCGCAATATCCGCATCTTTAACCCGTTTAATTCGCTCCACGAGATGCGTTAGCTTTCGCGAGGAGAACTCAACACCAAAAGCACCGGTCGCTACATCTTCCAGGTGATGCGCTTCGTCAAATACAACACAATCGTAATGCGGTAAGAAGCCTGCATCCGGGTTCTCTCGTTTTATGCAGAGATCTGCCAGAAAAAGCGCGTGGTTTACCACAAGTATGTCAGCATTTTGGGCCGTGCTTCGCATAGCATAATAGTGGCAACTACCGTAGTCTTTGCACTCAGTGCCAGGACACATCTCTGTGGTAGAGGTAACTTCACCCCAATTTGGGTAATTGAATGAGAGATCAGCAATATCTCCGCTGCAGGAACCCGTGTTAGCCCATTTCATAAGGCGTTGGAATAGCGGATCTTGCTGAAGAAAAATATCGGTTCTTGCAAAATCAAGTGCAGAGCGGCAGAGATAGTTACTTCTGCCCTTCATAAGCTCGAATGTAACGTTATCTTCTGCACCAGGAACGAGCGTAATCGCAAGCGGCAGATCTTTGTTAACTAGCTGGTTTTGCAGACTAATTGTGTGCGTGCTGATGATTGTGCGGCGTTCGTGAAGCAATGCGCCCTGAATAGCTGGCACTAGATATGCCATGGTTTTACCAACGCCGGTGCCAGCCTCAGCAACGCATAGCTTTCCAGATGACATCGCCTGTTCGATGGCCTGCGACACTTCTATCTGCTCAGGACGAGATTCGTAGCCGGGTAGAACATCGGCAAGCGGACCTCTGGGACCAAAAAATGCAGCAATGGATAGGTTAGCTGAGCGTTTTGTAGCTTTACGGCTCACGAAGATTCCTCTAGATATCAACAGATAAAAGTTAAAGCTGGCACAGCGCATGCTTTGCCAGCTTTAACAGAGATTTACAACACGGCTATCTTACCGCTAATTAATGTGACGACGCTGCGGGTTCTACAACCGTTATTGCCGTTAACGGAATAAGGCCGGTGATAGGTGCGGGTTCCAACAGCATCTCTTTGGTGTACAGAAAATCATCGCGATGATAATCTGCAAGTTCAAAGTCTTTGCGAAGCACGATGGCACCCGTTGGGCATGCATCCTGACAAAAGCCGCAAAAAATACAACGGATCATATTGATCTCGTATTTAACTGCATAGCGTTCGCCGGGAGAGTAGCGATTATCGTCTGAGTTTTCAGAAGCCTGCACATAGATGCAGCGCGCCGGGCATGCACCCGCACAAAGGCTGCAGCCAATGCACTTTTCAAGCCCATTCTCATACCGCGTGAGTACATGGCGCCATCGGGTGCGGGGGAACTGCTCTCGCCGTTCTTCCGGATACTGAATGGTTTCTGTAGGCCGCAGTTTGATCTGCTGCTGAAGATAGTGCTTAAACGTGATGCCAAAACCAGTGGCAAGAGCCTTTGTACCCAGGGCTGGCTCGGCAAGAGCCTGCTGGGTTTCTTTTACTCGTCGGGTCAGATCAGTAAGAAATCCCATGGAAGGATCAGGCCCTTTCTATATCTGCGCCGGTTTGAATGATACGCGGTTTTAGTTCAAGAAGCTTACCAGAGCCCTGTGCCTTGATCTTTTCCTGGAGCTTGATAACACCATAGATCAATGCGTCTGGACTTGGCGGGCATCCGGGAACGTACACATCTACCGGGATTATCTGATCGACACCCTGGATAACCGCGTAATTGTTGTACACGCCGCCAGAGGACGCACAGGCACCCATCGAGATAACCCATTTTGGGTTAGGCATCTGATCATAGATCTGGCGCAGTACCGGGCCCATTTTAGTGGAAACTCGGCCAGCAACAATCATGACATCTGCCTGACGAGGCGTGGCGCGGAAAACTTCGGCACCAAATCGGCTGAGGTCAAACCGCGAGGAAACCGAGGCCATCATTTCGATTGCACAGCATGCCAGACCAAATGTAAGCGGCCAGAGGCTGTTTCGGCGAGCCCAACCGACAAGGTCATCCAATCGTGCGAGGACGAACGGAGATCCGCCAGGACCAAAGTTGGGTGTCGGCGTTGCGGAGTCGTGAACCGAAATCTCCATAACAGATCGTGACACGTGCAAACTCCTTCAGGAAAAGCTTGACGACGAGTTCGCGCAATTGTGCACAAACACCTCGAAACGCTAATATTGTACCGCAATAGAGCGCGGATTTGAGTCGGGAAGTTGAGCCGGTTCGAGCCTATCTCAGCCCCGGAGTGCCTGCTGACGCAGGTAGTGGTCTGCTAGCGTGAGTGCAGCCATTGCCTCGACTGCGGCAATGGCTCTCGGTAGCACACAGGGATCATGCCGGCCCTTTGCTTTAAAGGAAGCCGCTTCCCCATCTACTGTTACGGTATTTTGCTCTCGCATGATTGTGGCAGTTGGTTTAAAAGCCACCCGGAGAACAATGTTTTCACCGTTGGATATTCCACCTTGAATACCACCGGAACGATTGGTAACGGTCCTTACGCTGCCGTCACGCATTTCAAACGCGTCATTGTGCTGCGAACCGCGCATCTGCGTGCTGGCAAAGCCTTCTCCAATTTCAAAGCCGCGAGTTGCAGGAATGGACATCATTGCCTTTGCCAGATCTGCCGTTAGCTTATCAAACACAGGTTCCCCCAGCCCAACTGGCACATTAGAGGCAACCAGTTCAACCACGCCACCAAGTGAGTCACCATCCCGGCGTGCGTCTTCAATCAGCGCAATCATCCGCTCAGCTGCATCAGGATCCGGGCAGCGGACAATGTTGGCCTCAACATGCTGCCTTGTTACAGATTGAGGATCCAAATGAGCTTGTATATCCGCGATGCTTTTAACATACGCCGTAATTGTGGTTCCGCACCGTTGACTAAGCAGCGAGCGAGCAATAGCGCCGCCAGCAACTCTGCCAGCGGCCTCACGGTAAGACGACCTGCCTCCACCGCGGTAATCTCGCATTCCAAATTTGGCCTGGTACGTGTAATCGGCATGAGATGGCCGAAACAGATCGCGCATTTCGCTGTAATCTTTCGATCGTTGATCTGCATTGCGAACCATCATAGCAATGGGGGTGCCCATTGCCACACCATCCACCACGCCTGAAAGTATTTCGACGGCATCATCTTCGCGGCGTTGCGTTGTAATGCGGCTCTGTCCCGGGCGGCGGCGGTCCATATCTTCCTGAATTTCGTCAAGAGATATCACGATACCGGGCAGGCAGCCATCCACCACGCAACCCACCGAGGCACCGTGGGATTCGCCCCAGGTTGTTATTCTAAACAGATTTCCAAAAGTGCTACCAGACATGTGCTTAAGATACCATATTGCCGGAATCTAGGGTTAGTTTCCGATCCATATCGAGGTGTGGAATTCCCACTTCCTCAAACTCATCACCATGGGTGGCATATCCTAACCGCTCATAAAACCCAACAGCCGATTTCCGGGCATGCAGTACCATTCGTCTATAACCCAGCGTTATCGCCTTTTCTTCTGAGGCATTTACCAGCGCTCTGCCGAGCCCGGTGCCCTGTAGTTCTGGGGCAACGGCCACCTGCCGCATCTGGATATCACCACCATTTCGCGGGGTAAGCAGCAATACGGCACACATCTTGCCGCCGATTAATATTGCAAGATGTGTGTCGGCAACTTCTGAAGCAAGTTGCTCGGAGGTAAATGTTAAACCAAGGGGCTCTCTTAGCACGCGGTACCGTAGAGCAACCTCTTCCTGATACCTATCGGAACCATGTTCAACTTCGATGATCTGAAAATCCAACTCTGTTTACCTCTAATATTTAGTTGGCTACTTGATACCCTATATGCTTTTGAATTGGACATCAGAGCATGTACTGCGTTTCCCCCCACCCGCAGGAAATGCAGATGTAACGGTATAACAGGAGGAATACATCGTTGCCCCCTGGGCTGCGTAAGGGCCAATAATGAGGTATTTCCGCCTTGATCGGGTTGAACTTTACAAAGGTTCAACAGGAGGGCTTCAATTGCGAATTAGTAATTATCAAAAAAGCGTACTTTTTGCCATAACTGCAGTTTCTGCATTTAGTGCAGGCTGTGCGCGTGCGGTAATTGGCAGCGACATTAAAGCAGATGGAACCTGGACCAGAACCGTAGAATTTCACGCTCCTGGTGGGGATGGCGCGGCCAACCCTGCTGCTGGCATGCTTAAGTCGGCAAAAATGGAAGACAGTTTTGTTGTACCGAAAGCACCATATATAATTACTCGCTACAAAGAAGGCGAGGAGAACATAATTAAGGCAACACGTAAAGTTGCACTTAACGAAGTGATCACACATGACATAACGGTGCTGAGTAAAGATGACAAGAAAGGTACCACAACCCCTGTTCTGGTAAATGAAACATCGGTAAAAGAGACTGCTCCCGGTGTGTTTACCTATACCGAGCGTTTGCACTGGGTTGGCCCAATGCCAAAAAATCTGCTGGATGTTGATTCGAAAAAGATGCTGCTGAAATTTCTTCCGGCAGACCTTGCTACAGAAGAAAATGCAAAACGCTGCTCCGTTGCACTGGAAAAAGAGCTCCTAATGGTGTTCATGGGCCCGCCCGATCCGCTATTTGGCCAACTCATGTCGATCATAGCAAATCCGGATCTTGCCAAATTTAAACTCAGTGCCAGGTTACGGGCACCCATCGAAAAAGTGCTGGCAGACCAGTTCGGTCAGAAGCTCTCGGCGCCTGATCGAAACAAGATCACAACAAGAATTGTGAACGAAACCTTCGACAGCTCACAGGCCAAGTATAATCCTGCCGGCGATCCTACCGCCCTTGGAAACAAGAGCGATACCACTGGATCTGGAACAGCACTAACGTTCTCGATCAACTACCCGGGGAAGCTCGTTTCGAGCAATGGAGACACGGACCCGGGGGCACACAGGGTGTTCTGGGGAATGTACCCCGAAGCTGCCGTTCTGGGAGATATAACCCTTACTGCAGTAGTGACAGCAAACGATCAACAAACCGCAAAGCGGTAAGAGCTTTGCGCTGATTGATCCGGGGTGCGGCTTTGTGGCTTATAGCCGAACTGCTGCACCCTTTTCTTTTATTCGATCTCAAACCACAAACATGAAGCCACTATCTGTACTCATGCTAGCTATAAGCGCACTCAGCTCCTTAGCGTGCCACTCTCAGCAGGCACCTGAATACTTTGGTGCCTACAGCATCGTTCCTGTAAGCGCTCCAGGAATGTGCCTTCAGCCAGAAGGTGGCAATGTGCGTGCCGGAAGCATTGTTACCATTGGCAAACCTGTAAGTGCGCTCTATCAGCGTTGGAAGATTGTAAACGAGACAGATGGCAAATATGTAACATTGCGCCCGGCCGGCTCAGCTGATCTGGTACTTACAGCCCTTAATGGAGGTGCCGGAAATGGAACACCGGTGGTGCTACAGCCCTACTCAGGAAAGTCGTATCAGCGTTGGAAAGCTGTAAAACTCGAAGATGGTAGCTATAACCTCGTTCCTGAACATGCACCAGAGAAGGGCCTCGACGACTTTGGAGGCAAGCAGGAACCTGGGTCCAGGCAAGACCTCTGGCAGAACAGCGCGGGAGATGTGCATTTACAGTGGATGCTTAAACCGCTTGGGGGCAGCCTGTTGCCTGCTGCTGGTGCAGCAGATTCCACTACCCAGTATGCGGCTCCTGAGATTTCTCCAGAAAAGATACTTCGTGGCACCATTCAGAAATTCACCTTTAGTAGTTCCAAGATTTTCCCTGGTACAGTAAGGGATGTGGTTGTATTTGTGCCTGCCCAGTACACAAGCCACCGGCCGGCGTGCGTTTATGTTAAGACGGACGGCTACGGAGATATTGAAAAAGAGCTGTTGGAAACCATGATTGCCACCCATGAAATTCCGGTAATGGTAGGTATTTTTGTACGGCCAGGCGATACCCCTGCACCCACAGAAGGATTGATGGGAAGGCGTAATCGCTGCCTTGAATACGATGGCATTACCGATGACAACGTTCGTTTCCTAAATGAGGAGTTGATTCCTGAAGTTGCGAAACGATACGGACTTAACTTGTCTGCATCAGGAAACGATCGGTGCATTGCCGGCGGAAGCAGCGGAGCCATCGCCGCATTTACCGCTGCCTGGCATCGTCCGGATCTGTTTAGCCGCGCCTATGTCAACTCTGGGAGCTTTGTAGCATTTCGGTCTGGCCATGAATATCCCACCCTGGTTCGCAAAACCGAGCCAAAACCGATCAGAGCATTCCTGACCACCGGCACACGCGATATGGAAAATGCCGCTGGAGACTGGTTCTTGCTTGACCAGGAGATGGATAAAGCGCTTAAGTTCTCTGGCTACGACTATCGATTTCGCATCGTCAATGGCGGACACGTTGCAGGTTACTACGACTACTATCGGGAGGCTATGAGCTATCTGTGGAAGGGCTGGCCAACAGCAATTAAACCAGGAGCAGGGGCACCGCGTTTTAGAGACTTTGCCGATACTACATTGCCATTTTCCCTGGCAACTACATTGCCAGGTGAGGCGGTGAGTGCGGCATCGGCACCGGATGGCTCGGTCGTGCTTGCGCTGAAAGGCAGATCAGCTGTACTTGTGATGGACACAAGTGGAGCCTACAAGACGTTACCTGTAATCAAAACTGGATCAATAACGGCCGTTGCGTTTGGTCCGGAGAATCAGATCCTCTGTGGTGCTTCCGACGGATCTATCTATTCTCGCTCGGCATCCGGAGTAATTAAAGTTCTGGCAAAAGGTATCCATGCTTCGCACCTGCTGGCCCGCTCGGATGGAACCGTTTATGCTCAATCATCACCAGATGGAGCAGTTTGGGCCCTAAACGCAAGCGGTAAGCGAAGGGTACTGAACACCGTGAAAGCGCCGGGAGGGCTTGCCATCCGGCCAGATGGGTGGCTGCTTGCCACTGCAGACGGCGCCTCACACTGGATTACAAGTGCCGAGACAAAAAAGAATGGGCAGTTGATAAACGCAGAACGGTTCTTTACTCTGCATGTTCCGGATTGGAAAGACAGTGCGGAGACATCTGGATTGTGTTATTCCAGAGAAGGGCAACTATTTTGTGCTACCAATGCTGGTATACAGGTTTGTGCAGACGACGGCCCAACTCAGGTGATTATGTCTCTGCCTGATGGCAGCGGAGCTAAGGCCTTGTGCATAGGTGGAATCGAACAAACCACGCTCTTTGCATTCAGCGGCCGCAATGTATGGAAGCGGCAGCTAAAAGTGCACTACTGGTCGCCATTACTGCCACCTGTAAAGGTAAATGGCACACCTTTGTAATACGGGCAATTATGCCAGTATCGGCTTGATTACATCTCCGTGCACATCTGTGAGACGCCGGCGAATTCCGTTATGGTAATAGGTTAGGCGCTTGTGATCCAGGCCGAGCAAGTGGAGCACGGTGGCGTGAAAATCGTACACAAACAGTGGGTTTTCCGCCACGTCGTATCCAATTTCATCCGTTGCGCCAAATCCTATCCCGGGCTTCAGCCCTGCCCCGGCCATCCAGCATGTGTAGGCAAGCGGATGGTGATCGCGCCCGGGCTGCCCCACGCCCTGGGTAATTGGGGTGCGCCCGAACTCGGTGGTCCAAAGAACCAGCGTATCTCTAAATAGCCCGCGCTGCTTCAGATCCGCGATGAGAGCCGCCACGGGCTGATCCATGATGCGGGCGTTCTTAGAGTGGTTTTCGACGATATCCTCATGCGCATCCCAATTGATACGTGGCGAACCAAAGGCTCCTCCATGATATATCTGCACGAACCGAACGCCTTTTTCCGTTAGTCTTCTCGCCAGTAAGCAGTTTCGAGCAAACGCTCCGGAAACCGGGTCATCTAAACCATACAGTTTTTTCACGCTATCCGGCTCGTTGTCAAAGTTTACGGACTCCGGAATGCTCGTTTGCATTCTGGCTGCAAGCTCATACGCCCGAATGCGCGCCTGAAGGGCTGTATCACCCGCATTTTGGTTCGCGAAATTGTGATTGAACTTCGAAGCAAGCTCCATTGCTGCCGACCGTTCAGACTTACTTACAGATGATGGTGGAAATAGATTATCTACAGGAGCCCCTTTTGCATTGAATGCAGTGCCCTGATGCGTGGCAGGCAAGAACCCGGATGTCCAGTTTATGGCCCCTCCTGCTGGCAGGCCGCGTGAATCGGGCAGTACAACGAAGTCTGGCAGATCCCGGTTCTCAGAACCCAGACCGTAAGATAGCCAGGCTCCCAGCGATGGGAAACCGTTGATGGTAAACCCTGAATTCATCTGGAATGTGGCAGGAGTATGGTTCGCCGACTTAGCCTTCATAGAGTATAGAAAGGTTAAATCATCTGCAACACCGGCCAGATGCGGGAAAAGGCTGCTGAACCACCTTCCGCTTGCTCCATGCTGTTGGAACTCAAAAGGGCTCTTCATTAAGGTGCCGGGCTGTGCAAAGAAGGTATCGAAAGGTCGTTTGCACTCCTTACCGTGCATCTTTACCAGCTCTGGTTTATAGTCAAAGGTATCGATGTGGCTAACACCGCCGCAGCAAAAGATCTGGATTACACGCTTGGCTTTTGGCGGAAAGTGCGGGTTGTGAAGCACATCGGCTCCTCCATTCTGCTCGGCAAGCATGGATGCAAGCGCAATGGCACCAAGCCCCCCCGCACTTTCAAATAAGAAATGCCTGCGGGATAGGCCAGCCGTTTCATCCGATGGATTTGTATTGACGCCCATAGGGAGTTCCTTACCGGGACATGGCCCGAGAAACGCAAAGCGTGATTATTTGATGTACAGGAACTCGCTGGAGTTTAGTAGCGACCAGCAGAATGAAGCCAGCGTATGTTTACTGAGGAACTGTTTGCAGGTTTGAAGTTCAGACTCCTCTGGTTGGCGGCCAAAAGCCAGGCAGAATGCAGCCTGGATCTGCTGAACTGCATGCGGATATTGTGCCTTTAGCCTATCCCCAAGCTTTTCCGCCTGCCGCAGAACAAAGGGTTCATTCATCAGCTCCAGCGCCTGAATGGGCGTGGTTGTTGAAGTTCTTCGGGGTGTTTTGGTTGAGGGGTCCGGGCAATCCAGCGCTTCGAGCATGGCATTTCGGGCCGATTGTACGGACATTCGGTAGATGCTTCTGCGGTTAAACTCTGGCGAGGCATCATCAAACTGCCGATAGAAGTTTGAGCCATACGTTTCAACTTTGAAAGGCCGAAAACTCGGTCCGCCCATCTTCATATTGATCTGGCCGCTTATAGCCAGCATCGAGTCTCGAACTTCTTCGGCCTCAAGCCGGCGTGGAGTAAACCTCCAGAGTAAACGTCCATCGGCATCTACCTTCGATGCGTTCGCGTTTGGTTTGGAGCCCTGACGATATGCCCCACAGAGCATAATGAGGCGATGCAACTTCTTGACGCTGCCACCACATGCGTACTTTCCTGATGTTGCCTGGAACTGGCATGCCAGCCAATCCAACAGGGCTGGATTGCTGGGCTTTTCGCCATTGTATCCAAAGTCGTTTGGCGTGCCTACGAGTGCCAGTCCAAAATGGTGCTGCCAAACACGGTTAACAAAAACGCGTGCCGTAAGAGGGTTATCTGGCCTGACAATCCAATCTGCGAGGCGTAAGCGCCGTTCTGCATCAGTAGACGCATCTGCAAGCTGAAAGTCTGCGGCGGCAGTGCATACCGCAGCAATCCCTCCGGGAGTTACAGGATCGCGTTTGTTTGCAACATCACCTCGCGCCAGTACAAACGTTGGCTCAGGAGTGCCAGAAATGACGCCGTATGTGCTCTGGTCCAGTCCAAGCGCTTGCTCCTTCTGATCAATCTCGGCAATCTGTTTCAGCAGCACACTACGCCTTTCCCGCTCCAGGGGTAGCAGGGCCGCTGCGATAGCATCTGAAGAAACCGAAAAAGCTGCACCGGTGTAAAGGGCTTTGACTTCTTGAGGAGACAGGGCCCGGCCATATAACGCAGCCAGCCGTACGGTGCCTTCCAGAAACTGCCCTGCGCCGGTGTGGCGTTGACCAATGATGACGTGTGACCGTGACCCCGCGTAAATGGCGGGTTGAGACTGAGGAGCGTATGCCTCCGCATACTGAGCCCCATTTCGGAAGAGAGTAATGGAACCATCGTTACCATACACAATTACCATGTGCACTGGCTTATCTGGCGATGAATCCTCCTGTTCGGCAATCAGATCACGTGTCCGAGTAAAGCTGTTAGATCCCGATATCCACTTTGCGTGCTGGCGTTCACCAAATACGATTGCATCAAATTGTGTGCCGGTGTCCGCTTCAAGCGTTAGGGCACTTCCTCCGTGCTGATCCAGATTGTCCAGATAAACCCATGCTTCCAGTGTTTTGGCTGCAAAATTTACAGGCAAAGCAGAACTGCTGAATAACGCACCCTGCCCGGATAGCTTCAAACCACGTTCGGTACGCCTTGCATTGCCAGAAAGTGTGCCAGGTACCTGATGAATGGTGTCAGCAAGGCTGGCTGCAAAGTCCCATTTCAATTCGGGTAATGGACCAGGCGGAGGTACTGTCTGTTTCCGAGAGGCGAAAATGCGTGTTGTAACTACGCCTTCCAGTGTTGCCAACTGAGTGCGCAGGCCGGCTGCGGCAACCGAGAGTTTACGGTGATTGGCTTCGGCGCTACGGCGGGCCTCCAAAGTTAGAAGTGGCCTGTCACCTGGATTTACGCCGATGAGCGCTGCCTTTAAGCTATAGTAGTCGTGCTGAGATATCGGATCAAACTTATGATCGTGGCAGCGTGCACAGTTCACTGTTAAGCCAAGGCATGTTTGGCCAACCAGGCCAATGATATCTTCCATCTCCTCTTCACGAGCACGCTGGCGCACGAGAATTCCTGCAGAGGCCTTGCCGGCCTCATCCATAGGTCCACCAACAAGAAAACCTGTTGCGGCCACACTGGATGGAGTTGCATTGGGAAGCACATCGCCTGCAATCTGCTCTTTCAGAAACCTGTCGTATGGCATATCGCTATTGATTGCCTGTACAACCCAATCACGGTACCGCCAGGCATTATCTCGCAGGTGATCATACTCATATCCCATGCTTTCGCCAAATCTGGCGACATCTAACCAGTGCCTTGCCCACCGCTCTCCATAATGTGGCGATGCAAGTAGGTGATCTACTAGCTTTTCATATGCGTGTGGATCTCTGTCTGCACAAAACGTACGGATTTCCGTGGGAGTTGGGGGCAACCCGGTTAAATCATATGTCGCCCGGCGAATAAGCACTTCACGGCTGGCAGGCTGGGATGTTGTTAGTCCCTTTGCTGCAAGTGCGGAGAGTATAAAGGCATCGATGGGGTTCTTTAAGGTATGAGAGAGACTGGCCGACACCAGCGGAACACTCGGCAGATGTGGCGGGATGAGCGACCACCAGTTGCGGCCTGCTTTCTTCGAAGAACCATGTGCAGCCTCGTTAATTGGCCACACGGCACCTTTTACCAGCCAATCATGCAAATTGGCTTTGTCGTCAGGAGAAAGTGGCCCGCCGGGTGGCATCTTTCCAGAGGTGACGGCTGTATATATCCTACTTTGTAGCGGTTGCTTAAGATCCAGAGCCGCGCCAGAGCCACCGCCTTTTATAGCAGTTTCCCGCGTGGTGAGATCGAGCCCGCCTGCCGGTGTCGCCCCACCATGGCAGGATCGGCACTGTGCAATGATCTCAGCGGGTTTCTTGCCTGTTTGAGCTGCGAAGGCCTCTGGTGGTGAACTCGCTATAAAAGCAATCATCACAGCAAGCAAAGACGCGCCAGATTTTGGGAAGATTTTCGGCATTGGTGATCCCTGCAAAACACATCTGGATCTCAGTTTGACTGGGTTCGCCGTTGCAAACCGCCATTCCTGTTTGTTTGAGTGAGAAGAGTTCTCTATTTGGCCACTGATCCTTCTTTCAACCATACCACGGATCTGCCCCCTCGATTGAGACGGGCATAGTTCGGTATTCCAAGCAGGATGGACCCATTGGCCGCCTTTAGCTGGAGGGCCATTATGCCACCGAGCAGATCAGGTCGCCAGACTTCATTCATCGGTGCGCTAGGATCGATCAACTGGTTTAACGGTTGATCTACGGATTCGAAGTTATATATAATTGGTCCGTACTTGAACGCCACGCTCCCTTTAGTTGCAGCAATTTGTGGCGCCGAGTGTATGCGCTGCGGTGCAAGTGGAAGATTTAATGCCACGGTATCGCCCTTTTTCCATGTTCGATCAATCACCACATAACCGTCCTTAATAACCGGAGTAATTGGTTTACCGTTAATTGTGATTTTCTGTAATCCAGATATGGACGGATTTGTTTTATAAAGGTCACTTGTTTGTCGATCCGGAATTCGGAGTCGCAGAGTGAACTTAGCTGGAGCACCAGGCAATAGCTGAAGATTAATGCTTCCATCCCAGGGATAGTTGGTTTGCTGGCGAACTTGTAGTTCGGAGCCAGCTACTTTACCGAGATTTACCAAACTACCGGCATACAAGTTTGCAGTAACAGTGCTATTGTCGAGAGAATAAAGCCACATAGGCAGCCGAAGAAGCGTGCGGGCAAAGTTGCCAACACAACACGGGCATACATGCCACAGGTAGCGTTTACCGGTTGAATCCAGCGAGTTGGTGTAGGTAAAAGTATCACCATCCAGCGACATTCCACCAAGCACTGCATTGAAGAGAGTTTCTTCCATCAAGTCAGCATATTTTGCCTGCGCGTAGTTCAACTCCATCCAATGCTGAAAGAAGAGCTCACCACAGCCTGCGCATGTTTCGCAATAGGCGTTTACTGGCAGCGAGTAGTCTTTACCGAAGCCCTCGGATGTTTCTCCGCTACCCACCCCACCCGTTATGTAGTATTTGCGATTAACAATGCTATCCCAGAGGGATTGGACGGCACTGTGATAGTCTTTGTCGCCCGTTTTGGCCGCCACGCCAGCCATTCCTGTGTAGGAGTACACGGCACGAACAGCATGGCCAACTGCTTCGTACTGTCGGGTTACCGGCAGGTGGCTCTGATCATATTCATCTCCACCTTTTCTGGAATCTAGCAAAAAACGTGCCAACTGAACATACGGTTGCCCCTTGCCAGCACCGTCCAGCTTATCCACAAGCTCTGAGAATCGAACAAGAGCCAGTTCCAATTCCTGGTGTCCATCGTACCAGGCGCGCTTGGGTGCGGGGCCGATGTTTCTCACCCAGCAATCTGCCAGGCGGCGAGCCGCATCGTACATTCGCCGATCTTTTCCGCCGGTAAGTTGAAAGTGTGCGATTGCAGCTTCAATAAAGTAACCGGCCTGATATCCTTCGTGGTCGTACTTATTAGTCCATCGCTGACGGTTTTCAATTGTAGTTGCCGTATGCAGGTAACCATCTGGCTCCTGCGCACCAAGAATAACCTTTATCCATTTGTCTACGGTTGTGTGGAGTGCCCGCTGGCTGGTAACGATCTCAGGATCCCCCTGTGGATCCACCATCAGTGCAAGGCACATAGATTCAAGGGTGTTGTACACCCATGCATTGGCAAATGGCGCACCTGTCTGGTGCTGGCCTGGTTCTCCCATTCGCTTCTTATACGCCGCCTCAAAGTTATCGAGGCCGCCTTCTGGCGTGGACGGATCCTCAATCATCCTCACACAGTGAGGTATCCAGGCTGTTATTACTGGCTTAAGTCGAGCCTTCCAGAATGGAGACGATACGCTGTAGGGCATCATGGATATTTCAGACAACGGATGTGCTGGAGGCACCGGCAGAGCTTTAACAGTTAGCCGGCCAACAGACTTTATGGCACCGTCATCCGCAACGAGTTCAAGCGAATAAGTACCGGCTTGTGCAAATGAAGCCCAGGTGGAAGTGCTTAGCTTATCTCCAAACTTAACCTCGCCAGGGCCAGCAACTTTGTGCCATGTCGCTCTAACTCTGCCGAATGGCTTGCCGTCATCGGTAACCTTGGCATCTAACCAGGTCTTTGCTCCAACCACTACAGATCTGGGTACCCCGGCATCTGCTGTTGGTGGAAAGTTAGGAGATGAACCAGAATCGTAAACTCGCCATTCAAGCACGCCAGTAGAGAAGCTTGCATTGCCTTCAAACTCCAGCCTTATGCGCCGGGTGTTAATGGCAGGGAAGCGCGATGCATTAAACCTATCTTTATCTAGCCCCACAATAGTAGCGTCTGGAATTGGTAGAAATGTGCTTCCATCCCAGTACAGTAAGCGCGCTGATTTCGGCAGGCGCACTCCATTGGCATCATCGAACCAGTAAATTGCGGTTGAACTTAACGAGACTGTTTTATCCCAGGCATATTCAACCCACTGCAAACCTGTGCGAGGCCAATTTCCATATGCACCGTGAGATTTATCGTTGGAATTGGCAGGCGTAAAGCCATCATTTAGTGCGGAAATCGTCTCGTGTCCGGAAACATAAGAGGTGGCCGATTTTGCCGCAACCGCAAGATTAGCACCGCGTGGTAGTTCCTGCGACCTAACAGCACTTGATAGCAATGTAGAGAACAGTGCAACCAGAACGATGGTAAAATGGCCGATTTTGTGTGGGATTATCATGCGGGTAATTCCATTGCCATACACTGCGAATCCTCTAATACCGTGGATGGCAGCTGAACATTATGTGTCCCGATGCGTCTGGTAATTCAGTAAGCTGCGTGTTTCCCTGGAGGTTACGCAATGGTGCGAAGAATCGTGCGCATAGCTCTAATATCGCTTATGGCAGTCCTGTTTACTGGCATCCGAGGGATGTCTCAGGAGGTAAGGATCTGGAAGCTAAATGGGGTGGACAGGCAGGCATTGATTTTCAAACCAGCCGGTAGTTCATTTTCAAACGGTGCTTTGCCCCCCGTTGTATTTGCATTTCATGGGCACGGTGGCAACATGCGGCAGGCATCTCGCAGCTTTGCTTATCAGGATGAATGGCCGCAGGCTGTGGTTGTGTATATGCAAGGGTTGCCTACACCTGGTGCTTTAACCGACCCCGCCGGCTTGAAGAACGGATGGCAGGCCAGAAAGGGCGACGAACTAGATAGAGATCTCAAATTCTTTGATACTGTTCTCAATAGCCTGACGGTTGAGAAATCAATTGACCCTGCCCGTGTATTTGTTACGGGGCATTCAAATGGCGGAGGATTTACGTACCTGTTGTGGGCTAACCGGGCTCCTAAAATACGAGCATTCGCACCTGTCTCTGCAATCGGCAATAAAGAGTTTGCAGCCGCATCTTCTGTGCCGAAACCGGTTATTCATATAATGGGCTATGCAGATCCCCTTGTTCGGCCACGCTGGCAAGAGATTACCATTGGTGTAGATGTACAAATCAACGGTGTTGCGAAATCCGGCTGCAGTTGGGAGAACGCGGGAGATATAAAGACAACGCTCTACCGATCTGATAAGAGCACACCCGTAGTAGTGGGCGTTCACCCAGGCGGGCATGTGTTTCCGCGTGGTGCATCAACTTTGATCGTTAAGTTTTTTCAGATGGTTGACATGAAAACAGGGCAAATCAGCGGATCACTTTGATGACAGCCCTGCTGCTTCCAGGATAGCCTGATAACTAAAACGAGCATCCTGATTGTCTGGATCATACTCCAGCACGTGCCCAAGTGCAGTAAGCGCCACGTCTGGCTTGCCTATCAGTGCCAGGTAGATACCGCGCGCTATTTCAAAATTTGCTTTGTTTTCGTTTCGCTCAGATTCTGGAAGTTTATAGAACAAAGACTGACACTTCGCTATCACATCGCCGGCCTGTTTCAGGCTGGCAGTGTCCCCTTTACGCATCAATTCATCACACACAGCAATTTGCAGAAGCAGGTCTTCTGAGAACTTATCGGCAGCGCCTTTGAGTTCTAAGAGCTCGCCAGCAGTATCTCCTGATACTTGAAGCGATTTTATGAGGAATAACCGACGAAATGGCGTATCTTCAGCCGCTATCTCCTCCCTAAGTGCCTTTATAAGTTCTGGGAATTTACCCGTTGAAAGGTATGCGGCATTTAATGCCTGTGCGGCAGCTTTGTTGTTAGGATCAATGTGGAAGGCCTCTGAAGCAGCCTGGGCAGCGCCCGTGTAATCCGTAAGTAAAATACAGGCATTCGCCAATTCCGTGAGTGCTTTTCCTGCGGTGCGTTTGTCTGAACTGCTGCCAATTTCTTTCAAGCGTGCAAATGCCGCCTTAACCCGTGGTTGTGAAGTTTCGGGAAGCCTTGAAATTGCTGCGCTAAGATCCAAAAACTTCTCACCTGCAAAGGATGGAAGGCGCACCATCAGCTCATAAACCAGCGCACTTCCAGTAAATACAGGGTTAGTCGGGTCAAGTTCAGCACACTTCCACTTATCGTCCAGAGCCGGTTGATTGAGCACCGTTGCATAATCCTGTGACTGGCCAGCGGCAGCCCTCAGAATATTCTCTGTACACACATGGGAAATAAGGCGAAAACCGAAGCGGCGGGCATACACAGATGGGTTGGTGGGCGAAAGCGCCACCGCTTTATCCATTAGTGCGTCCGCCTCCATGCTCTTTGCTTTCAGCGTTTCAACCGTTTGGGCTAACTTCGGCGATCCCAGCAATGCCTTTATGCGCTTTTCGGTGCCAATAGGGTCTTCAAACCGAATGACGCCATGCATTTCGGTATCCAATGCCGTGTACAACGAAGCACTCTGGATATACTCTGCAAGGTTTGCAACGCAGCGCCAATCCATTTGGCCCTGGTCAACTGCCTGTTTAAGTGGTTTATCCGCTTCAGGGCTATGTTCGCCGTACCACAGGGCAATGCCATACCGCGAGAGAGCCCACGCATCTTTTGGATTTGATGCCAGTAGCGCCTTCAACAAATCCGCGGCTTTCCGGTAAGCTGACTTTCCCGCTTCCGATCTGGCAGGATCACCGGTGATAGCATCGAAGGCTCTGCCTACAGAAAGGTACACATCAATATCATCATTGGTGCCGTTGAGACGTTTTAGAAGTGTCTCTGGCGGTACATCCATCGCATCGGTTTGAATTTGAAACTGAACTTTTGCGGATACACGCGGAAGGCTGATAGTTGCTCGAATTTTAGTGTCGTCTGCAAATGCATGGGCAGAGATTAACACCAGTACTGCGATTATAGAATTGACTGCTCGTCCAGACAATTGGATACCTCACACGGCCGACAGGGGCATCCGGAAACCGGATACCCCTGAGGCGATTTTAGTGCACATTGTTTCAGGCGACTATTGTTGTTGCCCCTGAAGATAGATTGCCCAACTGGGTGCCGCCGCGCTGAGAGCCAGTGTAGACCAGGCAGGATCAAACCCCGTTGTGTTGTCTACACTACTCTGTTCCAGAGGGCCTGGCAAGAATATGCTGAGGCCACATGCGTATTGCTCGCTGAACCCGGTACCATCGGCAAGAGTACTGTGAGCAGACATCAAGATTGCACCATTTGTGCCAATCAGCGCGTTCTCTACATTGCCAGCTGCCGTTTGCAGGGCTGCAGGGGCGATGGAGTTTCTTCGCACGATGTCAGCAAAGTGGTACAGGTCCTTGTACTCCGGGAAGTCAAAGTACTGAGCAGCCTGGCGGTCCGTCTTAAGCAGCGCCGAAATTCCCATCTCGTTGTTCGCCAACTGCACACCAAATGCATTTAGCGCCGTGCCTACAGTAGACATCTTGCTGAGGTCCGTCATGGACTGCGTAATGTTCGTTGAGCTTGGATAGGTTGCCATGGTTGCCGAAATCAGGTTTGCCCCAAGATCACATGGGCCGGCAACGTTGTTCTGAAGATAGTTCAGCCACGTATCGTATGGGTAACCCAGTCCGGGCGGGCTCTCCTCAGAGGCCACATAAACGCGAGCAGAATTACGAAGTTCGTATGCCATCTCAGTCGTGCCCTGAAGCGAGCAATCTACCACTACTGCATCTATTGGCTGCGCGGCACCTACAAACGCCAGCGGAACCTGCGGTGTGGAAATCTGGTTGCCTGTGGCGCAATCCTGAGAAAGTCCGCGCGTGGTAGATTTTGCGCTTGATCTTGTTGTTACAGTGCCAACCGGCTTTTTAGAATCGTGCAGGGCGGAGCGGTTAATAACATTAAGAGCGCCGCTGCCATGATCCCATAGGACTACCGCGATATGATCAGCAGGATAGTTTGTTGTGCCCCAGGTTACAAAATCCTTTAGAGCACGATAATCGCCCATATCAGAAGTCATCACACCGTTATCATTGATGGTGTTTGTTGGCGGATCTGCCAGCCGATCAGGATCCAGGCTCGTGGTATTGCCTTGCAGCGCAGGATTAGTTGTAATATTGGGCGGTGCAATGGCGTTGATTTCAGCCGGTGTATGCTTCTTTAAAAGGTAGCGACGTGTGCCGACAAAAGATGGTGTGGTTTGAATGGGAACAGAGTTGAAGTACAGGCTCTGCGAAGGCGTTGTCTGTTTCCATTGCAGAACAATATTGAGGTCCGCGTTGGAGCCAACGGAGGCCATCTGGGCCACGTTAACCAGGCTATATGGCTGGAGGTTGTTCGCAGCATTGATGTACACAAGCACCGTCCAGCGCGCACGGCCATTCTGATGTGCGTTAACAGTACACGCGGAGCGTGATGACATGTTTGCCAGCGTATAGGGCGTGGTGCCGGGCGCTACAAAGCTGCCAAGCGGCAGTTGGTAGTTGCCTGTGTTGTTTCCATTGCTGCTGCCGCCACCGCAACCTGCGGCAAATGAAGCGGCAACTCCAACCGCGCCCGTAAGCGCGGCCAGGTTCTTAATAGCTGTTTTCAGTCTCAACATCGGCTGCTGTATTCCCCTGTAGATTTTTAGCATTGGTTCTGGAAGAACTTCTAATCCATCCAAACCATCTGAACATTTTGGGCCTTGTGCGGGATGCCGGGAGGGGGACGCATCCGAAAACCGCTATCTGATCAAGAACGATGCCCAGTAAGGCTTCCTGTTGAGCTCCAGTGGCGCCCAATCACCTGATCCGACTGTTTTAACACACGAAGCATTGTCTGCGTTGTGACACAGGTAATACCGATTATACGTCATATTTCTGTTTCGATGCGCGTGCTACGCGGAATGGATACGTAAAGCGGATGTTGAACTTTCCACACAGCAAACAGACACTGTAAGCGGCGCTGCGGACAAATGTATCTGTATGCATTCACACTTGTAATCAGGAGACTCCAATGCCTTTGATCGACATGCCCCTGGAGAAGCTTTACAATTACCACGGACGTAACCCGCGTCCGGGTGATTTTGATGCCTATTGGGAAAGAGCACTCGCAGAGATGCGCGCAATTGATCCGGCAGTTGAGCTGAAGCCGTACCCGCTGAAGAGTGCGATCGCCGACTGTTTCGACTTGTATTTTACAGGTGTAGATGGTGCACGCATCCATGCAAAATACCTCAGGCCAAAGCATGTAGCTGCCCCCCACCCTGCTGTTCTTATGTTCCACGGTTACTCAGGCAGCAGCGGTGACTGGCAGGACAAACTGAGTTATGTATCACAGGGATTTGCTGTGGCCGCATTGGATTGCCGCGGGCAGGCTGGCCAGAGTGAAGATCGGGGATCTGTGCACGGCAACACTCTGCGCGGGCATATAATCAGAGGCCTTGAAGACGGACCCGATAAGCTGTTGTTCCGCTCGATTTTTCTGGATACAGCGCAACTGGCGAGCATTGTAATGGGCTTTGATGAAGTGGATGCAACGCGCGTTGGCGCAACGGGTGGATCGCAGGGCGGAGCACTTACGCTTGCATGTGCTGCGCTTGTTCCAGAGCTGAAGAAGGCAGCCCCTATCTTCCCATTCTTATGTGATTATCAGCGCGTATGGGAAATGGATCTGGCAAAGGATGCCTATGAGGAGCTTCGCACCTATTTCCGAAACTTCGATCCGAGGCATGCAAACGAAACAGAAATATTCACGCGCCTGGGTTACATCGACAATCAGCACCTTGCAAACCGGATACGTGCAGAAGTTCTGATGCCAGTTGGGCTTATGGATACAATCTGCCCGCCATCAACGCAGTTCGCTGCCTACAATAAAATTACGGCACCCAAACGCCTGTTAATCTATCCAGATTTTGGCCATGAGAATCTGCCAGGCGCCCAGGACGAGATTTTCAATTTTATGTCCGACCTGTAGGCGAGACACTACTTAAGCTTAACCGCCCGCACACGATGGTTTTCACTGTCTGCGATGTACAACCATCCATTGTGAAAACAGCAGCCGTGCGGGCGGTTTAAGCGGGCCAACGTTGCTTTGCCGCCATCTCCTGAACTGCCTGCCTTACCACAACCCGCTACTGTTGTAACAACCCCAGTGTCGTCCGCAATGCGCCTCACCACGTGGTTCTCGGTATCAACCACATACAATACGCCATTGGTATCAACATCCACCCACTTTGGGCCATTAAACCTGGCAAGAATGCCAGATCTGCCATCTCCCGAATAGCCCGCCGCGCCTGTGCCCGCAATGGTACGGATGATGCCTATTTTGTGTTCAATCTCTCGAATTCTATTGCCGCTGCGCTCGCATATGTAAATGTTGCCCTGCTGGCTAACAGCTACCGCTCGTGCGCCATTCAATGCTGCACGGTTGCTTACATCGCCATCGCCATCATCACTTTGGGAGCCATTCCCTGTTACAGTTGTTATTTGTCCGGAATTCAGGTTAACGCTGCGAATTCGGTTATCCGCAACATCGGCAATAAGCAGGTGCCCTTTGCCGTCTAGAGCCAATCCGTTGGGCTCTTTTAGCCGTGCACGCGTTGCAATACCGCCATCTCCCGAATAACCTTGTTCGCCGTTTCCTGCAAGGGTAAAGATGTTTCCAGTTCGCGCTTGAACAAAGCGAACACAGGCATTTAGCCTGTCGGCAATAAACAGATTCCCAGATTTATCACATACAACTGCGTAGGGCTCAGACAAACAGGCTTTTGCTGCCTGGCCGGAATCTCCCGAGTATCCGGCCGTGCCGTTTCCCGCATAGGCATGGATCTTGCCATCAGGGGTAACCATTCGCACAGAGTGTGCAGATGCATCTGCAATGTACATCTCATCGTGGGGCCCAAAACAGACGCTAAACGGCTGGTTAAGCTTTGCCTGCCTGGCATCAGCTTCATTACCATCTGTGGCATCCTGGCCCATTTCGCCAGTGCCTGCAACGGTTTTTATATTCCCTACCACGCCTTCAGATGCGCAAAGTGGCAGGCAAGATAGCAAGCTTACAGCAAATACAACGTATGCTGCTGCTGGCGGCGTGCTTCTTATCATGCGGATACGGGCTCCTTAGCCATTTCCTCCGCTTCATGGGTATGGTGGTTGGAAACCATGAGGCCCAAAATGCCAGTGACAAGGATTGCTGTGGCAAGTACTACGATACCGGGCACATTAGACTTGGTTTTATCTGCCAACACTCCCAGCGCCTGGGGCCCAAGATAACCACCCAGATTGCCCACAGAGTTAATAAATGCAATAGATGCCGCCAGGCCGGATCCGCCTAGAAACACAGGAGGCAGTGTCCAGAAAGGCCCCAGAATGGCTCGAGGTCCTACAGCGGCCAGCGTAATGCAGAACAATGCTCCGTAGGGACTTTTACCCTGAAAATATGCAAAGCCAAGCATAAATGCTGCGCTAATAGCGCATGGAATGAAGATGTGGTAGCGAACCTCACGCGTTTTGTCTGCGTGGTTGCCAACCCATACCATGCCAATTGCAGCAGCTATGTAGGGCAGCATGTTGTAGATATTGGGTTTTGACGTGTCTATCCCGTGGAAACTCTTCAGGATCTTAGGTAGCCAGAAATCGAGACCATAGTTGCCGATATTCATGCTCATGTATATAGATGTGAGCAGCCACACTCTTGGGTCCTTAAATGCAACCCAGATGTTGTGAATATGTCTATCGCCGGCCTTGCGTTTTTCCTCAGCAAGTTGGAATGAGAGTGCCTCTTTTTCAGGGCCAGTAAGCCAGTGCGCCTGGTCAATTCGGTCTGTAAGATACACCAGCACCACAAATGCAAAAATAAAACTTGGCATCGCCTCAATCATGAACAGCCACTGCCAGCCCTTTAAGTTCCTCAACCAGGGCGATTGCATTGCAGATGCTAGCTTCGGCACATACTTCATAATCGCGAGTGATATTGGAGACCCAACCACCGTGGCAAGGGGAGAAGCAAGCATGAACTTGCTGATAGCCCGGGCTCGATGCTCGGCAGGGAACCAATTAGTCAGGTAAAAGATCATTCCCGGGAAAAAGCCCGCCTCGGCAACCCCAAGCATAAACCTGCATGCAAAGAACTGCACAGGAGTTTTAACAAACATCATGGCGGCCGAAACAATAGCCCAGGTAAACATGATGCGCGCAATCCACTTGCGAGCCCCGGTACGCTCCAATATCAGGTTAGATGGAATCTCAAACAGAAAATAACCCAGGAAGAAGATACCGGCTCCGGCTCCATAAGCTGTGTTCGATAAGCTAAGGTCCTTTTGAAAGCTCGCAGCCGCAAAGCTGAGGTTAACACGATCGATGAAGGCGCTCAAATACAGAATAAACAGAAACGGAATAATTCGCGTTTTGACTTTTTGTATGGCGATCTGGAGCGAAACGGAATCCATCGGACCTCCCTGGCAGACGGCATGCAGTGTGGGTTAGATTATAGGCGACGGTACTGTTATCGTCAAGCCAGCAATTAGTGTAAGTCATCAATAAAAACTGCAGCATAAAATGCGCCGCAGGATATTTATAACAATTGATAGAAATCCGCTCCTACATTCCGGTGCAAGCAACAGATACGCACCAACCAGTCGGTACAGACCAACGTGCTGCCCGACCGTAATCGAAGGAGATGCGCTATGGTTCGTTTCAGGAAACTAATTTCCACTGCTGTCTTGTCCACTGTTCTGGCTGCTCCCATTTGCGCCAGCGCACAAAAGCAGGCCGCAACAGATGTCTATTTTATCGATACCGAGGGCGGTGCAGCCACCCTGATCGTTTCACCCGGGAAAGAATCCGTACTCATAGATTGCGGAAGTGAAGGCGAAAGAGATGCTTCTCGCATTTACCACGTGGCAAAAGATGTAGCGCATCTAAAACAGATTGATGCCCTTGTAGTTACCCACTGGCATCTCGATCACTATGGCGGCACCGGGCCCTTGAGCAAGCTCATACCCATTAAGAAATTTTACAACAAAGGTATTCCCGAAAAAACGATAGACGACCCGGAGCACTTTCCGGCATTGATTGCCGCATACCGAAAAGCAACAGTCGGTGCAGGTATCTATGAAGTAAAGGCAGGCGAAAGCATCCCTCTGGCGGGCACCGGCAACTCGGCTCCGGTTAGCCTGTTTTGTGTGATTGGCAACAAGCAGACGTTGCCAGATGACGCCAGCCCCGCCGCGCGCAATGGGTACGCAAAATTGCACAAGCCCGCGCCAGTTGACCCAAGCGATAATGCCAATAGCCTTGGGTTTGTACTCAAGGTTGGTAACTTCCGAATGCTGGATCTGGGAGATCTCACCTGGAATCTTGAATACACCCTGATTAATCCCAATAACAAAATTGGATTAATTGACGTATACCAAACCACACACCATGGGATCGATCAGAGCAACAACCCTGCCCTTATAAAAACAATCCGGCCAGTGGTGGCAGTTGTGAATAACGGTCCACACAAGGGCGGAACAACCCAACTGTTTCACAACCTTCTGGATGCAGGCTCAATGACCGCGATATTTGAGCAGCATCGGTACCTGGATGCACCGGCACCAACTGCTGGAGACCTACAGGACCGAAAGCTCTTTGTTGCCAACCAGGATGAGAAGTGCAAGGGCGAGTTCATTCACCTTCAAATTGATGAGAAGGGCGATAACTATCAACTTCAGATCGGCGAACATGGCCGATATGAAAAGTTCCAGAGCCGCCTTGCTGCAGGCGGCAAATAGATAATCGGGGAATCCGGGAACTTTGCCCCCTTCGCTGCCATCGATATATATTCAGGAGAACCTTTCCAATTATGTTTAAGCGCTGCCTTCCGTTGCTTCTAGCCACCGCCCCTATCGGATGCCTGGGAATAGCCCATGCCGATGGGGTTGGAGACAACAGTATCGAGAATGTACGGCACATTCCTCCTATTGGAGTAACCGTAACCGATTCGGACAGATCGGAACTGCAGGCCGGTCTAGCTTCGCTCAATGCTGTAATCGCCACCCTTAAGGCTACAAGTGCAGGCATAGTGCCCGGCCAGCCCGATCTTGTTCCAGATGTTGAAATCTATGCCCGAGCGGTTAACTATGCACTTAATTTCAACGAGTTCTTCAACCCGGGCGAAATCCGTACTGCGAAGGCTCTTCTCAAACAGGGTACTGAGCGCGCCGAGCAACTTAAGGTAGGAAAGCCGACGTGGATACGTCAAACGGGTCCTATTGTTCGGGGCTATCGATCAAGAATTGACGGAACCGCTCAGCCATATGCCTTGATCGTTCCCACTGATTATGATTTCGACAAACGTTCTCCTCACCGAATCGATATCTGGTTTCATGGCAGAGGCGAAACGCTAAGCGAGGTCAACTTCATTAACGATGGCCAGCATTCCATGGGCGAGTTTGCTCCTGCCGGTGCATTTGTGCTTCGTCCCTATGGCCGCTACTGTAACCCCAGCCGCTTTGCTGGCGAAACAGATACCTACGAAGCAATGGATGCCATTCGAAAAGCCTATGGCATAGATGATCACCGCGTAGCTGTAAGAGGTTTTTCTCTTGGCGGCGCAGCGTGTTGGGATTTTGCAACTCACTTTGCCGGCGATTGGGCCGCAACAAATCCGGGTGCAGGTTTTTCCGAAACGGCCGACTTCCTCAAAGTATTTCAGAACGAGAGCCTCCATCCATACTGGTTCGAGCAGAAGTTGTGGCACCTTTACGATGCCACTGATTACGCAATAAACCTTTTTAACGTGCCAACTGTGGCATACAGCGGCGAGCTCGATAGCCAGCGTCAGGCAGCCGAGATGATGGTTAAGGCTGCTACTGCCGAGGGGATAAGCTTTACACATATCATTGGCCCTGGAGCTCACCACTTCTATGAAAAGAATGCCAAGGCAGAAGTTGCTAAGCAGGTAGATTCCGCCGTTGCTGCGGGCCGGAATGATGCACCCAACGAAGTGCGGTTTACAACATGGACTTTAAAGTACAACCGCATGAAGTGGGTAACCCTGGATGCTATGACCCACCATTGGTCTCGGGCGCGCATTAATGCCCAGGTTACCAATGCTGGGGCCATTGCCGTTAAAACTGAAAATGCCGAGCAGTTTACGCTTAACCTGCCTGCATCACTTGCCGGCACGCGCGCTGGCGCGCCCTCATCCATATCGGTAGATGGGCAGTCAGTTAAGCTGGCTGCTGGAAAGAGCCAAAACGGTACCTGGACCATTCATATCCGGAAAGCTGGGCTTAACTGGATATCCTACCCCGGTGGCGCACTCACCAGATTGGCGAAACTACACAATCACCAGGGGCCGATCGATGATGCATTTATGGATAGCTTCATCATGGTGGAGCCCACCGGTGTGCCACTTAACGAAACAACTGGTAAGTTTGCACAGCGCGAAATGAAGCATGCAATTGAACAATGGCGCCAGCAGTTCCGTGGCGATGCCATTGTCAAGAAGGACACAGAGATTACCCCTGCAGATATCGCCAACAGCAACCTGATACTCTGGGGAGACCCAAAGTCCAACAAGGTGATTGCAAAACTGCTCTCGAGGCTACCACTCACCTGGAACAAGAGTACTGTTGCAATCGGGCAACATGCGCACTCTGCCGACTCCAACGTTCCGGTAATGATCTATCCAAACCCGTTAAACTATCGTAAATACATCGTGATTAACAGTGGATTTACGTACCGCGAGTACGATTACCTTAACAACGCACGCCAAACACCAAAGCTTCCAGACTGGGCCATTATAGATGCCTCTACTCCAGCAACATCTCGGTATCCAGGAAAGATCGTAGATGCAGACTTCTTTGGCGAACAGTGGGAAGTTACCGCCGGAACTAGTCACGACTAACCTATTGTCCCGGTACATATAGCAGTGGCTTAAACTACCAGGCTAACTTAAGTTGATATGTGCACAGATTGCATTGAATTGACACCAATTTCAATGCAGGGCATAATGTGCACATATCTCTGGAGTTAAGTTCGAACTAAATGGCTTCACACGCATCCTGTAACCATGAGCACCACAGCGCTGCTGGCATGACCGAACGGCGGGTAATGCTCTCGCTATGCCTCACCTTTACCTTTGTGGTGGTTGAGTTCATAAGTGGATTGCGTTCCAACAGCCTTGCTTTGCTTTCCGACTCTGGTCACAATTTTTCAGATGGCCTGGCACTACTCTTGTCGTGGTATGCATTAAGAGTAGCCCGCAAACCCGCCACTCCAAAGCGTACATATGGGTTCCATCGGGTAGGAATTCTGACTGCATTGTTCAACGCACTGACCTTGCTGTTGATCGCGTTGTTTATATTCGTAGAGGCCTACCATCTCTTCCTCAACCCAACACCTGTTTCCAGTTCTCTGATGATGGGTGTTGCAGCCGTTGCGTTTGTATTAAACACAGGCATCGCCGTGGGACTACATGGCGAGGCACTCCACGATGTGAATGTACGTTCTGCCTACGTTCACATGATGGGTGATGCGATTTCATCTATTGGAGTTATTATTGCGGGAGCAGTTATCCATTTCACCAACTGGCGATATGCCGATCCACTGGTTTCCGTGCTGATCGGGCTCTTCATCGTTTACTCTTCTGTGGGAATTGTTCGAGAAACCATTACAGTTCTGCTTGAAGGTGCACCAAGCGGTCTCGATGTTGAAGATCTAGTAGCTCAAATGCGTTCTGTAAATGGAGTATCTGATGTTCACGATTTACATGTTTGGACAATTGCGAACGAAATGAATGCTCTTTCGTGCCATTTAACTCTTGGGGAAGAAACGAACGTTAATGCATCCGTCGTCGTCGCTGAAGTAAAAGCCTTGCTCCGCGCAAACAACATTCCGCATTCAACTATTGAAACCGAATGCGGCGGCTGTGAAAATGCAGAGCTATATTGCCAGCTAGACGATGGCCGATCCACCAACGATCATCATCACCATCATCACTCACATGGTGAAACCTGCACACACCAATAAACTACTTGTGGTAACTTCAACTCATACCCTACCCTGATTTTCATCCCATTCCCGCTGATAAACTACTCCACTCGCAATATGTGCCCAGGAGGAGTAGCTTGAGGAACTCGAAGGATCTCCAGGTAATATGTCAATCATTCCTACAATTTCAAATTTTGACCTTCCAGCACCAAAGCCAGTGCTTCCATACCAGTGTGCATCCAATTGATTGTTATAGTTGTGGTGATTTAAGATAAGCCAGTTGCGTCTGATACATACACCTGTATCAGGTTTCTCGGGAGACATGTAGTCCAGAGTAACTATCAAGTTATAGCCGTATTCAGGGCGTGTATGGTCTGCAGCAGTTACAAGAGCTGCGCCATACTGCCCATTTTGCAATTTCACTGCGAGGCATGTCCCTGCCTTCAACTTTGGTGGGCGGACAATGAGTTTAGGAAATTTTGCTGGCTTAGGATTTCGCATCGAAATTTTATCGATGAACGCCAGGATAGCGGTTCTGCGCCTCGCAAGCAGGGGCGGATCGTCGCTGAAGGCTGCCACACTTGCACCACAAGTATAGTCTCTGAACACATTAGCAAGTGCCTCTGGGTCAGATATTCCATAAGTCCACTCAATTTCTGCCAGGCCGATCCAGAACGATGGTCCGTCATCTGTATCCGCAATTTGGTCCTGGAACTTCTGGATCACTTGTTTTCGAGCGTTATCAACGGTAAGGCCATCTTTAAGCGCCTCACGAAACGTGTCCAATACGTCCAACACTGTGTCGTCAGAGCGAATGCCGGCTCCCCAGGCTCCCATATACCCTCCAGAAACTAAAAATGGTTCGTGCGCCACTGGCACACGAACCATTTTGTCGGGTTAGCGATCTACGGCTCAGGCCAGATCAATTCCCATCTTGCCGCAAAGGAAGCGGGCAGAGCGCTGTAGCTCCTCAATACCGTTAACGCCATCTTCGATGGAGACCCATCCATCAAAGCCGGCAGCAGTTAGTACAGACAAGATTGTATCGTAATCGATGACGCCCGTGCCAACTTCACCATGGATCAGTTGGGTGTAGTCTGTGATACCCTCTGGGCCGATGGCAACTCCCGGCTTTGGCCTTCGATCGGAAGCATGAATGGTTACAACGCGATGCGCAACTTTACGCAGAAGCTCATAGGGATCTTCATTAGCCAGCAGAGTATTGCTGGGATCGTAGTTTACACCGAACCATGGGGATTCTATTTTCCCAACGATCTCACAGTAGATATCCATCTTCTGTGCGAACTCGGGATAGCTCCAGTAGTTATCCTTAAAATGGTTCTCCATGATCATCACAACGCCATGATCCGCAGCGTATGGAAGCAGAGAATTAATGGATTCAACCACCCACTCTACTCCCTGTTCACGGCTGACCTCTGGGCGGCGTTGCCCTGAGAGTACACGGCAGAAACCGGAGCCGAGGGCTGCAGAGGTAGCGATCATCGTTTTCTGCTTCTCGATTTCCGCAGCACGATGTGCCGGGTCCGGAGACGTGAAGTCTGGAGAAGCGCAGAACATGGGGCAAAGTAGTCCGGCTTCCTCATGAGCGGCTCTAACTTCTGCGAGGTAAGACGGCTCGAAGCTTGCAAGAGCTCCGAAGTACATTTCAAGGCCTGTGACGCCAACCTGTTTCAGGTTGGTTTTGCTAATTTCGATCCAATCAAAGATCGTCATTGTCTTATGAACGCACAGGTCGTCCATATAACACTTGGGAAACGCTGCGAGCTTCAAAACGAAATTCTCCTCAAACGAAATACCCGGCTTGTGACGGGCGCTGACTCGTGCGCACTTTTGCCAGTAAGGCATACGTGCATACATGCAGTTCTGTGGTGTCTGCGCGGGAAGGCTATGGCACCCGCACAGCGGATAAGCGAGGAAGCGATGCACGCATGGTGTTCACCATGGTCTCCTGCATTTCAACACCTATCTCTTCTAATGCCGATATGGCTGCTCCAACACATACAGGAGCCTGTTGGCCAACAATCTTGCAGTGTGGTGCGGCCTTGTGAACGGTTTCTCGGAAAGACTTTAACACAAGCCTTCCAGACCGAAAAACACTCCCTACTGTTCCAACTGCGGGCATAGTGCCCTGCATTTGAAGCCTGTTAAGCAGAGATGCCGCCAGGGAGCCGAGATCTTTACCCGCATCGCGAAGTAGCGTGCGTGCAGCAGCATCGCCCTGAGCGGCCGCAGAATTCACAATCTCGTTCACAGCCGCAACGTCTGAAGCAGTGAGCCTGCCGTCAGTACATCTATCAAGAAAGTGCCGCAAATCCAGTACTTCCATATGCCTCAAGAGCATAGGCAGTATCAAGGTGGGTGCCCCTACCCCATCAATTTCTCGGCTACATGCGCTTATGGCGCGATGCGCAATAGCAATCGAGCTACCGTCATCGCCACCGGGCCGCTTCCAACCCCCAACTGTTATTGATTCGTGAAAACAGTTAACACCATAGGCTTCCACGGTGTCATCTGCCATCACCACCACACCAGGAGAGCCAAGCGAAATGGTGTTTAGCTGAACCTGCGCATAGATACCTACACTGATTAGATCTGCAGGAATGCAGGGGGCGAGCAGAAGCGCCATCTCGTCTGCAATTCCGGGCATGCTTACGCAAGCAGCAGCAATTCGCGCGTTCTCGAGATCTGCCATATTAATGGCAGCACCAATAGCGTCCGACAGGCTGCGCCGAAATCGTTCGGAATCCCCTAATTCACGCTCGACAGAAGCGCCAGACACCCCCGCACCAAGCAGGTTACCTGTAGAATCCACAAGCACAGCGGTTGTGCCGTTTGAGCTGCCGTCAACCCCGATTACATAGCGCATTGCGGGACACTCCACAGACGCGATTACTTGCCCCACCGTTCCACATCGGGCCTCTGTATTCCTTCTGTTGCACCACTTCGTGCCCTATACGATGTACACTTGATGAGAATTGAAACGCAACAAATATCCTACTGGTATACTCTTGATAGAAGAGACCGAATCTTCAGGGCTTTCGCTTTAAATCGTCATCAGCTACTGAATTAAGCTGTTGGGCCGCAAATTATGATGGGAGTACCAATTCCATGCGAGTCTTGATGTTATCGTGGGAATATCCGCCCCGGATCGTAGGTGGCATAGCGCGCCATGTTGAGGAGCTGTCGTGGTCGCTGGCAGGCATACCGGGCGTAGAAGTACATGTCGTAACATGCGAGTTTCATGGAGCTCCAGAATACGAAGAGTTCAACGGCGTACATATATACCGTGTCAAAGCATATGGTGAGAACCATGCCGACTTTTTTCACTGGATACATGAACTTAACAACGCCATGCGAGATCGTGCCGCAGCTCTTATCGATCAGTGGCTAAAGCCCAAAACCAGCAGATCTAAGCCCACAGATCCCAAAAAACTTGGTTGGGACAATGGAATCATCCTGCATCCTCACGATTGGCTGTCTCACTTTGCCGCGGTAGAGCTGAAATACAAATACAAATTACCAGTGGTTGCCACAGTACATGCCACCGAATACGGCCGAAACAGTGGCATCCACAGTGAAACAAACCGTTACATAAACAGTATTGAACAGCAGTTAAGCCATGAGGCGTGGCGTGTTATTGTTTGTTCTGAGTTTATGAAGAAAGAAGTGAATACCGCTCTCTACACCCCTGAGGATAAAGTTGATATCATCTTCAACGGGGTGGTTAAGCGCAAATTCAACTTCGAGTTTTCCGGCGAAGAAGCTGCAGTATTCCGGGCCAGGTTTGCCCTGCCAGATGAAAAGATCGTGTTATTTGTAGGGAGAGGCGTTAGAGAAAAAGGTTGCCAGGTACTGATAGATGCGCTGCCCCACCTGCGTCATCGTTATTTCGCGTCCAAGCTGGTAATAGCCGGCGGCGGAGATCGACGCCACCTAATTGAACAGGCCGTAAAACTTGGTGTTTCCGACCAGTGCCTATTCACCGGGTTTATACCAGATGACGATTTGTTACGCCTATACAAAGTGGCGGATGCCGCATGCTTCCCATCACTTTACGAGCCATTTGGCATTGTTGCTCTGGAGGCTATGGCGGCGGCAGTACCCGTGGTGGTGTCAGATGCAGGAGGTCTGCCCGAGGTCGTTGAAGCTGGAGTTACCGGCACGGTTACTCGGGCAGATGATCCTATAAATCTGGCAGATGGAATTGCCGCTATTTTCAGAGATCCTGAAACAGCAGCAGCAATGGCAGCTGAGGCGTTGAACCGCGTAGACACCATATTCAATTGGGACAATCTGGCTGAACAGACTGTCGCCGTGTACAATAGAGTATGGGATGAATACCAGGCAAGCAACTGGTGATACCAGCTTTAGCTCCGGTAAACCAGTAACTCTGTTGCAAGACTAGCTGAGAATTGACTGTGTACCGATACAATGAGAACAATCCAGGAGAATTGCTAAGATGAACTTTCGTGCTTCCAGGCCGCTGATTGCGGCCGTAGTTGGTATCATTGCCCTTGCACCGGCCGGCGCCCGCGCGGACGATGCAGTTACCCTGAAGTACACCGACAAAGTTGGTGACAAACTTCGACAGCAGATCGTCATTAAGGCCTCTGTACAGGGCATTGATGCTATCATGACCAACATCCAGCAGTCATTGATCAAAGAGATCAAAGATACTGGCGATGTTACACTTTTAGTTACCGATGAGGGCGGCACGCTTACACTCATGGGCAACGATCAGAAGCAGGAACCCAGCCCAGACGTAACCATCAAACGCGACAAAACCGGTAAGATCTCATCCTGGAAGCCAGCCACAGACATTACCGGGGCACTTCCGCCGGAGTTCCTTCAGACATCTGCCCAGTTTAACACTGTGATCCTGCCTACCACGCCTGTTAAAGAAAAAGACACGTGGAAGCTTGAGCTGGACAATCCAATGTTCAAGGCCAAGAAGATCAAGATTGAGAACACCTATGTTGGCATCGAAAAGGTCGATGGCGTCGATCTCTGGAAGATTAAGCAGACCGCCAATGTACCAACCGATGGCGAGGGCGGCGTAGCTGTTTTCGAAGGCACTTTCTGGCTCAACCCTGCAACAGGTCGGCCCGCAAAAGTTGAGGGTAAGGCTAAGGATGTTCCGTCTCAGTTCGGCAAACTTTCCTTTACCATAACAATTACGCCCGCTAAGGCTGCCACTGCCGCCACTGCGCCAGATAAGGCTGCCGCGCCGAAGTAAGCGGTGCAATCCGAGTATAGAAGGCGACTAAATGAATTTTAAGAGGACTTTCAACCTCGTCGCGATGTCGGGAGCATTTTTGCTCCCGACATTTTGCGCCATGGGTCAGCAGGATGCTGATGTAGTGCGCGCTGAAATGGCGCCTAAGAACGCCATTTTTCTGGAGACACTTAACCTCAGCAATGTAATTCAGGACTGGGGCACTCCGGGCGTTGGCAAATCTGTTGATGGCAACCCAATAACACTTGGTGGCCAGGTATTTCGCCATGGTATTGGCACTCATGCTAAGAGCGAACTGGCACTCGATCTCAAAGGTGGCGCCAGGCGGTTCGTAGCGATGGTTGGCCTGGATGACGAACGCAAGGTTAGTAGCGGCACCGTAACCTTTCAGGTATTTGTTGATGGCAAGAAGGTAGCCGAATCCGGTGTAATGAAAGCTGGCCAGGCACCAAAACTTCTGTCTGTTGACCTTACTGGCGCTAAGCGCCTGCTGCTTGTTGTAGGTGATGCAGACGATGGCATCACAAACGATCATGCAGACTGGGCTGGCGCTGCCATTCTACTGAATGATAATGCCCAGAAGCCAGTGACTGTTGGAGTTCCTGTTGAGCCAGCGCGTATCGCTCTGGTGGCATCTTCCCCAGTACCAGCAATTCATGGGCCACGCATTGTGGGCGGCACACCTGGCAAACCTTTTCTGTTCTTGATCCCGGCCACTGGTAAAGGGCCACTTAGCTTTTCTGCAAAGGGCTTGCCCGCCGGCTTATCGCTTAACCCTGGTACAGGAGTGATTGCAGGCACGGTAAAGGTGGCTGGCACTTACACAGTTCAGATTTCTGTAAAGGGTTCTGCGGGCGCAACTTCCCGTAAAATTACCATCGTTGGCGGAGAGCACAAGCTTGCGCTTACACCCCCTATGGGTTGGAACTCTTGGAACGTGTGGGCAGGTGAAGTTGATGATGCCAAGGTACGTGCAGCGGCCGATGCAATGATTTCTAGCGGCCTCGCAGCACACGGCTTCCAGTACGTAAATATCGACGATACCTGGGAAGGCAACCGGGATGCCAGCGGCGAGATCCTGACTAACAACAAGTTCCCCGATATGAGGGCCACTTCAGACTATGTTCATAGCAAAGGGCTGAAGATTGGCATCTATTCCTCACCGGGGCCAAAAACCTGTGCTGGATTTGAAGCAAGCTACCAGCATGAGGTACAAGATGCTAACACGTACGCAAAGTGGGGAATCGATTACCTTAAACACGACTGGTGTTCTTATGGCGGCATTGCCAAAAACAATAGCCTGGAAGAGCTGAAGAAACCTTACGTTATCATGCGTGATGCGCTGTACAACTCTGGCCGCGACATCCTGTATAGCCTTTGCCAGTACGGCATGGGAGACGTATGGACCTGGGGCACCGAGGTTGGCGGCAACTGTTGGCGCACAACCGGTGACATTAACGATAGCTGGGGAAGCCTTCGTGGCATTTACAGCAGCCAGGTTGGCCATGAGAAGTATGCAGGGCCAGGCCACTGGAATGATCCTGATATGCTGGTTGTTGGGGCAGTTGGCTGGGGCAATCCTCATCCGAGCCACCTTACGCCAAACGAACAGGTACTTCACATATCCATGTGGTGCTTGCTTTCGTCGCCGCTGCTAATCGGCTGCGATATGGCCAAGATGGATCAGTTTACCGTTGCTTTGCTCTCTAACGATGAAGCACTGGATATCAACCAGGATCCACTGGGCAAGCCAGCCGGCAGAACATGGGAGAAGGAGGGACTGGAAGTATGGTCTCGAAAGCTCTTCGATGGTACTACCGCAGTCGGCCTTGTAAACAGCACCGTACAGGCTGCTAAAATCAACGCAGACTGGAGCCTCCTTGGAGTTAAAGGGAGCCAACCAGTGCGTGATCTGTGGTTGCACAAGAACGTTGGCAGCTTCAGCGGCAGCTACTCTGTTGAAGTGCCGGCACATGGTTGTGTGCTATTGAAAATCGGTAAATCGAAAGAGTAGTACTGAATAGCTTCTTCAAGCAAGAAAAGGGCTCCCAGGCTAATCGCCTGGGAGCCCTATTTCATTCTACACACTCGGCAATCGCCGTTACATCGACATTCCGCCGTCAACCGTCAGGCTACAGCCCGTGAGGAAGGATCCCTCGGCAGATGCGGCAAACAGCGCTGCGTAGGCAACATCATCCGGCGTACCAAGCCTGCCAATTGGCTGTCTGGCTTCAAAGGCCTTGCGTGCCTCAACGGGATCTGGCGAGGAATTGATCCGCTCGGTAAGTGAGGGCGTCTCAATGGTTGCCGGGCAAATGTACACCGCCCGTATCTTCTCAGGAGCGTAATCCATTGCTACAGCACGGGTTAACCCTACTACCCCACCCTTTGCTGCAGAGTAGATTGCGCGGTTAACAATACCCATGGTGCCAGCTACGCTTGCCATATTGAGAATGACGCCGCCGCCCTGAGCGCGCAGAAGCGGCACACCATATTTGCAACCCAGAAACACAGATGTTAGGGTTGTGCCGATTTGCTGATTCCAATCCTCAACTGATGACTGTTCAACAGTGCCCTGTTTAACAATGCCGGCATTGTTAAACACTATATCAAGTTTGCCAAAAGCCGCAATCGCCGCATCAAACATGGCTGCAACCTGAGCTTCGTTAGAAACGTCAGCTTTAACAAAGGCTGCCTTGCCTCCAGCATCAACAATTATCTGAACTGTCTCTGCCCCGGTAGTCTCGTTCAGGTCCACAACAACAATGTCGGCACCTTCTTTAGCAAACAGAACAGCCGTTGCACGCCCAATCCCTACACCTGCGCCAGTGATGAGCGCTGTTTTCCCAGCCAATCGCACGGTCGGTTCCTCCTGAGTGCCCCGCATAATAGCCAGGCCATCTCCACAGAATTCGTGCTCCAATTATACCGGCTAAGCCCTGATCTGGAATGAACCTGGAGGTTGAATCGAGAATATATAGGGTGTAAGCGTAATGCATTGGATTGAGGGAGAGTAACATGACTGGTATGCCCGTTAACGGTATTGATCACATTAGATTTGTGGTTGGAAATGCAAGGCAGTCTGCATATTTCTATAGAAATGCATTTGGCTTCGATGTAATTGGGTACGCTGGGCTCGAAACAGGAATGCGGCAGGAGTCTGGCTACGTTTTGCGGCAAGGGAACATCATTCTGGTGTTGACCTCGCCACTCCGTCCTACTCACCAGTTTAACAGCCGACTTACGATGCATGGTGATGGCGTTGCAGATGTTGCATTCTCAGTTTCCGATGTGGAAGAGGCCTACCGAATTGCTCTGCGTGCCGGTGCAGAGGGTGTGCGAGCACCGGAAACTATCAAAGATGCCCATGGCAGTGTAGATATGGCCGTCGTAAAGACTTATGGAGATACAACTCACACCCTCATAAATCGGAGCCATTATACTGGGCTGTTTATGCCGGGTTATCAGCCAATTGAGCCAGAGCGCTACTCTGCGCGCCGCTCACGAGAAACCGGATTAAGGGATATTGATCACATTGTGGGGAACGTTGAAGCCGGACAGATGAACTCCTGGATATCCTACTACGAAAACGTAATGGGTTTCGAATCCATCCTTGCATTCGACAAACGTGAGATACATACCAGCACAACTGCCCTGCACTCACGTGTTGTGCGCGGCGCAAATGGTAGTGTTACTCTGCCCATTAATGAACCTGCATCGGGCAATCGGCGCTCTCAGGTTGATGAGTTTCTATATTTCTATAGCGGCCCTGGTGTTCAACATATTGCGCTTACAACCGATAATATCGTAGATACGGTTGAAGTGCTGCGAGAAAATGATGTGTCGTTTCTACCAGTACCAGATAAGTACTACGAAAACCTTGAAAAGCGCGTAGGAGCCCTGAGTGTAGAAATATCCGATCTAAAGCGCCTCGGAATTGTTGCAGATAGAGACTCTAACGGATGCCTGTTGCAAACATTTACGAAGCCAGTCTCGGATAGACCAACCGTGTTCTTTGAGATCATCCAACGGCACGGAGCAACCACCTTCGGACAACAAAACTTTACGGCCCTGTTTGAAGCAATAGAAAAGGAACAGGCCGCACGCGGCACACTTTGAGTTAGGGTGGGCAAACATTGGTTAAACCGAGAAAGAGCACCGCAATTGGCCTGAATGCTACTCCCGGCTACTATAGACGCGTTCAAGTGGAGTTAGCAGGTTCGGTTGAAGAAGACGATCCGGACCACACCCAGTACCCCTTCTGCCTACCGGTGGTTCAATCCATGTTGCGCCAGTATCCGGATGGATTGCCGCTGCACCCACATATAACCATTTTCTGTGGCGAAAATGGCAGTGGCAAATCCACCCTGTTGGAAGCAATCGCTGGCGCGGCCGGGATCAATCCTGAGGGCGGCAGCAAGAACCTGATGTACCCTACCAGGGTAACTTCCTCCACACTAAATAGTTACTTGAAACTCCACCGTGGCGCGCGTAAAGAGCGAGATGGGTACTTTCTTCGAGCTGAGTGTATGTACAACGTCGCCACCGCACTCGAAATTCTGGATAAAGAAGGTGCAGGCGAACGGCTACTGGATGGATATGGCGGTGAGAGCCTGCACGACCAATCCCATGGGGAATCGTTCTTTGCTCTGCTTCAGAACCGCCTGTACGGCGATGGATTTTATCTTTTCGATGAGCCAGAGGCCGCCCTGTCGCCCTCAAGACAATTCTACTTATTGCGGCAGATGCACCTGCTGGCTTATACAAAGAACTGCCAGATAATTATAGCAACACACAGCCCAATTCTGATGGCAAGCCCGGGAGCTCAGCTCTATCAGATAAATCGCGATTCAATCCTGCCGTGTAAATACACAGAAACAGATGCCTTCCGGGTGATGCGAGCGTATCTCGCTGATCCAGCAACTGCCGTCAGCCGTGCCATGCATGACGCAGAGGCGGAATTACAACCGCGGCGCACTCGCAAATCGAGACCCACAAAGGAGCCCTCCTGATGGGCCAATTATTTGTTGAGCCAGATATGTACGGCAGCCGCTACATAAGATCTGTTGAGTTACCAGCAGAGCAAATACCGGATCGCAGATACCCATTCAATATCCCGGCTATCAGGCACCTGGGTAGGCTACCGCTTCACCCTCGTGCAACATTTTTCGTCGGCGAAAATGGAACTGGCAAGTCCACGCTTACCGAAGCCATAGCGGCCCTCGTTGATCTGAATCCTGAGGGTGGAAGCAAGCATCATCGCTTTGAAACGAGAGCCTCTGAGTCACGATTGAAGGACTATCTGCGGATTCAGCGCGGCATCATGCGGGAAACAGACGGTTTCTTTCTTCGTGCTGAGGGAATGTACAACGTTGCAACCAGCCTGGAAGAGCTGGGAATTTCACCTTCAAGTTATGGCGGAGTACCTCTACATTCCAGATCTCATGGCGAAGCATTTTTGGCCGTTGCCATTCACAGGTTCCGTGGCAATGGCCTATATGTAATGGATGAACCCGAATCGGCACTTTCACCACGCCGACAAATCGAAATGGTAAAGCGCATCCATTTGCTGGCAGAAACAAAGAACTCTCAGTTCATAATCGCAACCCACTCACCCATATTGTTGAGTTATCCGCAAAGTGTAATCTATCAGTTTGATAACGATGGCATATCCGAGGTTGAGTATGATGAAACTGAAATCTTCAGAACCATGCGTGATTTCACTTCCAGCGCAGATATCTTCCTGCATCATTTACTTGGTGACCTCAGCTTTGATTGATCCTGCCGTATCGGCAGACGGTCTGTTCGTAATGATGCACAAAGGAGTAAGAATTGATGTCCGACGTTACACCAGAGTTTCTTTCGATCGATCCTGCGGATCTCCCGGCATCTGATGCATATGCCATTATGCTGCATTGTGTGGCACCTCGCCCTATCGCATTTGTATCCACGCTTTCAGCCGATGGCATTCCCAATCTGGCGCCGTTCTCCTACTTCATGGCTGGCGGAGCAAATCCGCCATCCGTAGTGATAAGTCCCACTACCCGCCCTGATGGCAGCAAGAAACACACCCAGACAAACATTGAGGCCACAGGTGAGTATGTAATCAACGTAGTAACAGCCGCAATTGCCGAGCAGATGAACCAGACCAGCGCAGACTATCCCGAAGGGTATAGCGAGTGGGAACCATCTGGCCTGCACCCACTAGCAGCCGTAAAAGTTAAACCCGCCCGTGTTGCAGAAAGCCCTCTCGCCATTGAGTGCCGGCTACACACGGTTGTAGGGCATGGCACTGGCCCCCTGTCTGCCAACTATATAATTGGCGAAATAGTTCAGTTCCATGTACGCAAAGACCTGTTGCGTGAAGATGGGCGAATTGATGCAAGGCGGGTTGGATATGTTGCCCGCATGGGCGGTAGCTGGTATGCACATGCAGAGCCAGAGAATATGTTTGAACTGGCACGCCCCGCAGCACCCAACCTCTAAGGGCCCTTTTGTGTAATTAGGGCAGCCTGCTTCAGAAGAGTGTCCCGCAACCACGTGAGCCCTTCACCACACAGGGCTCAGTGGCCGTGCGATCATGGCCACCAAAGGTATCGAATTTGCCTTCGTCCCAGGGGAAAACCACTTTGCAAATGTTCAAGGCATGAAAAGGTAGCGCATACTCACTGCAGTTTTACTGCCGATTTGAATATCTTATCGCACAATGCAGCATCGCCCGTTAAGTAGGCGGAGATATTTTTGAAGGATGAATTCTAATAAAATGGTCCGGCACACTTGATTTTGCCGATGTGCCTGGCAACACTTCAGTGTGCGGCATATGGCATGGAATGCAACCCTTATTAGGGTTTACGCGGCATGTCCTGGCACTTGCTCCGGTGCCGTGGCAATTCAAGCATGCTTTTTCATACACACGTGGGTCCGTGGCTGCATTAGTATGTGGGTCATGACATTTTGTGCAATCCAGTGAGTTTGCGCTCTCTTTGAAGCACCTACTGCGCTCTATATCACCTGGCGCAAACCGTGCAGTCATTGTAAGGCTACTATCAAACGGGTTTGATACCATAGTTGTTTGATGGCAGCGGATACACATACCATCCAATGCGGTTGCACCACCAGATCTTAACCGAGCTATGCCTATTTCAGCCTGTTGATCCTTTGCATGCTGCATCAACTTTACGTGTTCGCCGCCACCGCCGTGGCAACTCTCGCACCCTACCCCAATGGCATTACTAAGGGGGCGGGACGTGTTGGAAGGCAGGTTTGTGGTGTGGCAACTGAAACACGCTCTACTGGCCTTGTCGCTAAAAGTAAGTCCTGAGTTTGCAGGCGGCATTCCCTCTAACCCGGGGGTCGATCCCCATCTCTTTTCCTTTGGGAAGTAGGAACTGCGCATCTCAAAAAGTTTCTCATCCTGCCCCAGCGATACAAAGGTTATGCCGTGCTTACCGGAGCCAAACGAGTACTCCAATTTGCGTGAACTATCGGTTCCGGCCGCTTCCTGAATGTAGAATCCATCTGGTTTTGAGGCAAAAACAAAGAAAGTATCTGGCAAATCGGAGGTGCCAGGAGCTACTTTTGCCATCGCCTCATGGCTCATTGGGCGAAGGGTGCTAGCGTGGTTGCTGGCTGCATGTACTCTGGAAATGTCTCGATGGCACGGCACACATGCCGCATTTCCAACATACTCTCCACGTGAAACAGGCCCAACATTTATAGCCTGACCGCTTTCGGCTGATAGCGGTGGCACAGGAATAGGCAGGGCGCGCACAGGCGCATTGTGATGCACGCAACCAGCCGCTGCCAACAACACAAGTGTGCCTATTGCAGCAAGTACAAAACCACATCTTGTAAGCGCTGCTGTTTGCCTCGAATTCAGAGTGCTCACTTAAACCCTATACTCCTGAACCTGGCGAATGCGCCGGGAAGGCCGCTGGTTTCCGGATCCAGCCGGATGCCCGTAATACTCCCATCGTACTCCGAGGAGTCTGCCAAACGAAACGTGTACTCGCGGTATTTGCCATCGCCCACCACATCGAAGTTTCGAACACAAGTTTCGTTAAATCCGGGTGTATCAGATCGGGTCCAGAAAACCCGGATACGTTTAACTTCCGGCGGTAACGCTGCATGAACATGCAGTACAGGGGCATCTGCTGCCAGCCAGAAAGAAGATGGTCCAACCAGTTGCGGATTTGCCTTTTCCAGCGACACCGAGAGCTCTGAATTCTGGAGGGGCCAGCCTTTATCCACAGCATTCGTGTAGTGCCAGTGCTGGCGATCCGTTGCAAAGGTGTACTCTGGCGGGCTGAGATGTGATGCATGTTTGTATACATAGTCTCGGATCTCTTTCAGGTCTCCAACTATGAGATCGTACCGGAAACTGTACTTAATATTGTAATCCAGTATTTCAATCTGTAATGGTGCAATATAACCGGTTGGTGGATCCTTCTCACCCCCGGCTCCTGGCTTGCCCGCAAATCCGCCAATAAAGTGGTAAGATTGCGGCTCGAAAATACCGATCCCCTGATCTTTTTCGTTTACGAGTGCTGCCCAGTTCTCAGTGGCCTGCCAGCCATTCCATGGGAATACCGCCGGAATTTGGGTAAGCGCCCCACCAGAGAACGGTTTGTCTCCACTGTATGTCATGAGGCGGTACCATGGACCATTGGTGTAGATTGCAGGTAATTCCTGATCTCTGGCCTGCCACTGCGTGTGGTCAATCCTGTGGTTTTGCATGGAGCTTACTACATGAACTACACTTCCGTCCAATGTTAACCTGCATTCAAATTCACACTCACCAGGCTCATTATTAAGCGGCCATTGCATCGGAATACATCTAACAACGATCTCTCTGCCTGAAGAATGGAAGTACGTAACTTTGGACCTGTTTCCGTAACAATCTCCAGACTGAATGGGGTTCCACCCTAATCCTGCCCAATCTGGCCGGGGTGCCTTGCCATTGGGAGCAAACGGCACAGGCCCAGAATAGTGGGACATCTGGATTTGACGTCCCCAATCGTTGCTATTGATGATATTCTGTGCATTCCTGGATTTTGCAACATAGGTAATTGCACCTCCAAGGTCCAGGTTGATACCTACTTTAATTGTTCCGTTATCGATGTACTTTATCGCAGATGGATTTGTTTGATACTTATTCTCAGTTTGAGCTATTGCTACACCGCCAATGGCCAGCAACATAGCGGAGATAATTCCTACCACAAACGACTTCATTACCGGCGTCCTTCTGAGCGGGGATCTGCCCCTAGCAGGCTCTTTACGAAGAAATCCTGCAACCTTCTATGTCCGTATGCCGTGCCTGCCACTCCATGCCCCGCACCTGGCATCACCAGCAGGTCAAAATCCTTGTTAGCTCTGATGAGAGCATTAACAACTTGCATTGTGGAGGCGGGATCAACGTTTGTATCCATCTCCCCAACCATTAACAAGAGTTTTCCTGAGAGTTTTGCTGCGTGTGTAACATTCGAGCTGGCGGCATACTCCGGGCCAACAGGCCACCCCATCCACTGCTCGTTCCACCAGATCTTATCCATGCGGTTATCCTGGCAGCCGCAATCAGCCACTCCCGCTTTGTAAAAGTCACCATGCAGCAATAGCCCGCCAAGAGCATTCTGCCCACCTGCAGAAGTTCCGTAGATACCAACCCGGTTAAGATCCATATACGGATACTTTGCAGCAGCAGCCTTTATCCAGGCAATGCGATCCTCAAACCCGGCATCTGCCAGGTTCTTAAAGCACACATCATGGAAGGCGCGCGATCGGAAATTGGTACCCATGCCATCCATCTGAACCACTATGAAACCCAGTTCTGCTATTGCCTGTAGCCCGCCTGCCCTGGAGAATGCCTTGGGCACAAAGGCTCCCTGTGGTCCTGCATATATGTTCTCTATAACCGGATACTTACGATCTGCCACATAGTTTGAGGGCCTGCAAATAACTCCATAAATAGGAGTTTTGCCATCACGCCCGGGGGCCACAAATCGCTCTGGCAGCGGCAGGTGAACTGCCTTTAGCTCACTCGCATCGCCTGCCTCAATATCGAGTACCTTCTTGCCGGTCTCTGCATTACGAAGTGCGCACACAGGTGCGAGATCTACTCGAGACCACGTATCGATCAAAAATTTCTTGTTAGGTGAGTAATCTACGTTATGGGTACCATCACCTTCGGTGAGCAACGTTAGTCCAGAGCCATCAAAGTTTATGCGCGCATACTGAATGTAGTACGGATCCTGCCCGGGCACTATGCCTCCCACATGAAAAGTAATCTGCCGCTTTACTTCGTCTACTGCATCAACACCACGAACCACCCATTCTCCGCGTGTTATCTGGTTTTTCAATTTGCCCAGGCGTGTGTCGAATAGATATAGATGCGTCCAACCGTCTCGCTCGCTCATCCAGATGGCTTCTGCGGTTCGCGGCATTCGGTGGAAGTATACTTTATTCGTCCAATCGATAAATGTGTTCGTCTTCTCTTCAATAACAGTAGTAACATTGCCAGATTCTGCACTGATACCAAGAACACGCATTATCTGATGGCCACGCTGGTTGTAAAGCAATGTCACACGAGACGAATCGGCATCCCAAAACACATTATCAATTGACCACGGTTCCGACATTAACGCGTCGGATACCGGAATTTCTGATCCTTTTGCCGCATCAAAGAGGTGCGGACGCGGATGAGCAATCCGGTCTCCAGGTTTAAGGTACTGATTTGTATGCACCTTCGGCTGAACCTGATCGGATGGTGAGGATTCGACGAGTACTACTGGATGTTGTTGCTCCGGCACCGTGCGAAAAGCTAAAAGATGGGTTCCATCTGGAGACCAGTAGAGTTCGTTCTCATACCTGTCCTGCTCTACCCCATCCTTGGTAAGTTGTGTCTCTTTACCGCTCGGATCACGAAGCCAGATGTTAAACTCGCGGATAAAAGCATTGTACCTGGGGGCCGCGGCTGGCTCAGGTCGGGGCCGCAGCCTCGGTCCCCGCCCTGCGGTTCTAATGGCATCTTCGGATACAACAGCAAGATCTGCCGTTTCAGAGGCTCTGAAAAGTACCAGTGCTGTACCCTGATCATCCGTAACCAGCCATAGATGGCCGGCATAGGTATGCATATCTCTCCGCTGGTTGGCTGTGAGGCGGCCATATTCCCGGCGCATCCCCGAGGAATCAACCCAGAACAATCGTATTGGCCGACCAAGATCGTTTATGAACGTTATGTTGGCCTCTGCACTGCCATCCCGCGAAACCTGATTAGGACGATTCGCAGCGATTGCCTGAAGTTTGCCCAGATCAGATTTCACAGGCGTGAGCAGATAATCTGCAGAGAGAGCAAATACAGCAGAGCCAGATTGAATGATAATTCCGCCCTGATCATCTTTTTTTATATTATCTACAGGAAGATGATCGGCTGATATAGCGCGATTCAGCGCTTTGCTAAGCGCACCTGCCAATCGAATATGATCGAATGCAGGTTTACGCCCGGGATTCGGCGCTGCCTCCACCATGATGTATTCACGAACACCTGCTTTGCCATCGTTGCGATACCAAAAATGCGTATCATCGAGCCAGTGTGGTTTCAGGTTTGCCCGGTATACATGTGCGGCAATCTGTGAACCTATACTGGCGCTCCGTGCATAGTCTTCTATCGTACCCTGACAGTGCCCACCGACTGTGGCAACACCAAATACGACAGCGGCCGAAGCCGCTGTCGTAAAATTGCCAATAACCCTACGCAATAACGAATTACTTGCCATATGGTGTGCTCTTCTCCAGAATCTTCTAACAATTAAAGTGGCTTAACCGCAACCAGCGTCTCCGGGCCAGGCTCAATCTTAATCGGATTGATGAGCGGGCGGCCATATCCTTCGAACTGAACATGCATTTCGTCGCCGTCTTGCATCTGGATACCGGTTCCAAAGCTAAAGCCTGGGGTACCAAAAAAATAGATATGCGCATCGCCCGGCCTGCGGTGTGCCAGGTACTTAAAGTGGTGATGCTCCATATTAGCAAGCGTATGCGTCATCGCATCGCCACCTGAAGAGATCTCCAGCGACCAAATGGTTTCGCCATCCCGCACTATGCTAGCCGTGCCATTTACCACAGAAAAATCTCCTGCTATAACAGCCTCAGGGCCAATAGAGCACTCACGGAGTTTTGAGGGGGCCAGATAAAGGTAGTTGTGACTTTCTTTTACATGATCAGAGAATTCGTTGCTGGCGGCAAACCCGATTCGGTAAACAGTACCGTTGGGGCCTACAATATACAGACCTGCGAGCTCTGCCTCTTCTCCACCATCTTCGGCATAATCTGGAACTGTAAGCGGCTCGCCATGTGCCCTTAGAATTCCGGCGTCCCCCTTGAAAAACCATTCAGGTGCAACGCCAATGGTTCCAGGTTCCGGCCGCCCACCCTCTTCACCCCATATATACATCTGCATGCTGTCGGTAAGATGGCCATCTGCAGCTCCAGAATGCATGGAATTGCGGTTATCAGCACTCTTGCGGTGAGTTAGGCCGGTGCCAGTAACCAGGCAGTGCGCAGGGTCCTGAGGGTGATCAAAAGCGGGCAGCAACTTCCAGGGCGATGCCCCATTGTATACTTCGTCGTAGCTTATCTTGTTGAACCCGATTGCTGCACCACGCAGCGTTTCCTCAAGTCGCTCTGGTACTGAGATAGCATGCATCGCTGCATCATATATCGATCGGTAATCACCCGCAAACACGAGCCACTTGCCGCAGGCGCTAACTATCGCCACGCGTCTACCCAATTCAGGATGCACAATCTGCACTGCACGCACACTCATCGGATCTTCCTGTTCTACCAGGCGCACTAACATACACCTGCTATCGTTTGCTGCGCACTAAAGACACGTGTCCGGAAAGTGGACATCTAAATCTTGTATTCTGCCTAAAGCCGCACAAAATCCTGCCCTGTATCACCGCATCCACCGCGGTATCTTGGCTAAAAACGGTGGTAGATCCGCTCTGAGTTGCCGCGAATGGCTTCCAAATAGCAAAGGAGCCTGCCCCAGAATTACCCGGGATGCAGGCTCCGATGTATCTGAACAACTCAGAAGTACCTTTTAGATTACTTGTTGGCAGCTGCCTCAACGGGAACATCCACGCCTAGCTTCTTCAGTGCAAGCTCAACACGGTTATCACCATCCTGGTAACCTACGATAGATTCTGCAACTTTGCCATCCGGGCCGATAATGTAGGTGGTAGGAATACCGCTTACATTAAACTGCTTGCCAGCAATGCTATCCGCAGAGGACTTACCTGCCGGGTCGAAGGCCAGTGGGAAGCTATACTTGCTCTGATTTGCCGGAACCCACTTGGTATAAGCGTCTTTGTCGTCCCAAACGCAAACGGCGAGCACATCTACATTCTTATCTTTTACAGCCTTATAGACCTTCTCAAGATGCGGCATCGAGCGCTGGCACGGACCGCACCAGGTAGCCCAGAAATCCAGGATTAGGATTTTGCCTTTGTAGTCAGCCGGTGTTACCGTGCCGCCTCCCCATTTTTCAGCCAGAAACGCAGGAACTGCGGTGCCAGCCGCAAGCAGTGGTTTGCGAACAGGAGGAGGAGGAGTGAGTTCTGCCGCTACTTTTGTGGTGGGAGTTACAACTACGGACGCGCCATCGTTAGATATACGTGCCTCGTAAACTTTTTCACCAATCTTAAATGCAGCGCGCGGATCTACAGTAGTAGCAAATTTGCCATCGTCCGCTGTATCAATGCGCAGCCAAACCGGGCGGCCCGTTACCTTGCCAACTGGCTTGCCCTTGTCATCTACCTGAACAGTCTTATTATAGAGACCATCGGTATCATTCTCTATCAGCAACGTCTTGTGCGGCTTACCATCAAAAGTTAACTCGCCAACACGTGCCGCCTCGCGAAACATGAATGTGTTTGCTTTACCGCCGGAAGAAATGGTGTAGATACCAATGCCGTAATCCGCAAAGCTGGTTTCCTTGGTGGCAGAACCCCAGGATGCACGAAGAGTTACGCTGTTTACACCGTAAACAACGCGGCCCTGCTGCTCATTCTTCTTGTCCCATGCACCATCACCATCATCGGTGAGATCACCATTCTGGTTCTTATCGATGTATATCTTCCAGTCGCCTTCTGCCGGTTCATCAAGAGCCACCAGAAAGGTAGACTTGGGGCCATTGCCAAGGTGAATGGTTCCGTAAATTGGTGTGCCTTTGTAAACAGGCTCCTTTACAATTCCAGCTGGCTTTGTAGCAGATGAAACCAGCATCTGTGGCATGTAACCAACGCGGTACTTTGCGCCTGCGCCAATGGATAGAGCCGTTGGCTCAACGGTAAACTTCGCACTTTGAGCGCCTGTTTGCCGGGCGCTGGTAACCTGGGATGGTGCAATGGCAAGCACTGCTGCAGCGCCAAGGCCGGCTGCTTTCAGGGGGTTCCAGTTCATAGGGTGCTCCTGGGATCTAAATGATGATACGATCCCGAAACGACTGCGGCGAACGATCATGGATCGGTTAAGAGATAGCCCCCATGTGCTGCGGCGGCATGGTGAGGCAATAACATACAGATGACGCAAATTATACCTTCTTCAAGCCAAATGTAATTTCATGCTTACCGAATGGATATCACCACATTAACATGCAATCGGCAGGTTTTTTGCATCAAAAAACAGAAACACCAGCCGGAATTGCTGCGCATTGCCGGGGCACCTGCCGGGCAACTTTGCGCGCAAGCACCTTAAACCGGGCCAGACAGACACAGTTCGAATGCACGATCAACAGAGAGGCTGATAGGCAAATCTATGAGTTTTACGAACGGCACCATGCTTACCCTGACGACAGCTGCGCTTGCGCTGACCTCTATGACGCTAACCGCAGAAGCCGCTAAGCCGGCACCTAAGGCCCCATCCGGAAAGCTCCTGGTTTATTTCAGCTCATATACCACAGGCAAAACAAAGGGCATTTACGTTTACAGCATGAACCCGAAAACCGGGCACCTCACGGCGGAGTCTGTTGGACCAGATGTAGAAAACCCATCTTTTGTAACCATCGATCCCAGCCACAAGTACCTGTATGCTGTTAACGAAGTGGGTAACTTCGAGGGCAAAGTTTCGGGCGCGGTAAGCGCCTATAAAATTGATCAGAAGACCGGCGCACTCAAATTCATTAATCAGAAGCCATCTTTCGGTGCTGACCCCTGCCACCTGACAATGGATCCTACCGGCAAGTGCGTAATTGCCGCCAACTACACCAGTGGAAGCACCGTAGTGTTGCCGGTGAATGCAGATGGCAGCCTGGGTGACCCGGGATGTGTGGTACAGCACACAGGAGAAAGCGTAGATAAAGCACGCCAGGAAGGCCCGCACGCGCATTGTGCAGTGATCGACCCCTCTGGGAAGTTTGTATTTGTATGTGACCTGGGTGCCGACAAAATCATTCCATACCGGATAACGGCAGATTCCGCGAACGTAGATGATGCTGGGCTTGCACCAACTACTGCCGTACCCGGAAGCGGACCCAGGCACATCGCGTTCCATCCCGGTGGCAAGATTGCGTATGTGATCAACGAAATGAAATCCACGGTTACCGCGTTTCATTACGATGCCTCGACAGCGGCACTCAAGGCTTTCCAGACGATCTCCACTTTGCCCGCAGACTTTAAGGGGTCCAATACAACCGCTGAAGTTCGGGTATCGCCGGATGCAAAGTTTGTGTACGGCTCTAATCGTGGGCATGACAGCCTCGCAATCTTCGCCGTTTCTCCCGTAAATGGAACACTCAAACTTGTTGGTCACCAGTCCACCGGTGGTAAGGTTCCACGGTGCTTTGCACTGGATCCGAGCGGAACTTTTGTGATTGCTGCCAATCAAGGTTCTGATAACGTAGTGGTATTTAAGAGAAACAAGAAAACAGGCGCACTCAAGGCAACGGGGCAGGTACTGAACATATCCAAGCCAGTGTGCGTGGAGTTCTTGCAGCTTAAGTAGTTACCAGCCTTGCGCTGTATTCTAAACTGCCAGCGGATGGGAAGCGTAAACCGGATTGGCCCGGTTGAGCTGCGTCCGCTGGCATCATTTTTGTGAGAGAGAGACACATGCAAACCGATAATCTTCCCCTTCCCCCAGCAGCTACCAGAATTCCACACCCCGTTACAATCCACGGTGAAACTCTTGAAGATGACTACTTCTGGCTGAGAGACAAGCCCAATCCGGCGGTTGCTGAGTATCTAAATCTGGAGAACAGCTACACCGATGCAGTAATGGCAGACACCACAGATCTTCAGGAGAAGCTATACAAGGAAATCCTTGGCAGAATCAATGAAACGGATCAGGAACCGCCCTATCGCATTGGTAACTACTGGTATTCAATGCGAACCGAGGCTGGCAAACAGTACCCGATTATCTGCAGACGAAGTGGCTCTGTAGGCGCCGAAGAAACCGTAATCTTTGATCTCAATATAATGGCAGAGGGACATGGTTTCTTTTCAATTGGTGCCCTCGAGATTTCTGACTGTGGCAGTTTTGCTGCGTTTTCTACCGATACTACCGGATTTCGACAGTACACCTTACAAATAAAGAACCTCACAACCGGAGAAGTACTGCCAGATAGAATTGAGAAAACCGGTAGCATTGCCTGGGCTGCCGATGGCAAAACCCTGTTTTACACGGTTGAAGACTCAGCCAAGCGCCACTACCGAGTGTACCGGCATGTTGCGGGCACCGATCTTGCCGATGATGTACTTGTTTTCGAAGAGACAGACGAAATGTTCCGCACTGGCATTTCGCGCTCACGAAGCGGAGATTGGCTGCTTTTACAGGTTGAGAGCCATACAACTTCCGAAACCTATGTGCTTTCCGCTAGTGATCCCACCGGCCAGTTCACCCTTATTCTGGGCAGGCAGCCTGAGAAAATCTACCAGGTAGACCACCATACTGGCCAAAATAGGTTCTATATCAGAACCAACGACACCGGCATCAACTATCGACTTGTGTGGGCACCAACATCAGCGCCTGGCCCCGAAAACTGGACCGAAGTAATTGCCTGCGATCCAGCCATCATGCGTGAAGAGCTGTATTGTTTTGAGAAGTATCTGGTTCTGTTTGAGCGTGAAGACGGGCTACCCCATCTTCGGATTGTGCCGATCAATGGCAGTGAGGCGTACAGGGCAACATTCCCAGAACCTACTTACACCGTATACCCCGTGCACAACCATGTGTATGACACAGATACGTTGCGCTACAGTTATCAATCGATGGTAACGCCCTCTTCCACCTTCGATCTCGACATGGAAAGTGGCATCGCAACACTGGTAAAACAAACCGAAGTTCCTGGCGGATTTAATCGGGAAGATTTCGTATCTGAGCGTCTGTTTGCCATTGCTGATGACGGAACTCGTATACCACTTTCCATCGTGCGGCGCAGAGACACCGAACTTAACAGCAGTGCACCGTTGTTTCTGTATGGGTATGGGTCATATGGAATTTCGATGCCAGCCCACTTTAGCGTCAGTGTATTTTCGCTGCTAAACCGCGGTTTTGTGTTTGCTATTGGCCATATCCGAGGCGGAGGGGAACTCGGCAAAGCCTGGCACGATAGCGCGAAGATGCAAAACAAGATGAACACCTTTACGGACTTTATTAAGTGTGCAGAAACGCTGATAAACGATGGCTATGCCGACCCACAGCGCATAGTAATTGAAGGTGGAAGTGCCGGGGGGCTATTGATGGGGGCAGTTGTTAATTTACGACCGGATCTGTTCAGTGCCGTGATCAGCAAAGTTCCATTTGTAGATGTTATCAACACCATGCTGGATAAAACACTTCCGCTGACAATAGGAGAGTTTGAAGAGTGGGGTAACCCGAAGATTGCCGAGCAGTACGCCTGGATCCGTGCGTATTGCCCATACACAAACCTTAAAGCAGCTGCCTACCCACCAATGCTGGTAAAAACCTCATTCAACGATAGCCAGGTAATGTACTGGGAGCCTGCCAAGTATATTGCCAGGCTCAGGACCCTGAAGAGTAACTCTGCCCCACTACTGCTTAAAACGAACATGGATGGCGGGCATGGCGGATCTTCTGGAAGATACAGCCGAATTAAGGATACTGCGTTTGACTACGCATTTATTCTTAAACAAACTGGCATTACCGAATAAATAACAAGGCGAGGGAGAGCATCCAATGCTCGCCCTCGCCTTACTTCACTAACACTGTTTGCTTTACAGATGGCACGATCGCAAACCACGCTTTTCCAGATATTGCTGATGGTACTCTTCTGCCCGATAGAACACCCGGGCAGGCACAACCTGCGTAACAATTGGCCTCGGAAACCGATTGGCTAAGGTAAGCGCCGCAATCGACTGCTTTGCAGCTGTCTCCTGTTCTGCCGAGTGATAGAAGATTACGGATCGGTACTGCGAACCAACGTCCGGACCCTGGCGGTTGAGAGTTGTGGGATTGTGGTTGGACCAGAATACTTCCAACAGTTTCTCAAACGTAGTAAGTGCCGGATCGTAGTCTACTTCCACTACCTCGGCGTGCCCTGTGGAATCCGTACACACGTCCCTATAAGTAGGGTTGTCCAGATCGCCACCTTCGTACCCTACTGCAGTGGCAAGTACACCCGGTGTTTCGCGGAAAGCAGCTTCCACACCCCAGAAGCATCCAGCCCCAAATGTTGCCTTTGGCATATTTCACCTCTTAAGCGTAAGCATATTCACTATTACTAACGCCGCAGAAACACCAGAGTTCCCCAATTACCAGCGCTGCGTGCGTTGCACTTCCGGCAGTGGGTGGTTTGTAAGGTAGTCTTCGTAGGTGCCCAGGAAGTCTATAAGCCCTTCTGGCGTAAATGAGAGTACTCGTGTTGCCATTAGCGAGATAAGATCGCGATCATGGGTTACCACGAAGACTGTTCCGGCGAACTGGCTGATGCCCTCGCCAAGAGCGGATACGGACTCCAGATCGAGGTGGTTGGTTGGCTCATCAAATATGAGCACCGAATGCTTTTCTAGCATCAGGCGGGCCATAAGCAGGCGGCTCTGTTCCCCACCGGAGAGCGCCTTCGTTGGTTTCACGCCGTCTTCGCCACCGAACAGCATGCGGCCCATGAGGCCGCGAACAACCTGGTGGTCTCCCTTTGGTTCAAAGCGCATCAGATACTCAACAGAGGTTGTGTCCTTTGGAATCTGATCTCCAAAGTCCTGAGAGTAATAGCCCCAAGTTGCCCCTGTTCCCCATCGAACGGTACCGGCGTCTGGCTCTAATTCCCCAATCAAGCATCTAAGTAGGGTAGTTTTACCTACGCCATTTCCGCCAATGATCGCAATTTTGTCACCACGCATAATTTCGAGATCGAGGTTTTCAAAGAGCGGCTTTTCGCCAAAAGACTTTGTTAACCCCTTAACGATGCACACTTCACGTCCTGAAGCACGCTCTTGATCAAAGCGAATGTAAGGGCGTTGAATATTGGATTTCTTAAGATCGGTAGGGGTTAGTCTCTCAATTTCTTTGCGCCGAGACTGCACCTGGCTGGATCGCTGGCCAGCGGCGAATCGTGATACAAATTCTTGCAACTGCGCAATCTTCTTCGCTTTATCCCGATTCTCTGCCTCAACCGAGGTACGCGCCTGCATTTTGTGCTCAACCATATCATCGTAATTACCGGGGTAAGTTATGATTGTGTCGTAATCAATATCCGCGATGTGCGTGCAGACTGCATTCAGGAAGTGGCGGTCGTGCGAAATAACTATCAAAGTACCTTCATACGAAATCAAGTACTCTTCCAACCAGTGGATAGATTCCAGGTCCATATGGTTGGTAGGTTCATCCAACAACAGGGCTTCTGGGCCACCAAAAACGGCCTGTGCAAGTAGCACTCTAAATTTATGATCGGTTGGCAATGAGGCCATTAAATCAGTGTGGCGCGCATCTTCAATGCCGATGCCCCGCAAAATCTCTGCGGCCTCAATTTCGGCCATATATCCGTTTTCGTCCGCAACTGTAGATTCTAACTCACCAAGCCTGTGCATCATTTCGTCGGTGAATTCAGTTCCATTGCAGATTTCATTACGCTCTTTTAGTGCCTGCCATAGTGTGTCATTGCCCATAAGTACAGTATCAATAATCCGCTCTGCATCAAAAGCGAACTGATCCTGGCTCAGAACACCGGTTTTCCTGGGCCGTGATACGGTGCCGCGGTTCGTTGGCTCAATCTCTCCAGTCAGTATCTTCATAAAGGTACTCTTGCCTGCGCCATTGGGGCCTGTAAGGCCATAGCGGTTGCCAGGAGTGAACTTTACCGATACTTTATCAAACAGAGTGCGAGAACCGTAAGACTTCGTAACTTCATTAACCGTTATCATGCGTGATACTATCCCTGGGAACTGGTGAGGCGCTGTGGCGCAAAAATAGACATGTTAGTATACCCTCCGCGCCTTATTACGATTCCGGGTAAACAAACGATTGGGGCGTGGCCAGCCGGCCACGCCCCAAATCTTGTACCTACACCAGGTTTAGCCGTTACTTATCGGCTGCCACATGCCTGCAGGCACGCCTGCATATGTCCGCGAGATTCCGCAGCAATGATGCAGCAGCGCTCTACGCTGTACTCTTTTGCCCCGATAATTTCGAGATCAACCGGCCCAGTGTAACCGCCTGCATGCAATGCACCTATATAGCCAAGCAGGTTAATATCTCCCCTGCCATTAGCCTGGAACTCTGGCTTGCCAGGGTTTTGCTGCCTTCCCTTACAATCTCGAATGTGCACATGTTTCACACGAGATATTACAGCAGTAATCGCTTCCACCGGGTCTTCATTAGCTCTCCAGATATGGGATGGATCCATATCTATACCAAATGCAGGAGAGCTAATCTCTGCCATGGCACGAAGCGTGGTGGGTGTGTTGTAAATAGCCGCACCAACATGTGCTTTCACACACAGGGTTACTCCATAATGCGCGGCGCGATCTGCAAGTTTCCCAAGAGAATCTATCGATGCCTTCAGGCTGTCTTCGTCGTCCGACTTTCCACCCGGTCCACAGTTAACTATCGGGATCCCGATCTCAACGGCAGACTGAAAGGCCTTCTCCATCTTTTCTGGATCTTGAGAAGGCTGCTCCATAGCCAGGAGTTTTAGCCCATATTCCTGCGAAAGGCGCTTAATTTCATCGGCAACTTCCTGCCACCTGTCCAGCACAAGGTGCTCACTCATACCATCAATTGCCGAAAGCTCTACACCATCGTATCCCGCATAGGCCAAACTTCGAAATGCGGTTTCCATATCGTATCCGCCAAACAGGACGGAATTGGCACCCAGTATCATCTCTAAACTCTTTCTATGTCCTGTTACTTACGGCTTTCAGCCTGAAGCTTCGCGGCCTGATTGGGATCCCCAATGTGCATGGTTTCGTACGCTTGTTCAGAGGTTTTGAAGGGACCAGTTCCCTTAAATCCATGCCAATCACCCTGATTGTGGATCGGGTTTGGCAATTTGGATTGTTTCTCACGCTTCTTAATGTAGGCTTCCATGCGAGTGGTTAACATTGCAACCACTTCCGGGTTTGCATCCGCTACGTTATCGTTCTCCTCTGGGTCCAGAACTAGATTGTAGAGCTCAACGGGTGGTTTGAAGTGGAAGTCCGGCTCAAGTGCCAGAATGAGTTTCCATTCCGGTGTGCGCCAGCCATGCTTGCGCATCCATGTACATTCGGTAATGTAGATTTCACTCTCATGGGAAGCCTCTTCGCCCCACACAAGCGGCAATAGGCTATTGCCGTCAAACTTGACACCCTTCGGCTTAATGCCAGCCAGTTCCAGGAGCGTGGGTACAAGGTCCTTATGCTGCGTAAAGCCAGGCACCGAAACTCCGCCAGGAACGCGGCCAGGATAGCGAATGATCAGCGGCACATGCAGGGTTGGCTCGTAAAGACCGTGGTGATCAAAGTAGCAATCATGATCATAAAGCGTCTCGCCGTGATCGCCATTAATAACCACAATGGTCTCATCCAGAATTCCGTGCGCTTCAAGGGCAGAGAAGATGGTTTGGATACAGGCGTCCATGTATGCAACAGCGCCGTCGTACTGCGCAATAACGTAGTCTTTATCAGAGATTCCGGGAGGCATCCAACTTGCAAAGAAGTCTCGGAACGGCTTAAATTCCATAACCGGATCCATGCTATGATTTGCGGGGTCCGATTCGTTGCCGTGGTAAAACATGCGCTCATAGGGTGCCGGCGGCAGGTAAGGCGCATGAGGATCCATGTGGCGCAGGAACAAGAAGAACGGCTGATTATCGGCCGCTAGCCTATCCAATTCTGGCAGGGCTACATCGTTCAAGTTTTGCGCCTTGGGGCTCCGGCCTTCGTTCCAGTTGCCCCATCCAGCATAATCCAGGTACTTATCAAAACCTCTGGAGGCAGGATTACCTGTAAAGCCAACGCAGGTTGTCTGGTATCCTTCTGCTTTCAACAACTCAGCCAGAGTTGGTACTTCCGCGCGCAGAGGGCCCTGGTGGCGCAGGGCAACAACCTGGGTGCCGAACACGTCGCGGCCAGTAAGCATGGAGGAATAGGCACTCGTTGTTGGTATATGAGCACTGATGTTGTGCTCGAAAAGAGTGCCCTCTTCTGCAAACTTATCGATGTGCGGCGTTGTCTGCCGGTAGTATCCGTAGCAGCTCATGTGATCTGCACGGAGTGAATCGATACCGAACAGCACAATGTTCGGCCGGGTAGATTTGGATGCCATGGATCGATATTCTCCTGAGAATATAGGGAGTAGGCTGGGCAACCAGTAGCGGCAAGGCTCCAGACCTGATCCTGCAGAAATCTGAAGGCACAGATCGCAAGCTGCCTGCGCTGGCCGCCCGTTGTCTGAGGGCTATTTCCTCTGGAAGCGGCAACATTCCTCTTAACATAATAACTTAGCTGAAAGGAAACACACCAAAGGAATGAGCAACACTTTCGACGCTGAGATCAGGCCAGCACTATTACCTGTTGAGTGTGGCGAGATACTTGCAGTAAGCCGGCATTGTGTATCGAATGAACTCCTGGATGTTTCGCCAACAGTTAACGGATTTGTACTTTCTCGCAAGTGCCATACGAAAACTTTGTCCTGGGAATACCCATTAACGGCTGCCGATATTCAACACTGCAGCACGGTGTTTGTTGCCGTGGCGATGGGAGAAGTTATTGGGTGGTGCGGTTGCGTTAACCATCAATGGAATAGAACGATGGAGTTGCAGCACCTTTACGTTGATATCGATTATCGAAACTGTGGAATTGGCAGCAGATTACTTACCTCGGCAATCAACCACGCAGCAAAACTTCTGTACCGAAATTTGTGGGTGGAAACACAAAATACAAATGTTAAAGCCTATGATTTCTATATCGCTAAGGGATTTGAACTTCGAGGATTGAACCTCGATCTTTACGATCCACATCAGCTCGCTTTTCCACAGTGCGCGCTTTACATGGTAATGAACATCGAACAACCGCCTGCCTGATTGCAGGTTATTGATGCCGAACGGCAGAACATAGGGCATGCGAAGTAGGGCGCAATTGTGAGATTAAGCCCAATGCGCACCACGCATCTGGAGATTTGTTGAATGCCGCTGGCACTCGCTCAAGCAGATATATTTACGTTTGTGGCCCTCCTGCTTACCTGGATTGGCGGATGCAATTTATTGCTTGCTCTGTTTCCTAGGGGCGCAGGTGGGGCCTCTCATTCGGCATTGCCGAAGCACAAATCACTACTGCTGGCGTTACCGGTGCTTTCCCTGGGTATTGCCGTTGCATTCAAGTTTGGTGGTCATCTGGTTAAGCTGGCAACAGGTGGCATAGCGCTCATTATTGGCATAACCTGCTGTTTTGGGCTCTGGATACTGTTTGCAGATATCATCGCTCGTACTGCGGTTGCTCGCAAAGTCCGCAGGCGCAGGCTGTTTGAGTTTCTGGCCGCTTTGGCACTATCGCTCTTCTTATTCTTGGTATGCTTGGTTCCGATTATTGGCCGCTCTGTGTTTGTGCCGCTACTGATGGTTATTGCCTTCTCCCGATCCCTGGATGCAGCAATATCCAGGATTACCCGATCAGCTGAAACAGAACCCACTAAACCACGCAAGAGCTCTGGAATGGCATACAGACTGATACAAGGAGCGATAAGCATTGTGATGCTTGCGTTCTTTCTACCAGCATACCAGGCACTGAGCATTGTGCAAATCGATAGTTTGATCGAAACAAATGACGGAGCGCACCTCGGGATTACGGTGTATTTGCCCAGATCTACTGGGCCATTCCCAGTTTTATATATTCGCACGCCCTACAACCGCAAAACCGTTCGGGCTGTAGAATTTGTTAACGCCGGATACGCTGTTGTGGTTCAGGATGCACGTGGGCGCTTCGGCAGTGAAGGTTCCAACCTGCCGTTTATAGGTGATCCATTCGAGCGCCCCAATGATAGCTGGGAAACCATTGAGTGGCTGGCTAAACAATCGTGGTGCAATGGCAAAATAGCAACGCTCGGCGGCAGTGCCTCCGGTATTTCGCAGCTCTCTCTGGCCGCTTCTGGCAGCGATGGACTTAAAGCACAGGATATCGAGGCTGCTACACCATCGTTGTACACGTACGGCATCTATCCGGGTGGCGTCTTTCGCAAGAACCTGGCTGAAGAGTGGCTGAAGGCGAATAGCTTCGATAAGATCGCGCTTGCGGAGTGGCGTGCGCATCCAGATTTTGATGACTATTGGTATCGGTTTGACCTCACCGATAAGTGGGGAGCCATGCATTGGCCCGCGTTGCATGTAGGCGGTTGGTACGACATATTTAGTCAGGGAACGCTAGACGCATTCCAGCAACTAAACCTGCGTGGGGGAACAGGCGCACTGGGCGCGCAAAAGCTGGTTATGGGGCCGTGGAGCCACGCATCGTTCCGCTCCGGGCATACCGGAGATATCTCGTTTTCACAGGGATCCACCCCGCCAGATGCAATGCTATCCGGAACCGCTTTTCTGGAGACAGCACTTAATCATCCCGATAAATTGGCATCTGTTCCAGCGGTAACGTATTACACAATGGGGCCAGATGAGCGTGGAGCCCCGGGAAACGCCTGGCATACCGCAGATGAATGGCCACCGCGTGATAGCTTTGACACACCGTACTATCTTCACAATACAGGTGCACTTAACCGAACAAGGCCTGGAGTTGAACCCTCTTTGGCGTATGTGTTCGACCCACACAACCCGGCGCCCACCGTAGGTGGCGCGAACCTGATGCTTCCATCAGGGCCGATGGATCAACGTAAACTGGAAGCCAGGCAAGATGTGCTTAAATTTACATCCGATCCACTCTCAGAGATGCTGGAGGTAACGGGCCGTGTTTCAGCCCTGTTATGGATATCCAGCGATGCCCCAGATACAGATATTTTTGTGAAGCTTTGCGATGTTTACCCGGATGGCCGAAGCATCAATATCTGCGAAGGACAGCTGCGCACAAAGTTTCGGTATGGCTTTTTGTCAGAAGAGATGATGGCGCAGGGCCAGGTGTATCCAATTAGCGTTGATCTCTGGTCAACCAGTATGGTTTTTAACAAAGGTCACCGTTTGCGTGTGCTCATAACATCCAGCAACTCACCAGCATTTGATATAAACACAAATTCGGGCGGACCGGAGATCAGATCCGCCCGAAATACACTCCACTTTAATCCGGATCACCCATCGCAAATCGTGCTTCCCGTAAAGCCTGCTGCTGCTCATTAACTGGCTACTTAAGTGCGGTTTACCAAACCGCTGTAGTGCACAGACGTTTCAAACATGCCCCCACCCGTTTCAAAGAAGCCATTGTCTACAATGAATTCCCCATTGTGAGATCTTGTCCAGGAAGCACCACAACACGGGTGATACTCCTGTAATTGGGTCCAGTTCTTGTAGTTCTGCGCACCATTTGTTTCCAGTGCACCTCCGGCAAGGCCTGGCACTGGCAGCAGCCGTGCAGCAACCGATTTATTCCAGTCCACCAATACCGGGTTTACAGTAAGGTCGGCACAAAAGCACGCCACATTGCGGTCAATCGCTGCCTGAGCGATCTTCAATGTCATGCTCAGGGTTTTTGCTACCGGCTTCAACGCAATGGCTTTGTACCCCAGTTCCATGCGATGTATCGCATCCTCGTCGGTATGGGCGCTCTCATCGGCAACAACCGCAATCGGAATATGGCTCACATCTGCGTGGTTCTCTTCAGCAAACGGTTCCTCCAGCAAAACGGTTCGATCAAGCAGATTACTCTTTTCGAGATAATCTACCAGTCTCATCAACCTATCCATGGAATCGTAACGCTGATTTGCATCCAGGTAGTACAGCACCCGCCTGTTCTCACCCGGCCCGGCATACCTGTGGCCAACTCCGCGATGAATCTCCCCTATGCGATAGGTATCCCAGGCAAGCATCTTTTCAGGATCGCCATCTTTAGCGGGATCCGATCCAATTTTGATCTTGATCACATAGTGGCCCTCATCAACAAGCTTTCCAATATCTGCTACAGGCATGGCATAACCAATAGCGGGAATGCTTACTACGCGATTATTCCTGTGGCTGAGGCCCCCACGAAACTTATCCGGAAGCAAACCATCAAAGCTACGAACACCATTTTCTGCAGCCCATGCAAGCCAAACCGCGTTATCTACCGCAACAAGCGCATTCAGCGCAAACGTTTTGCGTAAATCAGCACGGCCGGTTATCTTTCTTGCATATTCCAACACCTCGGGAAGCATCTCTTCCTGCAGCTCGATCGGATCATTGAGATCTCGGCCAGGCAGCAAACTGAGAGCATGTGCGGTAACAGCAAACATCAAAGCGTTGCCGGCAGCCTCCGGCATTGCGCTAAAAACCGACGTATCCGACCATAATACACTCTGCACACCAAGGCCAATCCCTCGGCTCCCACTTTCCAGTTGCACCTGTGCAACGGTCTGCCAGAGTTCAGATAGGTATCCGCCCTTAAATCCAAAAGGCGTAGCCAGAGGTTCCCGTTCAAAATTCAGGTCTGTAGACGCGATACGCATCCGCTGTGCTCCAGTTTAATTGTGAGGTAAGGCAGTTGGCTTAGTGAGAGTGCGTGTTGTGCTCACCGCTATGGCTCTTCATTTTGCGCTTCTTCACGCCATGAGCATCTGATGGCCGCTTTACTGCAAAAACGCCGCGCCCACTGGCCAGCAGTGCGAGCCCACCAACAAGGACGATAAGAACTACAATGGATTCCATCGAATACCTCCGTCGGTTCCAGCACGGGAAGCCTGATACTCCATCCGCGCAATCAACCTTTGTTTCATAATCTGTTTAGGATTGATACACGGGAATTCCTGCACTTGCCACCACAGTGCCTGATCATTGCATGCAGGAATTTTATATCGAGCAAACCAATCGAATAGAGAAATAGAGCCTTACACAACTGGTTCTCAGGCGTGCATCGGAAGCGGTATCCCTTATTTCGATCGTATAGTTCAGGAGGTCTCGATGGAGACGGTGAACCAGGTTCGTTTAGCGAGCCTGCCCGCGCATGAGTTTCTGCATTGCATGGCTGTGGCTCGCGAATGCGACCGGCGCGAAGGCTTGCTGCTTCGCCAGAACAAGGGCTGGTTTCAGGTTTCAGGCGCCGGGCACGAAGCAACGGCTGCTGCAGGTTATGCCCTTACAGTGGCGGACTATATCTTTCCGTATTATCGAGACCGTGCTCTTGCCCTGGTTCGGGGAGTTACCGTTAGAGAGTTAGCTCTGGCCTATTTTGCAAAGGCAGAAAGCAGCAGTGGCGGCCGCCAAATGCCCGGCCACTATTCGGATAGCAGCCGCAACATCTTTTCAGCTGCCACCCCTACGGCCTCTCAGTGTTTGCCAGCTGCAGGCGCAGCATGGGGCTTCAAGCTAGATGGCTCTGGCAGGGTTGCATTAGTTACAGTTGGCGACGCGGCTACCAGGCAAGGTGAGTTTTATGAAGCCCTGGCTCTTGCTATTCAGGAAAAGCTGCCAATAGTATTTGTAATCGAAGACAATCGGTACGGCATAAGCACCCCAACGCACTCCATGTTTCCCTATCGGCTAAACATACTTTCGCCAGAGCGAATGCGCCGTGTTAACGGCAGGGACCCTTTCGAGGTTTTTGCAGCGGCCGATGCAGCAGTTTTGCAAGCACGCGAGGGCGAAGGGCCAACGGTTCTGTGGTGCGATATTGATAGGCTCGCTTCTCACACGAGTAGTGATGACCAACGCCTTTACCGTAATTCAGAAGAGCTCGAGATGGAAACAGCTCGAGACCCGATATCGGTCTTCTCAGAACGGCTCATTGGTTCAGGCTTACTGAATAGAAAAGATTGGAAACGGCAACTTGAAGCCATATCCCTGGAAGTAGATCAGGAATATCGGCGCGCAATTGAAGATCTGGATCCATTGCCACACGAAGTTACGAAGCATGTATTCTGTGATACTCCTGCATCTATCGACCCCCTACCTTTCCAGATATCCAGTCCAGCTAGCATCGTTTCAGCCGTAAACGAAACACTTGACTATGCATTTACGCACTTACCTCAGTGCCTCATGTATGGAGAAGACATCGCCGATCCAAAAGGTGGAGTGTTTGGGCTCAGCAAGGGCCTATCTACAAAACATCCATCGCAGGTTTTTAATGCACCCCTCGCAGAGGCAACTATAATTGGTGCGGGAATAGGGCTTGCCGCCATTGGTCGCAAGCCCATAATGGAGGTGCAATTTATAGATTTCATGGCGCCCGCTTTCAATCAACTCTCCAACCAGGCCACAACACTCCGTTGGAGATCCGCCGGAGATTGGAACTGTGGAATGGTGATCATGGCGCCGTATGGAGCATACCTGCCTGGCGGCAGTCTGTGGCACAGTGAAAGCAACGAGGGGCTGTGGGCGCATGTTCACGGATTGCAAATTGCAATACCCTCCACACCAGAAGATGCCGCAGGGATGCTTTGGACGGCTATCCAATCCAAAGATCCAACACTGTTTCTTCTGCCCAAGCATATATTCCGAATTCGGAAGCCAATCGGCCAGGCGCTATGCGCAGTTCCATTTGGTGTTGCAGCCATCCGGCAACAAGGCGACGATGTGACGATTGTTAGCTGGGGCAATGGTATTGAGCTGGCAGAACAAGCTGCCGATCGCTTCGCCGCTGCCAATCCACCCGTATCCATTGAAATTGTTGATATCCGCACGGTGTGCCCCTGCGATTACGGCTCTGTAGCCTGTTCTGTTGCAAAAACGGGCCGCCTTGTGGTTGTTCAGGAGGATGCGCGAACCACTGGTTTTGGCCAGAGCATTATTAGTGAGATTGTCGGAAAAACAGAATCATTCTATACGCTGCTATCACCACCTCAACTCGTTGCCAGAACGGATACCCCCATACCATTCAATCCCATTCTTGAATACGCTGCCTTACCATCATTGGATGATGTGTGTGCAGCAATAGAGCTGACTCTCAGAGAGTAATAGATCACACCCTATTGGTGACGCCATCTGGCTTTCTAAACCGTAATGTGAAGTAGAAAGCTCTCAGGAACTATAAACAGAAAGTCTAACAGCTATGACAACCGGACCAGGTAAGCAGGCGCCACAACAATCTGGTGGCAAATTCGGCATCACCCCCAACGGTAAGAAACGCATGAAGGTTGGCTGCTTCTTCGCAGTATTTTTCATGGGAGTTGGCTTTTACGGTGGGCTAAGTGCCGCAAAAAAAGCGATAGATGGTCCGGATTGGATGCGCCGTGCTACTGGTATTAATTTGCAATCCGCCCCCACACCGGTACAAAATCAGCCATTTCAGCAGCAGCAACGCTTTTCGCAGCCGCAGAACATGCAGGCGCCCGTCAATCAACAACCAAATCAGCAGGGTAATGGTCAGGAACAAGGTAGCACACAGCGCGGAACCGATCCATCGCAGGACAATCGAGTGGATGGTGGCAATACTCTCAATCCCAGTACCGCAACCGCACAGAAACCTGTTGGAACTGCGGTAATTGGTGTATGGGAAATTACCGATGAAATTCATCTTCCCGGTGCCCAACCAACCACAGCTACCACCCAGTACTCTTTTGATAAAGGCGGCAAAGGTTCGCTTTCGATCAATGGAAAGAAATATCAGGATTTCACGTGGGAAGACAATGGGGAGACCCTGAAAGTATCCTTTAATGGTGAAAGCGAGAGAGATGATAGCTCCCCGGTCCAGTTCTTGTACACCATAAATCAGGATGGAACTCTGCTTACGCTCTCTCCACGGGGCAAACTGGATCCTCGAGGAGAACTGTACCATCTAGGATCCGGTGTTTATCACCGAAAATAGAGTATCCATTCATTTGTCGGGTTTTACAGTAAGAGCCACGGGCGGCAGCGTTCCGCCCGTGCCCCCTTCTGCACTCAGCTGAATTCCTATCTGCCTCACTTGTGCCGTTACCCAGGGCTGGCACTCCAAAACAATATCTCTCTCTGTTTGATTTTCAGGTATTAAAATACCGTTTAGCCCAACATCTGCCACTCGAACTCCGGCAGGCAAGTTAACCACATCCACAGGCACTCTTCCGGCAAATCCCTTTTTCCTAACAATCGACACATGCAATGTGCAGCGGCCGCCCGGAGCAATCGTAGCGGATGGAGTAGTGGTTTTCATTTCTATGGAAGGCGCTGCCCCCACAACCAGTTTACGTGTCGTCGCAACGTCGAGATTTTGGCCAATATGTAGGGCGTCAGTTTCAGAGGATGTTTCCAATCGGTACGTAGAACTAACTCCCAACGCACTGCCAACAGAGCTTACCAGAATGGTGGCAGAGGTTTCCCACTCCTGTATTACGGTTTCCGTAGCCTGAAATTCAGGCGATAACCCGGATAACCGAATTTGAACAGGCGCATTGAAGCCTTCAAGTCTCTCTATCTGAACACTTACAGGCACCGAATATCCCGCGGGAAGGGTGATTACTTGAGGGTTGATAGTAACACTGTAATCAGGGCGTGGGGCGTGAACTTCAAGCCGATACGTGTATGCCTTGCCCTGCCTACCCTGCGCATCGGATATCCTTACCAGATAGTCACCTTCGTGCGGAGCCGTAAAATCGATAACAGAATCCCGACCATACAATGGACCTCCATCGTCGTTCTCATAGTTCAAGTGAACTAACGGCATTCCGTTGGGCGCAAATTTTGAGCCCGCGGCATGCGCCTCCACCCGATACACTTTGCTGCCAATGGTATGGTATTCGGGAGTGGTGCCAAGCTGCCCCTGGCGCTGACCCCGGTATGCCCGGAACTGCGTGTCGTCATCCACGCCTTTCGCCAAAGCGCCAACCTGCAGAACTTCCCTGCCGATCATCACATAGTCGTTCAACTGGAGATCTGGAAATGGAAGCAGGCGAATACCTGTTGCAGTGGAGTCTTTGTCGAACAGCGTGATTTCGGATTGTGATACCGATCGTAAAACCGCACGCTCTACCGGCTTTCCATCCAATTCCAGTATCTGCAGGTAACTATCCAGTGCCGATCCTGCTCTGCGCGCATTAACAACAGCCATTATCCGCTCACCCTTGCGAGCGTGGAACCGGTAATAATTGGCTACATCGGTGGTATCGGTTGTTAAAACTCCAGTAATCACACTCGGTATGGTTAGTGGTTGAGCTGTCTTAGCACTGCGAGACTGGGGCAACTGAGATACCACAACGTCGTCCACTGGCACGGCGCACGCACTGGCTGCGGGTATCACTTGCTCATCCATCAATCCTGAATCTACCGGTCTTGCCTTTGCTACGCTTGTTGCCACAGGGTGAAGCGGCGTAACAAGCACAGTGCCATCATGGCAACCCGCCGCAACATACCTGTCCAATTTATCTATAGCTATCGTGTGTGGCCAATCCGATGGCACAGCACCTTGCAATCTAAACTCACTGGTCCCGGCATCTGCCAGGTTATCAGATCGCCATAGTTTTATGGTTCTATCTTCGCCAGCAGAAATCAAGCGAGTACCATCATGTGTATATCGAAGCGCCAGCACACCAGCATCGTGCGCAAAGGTGGTATGCAGCAGCTTTCCGGTTGCAACATCCCACACACGCAAAATACGGTCCATGCCTGCAGCCGCAACCTCTTTACCCCCCGGCCGAATTACAACTGCTGCAAGATCCCCTGTAGAGTCACTGAGCGTTATCTTGCGCTTACCCGTCAGCAAATCCCAAACCTTAACCGTTCGGTCTCCCGCTGCACTAACGCCTATCTTGCCGTCTGCAGATATATCGGCGGCATAAACCGCGTCGGTATGGTCCTTTAACTCTCGGGTTGGCAGCAGTACCGGCACACCCGCTTTCGCAGAGATAACACCAATACTCCAATAATAGACATTGTGATCGTACGAGGCACCTATTACGTGCCTGCCAGCCCGGTCGATAGCTGCGCTCTGAATAATATCAGATGCCCCCATCAATCTGCACAGCAGCCTTCCGTGTATCGCATCAAATACTCGCACTTCGCCGCTAACACCCGCCGTGCCGCCACTAGCAAACAGCAGTTTGCCATCCACAGAATAGTTCAGCGATGTAACCCGGCCTGGCAGGCCAGTAATTTTAAGAACGGGTCTGAGGTCCGATGCACGAACGATATCGATCACATTGAGGCCACCGAATGCTACAGCATCAGAAGCTGGTGATATAGATGATGCGGTTATGGCACCAATGTTCAGCCTGGTTCGATGTGTGCCAGCTGCGGAAATAGGCACTGTTGCTGCCTGCGATGCCACAGATGTGGCGCCGCAGGTGGCCAATAATCCCAACACACAAGATTGAATAAATTGGTGCAATACGCCCATCCGCATCAGATATGCATCCTTGTCAGCACACCCTCAAACGATACATCTACTCTATCGTCACCACTTACATACCGCCACAGCTTGGCTCGCATAACGTTCTCAGCGCGCGATTCTTCTCCGTGCCACGGGTGGTGTGCATTAAACACTCTGCGAACTTCGGGATCGTTGTAGCCATCCGTGTTGAACAATCCACGTTGTTCCTGGCCAGCACGCAAGCGGAGTTTAAACATATACCGGGTGTTATCCGTCTGGTTCGGCTGGGCACAATGCCATATAGCCTGGTGCAGGAATGCTATGGTGCCTGCCTTGCCAATAAGCTGCTTCTGGCCAACAATATTCTTGTACCTACCAATACTCAGGTTCGATGTGCGCCGCAGGTGCGAGCCTGGGAGTATCAGGGTTGGTCCACTCTCTTTTGGCACATCGTGGGAGAAATACATCGCCTGAATATCGAACGCATAGGGGCGCGCATCAATAATGGAATCGGCGTGATATATCTGACCGTCTCGGTGATGCGGCCCGACGATGTGAAGTGCAGAATGGTCGTAGATGGGATACAGACCAACCAGGCTCTGGAGAATACCTTTTACTTTCGGCAGATCAAACACTTCCCGAATGGCGGTTCCTTTGTCCCAATATCCATTTCCGGCCACCTGTTCTGCGTACACAGCCTTGTTCAACTCTTCCGGAACAAATGCATCAAAGGCAAGGTAGCCGTCCACACAGAACTGCGCCATCTGTTTTGCTGTCAGCAGGTCTTCTCGTGTAACTTCAGCCATCTACTTCTACCTTTCGCTCCAAAACATATTCATACGGCAGATGTGCCGTTTCGTGGTCTTCGCCATGGCGGTAAACCGGCAGCGGCGGTATCTGTATCACAAACCACCCATCTCGCATGGCATCCAGAACCGATTTATAAGGCGGGGTGTCTTCATCGCCGGTCTGCATCTGTAGCTTGTCTGCGGGTGCTGCTCCATCATAGAGAGCCCATGCAATAGTATTTGAACTCAGTTCTGGATTTGACAGGTGCAGAATAAGGATCTGCTGTCGTAATTTGCTCACTCTGGAGTGCTCCTGTGGTAACGGGTTGCGGCCAGTTACCTCTCTCTGCAGTTTATTACAGGTTTAGTGGTTGAATACAAACTCACGGCTGGTAAGCACAGACCAGCTAAGATCTTCGAGAACTATCCGGCTAACGGAACCATTCATATTCCCCAGAATTGCCTCTGCAGTTTTTCTTTCTGCAGGCGTGGGATAACGGCACAGAGCCGAGAGATAAAGCTGATCCATAGCTTCAGGAAGGTTAAGCTTTGCTTTGATAATTGCGTCGATAACACCGCCTGGTGCTTTAAGCCGTGCATTAATTGTATCGCCGTTCACCAGGTGCAACGCCTGGGCAACGTTAGGCTCACTCTGGCGCTCGCATGCACAGGTTTTCTCTCTTAACGGCCTTCCAAAGGCGGTTAAGAAGTAGCTGGCTGTCTGGGAATCTTTCAGTTGGCTGGCATGTAAGCCTGCCGGCAAATCTTTGAACTCTGAAGGTATGCCCACTGCCTGACTTATGCCATCCAACAGCGCTTCTGCGGGTAGCCGCCTGGCAAAATAATGTGAATACTGCCTTTCGTCTTGCCGCGCTGCCGAAACAGGAATGGAGGATCGCTGATAGGCATCCGAAGTAAGAATTAAACGCATCAACTTCCTGATGTCGTAGCCCGATGTTACGAAATAGCCGGTTACTGCATCCATCAGCTCACCATTTACTGGCGGGTTGGTAGCACGAATGTCGTCTTCTTTTTCTACAAGCCCGCGAGCAAAGTAGTTCTTCCAGATCCTGTTTACGATAGATCTCGCAAATGCGGGGTTGCCGGCGCCAGTAATCCAGTTGGCCAGTGCCAATCGTCGATCTGCCGTATCTTCTGGATTGAGTGGCTTCTGCTCCAGAGCGCGAGGGGCCAGCGGTGTTCCAAGCCTGGGATGGGGAATGTCTCCCCGATCTGCAGTGAGTACAAATACTTCGCCAGGTTTATCCCCTGTCTTTAGCCTAACCCGTGCAAACAGGTTGGCCATCTGGTAATAGTCTTTCTGGGTCCAGCGCTCAAGCGGATGATTGTGGCAGTGTGCACACATCATCGAAAGCCCCATAAATGCCTGGGTGGTTGTTTCAGTAAGATCAAATGGATCTTTATGGATAACATAAAACCCGGCTGCGCCATTCTCCAGCGTGCTGCCTGTTGCCGTGAGTATTTCCCGAACAAACGTATCCCAGGGCTTGTTCTCTTGCACACTCTTGCGTATGAAACCATAGAAGCTGTTAAGCGATTCGGCTGGTATCGTCTTGCTGTTCAATAGCAGCAGATCGCTCCAGCGATAGGCCCAGTAGTCCACCGTTTCTGGCCGCACCAGCAGTTGATCAATAAGCTTTGCCCTTTTGTCGGCAGAGGTGTCAGCAAGAAACTGTTTTGTTTCGGAGAGCGTTGGCAGCATTCCTGCCGTGTCCAGAAACACCCTCCGTATGAACTCATTGTCGCTGGCTATGGGCGAAGCTGGCAGGTTGAGTTCTTGCAGTTTCTTGTTTACCAGTTTGTCTACTAAAGATGTTGATGTTGATGTTGGTTGAACAGGCACAGCACCAGGAAATGGCGATACAATTCTTGCAGTGGTAACCTTGCTTGCATACCACACCGTAACAGCGCATTCTCCCCGCCCACTTACAGAAACGTTGCCGCTGTCACTCACAGTTGCGATGGCGGCGTCAGTAACCCCAAACTTCACGAGCCGCGTCACATCACGCACGCTGCCATCTGAGTAGTGTGCACGGATAGCCAGCTGCTGTTTATCACCGGGGTGCATCCATGCTGATTCGGGAAACACTTCCAGCAGAAGCGTTTCTGGCTCTGCAGGTTTCGGAGCGGGTGCCCCACCCTTTATCCAGGCGCGTACCGTTGCAGTTTCTGGAGACTGAGCCTTTAGCCTCTCACCACCCCCATGCGGAACTTCCATCAGTGGCTTCAACAGAACCAGGCTCTGTTCTGGGGAACCTGGCGTTACTCTGCGACCGCGTGCCTGGCGACACAAGACATCATAATCTGCGTCTGGATCATAACCACGCAAAGAGAGGCGGAGCCCACCTTTGCCAGCGGCGGCCCCGTGGCATGCCCCGGCATTGCATCCTGCCCTGGTTAATACTGGGAGCAGATCTCGCTTAAAACCCGGCACTGGCTGCACACCCCGGATTCCATCCACATGCACCCGCACAGTTGCCATCTGTTTGCCAAATGTGGCAGTAAGTGTGGTGTCACCATCCCCTGCCGGTATCAAACAGCCATCAGTGCCGATCTTGACGATAGCCGGATTCCCAACCGATGAATGCGCCTGACGTGTAACATCACGGCTTGCTCTGCCAGCATCAAAGCGTTCTATCACGATCTGCTGACGGTCCGATCGCCCATGCAGAGAGATGTTGCCGGGGAGAATTTTGATATCTGCTACGCCAGCGATGGGAGCAAGGCCACAGATAGCCATCATGAACAGTAGCGCTGAACCTCTCATGAAAGCAGCTCCGTAACCGGCCGGGAACCGTAGTCGCACACCGGAATTGGCCTACCAGAGGGTCCAGGCATGGTGGATTCCAGGCTCACACCAAGTGCCGTGTAAAGGGTTGCTGCAAAATCCTGGGGAGAAACAGGGCGATCCACCGGATAACCACCAATCGCATCGGAAGAACCAACAACCTGCCCACCTTTTATTGGGCCGCCTCCCATTATCATGCTCCAGCAGGCGGGCCAGTGGTCCCTGCCTCCGGCGGGGTTAATCTTTGGTGTTCTTCCAAACTCTCCGGATGCAACAACTATCGTGTTCTTGTAAAGTCCGCGCTCGGTTAGTTCCTCAATCAGAGAGGAGTAACCGTTATCAAACCACGGGCCACACAGAGATTTGTAGGCATCAATTGGTGTAAATGGTGCGCTGCCATGAATGTCCCAGGTTATCTCATTGAATACCGTTTCGAACATATTGATGGTTACGTAGCGAACTCCCCGCTCCACCATGCGCCTGGCAAGCAGGCAGCTCTGGCCAAACTTGTTCATTCCATACTTTTCACGTATGTGCTTTGGCTCGCTGGAGAGATCAAATGCCTCCCTTGCCCTGGGGGAAGACATCATGGTGAAGGCCTGATGAAAGTTCTCATCCATTAACGCAGCTTCACTACTGCCTTCAAAAACCTTCACTGCGTTATCCACACTATCCCGCAGCTTTTTGCGGCGTTCCGAGCGAACTGCCCCGATGTAATCTGGCGGAAGAAGATCTTGAACATGGAATTCTGGGGATGAAGGATCCGCATTCAGCACAAATGGATCATACCGTTTACCCAGAAAGCCTGCGGTTTGGCCATGCGGCAAATTGCCACCCGTTGGGCCAATTGGGCGAGGCATCAACACATGGGCCGGCACATCGGCAGAGCTCTTGCTCAGGTACTGCAACGCGCTTCCAAAGTTAGGATATTCGAGGCCCGGCGAAAACAAGTGCCCGGTCTGCATCATCTGATGCCCAATATCATGCACGGCTGCCTGTGTGTGGTATGCCGATCGAATAATGCTGTACTTGTCGGCATGCTTCGCCATCCGGGGAAAAATCTCGGAGATCTGTATCCCGGCAACATTGGTGATTATCGGTTTGAATGGCCCACGGATTTCAGAAGGAGCATCCGGCTTCATATCCCAGGTATCCATCTGACTTGGGGCACCCAGCAAAAACAGAAATATGCAGTTCATCTCCTGCTTTGGCTTCTCTGCCTTCGCTTCAAGGGCCAGCATCTGAGGCAGCGTTAGGCCAAACCCCAGAGCTGCTGCCGAAAGGGAGCCGGCATGCAGAAAATCTCTGCGTGTGATGCCATCACAAAGGGTTACTGGTTTATCTGCATCCAACCTGAACATGGGATACGTCTCCGTTTGCGGTCGACAAGCGTGCCGACTATCCGGGGCGAGGGTGCCCGAAAGTTCGTCACCCGCAGCATGTATTCCTGTACAAGTTGTTATTCCAATGCACATTACAGGCCCGAACAGGAACTCATGCCTCGTTTAAGGAAATATTCGGTGGCTGATCCGCAGCCAAGATCTCGAAAAGGTGGCTCCAATGTCTCTGCAGCCCGCACCCACACCCGGTAACACAAACTGGTTTGTACACGATCGTTTTGGTCTGTTTATCCACTGGGGTCTTTACGCACTCCCCGCAAGGCACGAGTGGGTGAAAACCAACGAGCGCATGAGCAACGAACAGTACGAAAAGTACTTCAAGCACTTCGATCCGGACCTCTATAACCCGGAGGAGTGGGCAAAAGCGGCCGCCGGAGCGGGCATGAAGTACTTTGTGGTTACCACCAAACACCATGAGGGGTTTTGCCTGTGGGATTCCGACCTTACAGATTATAAGTCTACCAACACACCGTACGGTAAAGATCTGCTCCAGCCCATGGTTAGCGCCTTCCGCCATCAAAACATGAAGGTTGGTTTCTACCATTCGCTTTTAGACTGGCATCACCCGGACTATACTCTGGACATCCACCACCCCATGCGAGACGATGCGGCTTATGCAGCGGAGGATGCAAACAGAAAACTCGAAGCCTATACGGAATACCTGCACGGCCAATCCAGAGAGCTGATGACCCGTTTTGGCAAGGTAGATATCCTGTGGTACGACTTTTCGATTCAGGCAAACTCGCGTTTCGCCGGTAAGGGCAAAGATGCCTGGCAAAGCGAGAGATTGATCGACCTGGTGCGCACCCATCAGCCGCATATCATCCTGAACGACAGGCTTGAAATTGAACAGGATATAAAGACGCCAGAACAGTTTCAACCACGCAGCTGGGTACATGTAGATGGCAAGCCGGTTGTGTGGGAAGCCTGCCAGACCTTTAGCGGAAGCTGGGGTTACCACCGCGACGAAGAATCCTGGAAAAGTGTGGATGTTCTCATTAACATGCTCATCGATTCGGTGAGCAAAGGCGGCAATCTTTTGCTTAATGTTGGGCCAACCGGCCGCGGGGAGTTTGATTACCGTGCTTTGCAGAGCCTGAAGGGAATTGGCGAATGGATGAAACGGCACAGCCGTTCCATCTATGGTTGTACTCAGGCTCCTGCCGAATTTGTTGCCCCGCCAGACTGCAGGTTCACATATAATCCCGAGAAGAAACGGCTGTACTTGCATATACTTTCCTGGCCATTCCGGCATATTCACCTTGAGAATATGGTTGGGCGTGTAGAATATGCACAGTTGCTTAACGATGCCTCCGAGGTTAAGATGGTTACCTCGATTCCGGAAGAGAGCTACGGTGCCGGGCAGGAACAACGCGCTAAGTCCCTGCTAACGCTTGATCTCCCGGTTAAGAAACCGAATGTAACGGTTCCTGTGGTAGAGCTGTTCCTGAAATAGCTTGAACAGTGCTCCAGCTAGAATTTGCGATATTGCGATCCTCGTGCCTGCTGTAACGCCAGCACCAGCAACGAGGATCGCTAAACGAAAGGATAAGAATGAACCTGTTTATGCCTTTGCTAACCACGGCAGCTCTGCTGGCAACCGTTATTGCCAGTGGTACTGCTTCTGCAGATACTCCGGGCCGCTGGTCTACGCAAAAGGCCAACTCCTGGGAGAAGAAGCACGGATGGTTGGTCGGCTGCAACTTTGCTCCTGCCTACGCAATAAACGAACTGGAGATGTGGCAGGCAGATACGTTTGACCTGGCCGCAATTGATCATGAGCTGGGGCTGGCGGAGTCGCTTGGATTTAACTCCGTCCGCGTTTTTCTGCATGACATGCTGTGGACCCAGGACTCCAAAGGCTTCCTGCATCGCATGGAACAGTTTCTGGAGGTTGCCGATAAGCATCACATTGGCGTGATGTTTGTTACCTTTGATAGTTGCTGGGATCCCTTCCCGGCATTGGGCAAGCAGCGGGCACCAAAGC
>CAIONQ010000018.1 GCA_903859705.1 uncultured Chthonomonas sp.
AACGGTACCGTTGCCGCCATAACTTCCTCTCGGGTTGCCTGCGCGTTGCGATAGCAACTACGGCGTAGGGGCGAGGAACGAGCTAAGTGGAGAGGCAAGGAGAGGCCCAACGGTTACGAGTTAATAACACTTATCTACGCTAAATATCGCATTGCAGACCGGTTGTAGGGGCGGCGGCTTGTCCCCGGTTGCGAGCCTCTATGCATCCGCCCCCCTCAACACCTGCACAGCTTGCTACGAAGGCACTATGCTCTCGTTAGAATCTTCGCGGCTCAGCGGCTTTTCGTGCCACCAAGCGTAGCGCGGTAGAAATTGCTCTTCATATTAACCCAGCCACCCGCCAAACGGTACCGTTGCCGCCATAACTTCCTCTCGGGTTGCCTGCGCGTTGCGATAGCAACTACGGCGTAGGGGCGAGGAACGAGCTAAGTGGAGAGGCACGGAGAGGCCCACCACCTTCCAGCACCCCCGAACCACCCGCCAAACGGTACCGTTGCCGCCATAACTTCCTCTCGGGTTGCCTGCGCGTTGCGATAGCAACTACGGCGTAGGGGCGAGGAACGAGCTAAGTGGAGAGGCAAGGAGAGGCCCGCCACATCCCAGCTGTTGGTTACTCGTGTTCGATCCACATAGAGCTCCTGGGCCGTCCTGTTCAGCGCATCCATAGTGTAGGTGATTGCCCAGCTACGGGCGTCCACACGGAGAACGGTGTTGCCAACCGGATCATGACTTAAGGATGTATACGCACCAAGCGGATCTTGCTCAGCTCTCGTCAAGCCTCTGCTATCGAAAAGCGTGGTGCTACGGCCTTCGTTTGGCACCATGAATGAACGTTGGTCCAATTCGCTACTGTGCAAGTTGCCTCCGATCACCAGCACAGCAAGACACAAACGTTGCGCTATCCATTTAGGTTAATGCGTTGTCTGCATGATGAACACAGGCTATATATTGAATGCTACTCCATTTAAAATCGAGTGAACAATTCGCCCTTGTGATGCTCCTTTGCACCGTAGTGTCGAAGCAGGTTTACCATATCGTGTCGCCGCTCTTGTTCGGCAAGTACGATTGGTGGTGGTGTGCCCAATCCTGACAAGTTTACGTCGGCACCGCTTTCGATCAGTAATTTCACGACCTCAATTGGCTTTTCGGAGCCAATGGACGCCCCAAGAACGGATGTGCCACGATCGTTGGTGACATTGATATCTGCGCCGGCCGATACCAATGCATTAATAATAACAATCTTATCTTTTGCGGTAACTGTGCTGTGCGTAATGGCATAGAGTGGCCGGATTTGAACACCCTGAAAGCTATATAGCGCACCCGTGAACCGCTCCAGCCACGGCACATATATTGTACGCGAAACGTGCTGATAGTTTGCGTCGGCTCCTGACTGCAATAGCATCCTGACGGCAAACACGTTGCCAGATGAACAGGAAGATATTAAGAGTTCATTTCTAAATACCGGCACAATTAGCATAGCGGCGATTGCCACAATAAATACTATTGCCAGGCGCGATTTCTGTCGATTCGACACATGACGTCGTAGCGACCTCGTGGCGGTTCCTTCAGTCTTTTCTCGAATCTGTAGCTCGTTCATCACACTGTAATACCTAGCTGGGTAATGTTACACCCTTGATCGAAAGACATTCCTGATATGTACATCTGGCAAGAATATCGTTGCAGAACTTACCTGAAGTATCTTGATCGTCATTGAATCCGCATATGTGTCCTAACTCATGGAAGATCGTAAATGCCGTTCCATCCCAATTAGGGTTCGTGCTTGGGCGTTGTTGACGGGCATATTTGCAATTGTCATCACATAGATATAGCACTGCACACTTTGCAATGGCTGGTGCTGGGTCAGTAAAGCTGAAACCTGCAACGTTCGTGCAATAATCAAATCCAGTTTTCTTAGGCCCTGTTGCAATATCCGGATAATAAGGATCCCAGAGTTTGGTGATGTCGTCATGTGGATTTACACACACTATACTATTACAGGGGTTGTTACAGAATCGCGTCATACAATTTGCGTTAGGTGGTGCCAACTGTTTAAATCGGCAGTCTTTGCCCTTGTCTGGATATCGGCTCATGTACCGCGCTATGCAGCTATTAATACTTTTGAAATTGGCTGCAGTCAGGCGGTTAAGGCAGTTACATGCCTGTTGGGCGGAATTGTTAGTTTTTGTGACTTTGCAACTTGGAAGCGGGAAAGTAATGTTTCCACTGGCATCAATTCGGTCATTGGGTGCATTGCGTACATATACTAACAAGTTCCAATCACC
>CAIONQ010000019.1 GCA_903859705.1 uncultured Chthonomonas sp.
ATTATTGAAATCGACGGTGAGTCGCATGATGGCACCGTTGAGGAGGACGAAATACGCTCTACGGTTCTCTCAGAACTGGGTTATCACGTAATTCGGTTCACAAATGAGGACGTGCATTCTAACTTGGAAGGTGTATGGCAGGTTATTTACGACACTTGTGTCCAGCGAATTGATGGTAAAACTTGCGGATAACGGTAGCGAGTGGGGGTGCCGGAGGGTGGTGGGCCTCTCCTTGCCTCTCCACTTAGCTCGTTCCTCGCCCCTACGCCGTAGTTGCTATCGCAACGCGCAGTGAACCCGGAAGGAAGTTGTGGCGCTCACGGTACCGTTGGGCGGGCACACGAAATTGGTTGGATGGCGATTGATTTATTGACGCGCGCAAAGACGCGGAGCCGCGAAGAGGAATACGATAAAAAGCAATTGCTACCGCGCTACGCCTGGTGATATTAGCCGATAACTTTTGGGCCTCTCCTAACCTCTCCACTTAGCTCGTTCCTCGCCGGGAGAGGAATTGATGCCGCCTTCGGATGGGGGGAAGAATATGAAGAGCAATTCCTACCGCGCTACGCTGAAGCGGATGTTCATGAAGACCAATTTCTAGTGCGCTACGCTTGGTGATATTAGCTGATAACTTTTGGGCCTCTCCTAACCTCTCCCCGATGGCTCGTTCCTCGCCGGGAGAGGAATTGATGCGCGCCTTCGGATGGGGGGGGAAGTATATGAAGAGCAATTTCTACCGCGCTAGGCAGAACATGATGTTTATGAAGAGCGATTTCTACCGCGCTGCGCTTGCTGGTTTTAGCTTTGCATTTGTGCTTGCTGGGTTGTGGCGGAGGTGGGGGGTACTACTTTGCGTGAGGTTAGCAGGTGCAGGACGTGCAGGGTTTGGGCTGCTGTCCAGACCGGGGTGGTGCGGTTCCAGTAGAGGCAGTAGGCGTGTTTGCCGTCTGTGGTGGGCACCCATTCGTTTTCGCCTTCGCCGGTGAATAGTACTACTCGGCCGTAGGGCTTTATTGAAACGTCATCTTTAAAGATGAACATTTCTTCCATCAAGCGGGAGGGTTCTCCCTCTAAAAATGAATCGGTACAGAGCGCCCAACCCCGCAGGTTGACGTTTACCAATCCCTGGTTTTGCAGTACTACGTACTCGCCCTGCGCGGTTCGCGCCGGGTGCACTTCCACGATTTTCAGCATGGTAAGTCTCTCCCGTGTTGCCCGTGTTATAGGGTGGGGCGGGGATGGGATTTTGGCTTTCCCACCTGCCCGCCCCGCCTTTTTTCAGGCAATGGCAGCTGTTTGTACGGGCGTTAGGAGCACCCGAACACGGATCCGCAGTTGAGGCATTTGAAGCAGGCGCCGTTGCGTACCATGAGGGTTCCGCACTCGGTGCAGATGGGGGCATCTGCCTGGTTCTGGAATGTTTGTTTCTCATGATCGGCGATGCTGGCAACGTCTTTGCCTGCATCTGCTACCGCTATGGTTATGGGAGCAGTGGCTACGGGCTCTGCCGATAGCGTGAGCGCTGCCTGGGTTTCTGCCTGATTTTTCATGAACTTGGATCCGAGCCACCGGAAGATGTAATCCATGATGGATTTTGCAAATCGGATATCCGGATTGTTGGTGATGCCGCTTGGCTCGAAGCGGGTGTGGCCGAATTTATCTACCAGGGTTTGCAGCGGTACGCCGTACTGCAGTGCCAGGGAGATTGCGGTTGCGAAGGCATCCATGAGGCCGGAGATGGTTGAACCTTCCTTGGACATGGTGAGGAAGATTTCGCCGGGTGTGCCATCGTCGTACATGCCAACGGTGATGTAGCCTTCGTGACCTGCGATGCTGAACTTGTGTGTGATGCTCTGGCGCTCATCTGGCAGTTTGCGGCGGTTGAGGCGCTGGCCTGCAACCGGAGCGGCTGCAGAGACTGTAGCGACTGCGGCCTGTGCGGGCTCTTCTGCACGTTTGGTGTTGAGTGGCTGGGTGCGTTTGGAGCCATCCCGGTAGATTGCGATGGCTTTGAGCCCGAGCTTCCAACCCTGCAGGTAGGTGCCGACTATCTCTTCTGCGGTGGCCTCGTGCGGCATGTTGACCGTTTTGGAGATTGCACCGGAGATGAATGGCTGGGCGGCAGCCATCATTTTGATGTGGCCCATGTAGTGGATGGAGCGGACGCCGTTGCCGGGCTTGAATGCGCAATCGAAGATGGGGAGGTGCTCTTCTTTGAGGTTGGGAGCGCCCTCTATTGTATCGTTGGCATCGATGTAGGCGAGTATCGCATCCCGATCCGCAGGGGAGTAGCCGAGGCGGGTGAGCGCCTCTGGGACGGTGTTGTTGACGATTTTCATTACACCGCCGCCAACCAGGCTTTTGTATTTGACGATTGCGATATCTGGCTCGATGCCGGTTGTATCGCAATCCATGAGGAAGCCGATGGTGCCAGTGGGGGCGAGGACGGTTGCCTGTGCGTTGCGGTAGCCGTGCTTGGCCCCGCTGCTTACAGCGTTATCCCACGCGGTGCGTGCTGCGTTTACGAGATCTGCGCCGGCGAGTGACTCATCGATTGTTTCAACGGCATCGCGGTGCATCTGCATGACTTCCAGGAAGGACTCTCGGTTGGCGGCGTAGCCAGCGAAGGGCCAGCCATGATCGCGGGAGATGACGCTGGACTGGTAGTATGCTTCACCTGTCATTATTGCGGTGATGGCACCTGCCACGCTTCGGCCGGCATCGCTATCGTAAGCGAGCCCGCTGGCCATGAGCAGGGCGCCGAGGTTTGCGTAGCCGAGACCGAGCGGCCGGTAATCGTGGGAGTTTTCGCCGATGCGCGGGGTTGGGTAGCTGGCGTTATCGACCAGGATTTCCTGCGCGGTGAAGACAACGCGGCATGCGTAGCGGAAGCCTTCGATATCGAAGCTGCCATCTGGATTGCGGAACTTCATGAGGTTGAGCGAAGCCAGGTTGCAGGCGCTATCGTTGAGGAACATGTATTCGCTGCAGGGGTTGCTGGCGTAGATACGATCGGAGGCTTTGCAGGTGTGCCATTTGTTGATGGTGGTATCGTACTGCATGCCGGGATCGCCGCAGATCCATGCGCTTTCGCCAATGAGGTTCATCAGTTCGCGGGCAGGGTAGGTGCCGCACTTCTTTTTATCCAGAACGGTGAGGGTGTTCCAATCTTCGCCGTTTTCGTATGCCCGCATGAATTCATCGGATACGCGTACGGAGTGGTTGGCATTTTGGAAGTTGACGCTATCGTAGGCGCCGCCGGGCACGTTGAAGGAGCCGTTGTAGCCGGCATCGATGAGGGCCCAGGCCTTCTTTTCTTCGGTGGACTTGCAGGTGATGAAGTCTTTAATATCTGGATGATCGACATCGAGCATTACCATTTTGGCTGCACGGCGGGTTTTTCCGCCGCTTTTGATGGCCCCGGCAAACTGATCGAAGCCGCGCATGAACGAGATGGGGCCGGATGCTGTGCCGCCGCCCTGCAGGCGCTCTTTAGAGCCGCGGATGGTGGAGAGGTTGGTGCCGGTGCCGCTGCCATATTTGAAGAGCATGCCTTCGGTTTTGGCAAGGGTAAGGATCGACTCCATGGTATCTTCGACCGAGTTGATGAAACATGCGGAGCACTGTGGGCGCGGCTGATCTGGCAGGCCAACGTTGAACCATACGGGAGAGTTGAAGGCGGCCTTTTGATGAAGAAGCAGGTGAGTTAGTTCATCCTGAAAGGCGCTGGCATCTTCTGGAGTTGCGAAGTAATCCATAGCGCGGGACCAATCCGCGATGGTATCGGCGACGCGGCCGATGAGCTGGCGGACGCTGGTTTCGCGCTCGGAGGTGCCGATGTGGCCACGGAAGTATTTGGATACCACGACGTTGGTGGCCAGCTGGCTCCATGAGGTGGGGATTTCGACGCCGGTTTGCTCAAAAACTTTTTCGCCGCGCTCGTTAGAGATCACTGCATCGCGCAGATCCCAGGAGACGGTGTTGTAGACATCTTCGCCGGCTTTGGTGTAGCGGCGGGGCATTTGCAGGCCGGGCGCACCATTTTTTCTTGTGCTTGAACCGCCAGTTTTGGAAGATTTTGCGGATGTTCGTGAACCGACCGTGCTGCTATTATTTCGGCTTAAGTTGATTGGGTCGGTATTACCTGTAGTTGGCGTTTCGTTCTGGTTGATGGTTGGATCCTGCATCAGCACTGCACTCCTGTGATGTTTATTTCTTTTTTGTCGAATTCGTATTAGTATGCGGAAACCAGAAATCTAAGGGCATAGATATCCGGTGTTTATGTTGATTGATTGTGCGGGGTTAGCCCGCAGAGGGTTTGCGTGCAGATCGTTTACCGAGGAGGTTTACGATTGCTTTGAACTGCTCTGCATCTTCGAACTGTTGATAGACCGATGCAAAGCGCACGTATGCCACCGCATCAATAGATTTGAGGCGCTCCATGACCATCTCGCCGATTTCGCGGGAGTTAACCTCTTTTTCCAGGCGGTTATACAGGGTGCGCTCTATATCTTGAGCGGCTTCATCGAGAGCGGAGCTTGAGATATTTTTACGGCCAGTGCAGGAAAGCTGCATGCCATGAATTATCTTGCTACGATCGAACGGCTCCCTGCGGTTGTCAGTTTTCACAACAAAAAGCTGCAGCTCCTCGATATCTTCGATGGTGGTAAATCTTCGGCTGCAACCTTCGCACTCTCGTCGCCTTTTGATGGAAGCTCCATCATTAAGCGTTCTCGTTTCGAGGACGTGATCGAGATTTTGTCCTCCGCAGAACGGACACTTCATAGTGTGTTGAAACCCTTGTAGCAGTAATCTACGCTGTCATCACTAAGTGTTGCCGGGATAACAGCAGCCCGGAACGGGGCACCTACATGTAGGGGGCTATTTAGACAGCACTGTCTCTAAAAACACTATATGCGATGCAACTCGCACCGTTAGCATCCTATATGTGGAGACGGAGCAAAGAATATCACGCTATCGGTAGGATGTCAAGGAAAAACCGGGCAATGTTGAATCGGTATTGTTGAGAGAGAGTCGAGTTAACGTGGCATCCAATTCTGAAGTACCATTTGAGCAACAGAATCAACGGGTTCGAAGTGGCTTCTCAGAAGCGATCGAGCGGTCGTTTAATTAGATTCAATTAAACTCTTAATCGAGGGATATTATGCCAGAAAACAGAGTCAGCGTGGAAGAGGGTTTAAAGGCTCAACATCCGGCGCTTCAAGCTCAGGATCTGAAACTTTTCAGTTATTTCTCTAAGTCGCTTGACAGAGAGCGTAACTACCGTGCGTTGGTGCCGGGTGATATACAGGATGGCGAAAAGTTGCCCGTGATATTTATGCTGCATGGTTATGATGCGGATAGTGCCGCGTGGATAACCCAGACACGGGCGTGTGATCAGCTACGGAAGTACCGCGTTATTGCCGTTTTTCCCGAAGGGGATAAGGGCTGGTACACCAATGCCTTTGATGGATTGGCACGGTATGAGGATGACATTGTTGAAGACCTGGTGCCAGATGTGATAAGGCGATTGCCTGTGGTTAAGCCGGGGCCGGGCTGGGCGATTGGCGGATTTTCGATGGGTGGCTATGGTGCGGTTAAGCTGGGGCTAAAGCACACACTGCTGTTTGGCACTGCGTTTAGCCATAGCGGGGCTGTGGAGCGGATGCTTAAGACGGATGTGCACCCGATTTTTGGCGACCCGGAGGTGGATGCGAGCTTTAGGAAGCAAGAGACGCCGCTGTGGATTATTGAGCAGGTGCTGTGCAGGTTCCCGTTTTCGCGCCCGAACCTGATATTAGATTGTGGATTGAGCGACCCGCTTTTGGAAGAGAACCGGAGGCTAAGTCAGCATCTGGATTTTCTTGGCTATCATCATATTTATCGGGAGTTGCCGGGTATGCATACGTGGCCTTACTGGAACCGGGCGTTTAGAACTGCGCTGCCGGATATTGCGGCGGCGATTGGATGCGTGGGAGCGCGGGGGAATAGGGAATAGGGAGTGCGAAGCGCGCGGGGCCGGGGCTGGTAGCGCGCAAGCGCGCGGGGAGAGGAAGAAATGCGCGCCCTGGCATGCTGAGCGGAGACCACTCCCGAAGCGGGAAGGGGGAGACATAGAGCTCAGGCACAGCGTTCCATCCGTCAGAACCACGATTCAGAAATGCATTTGTCGCGCAAGCAAGCGTAGCGCGGTAGACATTGCTTTTCATATACATCATGTTATGCGTTGCGCGAAGAGATGCAGTGGAGAGGGAACTGGTTCCATTCAAGATACCCTCCGCATACGCAGAGCTACGTTCTGAAATGCATTTGTCACGCGAAGGAAATTCAAAGCACGCGAAGAGATGCAGTGGAGAGGGAACTGGAACTGGTCAAGCTGACCATGGCTTAAGCAGAGCTATGTTCTGAAATGCAATGGTCGCGCAAGCAAGCGTAGCGCGGTAGATATTGCTTTTCATATACATCATGTTATGCGTTGCGCGAAGAGATGCAGTGGAAGAGGGAACTGGAACTGGTCAAGCTGACCATGGCTTAAGCAGAGCTATGTTCTGAAATGCA
>CAIONQ010000020.1 GCA_903859705.1 uncultured Chthonomonas sp.
AAAACTGGAAGCGCTGAATGCTGCACTGATGCACAGGATCAATGCTTCCGGTAAGATATTTCTGTCTCATACCAAACTGAAAGGTCTTTACACTCTGCGCATAGCCATCGGAAATATCCGCACCGGGCCTATGCAGTTGCAAACCCTGAAGCTATTGCTCACCGAAGAGCTCACCGCCCTGCTGCAAACGGGCGAATACTGATTACCAATCGCCTGATAGATTAAGGCCGGGAGCAAACTATGATCTCAATAAAACCGCTTCGAAATGCAGTGGGGGTTGTGGGTGTACTCTGCGCAGTATCTGCCCTATCTCCGGCAGGTATTGCACAGGCCCGCCCTCAGCGAAGCGAAGCTGTGACTGCCATTCTCAAGAAGATTTCGGGTTTACGCGCCCTGCCAGACGATACGCGGGGGGAGGCAACCCGAACCATTGCGCTTGCCATTCGAGATTTGAAGGAGCCAGGAATAAAGGTGGGCCTGGCCAGCGGACTGGCCAACCTGGCGACCGAGGGGGATTACGGGCATGCTACATTGCAGGCCGTTGCCGATACTCTGAGCCAATCGCTGGCGGCGGAGCCACCTGCTGGCGACTCTGCAGGGGCATTTCTTACCCTGGCACAGCTGGTACGGTATGAGCATGTATCTGCAAACCTGAGAGATCCAAAGTTTGCGGCAGCCCTGAAGCAGCTTGCCGCCGAAGATGCTGAGCGAGACAAAGCTGATTTTACGCTGAAAGACCTTGAGGGGCACGACTGGACACTGAAAGCACTGAAGGGCAAAGTGGTAGTGGTGAATTTCTGGGCAACGTGGTGCCCACCCTGCCGCAAAGAACTGCCAGACCTGCAGGAACTATCCGTTAAATTTAAGGACAAAGGCCTGGTGGTGCTTGGAATAACAGATGAAGAGATATCCAAGGTGCAGCCCTTTGTAAGCAAGCAGGGGATGACCTATCCGATCCTTCTGGATGCGGGGCGCAAGGTAAACAAGCAGTTTAATGTGCTGGGAATACCGAGAACTGTGATTTACGACAGGAACGGCCACCTGGCAGCGGAAGCCATAGATATGCGCACGCGGCCACAGCTGCTGGCACTGCTGGCAAAAGCTGGAATAAAGTAAACGGGCGATATTTGCCTGATAAACGGGCCGGAGAACCCCTGCTGGGAGTCTCCGGCCCAAACTGTATTTGAGCAAGCTGCACTACGATACAAATTGCGAATGCGGTAGACTCTTGATGATCTGAGCGAACAAAAGCCGCCAGATCGCACCAGATACCAAGGAGTACACAGTGAACGACACCCTGCAGACCTGGCTCGGCGGCCAGATCCAGGCTCTTAAAGAGCAAAACCTCTACAAGCCGCTGGTTGTGATGGATTCGCCTTCCGGAGCACGCATAACGGTAAATGGCCGGCCAGGAATCATCAACCTCTCCAGCAACAACTATCTCGGCCTTGCCAACCATCCCAAGCTAAAAGAGGCTGCCACCGAAGCTGTAAAGCGTTGGGGGGCAGGAGCAGGAGCCGTGCGGCCGATTATCGGAACCATGCAGGTGCACATGGATCTCGAAAAGAGGCTCGCAGAGTTTAAGCATGTAGAGGCCACACTGGTATTCCAGAGCGGGTTTACCGCAAATGCCGGAGTTATACCTACAATTACCGATGGCGACGATGCCATTATCACCGATGAGCTAAACCATGCCAGCATCATCGATGGCGTGCGCCTTTCGAAGGCCTCCCGCAAGATTTACAAGCATAACGACATGGCATCGCTCAAAGAGGCTCTGATCGATACGCAGGGCGCGAAGAAGCGACTAATCATAACGGATGGCGTGTTTTCGATGGATGGCGACGTTGCTCCCCTGCCGGATATTGTAGAGCTGGCAAAACAGTACGATGCGGCCATTATGGTAGACGATGCCCACGGATCTGGCGTACTTGGCGGTGGCAGAGGCACAGCATACCATTTTGGAGTGCACAACGAGATTGATGTGCAGCTTGGCACCCTCTCTAAAGCAGTGGGTGTTATGGGTGGCTATATCGCAGGTTCCGGCGCACTGATCGACTGGCTTGTGCAGCGAGCGCGCCCGTTCCTGTTCAGCACTGCACATACTCCGGCCACTGCGGCAGCCACCATCGCTGCTATAGACCTGATGGAAAACGATCCATCGTTTACAGAGCGGCTGTGGGAAAATGCGCGTTACTGGAAGGCGGGCCTGCAGGCGCTTGGTTTTAATACCGGCATTTCCGAAACACCTATTACCCCGGTAATGGTTGGCGAAGAAGCTGCGGCGCAGGCACTGCAGCGCGCGCTGTTAGAAGAGGGCGTGATGGCACTTGCCATCGTTTTCCCAACCGTTGCCCGTGGCAAAGCCAGAATTCGAAGTATGCCGAGTGCAATGCACAGCAAAGAAGACCTGGATGACGCGCTTGGCGCATTTGAGCGCGCTGGCAAGCGCCTCGGCCTCATCTGAACCTCCCCGTTTATCCCAAAAGATCACATCGCCGGATACAGACACAATCTTGACTCCGGCGATGCAATCGGTGCCACCCCTACCCTATTGGACTTGACACAGCGGCCCCAGCGCGTGTATACTTTCGATACTTTACTAATCTGACCAATTTAATCGGATATATACGGGAACCGTGCACAATGCCATCGACGTCGAAGGAAGCGGCAATCCAGACAGTACCAGCCCGTGCCGGCATACTCATAAATCGCTTTACTCCTGATGAGAAGCGCACTGAGCTGATTGCACTGGCCCCTCACTCCCCCGTAACAGTTCTCACCGATCGGCAGCTTAGTGGCCTCGAGTTACTTGATGCCATGTAGAATGCTGAATAAGCAAGGAAAACACGCTGGTTTCGCGATGCGAGACCTGGCAAATACGGAAATCCTTATCCGAGGTAATGCGCCATTATGAACCGCTTTAAAAAGATAGCCGCCGTGTTGACACTTGCGCCAGCGATGGCGATGGCAGTATCGGCCTGCGGTCCCAAAAAGCCCGCTGAATCTGGAGACGACGGCAAGGGCAACGTTGCTGCAGCCACTCCCATAACAGTGCACCTCGCCTATTTCCCTAATGTAACCCATGCAGCTGCACTTGTGGGCACGGGAAGCGGAGACTTTGCAAAAGCGCTGGGCTCTAATGTGAAAATAGACGAACAGAGCTTTGCGGCGGGGCCAGCAGAGATTGAAGCGCTGTTTGCAAATAATGTGGACATTGGGTACATTGGCCCGGGGCCAGCTGTTAACGGGTATCTGAAATCCAGGGGAACGCTGCTGCGGATCATCGCTGGCGCTTCTTCTGGAGGTGCAGCACTGGTTGTTCGCAAAGATGCTGGCGTAACCGATGTTAAGAGCCTGGGTGGCAAGCGTGTGGCGGTACCGCAGACAGGTGGAACGCAGGACATATCGCTGCGGCATGCTTTGCAGGAAGCCGGCCTGAAATCTACGGATCGTGGCGGGAATGTGAATGTGCTGCCGGCGGCACCGGCCGACATGCTAACGCTCTTTCAGAAAAAAGAGCTGGATGCGGCCTGGGTACCGGAGCCGTGGGTATCTCGGCTTGTTAAGGAAGGCAATGGATTACTCGCTCAGGACGAGCGTGATCTGTGGCCGAACAAGAAGTTTGCAACCACCGTTGTGATAGTTCGCACTGCGTTCCTGCAGGAGCACCCGGATGTTGTTGCCAACTTCTTGAAAGCGCATGTAACTGCGGTAGACTGGATAGGCTCGCATCATGATGAGGCAGCAAAGCTTATTTCAGAGCGCATCAAGAAGCTAACGGGCAAGGCCCTTCCGCTGGATGTTGTGAATAGTGCATTAAGCCGAACAGACTTTACGTACGATCCACTCAAAGAAAGCGTCCTTACCTTTGCAGACTGGGCAAATGCACTGGGCTACCTCAAGCAGGGGCGCGCTGGCATCTCGGATCTGATCGATACCAAACCACTGAACACAGCGCTAACCGCGCTACAAAAGCCAGGCATCAATTGACGGCAGGTTAACCATTCTGTAACTCATGGCACTCTTCGCACAGCAGACAACCAGCGCCTCTGCCCTCAGGCAGGCATCCACGGCAGCATCAACACCAGATGCTGAGGCCGTTGACGCTGTACCGCCTGCACGTATTCAGCTGGAGGCGGTAAATGTACAGTTCACCACCAGAAACGGCACAACGGCTGCTCTGCAGAACATAGACCTGACGGTACGCGAAGGAGAGTTTGTATGCCTGGTTGGCCCATCTGGCTGCGGTAAAAGTACGCTACTTAGCGTGATAGCCGGGCTTCAGAAGGCAAACTCAGGATCGGCGCTGATGGATGGCAAGCCGATTACGGGCCCTGGACCGGAGCGCGCGGTTATCTTTCAAGAAGCTGCCCTGTTTCCGTGGCTTACAGCGGCACAAAATGTGGAATTTGCGCTTAAGCAGCGCATTCGGAACAAGAAAGAGCGCAGAGCCGCTGCAATAGAGCACCTTAGCATGGTGCACCTGGCGCGATTTGCGGATTCTTATCCGCATGAACTTTCCGGCGGAATGCGGCAGCGTGTAGCAATTGCACGCGCACTGGCCCTGAACCCGGATATCTTGCTGATGGATGAGCCCTTTGCCGCACTGGATGCGCAAACGCGCGACCTGCTGTTGGCAGAGGTGCAACGCATCTGGCAATCCACTGGCAAAACCATTCTGTTTGTTACGCACAACGTGATGGAGGCGGTAACGCTAGGCGACAGAGTGATTTGCATGGGTACGCGCCCGGGCACAATCAAACAGGAGATCGCAGTTACCCTGCCACGACCACGCGCCGTGGAAGACCCCGATACTGCCCGCCTGGCACAACGTATCATGACCCACCTGCGGGATGAGATCAACAAGATTGCGCAGGAAGAGAGCGACCATGCAGCCACACTCATCGCGCCTGCGAGATCAGGCGATACCGGTGATATTCCTGATCCTCTTGCTAATAGTATGGGAGACGGGATTTAGGCGAAACTGGTGGAACAGCTATCTGTTCCCGGGTCCATCCGAAGTTCTCAAAACGCTGACAGCTGACATCAAGGATGGCTCCTTGCTGATAGCAATGCGCATCAGTTTGTTGCGCATTGGGGTGGCCTTTGGTGCAGCAATGGTGCTTGGCACACTCATTGGCCTGGTTATGGGTGCTGTGCCGCTGGTACACAGGGCGATTAGCCCACTTGCCCTCGGGCTGCAGACGCTGCCTTCCATATGCTGGCTGCCTCTGGCTGTGATATGGTTTGGGCTAAGTGAGCGTGCAATTTTGTTTGTGACGCTGATGGGTGCTCTGCTGGCGGTGAGTATAGCCGTAAGCGACGGAATCCGGAATATTCCTCCGCTGTACCTTCGTGCAGCAGGGATGATGGGAGCGCGCGGCTTGCGGCTGTACAGGGAAGTAATGCTGCCTGCCGCGCTACCTGCAATCCTATCTGGCGCAAAACAGGGCTGGGCGTTTGCGTGGCGATCGTTGATGGCGGGTGAACTGCTATCCGTATCCACCGGAGCTCTTGGCCTGGGCCAAACTCTTATGCGCGGCCGAGATTTGAACGATATGAGCGAAGTATTGGCCGTGATGACAGTACTCGTTGCGATAGGCGTAATTGCCGACCGCCTGGTATTTTCCCGGCTGGAAGCCAACGTCCGCAGACGTTGGGGCCTTTCGGCGGGCTAAGAAGTTCGGTGCTGCGCCCTGTTTTATTATGGGGAGCCGCCGACTGCAGAGGCTATTGGCTCTGCTGCATTGTTGCCGTGGGTGAGTCTTCGATCCCCAACCAGCGGAGGTGTGTTGCAGACACCTGGTGCTGGCCCGGGCGATGAACCAGAACACGCATTTGAAGGAGAAAAAATGACCCGACGTTTCCGCCCTCAGTCAGCATTCACTCTGATTGAACTTCTTGTAGTCATCGCAATTATCGCGATTCTGGCAGCAATCCTCTTCCCGGTGTTCGCCCAGGCTCGCGAGAAGGCACGTTCTACAAGCTGCCTCTCCAACACGAAGCAGATCAGCATTGGGTATGCGATGTACAATCAGGATTACGACGAAGGCTTCCCGAATACGGTAACCGAGCGCCAGGCACCTTCCAGCACACCGGATACAGCGGTTGCCCGCGCTGCATTTAGCTACCGCGAAATCCTGCAGCCATACCTCAAGAGCGAGCAAATTTTCAAGTGCCCCTCCGCCCCGGCATGGCCCACGCCTGCTGCAGGCGCATGGTGGAGCACAGACTACGGCTGCCACCTGAACGAAGCGAATATTGTGCCGAGTGCATCCAACCATGCGGCGGACTACTCTGGTACAGGTACCATTGACCTGCGCGATTTCGGCTTCAATGGCGGCACGCCACTTTCAGCGATCACGTATCCATCGAACTTCATCCTCTGCGCTGATGCTGGCCGATCAGACAACACGCCCTCGCGTGGTGGCCTGTATCCTCAGCCGTTTGCATTTGATGTAACCACCCAGGCACGCTTCCTTGCGCGCCATCAGGGCGGTGGCAACATTGCCTATGCAGATAGCCACAGCAAGTGGCGCCGGCCAGAGGCAACATGGAGAAGCTACAACGACAACGACTGGCGTAGAAACCCTACCCAACCATAATCTAAGGGCAATTCCGCTGCGAGCAGCATGCAATAGCGCTGCTCGCGGCGGCGGCTCCCGCTCCGTATCAAATGTTCAAAGGTACACAATGGCGAAAGCAGATGTAGAGGCGATTAAACAGGCGAAGGATGGGCTGGATGTATGGCCCGATATTCTTCGTTATGCTCAAGAGGGATACAGTTCCATCGCGTCCGAGGACTTCGTGCGCATGCGTTGGTATGGCATATATCAGCAGCAGCCGAACAACGGTCACTTCATGATGCGGGTCAAAATTCCCAGCGGCGACCTCAGCACAGCTCAGCTTCGCGCCGTGGCAGAAGTGGCACGGAAATATGGCCGTTCTATTACCGATGTGACAACCCGCCAGAACTTCCAGTTTCACTGGCTGCGCATCGAAGATATTCCTGCGGCGATCGAAATCCTGAATGCTGCTGGACTTACCACCATAGGTGCGTGCGGTGATATTACCCGCAACATCTGTGGTTGCCCCACCGCCGGGATTGATCCTGAAGAGATGTTTGATACCCGAGAGATAGTTCAGAAAGTAACCGACTATTTTCTTGGGAATAAAGATTTTTCGGATCTGCCGCGAAAATACAAAGTATCCATTTCTGGCTGCGCCATCCATTGCAATCAGCCCGAAATTAACGACCTTGGTATTCAGGCAGTTACGCGCAGAGCAAACGGCAAGGTAGAGGTAGGTTTTCAGGTTCGCGTGGGTGGTGGGCTTAGCACACAGCCACACTTTGCACAGCGGCTGGATATGTTTGTAACGGCAGACCAGATCTTGGACGTATGCCGCGCCGTTACCGAGATTTTTAGAGACGAAGGCTACCGCAAGCGCCGAAACCACTCTCGCCTGAAGTTTTTGGTGGCGGATTGGGGTGCTGAGAAGTTCCGTGAGGAGCTGATCAAGCGGCTTGGCTGGACGCCTGAGCCGGCCATACTGTGGCCAGAGCCTGCCCGCGTACAGCAAGATCATCTGGGAGTACATGCTCAGAAGCAGGCTGGAAAGCACTGGATAGGCGTATCTGTAATTACAGGCAGGCTTACGGCGGATCATCTGAATGCGGCTGCAGACATTGCAGACCGTTACTGTGGCGGAGCCCTGCGCACCACAAATCAGCAGAACTTGCTATTCCCCAATATCGATACCGATCAGCTCGCTACTGCACAGGCAGAGATCCGAGGCGCGGGATTTGAATGGGCTGTCTCCGAGTTTCATAAGGGCGCAGTAAGCTGCACAGGCAACGAATTCTGCAATCTGGCCATTACGGAAACCAAGGGCCGGTTGCGTGAGATCGTTGCGCACCTGGAGAGCGAACTGCTCTGGGAAGAACCAATTCGGATCCATCTGAATGGCTGCCCCAACTCTTGCGGACAGCACCATATTGGTGATATCGGCCTACAGGGCTGCCTTGCTCGCCTGAACGATGGTACACAAGTAGAGGCATACGATGTTGGCCTTGGCGGACGCCTGGGTGACGATGCAAAGTTTGTACGTGCTATCAGCCGCAAAGTGCCCGCTGATAAGTTGAAGTATGCACTGGCGAACCTGTTGAGGGCGTACAAAACCAACCGAAATATAACCGATAACGTACCGGAGGCATTTGGTAAGTTTGTAGACCGGCATACCGATGCAGAGCTTGGCGAAATTCTGGGGCTGGAACACCTTGCACAAGATGATCCTAACTGGACTCCTCCGCCGCCCCGCGCCCACGCTCCTAACGGAGAGTAGCCGCTCTCGGGTGCAGGTATCGTAACTCTAACCCCCCTTTGCCATAACAAACATGGCGAATGGGGGTTTGTTTTGCTTTATGGCTGTAACTTCAATAGCAACACTATTGATCAAACAGGAACAACCATAATCCATGCAGAACCCTGCGACATGAAAACCCGAACACATTTGCTTATATTGCTTTTGCTGATGCTTGCGCTGCAAGCAGGTGCGGCCCCGCCAGCCTTAATTCTGGTGGATACCGAATTGCCTGGTGCCGACCGCATTTTGTGCGAAGAGATTAGCAGAACAGTAAAGGCCGCAGGGTATGCCCCAAAGCCAGTGACTGTTGAGCAACTTATGGTGCCCGGCGCACTGGCAGCGCAGAAGTGCGAGCTGCTGGCGCTGCCGCAGGCACGCTCGTTGCCAACGGCCCTGGCGCCCGTTGTGGAAGCCTATTTGCGAACGGGCGGCAACTTGCTGGCTCTTGGTGCTCCGGCGTGGTGTAACCCGCTTGTGCGAGGCGCAGATGGAAAATGGGTATCCATCTCCAGTTACGGCGAGAAGCGTGCCCTGGAGGATCCGGGGCGCATTGTGTTCGATTTCAGCAATGCCCTAACTGGTTGGGAACGATCCAGCGACCATACGGATGCAAGGGCAGAATACGACACCATTAGCACGGAAGCCGTAGGAAAGACTACCCGGGCTTTTCATGCCCTGGTAAGTAACCTACAGGGCTGGGATACGATTGGATCACCCGTTAAGCCAGGCATATTTGCGCAGGGCGAAACGGTAACAGCTTTCTCGGCAAAAGGAGACAGTAAGACCCGCGCTCTGGCTGTGGAGTGGGAAGAGAAAGATGGAGCACGGTGGATTGCAACCGTTCCTCTTACTGAAAAGTGGCAGCGCTACAGCCTGCCGCCTGCGGCCTTCAAATTATGGTCAAACCCCACTGGTCGGCCTGTTACCGAGCTAACCACTGCAAATGTGGTTCGGCTCAAGGTTGGCCTTGCCTACACACATACCGGCCAGATGAGCGGCCGACATGAGTACTGGATAAGCCCCATTGGGCTGAGCACAGGCGCAAACGCAGGGCCAGATCTGGAAGCAGAGAAGGCCCGTGTAATACCGGTAGATACATTGGCCCCGCAGTATAAGTTCTTTCCGATGCAGGGTCCGTTAACTCTTCGCACCACAGGTGTGGGTGGTGGGTTTACTGCGGTATCGGTGCCGGCAAACCTTGCGTTGCTCTCCAGCAGCCCACGGCCACAGGGCGCTGGCTACAACAAAGGCCGCAACTGGCGCTGGATACCGGTGCTGCAGGCATATAGTGCGGAAGGGTACTGGCGTGGCTGCCCGGCGACACTCATGATGCACGGCCCCGGAAGCCCGTATGCAGGGGGAGCCTGGTTGGTGTTTGCCGGAACTCAGAATACACCTGAAAACGAGGCCGGAGACAAAGCAGCGAACGATTGGTACCACTCTTCCCCCACTTTGCAGCTGATTCAGCAACAGCTGCAGAGAGTAAGGGCTGGAGCATTCTTGCTGGAAGGTGGCGCCGAGTTTTTTGCCTGTGAGCGCGGAGACCTTGTTAAGCTGGGTTTGAAAGCGGCAGTACATGGGAAACCGGAGGGGCAGTTAAGCTTTCACCTTGAAATGAAGGACGGTGCGGGCAATGTAATGCTGCAGTTGGGTGGGGAGATGAACCCGGCCCCCAATGGCATGGCAGACCATGAATCGCGCTGGGAAGCCCCACAGAACTGGCCGACAGGGGGATATCGGCTGGAAGCTCAGCTACTGCTGGACGGCAAACTCATTGATAAAACTACGCATAGCCTTACACTCTACTCCCCGCCACAAACGCAGGAGTTTGTTCAGCGAAAGCCAGACGGGCACTTCTACCTGAATGGCAAGCGTTGGCGTATTAACGGCATCAACTACTTGCCAAGCTCAGGCGTGGCGCAGGAAGATCCGCACATATTTGAGCACTGGCTGAGTAAAGAGGCTTACGATCCTGAGGTTGTAGAGCGTGACCTGACCCATATTGAAAATCTTGGCATGAATGCGGTTAGCATCTTTGTATATCGTGAAAGCCTGGATAGCCATAACCTGTTAGACATGCTAAAGCGGTGCCGCGCTCATCACCTGAAGGTGAACCTGAGCCTGCGGCCGGGCGTTCTGGATTCTCTGCATGCCACCCCACCCCGAACATATCCCGAAGCGATGGCCGCTGCAATAGAGAACTTCACCACCATTATCAAGCGGTATCATCTGGACAGAGACGATTCCATATTTGCATATGAAACGGCATGGGAGCCGAACTTCGGATCTCAACAGGTACGCACGCAGATGGATGGGCAGTGGAGCGAATGGCTAACGGCGAAATACCGCGACATCAAACTGGCTGAAGGTGCCTGGAATCACAAAGTACCACGCGACGCCTCAGGCAAGATAACGGGAGTTACCACAGCACAGCTTGCAGGAGATGAGCCAGGAGCATTGCGTATGGTGGCGGATTACCGCCGGTTTCTGGATAGCTGGCTGAACGTAACGTATGGTTCAGCAACCGCTGCTATCAAGAAGGTTGCACCTGCTCAGATGGTGAGCTTCCGAATGGCTTCGGCGGGGTTCCCTGGGGATGATCAGCGTGGGGATTTGCCGTATCAATTGGAAGGGTTGACCAGCGCAGTAGATTTCCTATCTCCAGAGTGTTATGGCAGAGTTGGCAGCGCTGAGGGAGAGCTTGGAATACTGTTTGAAGCCGCATACGCACGGGCAGTTGGCCCCACCATGCCGGTAATATGGGCGGAGGTAGGTTTTACAGCGTGGGACCCCGGAGCACAGCAGGATGACCCCGGTGCGATTGATTTCCAGGGCAAATACCTGGATACGTTTTATCGCCTGGCGGTTCAATCTGGCATGGATGGAATATTCTTCTGGTGGTATCCGGGCGGTTACCGAACGGGTGAAAACAGCGATTTTGGAATCATTAACCCGGATGGCACAGATAGACCAGCCACCCTGGCGATACGGAAGTGGGGCCCCTTATTGTTAAATGCGCCAGACCCAGCGCCAGCCAGCATGGTGCTGGAGTTTGACCGGCATGCCCATGCAGACGGCATACATGGTGTTTACGCCGCGTTACAGAGGAGTTTTGCCCAGGCTATTGCTGCAGGCAAAACAGTTACCCTGAAGCCAGCAAAGCGCTGACGAACACACCGCCCACCAGGCCCAATATACAGGGTATAATTTGTCTACTATACCTGTGCATGATACCGGGCCCGGAGGGGAACAATGGGTGAGTTTGTACTGAAATCAGAATATCGCCCGGGGGGCGATCAGCCTACTGCTATCAAGCAATTAACGGCAGGCATTGATGCCGGGATGCGATTTCAGACTCTGCTGGGAGCAACCGGTACAGGCAAGACCTATACCATTGCCCAGATGATTCAGAACATACAGCGCCCCACCCTGGTAATAGCCCACAACAAGACTCTGGCAGCACAGCTCTGCGGCGAATTTAGAGACTTCTTCCCGGATAATGCGGTTGAGTACTTCGTATCGTACTACGATTACTATCAGCCAGAGGCCTATATTCCGCAAACCGATACATACATCGAAAAAGACAGCAGCATCAATGATGAGATAAACCGGCTACGCCACTCCAGCACCCAATCTGTGCTGGAACGGCGAGACGTGATTGTTGTGGCATCTGTATCCTGCATCTATGGACTTGGCTCTCCGGAAGAGTATAAGAACAGTATTCTGCAGTTTAGAGTAGGCACTCAGCTGGATCGTGAAACTGCACTGCGTCGGCTTGTTGAGATGCAGTTTACGCGAAACAACATGGAGCTTACTCGCGGCACCTTCAGGGTGCGAGGCGATGCACTTGAGATACAGCCTGCCGATGAAGAGATAATTATCCGGGTTGCATTTTTCGGCGACGAGATCGAGAAGATCACCCTGGCAGACCCGCTTACCGGGGAGATTCTGGGGGCCAGAGACAGCATTACCGTGTTCCCGGCATCGCACTTCGTTGCTGGCGACGAACGCATGAAGCGTGCCATTACGGACATTGAAGATGAATTGAAAGAGCGCATTGCCTACTTCACTTCTCGGAATGAACTGATTGAAGCACAGAGGATAGAACAGCGCACTCGCTTTGACATCGAAATGATGAAGGAGCTTGGTTACTGCTCTGGCATTGAGAACTATAGCCGCTTTATGGATGGCCGCGATCCTGGCACTGCCCCGCATACGTTGCTGGATTACTTCCCTGATGACTTTGTGGTGGTGATTGATGAAAGCCATCAAACCCTGCCGCAGGTGCGTGGAATGTACAATGGAGACAAGGCACGCAAAGACATTCTGATAAGTTACGGGTTTCGGCTGCCGAGCGCTGCAGACAACCGCCCACTGAAGTGGCACGAATTTGAGAGCCGAATTAAGCAAACGGTTTTGGTCAGCGCTACGCCCGGCCCATTTGAGAAAGAAAACTCTTCTCAGATAGTAGAGCAAATTATCCGCCCTACTGGCCTGATTGACCCAGAGATAGTAATACGACCCACACGTGGCCAGATTGATGACCTGATAGAAGAGATACGTAAGCGGGTAGAGCGGAAAGAACGCGTACTTGTAACAACGCTGACGAAGAAGATGGCGGAAGACCTTACGGAGTATTTGGAAGACCTGAAGCTTAAGGTTAACTACCTGCACTCAGATATTAAAACCCTCGAGCGAACCATGATCTTGCGCGATCTGCGACTGGGAGTGCATGATGTGCTGGTTGGTATTAACCTATTGCGCGAAGGCTTAGACCTGCCAGAAGTATCGTTGGTGGCTATTTTGGATGCAGATAAAGAGGGCTTTCTTCGCTCTGAAACCTCACTTATCCAAACCATTGGGCGCGCCGCCCGAAATGTTGGTGGGCAGGTTATTCTGTACGCAGACAACGTTACGGGCAGTATGGAGCGCGCAATTAGCGAAACAAACAGGCGCCGCGCACTGCAGATTGCCTACAATACGGAACACGGAATTACCCCACAAACAGTAAAGAAGGCTATTCGAGACCTAATTCAGGCAGAAAAGATTGCAGAAGAGCGAGATACGTATTCTTACGAAAATGCCACCGCACGATTAAAATCAGACCCAGCGAATATGTCTATTGGTCAGATAGAAGAGGTTATCAAATCGCTGGAAAAAGAGATGAAAGAGGCAGCTCGCTCCCTCAACTTCGAGTATGCCGCAGAGCTGCGAGATGAAGTTAACGAGCTGCGAAAGCTGGCGCCTGCCAGCAAGGTTGGCCAGGATCCCCGGGCAGACAAAACCTCTGAAAACCGATCTGGAGTAACGTATAACACTCCGAAGCGTGCACCCAGAGGTAAGAAGTAAACCGACCGTAGGATGGAATTAAAAAGCCCGCTTTCGTGCTTTGCAGCATCGAAGGCGGGCTGTGCTAATAAATTCAGGGCTTATCCGGGGGGAATAAGTACGGTATCGATAACCTGAACAATTCCGTTAGAGCACACCATATCCGGGTTAACAACCTTTGCGCCATTAACTCCAAATGTGCCTCTGATATGAAGCGTTATCGGCTTACCGGCAAGCGTACCAAGGTGGGAACCTTCATACATCTTTACCAGTTCCGGCTGTGTAAGGCGCCCACGAGTTACATGGTACTTTACAAAAATCTTTAATTTCGCTTTGTTCTGGGGCTTCATCAGGTTTGCAAGGTAGCCGGGCTTTTCTTTCTCCAGCTTCGCAAATGCCTTATCCGTAGGCAAGAATGCAGTGAATGGCCCGGGGTCTTGTAGAGGCAGCACCATATCGCTCGCCAGTATGGCTTTACAGAATGTCTTAAACACGAAGCCTTTAAGCGCTGTTTCTACGATGTTTTCGCGGGTGTCTGCTCGCGAACTTTCGATAGGCGCAATCAATGTGGCAACACCAGCAAGAATCGCAGCGATGTATGCGATTGGTCTCACTTTCACGGATAGACATCCTTTCCAGCATGCGTGAGGCAGTGGTTCCTCAATAGGGTTAATGCGGTCCACAGTTATTATATATCACGCAAGCACCCGGATGCACTGTTCTTATTTGCCGCCATGCTGCAACTCTAAAGTGTTGAACTTCGTCTAATTACTGTTATACTTATGTATACACAACCGCCTGCACATTGCCCTTTTGGTCCATATATCGCCCGTACACTGGGTAGTAGTACTCAAAAAAAATTGACGGCATTTAGACACTTCGGTATAATCCAAATTATGTCTGAACAGATTCACACCATAAAATTCGTATCTCAGCGAACCGGCCTTACCCAGCACACCATTCGTGCGTGGGAAAGGCGATATGCTGCGCTAACCCCAGATCGCACCGAAACCAACCGCAGACTATACTCCAGTGAGGATCTTGAGAAACTAACTCTGCTTTCAACCGCGATAAAAGCCGGGCATACCATCAGCCGCATTGCTCATCTTTCCATTCCTGCCTTGCGTGGCCTGGTTGCAGAATCTGTAGCTCCGCTACATAGCACCCGGCAAGAGCCTCCTGCTTTGCCTCAAACAGCCGAAGCGCTGTTGGAAGAGGCCCGGAATGCGATTGAAAACCTGGATGCGCGTGCCATTGAGGAGTTGCTTGTGCGTGCAACGGCATTGCTTGGTGCCCACGCTGCAAACGACCGCCTGATTTTGCCGCTATTGCGCCAGATTGGAGACGACTGGAAGAATGGGGAGATGCGGCCAGCTCATGAGCATCTTGCCACCGCAGCTATCCGCAGCTATCTTGGCAGCCAGTTATCTGCAGCCATTGTTCCTGAGGGAGCACCACGGGTGGTTATCTCTACTCCGGCGGGGAACGTGCATGAACTCGGTGCCCTAATTGCGGCGGTTAATGCTGCTGCTGAGGGGTGGAACCCGGTATACCTTGGCCCCAACCTGCCTGCCGATGAGATTGCGGGAGTTGCGCAGCGCTGCCAGGCACGGGCTATTGCATTGAGTATTGTGTTTGTGGCCGATGACGGCTACCTTTCAAATGAGCTTCAGATGTTACGAAAGTATGTGGGAGCGTACATCCCCATTCTGGTTGGTGGCCCAAAAACAGCAGTACTGGATAGTGCGATTCGTGCCTCCAGCTCTTTGTATCTGCCGGACATGGCAGCATTGCGCAACTACCTCTCTGCATTGCGCGGCACTCTGGTTTGATTTTAGACGATAACAGGGCAAATTTTGGCTAAGTACTTACTCTGGTTTGCGGTTGTTTTTGCTATGGCCGGGCTAAGTTCGCGATACATGCCCGGCACCTGGTATGCTGCGCTACGAAAGCCACCGTGGAACCCACCTAACTGGATATTTGGCCCGGTATGGAGTGTTTTGTACATAGCCATGGCTTCCGCGGCTGGCATGGTACACAATCGCCCTGATGGTCCGACTCGCAACCTTGCGCTCGGGTTATTTGTGCTACAGCTCGTCTTGAATTGCCTGTGGTCTTACCTGTTTTTTGGATTGCAGCGGCCCGGCGCGGCCTTTGCAGAAGTGTGCGTTATGTGGTGCGCCATTGGCGCATGTATCGCTGTGTTTGCGCGCGTGGCACCGGCAGCGGCATGGATTATGGTTCCATACCTGTGCTGGGTGAGCTTTGCAAGTGTGTTAAATGGAGTTGTGTGGCGTTTGAACGCAGTGTAAATTGGTGTAATTGCGTCAGTATTTTTAGGTATGAGGGTGCCTGGGGCGCACAAACACCGTTGGCCAGCTCCGCACCAAAGCGGCTGTGCGCGGTATGTGCAGAGGGATACAGAGAGCCGCAGGGGAATTGGATTGCATTGACATCTGCCCGTGCCCGTTTTTGGTTCGGAGGTTGTGCCATGCGATTTCGAAGAGTACTTCTGCCTGTTGTTGCTTTGATTTGTTCCGGGTTTGCTGTTACAGCACAGGAAACGCCTCCCGTGGTGGCTGTGCCCGCAGGCACCGTTAATGTTGATGATATTGGGCTGTACCGTGTAAGCTGGCGATATCGTAGCGGCACAGGTGGCAGCATGCCAATGGGTTGGAGTGGCCATTTTGACGATGCTACGGGAATATCATGCACCCCGTTTGGCGAGCAGGCAGGCAGGCATATATTCCTGATTCACCCGGCCTGGCGAGGCGGCACCGGAGTTACGGATCAGGTATTCCGGCTAAAACTCCCTTCTTCAGCCAGCATTCACCTACGCTTTGCCGTTAGCATGATGATAGGGCAAACTGGACCAGGCAAATCCGATGGAGCTACTTTCCGAGTATTTGCGGATGGCAAATCGCTGTTTGATTACAATCAGACGGAAGCCGCCTGGCATGATGCGGATCTGGACCTGACACCATGGGCGGGAAAAACCGTAACACTTCAATTTGAAAGCGATCCTGGCCCAAAGGACAACCCCTCCTTTGACTATGCTTTCTGGGGAGATCGCACCCTGTTAATAGCGGGCGGTAAAACCACATCGCAAAAGCCGCTGTTTCAGACAGTCGCCCATGACTTTGTAAACGACTATGTGCGTTCTGCAGCAGACACTATTTGGCCAGCACGCCTGCAAAACCCGCAGTGCAAGCTTGTTCTTAGACCAGGAAGAGGTACTGGCCCAACGGGTGGAGCTACCCTAACCACAGTTAACAAAGCTGGCAACACTGCCACCTACGGGTTAGGTTCTGGTGGATGGCTGGATCTGGTTGGCGGCGATGGAAAAGAGTACCGTTCTACCTCACCAGTAGCGCACGAATCCTTTACACAGAGCGTTCGTGGCAGTAGTATCATGCGTAAGCTGAAGTGGGTGGTGAAGGGTAGAACCATTCGGGCAGAGGTTGCGTTGAGCCTGGTGCCGGGCAGCGGGGTTCAGGTATCGGTTCGCTCTACGGATCCCAACATCTCCGGTGTGCACTTCGGCGCACTGGGGCCGGCTGCATTCCGAAGGCAGATAGGCATTCCGTACTTTGGCAATATACAGTACATGCCGGATGCAGGCCTGTTTGCCTCCGTAATTCTGGATCATAAACACTCCAATGCCAGCGAGATGCAGGGTGAAACTGCGAAATATGGTGCCCTGACAGACGGCGGCCACCGCACCGTAAACGAAACAGCACTGTTTGCGCTCTCGCCCGATCTGCTTTGCGTGGTGCCACAACCTGGTAATCCAGCTTCGCCATTCCGCCCGCTGCTGGCAGGCAGAGCCGTTCTGGACTCGTGGGGAGGCATGTACCGTGATAATGCCGCCTTTTTGCAAGAGTTACAAAGCTACCGCATAACCGATCTTTTAACAATTGCACATGTATGGCAGCATGGCGGCTACGATAACCAGCTGCCAGATGTGCTGCCACCCTATGAGCCTTTTGGGGGCGCGGATGGCATGAAGGTTTGGACCGACACCGCAAGAAGGCTTGGGCAGCAGATTGCTCTACATGAAAACTATGTAGACTTCTATCCGAATGCCCCCTCCTGGAACGAAGCCGATGTGGCGCTGGATTCTGCTGGCAAACGGGTACTCGCCTGGTTAAATGAGGGAACGGGAATTCAAAGTTTTGCGGTTGCACCCGATGCAATTTTGAAATATGCTGGCCAGATAACGCCGGAAGTTCAGAAAGGATTTAAGCCGAATGCAAGTTATCTGGATGTGCACTCTGCGGTGCCGCCGTGGTTCCATGTAGATTTCCGCGCAGATCATCCGGGCTCTGGCAAGTTTAGCACCGTGTTTAATGTGCACAAAGACCTGTGGAACCTCTTCCGCAAGACACATAATGGACCGGTTTTGGGTGAAGGCAACAACCACTGGTTCTGGAGCGGATTGCTGGATGGTGTGGAGGCTCAGTTTGGCACCGGTGTTGCTGGCAATGCGGGTACAACTGCCCCCCTAATGCCAGACTTTGACCTGTTTGCCATCCACCCGCTTCAATACAACCATGGCATGGGGTATCTGGAGCGGTGGCTGCCTGCCGATGCCGACAAAACATGGCATGGGCGAATCCCGCCCACTCTGTTGCTGGATCAATACCGGATGCAGGAGGCGGTTTACGGGCACGCAGCGTTCATTCCTACCGTGTTTGAACGCAGCGTTCCGTTTCTGTGGCAAGAGCATCACTTGATGACTCCGCTCACGCGACTTACAGGGACTGCTGCGGTGAAACGCATAGATTACTTTAGTGATGACAACGCCCCTCGCAGCGCCTCCCAGGCAATTGCCGCTGGCCTGAACTTTACGCGCGTATGCGTTACCTACGCTGGTGGCATTAAGGTTTGGGCAAATAGCACCGAAAGAGTGTGGCAGCCCTCAGGAACGGGTGAACGTGTGCCGCGCTACGGATGGTATGCCGAAGGACCGGGTTACCAGGCAGGCACCGTGTTGAAGAAGGGTGCGGATGGAAGAGATTACACCGTAGATTTCAGCGAATTTGGCGGCAGGTTCTTCATTAATCCAAGAACCGAATGGGCCGGGCCCGCTCGCCCAATACGCATTCATCCAACGGCAGATCAGTTTGTTCAAACCGGGCCACGCAGGTTCAAAATTCGATTCTCGTGGCAGATGGGAGAAGCCGTACCAGAGGGATACAGGATGTACATACATGGCACTGGCCAGCATGGCACCGGTGCTGAGCAAATACTGTTTCAACCTGCAGGAGGCACACACATCCCTGAGCAAGAGTGGTTTGATGCGGCGCAGAAGCGGCCAGATCAGCGGATTGTTGGGGACACACTGGAGATTACTTTGCCTGCCGAAGCAGTGGGAGACGTACAGTTGAGAACTGGATTTTACCGGCCGGGCTCCGGTGAAAGGCTGCGGCTCACGGGCGTATCTGATGAAACTTCGCGCATTGTTCTTGGCACTGTTCACGTGGGTGCGGATGGCGGCCTTCAGTGGGCAGAGAAACAGCCCGATCCTGCAGATTCTGCTCAGGAAAAAATCTGGAAAGAGCATACAAATCCTGAGCATATCGCGGTGAAATTCGGCAGAGTAACGGCGGATGGTAGTTTGCTGATCGAAAAAATGAGCGCTACAACCTGGCGAATTACGCCCATGCCGCGCGACCGGAAGATACACATAGAGATGCAGCTTCCAGGGACTGTGATCGGCAAGAATATGAAAGCCGAAGCACTATCTGTTAGGGGAACTGTTGTGGGCGCCATTGGTGTGAGGATGTTGCCCGGCGGGAGAATAGCTCTTACAATCGGGGACATAAAAGAAACAGCCAGCTGCCTGCTACACATTAAGTAAGCAAACAGCCGGCAGCAAACCTACTAAATACCGAGGCCGCGGAAGGTGTTAACTGGCTTAGCAATGGGCCGGTTTTCAATCCACTCCAGCACGCGGGGCAGAGAGTAGCGGAGCCCACTTGCTACCTGCTCGCGGGCAAGCAAGTCCCATGCTGTTTCTGGCGTTACAAACAGTAGGCCAGACACTTCGCCATCCGGAAAGCGAAGTTTGGAGAGACCAACACCGTTGAGAGTGGCAACATAAACCTGCCGTGCTTCTGCGTTGTAGAAAGGCGGGTTTGCACGCGGATCCAGATCCATACTGAAGTAGGGATCTCCAATAGGTGTGAGCTTGCCTTCTACCAGAGTTTGAGAAGCCTCTTTTTCAACCAATCCCAACTCTTCTTCGATCTCTTTCCAGGCCCCCGCCTCGTAGGATAAGTCATGGCCCTGAAAGTTCTGTGGAACGTGGCCTGCAACAGCCATGTCCAACATATCTGGCCAATCTGTAGTGGAATAGCTGCGCCGCTGCAGAGCAAGCAAGCCAGTTTCTGTGCGGAATGCAATGTGCACAGCTTTATGCCGCAAACCCAGAAGATGACACAGCCACCGCGGGCTGGAAACACCGGCAGATTTGCCAGTGGGATGTACCAGCGTAAAGGTTTCCTTCTTATCGAGAGGAGTTGGTTTCACTTTCGGTTCCCACTCTGCCAGCAGGTCAGACACCTTCTTTGAGGTAATCAGATCCGTGCTGCGCAGCTCGTTGAACCGTTTCTCCAGCAGTTTACGATCTGCGGGATTGAGAGCAGTCAGAGGCATTAAGAAATCTCCTGATAACGATCACTTTCCGTTCTGCAGCTTTAGAGTGGCAGCAGAAGCGAACCTATGTGCTTATTTTATGGCCCGATGCGCGAAAGATGCCCGGCTATTCGGCCAATTCAACTGGTTATCTGCAACAGAGATTGCAGAGGCCCTGCGGGGCGCTGACTTACCCCATGCCTCCATCCGCCCAATCTCTTTCTTGAGAAACTCATAATCGAAGAAGGGTGTTACACTCGTTCGATACCACCACACTCTTCCCTTGCGGTCTATCAGGATCGCGGCATGCAGATCCAGCCCTTCAAACTCATCCAGTGCCTTAAACTGCCGCGCCGCCGTAGCCTTAGGATCCGAGAGTACAGAGATTGGTACATCCGGCTTGCCGGCAAGTGCCGCTTTGATGGTGCCAGGCGTATCGGTACTAACCGTGAGTATATCCGTATCCAGGCTGGCAAATTGTGGAGCCATCTCCATAAGGTCGTTAACCTGCTTGTTGCACTTCGGGCAAGAGCCGCCCAGTGTAAACACAAGCAGAACGTTGCGGCCCCTGTGCTCCGATAGGCGCATGGGCTTGGCTTCTTGCGTAAGCAACTTGATATCTGGCGCCGGGTAGGGGCTCCAGCGATCTGGGCCAAACATCGAGCGTGGGCCGGGAACAACCACTCCTCTGCCATCAGACTCTAAGCCCAGCCCCATCGGTATACCAAGATTGTATGCCTTAGCATGTGCCAGCGCCGGTATATCCTGATCTGCAGCGCGCCATACATTCCGAAGCACATTATAGGCGACTGTTGCCTCTTTCTTCTTGTTCTGCGCCATAAAACACTCAATCTGCAGGCAAAGCGCAAATCCGCTGTTTGGATTTCGCTCCAGCCCTTCTGCTAAGGTTGCCTCAGCATCTGCATAGTGCGCAGTTTTTATTTGCGCCCAGGCGAGGGTTTCGTAGAGCGGGCGAGGGTAACCAATAGGGTCGCCGTACTTAAACTTTGCCTTTTCGGTTTCTGCAGCCTTCTTCAGCATCTCCATACCGGATTTAGAATCACCGAATAGTACTGCTATCCGCCCCTTTACCTCAAGGCGTGCACATTCACCCGTATCGCCGGAGGCATGGATCTTCTCGAGTTCAGCGGCGTACTTTTCAGCATCTGTTCGGTTGTTCTTCCCCAGGCTTGCAAGTGCCAGGCAGTAGGTCTTCCAGGCGCGGTCTTCTGCGGAATCGCTCCATCCACAGTCATCCGGAGAGCGCAAGATATCGTCCCATTTTTCTGCCCGCACGCGCATACGCATCAAGCCAAAGCGCCCCTGCCCGGCAGTACTCCAGGAAGACCCATTATTATAGTCGGGATCGTGAGGTAAATCGATCAGTTCCCACGCAAGGGCTGATCCCTCCGAAATCTTGCCTGCATAGCCCAGGCAAGATATCAGAAAATCTTGATCGTGGCCATAATCCCATGAATCAAAAGGCATTTGCTGCATGTTGTGGAAGTAGGCTCTCTCTGCCCTGGCCGAGTAATCCATGGCAATAATTGCTTCTGACCACATACCAACACGGGCATAGATGTGGCCCGGCATATGTAGAGCATGCCCTACTGCAGGCGACGCCTTGCCAAAAGCCTTGCAGCTATCCAGCGCATATTGAGCACCAGTACCATCCCACAGGTGAATACGGAAATGGTGTGCCCCGGGATGCATGGGGTTCTTGGCCAGCACCTGTTTTAGTAGCGCATCTATGGCCATACGGTAGCTAATGTCGCCATTTTGCTGCTGCCGGAACAGGGCCCAGGCAAGCATGGCTTTTGCCTCTACATCCTGTGGGTACGCAGTAACCAGGGCTTCCAGAGCTTTAATATTGTCTGCTGCCCGGCTCTTATCATCTCCACCCCGAAAGTTGATCTTAAGGGCATCTACGTATCGGCGTTCATGATCGGTTAGGTGCGCATTGTGCTTATCCCCGAGGGCCAAAAACTCCTTGCCCCTGGCATTATCGCACATTGCCATTCCCCAGTATGCCATGCCGCAATCCGGATCTTGAAACACGGCTTCTCGAAACGATCGCTCCGCCTCATACCATGAAAAGCAGTACAGTAAGTTCAAACCCTGATCAAAGAACTTCTGTGCGAGTAGCGATCGGGTAGTAACAGGGAAGTGCACATTACCTACGCCCGGGAGTAGGTGTGCATGTTGGCGCGGCCCCTGATCAAAGGCAGCACCGTAGTGAGAATGGCTGCGATCTGGCACGGCCGGGTCTTGAGCAGGGAGCGCTCGGTACAAACCGCCCTTGCCAGGGTCGTTAACGCTCTGTGCCCTGGCTGCACATGGCATAAGTGCTGCCGCTGTACACGCAGCAGCAAGCACAGTATAAATAGGTTTATTGTTCTTCATTGAATATCCGGGCACAGTATCAACTGCATTATTGGACGCCGAACGGGCGTACGATGTTGCCAAATATGGTGTTAGAGCGTGTGAACGCGGCACCAGAGAGGGTTACAGAGAGCGTGCTACAATATTACCAGATGTGTACCTGCGGTTTTGGAGGCACTTAAGAGCGTGATAGACAATCTGTTGCACAATGGCTCATGGAAAAGAACGCGAACGGAGAGACTGCTGAGGTGCGCGCTGGGAATTGCGGGGGTCGCGGCATCATCTCTCTCCGGTTGTGGCGGCGGCAATGGCGGCCAGAGCCCTACTCCTACAACAGGCCGCGCGGCCTGTGCAGTTAATACACCCCACAACGATGGCCGTCCGCGGTGGACAGTGCTAGTTTACATGAATGCGGCTAACAATCTGCAACCCTTCAGCCTTTTGAACATTGCGCAAATGGCCAGTATTGGATCTGACAGTAATGTGAACATTGTAGTGCAATGGAAACAGGCCGCTCAGAGCCAGATAACGGATTGTTTCAGTTGCGTCCCCTCATTTGTTGGCACACGCAGGTACTTAATAAAGGCCCACGACACCTCCAGTTTGTGCAAGAACATAGATGATTCCAACAGCTGTTCCGCTGCAGAACCTCTGGTGCTTGCATCCGACCGTTTGCCAGACCCATCCACAAACGCCACGGACCCAGTAACCCATGCATCCACTTCAGATATGGGCGATTACCATGTGCTGGCAAATTTTGTGCAGTGGGGAATGAGCGCCTACCCGGCAGATAACTATGCACTTGTAGTGTGGGATCACGGCTCTGGCTGGCGACCAGTGTACCGCAGTGCTGCGCGAAAGCTACCTGGACGCGCCGTTTCGCAGGATGAACAGAGCGGAAACGAAATAGAAACTCAGGAGATTTCGGCCGCCCTTACATCCCTTCCGCATAGCCTGGATTTGCTGGTGTTTGATTGCTCACTGGAAGGCATGGCAGAGGTTGCCTACGAAGTGCGGAACCGGGCACGCGTAATGGTATGCTCGGAAGAGAGCCCACCCGGAGCGGGTTATCCCTACCACAGATGGCTTGCAGCACTTAAAGCTGGGGCAACCAACCCCTGTGCCCTTGGGCAGAGCATAGCGCAAACCTTTGCAGACTACTACCCAACAGCGGGCAATGTAACACAATCTGTAATCGATCTCAGTAAGCTTGCCGGTGTTGCTGGCAGGCTCAACACACTGGGTTCTGCACTGTATGCCGATAGAAATGTGGAATCAAGCCTGCTTCAATCTGCGAGAAACAGCAGCAACGTTCAGAGCTATGGTTTGGCGGAATCTGCGCTCTATGCCGGGTTTATCGACCTGTACGGCTATGCAGACAATTTAAAAAAGGGCACAGGCAATGCGGGCGTTGCTGCGGCGGCAACAGCCCTTCAAACCTCGCTAACCGATCCCACCACGGGGGCCGTGCTGTTCAATGTGTATGGGCAGGGTAAGGCAGGTTCTCACGGGCTTTCAGTTTATGTGCCCGCTCCCGCAACCTATTTGCCATCATACGATGCCCTGAGCATAGCTGGCGCATCTCCAGCATGGCCACAGTTCTTAAAATCGCAGACAAAATAGCCTCTCAGTTTGAGGTTATCTGAATGCTCCAATCCACCAGATTGAGCGCTGGGTCCTGTGGTAAGGTGTTAGGTGGTGCCACAAATGTATCGTTAGATGTGGTTTCTGTAGTGGTAGCGGCAAGCGTTAGGTCACCGTTAACATAGGCTGGTTGCCGGAGATCTACAAGCTGGTAGCTGCCTCTGCCATCGGAGTCATCACCTAACGAATCATACTCCTTGTAAATCGTTGTCTGGCCGTCTACAGGAGTGTTGTTAGTGGCAACCACATTCACCTGCATCCAGCGTGCCGCCAGGGCCTGTGAAACCGCAGCAGACTGCGACGAACTGGGGTAAAGCTGCGCCATGTCAATCTCAAAGTAGATTGTTTTTCCATCGGTCGAAGTGGGAGAGCTGTAAACAACAGGAACACCATTCGCCTGAAACAGAGAACGATTGTTTGCATCCCCACCATCGAGGACATGATACAGCGCGTAGTTGGATGCTGGCTGGCCGCCCGGGTACTGATTGATGCTGAACAGCACAAAATCGGTAAACCCACCGGAACGTGCATCAGATCCCGTTGCAAAGCCGTTTCCGTACGTGAAGCCTGCCACTGGCGGACCGACTGGAATAGGCCCTGGAGCAGAAGAAACGTTGGAATTGTTTATCAGAAAATAGTAATAATAGGCAGGGTTAACCGGCGACGAAAAAACCAGCTTAACTTTGAGCCTGCGCCCGGAAAGAGCGGTGTTGCCAGCACCGCCGCCCGGTACCGGAGAGGCGCATCCCGGGAGAAGGATATTCAGCCCCGTTGCCCCAACGGGCAGGGCAGCCAGAAGCAGATCTCTGCGTGAACATTTCATACGCGTTTACTTTCCCCCGAAAAATCCCGTACAATGGGCTCGGCAGGCAGCTTCGCCGCCCACCGGGATTATCAACATCATTATGACCGAACTGCCTTCACCAGCGCAAACCAGTGCCTCACCTGTAACCCGATTGCCGGGCCTGCGGCTGGCCATACTAGCCGGCCTGCTTCTGTGGCTGGCATTTCCACCGGTGGGCCTGTGGCCATTGGCGTGGGTGGCCCTGGCTCCGTTGGCCTGCAGCGTTGCCCGTTCCAGGCGTATGCGCCAGGCGATGTGGCGAGGATACCTTTTTGGCTGGGCATTTCTAGGCATTACTTGGTACTGGACTGGCCTGACGATAGTTGCATGGACTCACTCGCAGATAGGTTGGTTAGCCTGGTTTGGGCTTACCATGCTGATGGCATTGTACTATGCGGCCTGGGCAGGGGCAGCCTGGTTTATCTGCCAGCGCACTACGGGCTTTCGGCGAGTGCTTACACTTGCGGCATCATGGGCGGCTCTGGAGTGGATACGCACCCTCGGCAGCCTCACCATGCCCTGGGCGCAGTTGGGTTATTCACAATACAGGTTTTTACCAGCTATACAGATAGCCGATCTTGTTGGAACCCCGGGCGTTTCCTTTGTTGTATCTCTGGTTGCATTTGCACTGTTTGAGTGGCGTTACACCAATCGCAGCGAAGCCAGCAAGAAGGTGCTAAAGCTTAGCAGCGGGATTGCAGGAGTGGTTTTACTGTATGGCATTCTGCGCCTGGCCCAGCCCGAGGCCGGGCCGCAAATTGTTGCTGCCACCATGCAGCCAAATTTCCGAGTTTACAGAGATAACGCTTCCCCTCAGCAAGATCTGTATACCATTACAGGGCTAACGGAACGAGCTGCCACTGGCAGCCACAGTCCGATATCCCTGTGGGTATGGCCAGAATCTGCCTCGCCACTGGATGCCATGTATGATTACCGGGCCATCAGTTCTCTAAGTGGCTTAATCCAGAAATATGGTGGAGCCCTCGTTACCGGGTCTCGGGTAGTAGACCCAGTAAAACGATTTGAATACAACTCCTCTGTACTAATATCGCCTCACGCTCCGCCACAGCGCTACGACAAACAGCACCTTGTGCCATTTGGAGAGTTCATTCCCTACAGAAACATTCTTCCGCCCTGGCTAGATGCAATGTTTCAGTTCCCGCAGAGCGATGTGGTTGCTGGCGAAGCCGGGAGAACCCTCAGTTATCGCCTGCCAGGTGGCCCCATTACGATACTCGGCCCATTTATCTGCTACGAATCGATGTATCCAGGCATCGCCCGAGACCTGAGCAGAAGCGGCGCGAATTTGCTGGTTACGCAGAGTAACGATGATTGGACTCAATCTCTTGGTGCCATGCAGCAGCATGTTGCTGGCGTTGTGTTGCGCGCTGTTGAAAACCGTAGAAATGTTGTGCGCTCAACTCAAACAGGTATCAGTTGTATTTTGGATAGCCGTGGCCGTATTCTTGCAGAAGTTGGCGCGGGGGATGCGGGGTATGCCATTCATCGGTGTACACTAATCTCCGGTACCACATTGTATGCACGCCTAGGCGACTGGTTTGCCCTGGTTTGCTTGATATTTACATTGCGGCAACTGTGGACTCGCCGCAGCTCCAAATCGCCCCGACGCGACGCAACAACAGGAGATCTAGATGAAGCTTCAACCGGTTAGTATTCCGTGGATGGGTGGGCCCAGGCTGGCCGGCCTTTTGTATCTGCCAGATAGGCCCGTAAATGGGGCCGCCGTGATACTGGCACATGGGTTTACTTCCGGAAAATACAGTATGGATGCCCTTTCTTCTTATCTTGCAGCACGTGGCCGCGTTTGCCTCACATACGATGTTGTTGGCCACAAACTTGGATCAACTGGTGGACGCATGATGCATATGCGCCAGGCGGCTGAAAACATGACTGCGGCTATAACCTGGCTCCGCAGCGAATTCAGCCCAGTATCTGTTGTGCTGGCCGGGCACTCCATGGGTGCGGCGGCAGCTATCTCTTCTGCGGCAATAGATCTGGAATCACCACACACTACGTCCCCTCTTGCTGGCATAGCATGTATTTGTATGGGTGTTAACCCAACTTCTGGTTTTGAAAGCACACTGGGTGCAGCTATGCTGCTTCAAAGAGCGGACTATGTAGAGGGTGCCCCGGCACCAAATTTATTGGCAGGGTTGGATCGGCTTCTGGAATCGGCAACCAAACTTACTTCCCCTGCCCTCCCTGCCCTGATGATTGCCGCCAGAAATGACGTATTACTACCTACTGACAGCGTTAGAAAACTGAGTGAAATTATTGGAAAGAGTGCGGATCTCAGGGTAATCGACGCACAGCATATTGATGCGCCGGACAAAGCGCGGGGCGTTATAGCAAACTGGCTGCAGGACTTGGATGCGGGCGGGGGCGAAACCGGGTAACTCTGTACCTTACAATCTGGCAAGGCGAACAGCAACAAACAGAGTGGCGGCTCCGAGAGAAGTAAACAGAAGAGCTGCCGGGCGAGAGCACCGGCGGGCTCCCTCTGGTAGCAGATCAAAACTGGCGATATAGAGAAAAAAGCCGCAGAAGAGCCCCAGTAACATTCCCATCACAGATTTGGACGGCGTGATAAAACTGGTTACGAGCACCCCTATAATGGGAGCTATGCTATCTACCAACAGCCAGCGGTTTGCTAGTACATCATTATGGCCACTGCGCAGTACCACTCCTACCGTGTTTATGCCATCAGAAAAATCATGAACAAGCACTCCAATGGAAGCGATGATGCCAACTGAGGGAGAAACCTTGTAGGCGAGCCCTATTCCAGCTCCATCCAACAAGCTGTGCAGAGCCAGGCTTCCTGCAGCCAGTGTACTGGCCCGCAGGGATTGTGCTGCCGTCGGATGTGCATGATCGGAAGAGTGATCTGTTCGGTGTGAATGAAAGCGGTGAACAGCTGCGTAAACCAGCACGCCAACAGCTACTGCTGCCACGGCAGTGGAAACAGCGTGCGGGCCAGTGAGCTCGAGGGTTTCAGGAAGGAGATCAAACAGGGCAACGCCAAGAACCGCCCCCGCACTAAAGCAGAGCAGCCAGTGAAGCTGGTGCCTCCAACGCAGGGCAAACTGTCCGCCACACCACGTGGTGATGGCGGCCAATAACCCGAATATAACTGGGAGGGGTGCGATGGCAGCGAGCCCTTTCTGCAGTGGCATGCTGCGTGCCACGGAAGAGCCGGGGAACCTGAACACGCAAGCACGGCCGGGGAGTATCCCCGGCCGCACTCATTTATACTGACTTTATTGGCAGCGTGCGTGCGGACCCGTTGAGGGTTTAGCTCATCAGTTCGCGCAGGCGGCACTTTCGGCCACGTTTGCGTAGCTTAGCCAGCGCAGAAGACTCGATCTGTCGAACGCGCTCACGGGTAACGTCCAGAGCCCGGCCAACTTCTTCGAGAGTTCGTGGCTCATCGCCATCCAGGCCGTAGCGGAGCAGGATTACATCCTTCTCACGCGGTGTTAGCTCATCCAGAGCAGCCATCAACTCATCGCGCAGAGCACCACGGGTAGCTTCTGCCACCGGATTGTGTGCATCTGGCGCAGGAATCAGGTCTGCCAGGCGGCTCTCACCCTCTTCACCAATCGGTGTTTCGAGGGAGAGTGGCTCCACTGCGCCGCGCAGAAGTTCGCCGAGCTTCTCCTCGGTCATCTTCAGAGCTTCGGCCAGTTCGGCGCGTGTAGGCATTCGGCCAAGCGATTCGCGGAGTGTACCGCGGGTCTTGTTTATTCGGCCCAGGGTATCCGTAACGTGTACTGGCAAGCGAATAAGGCGAGCCTGATCCGCGATTGCGCGGCTGATTGCGCGACGAATCCACCAGATAGCATAGGTGCTAAAGCGATATCCCTTGCGATAGTTGAAGCGCTCAACTGCACGGATAAGGCCAATTGTACCTTCCTGCATTAGATCTTCGATCGGCAGGCCATGTCCCAGGTAGCGGCGTGCAACGGAGGCCACAAGGCGCAGGTTCGCGAGAACCAGCGTGTTCTTGGCATCCTCAACATCCCATGCGCTTCGGGCCACTTCCATTCGGCGGGCCAGGGAGATTTCCTGCTCATGTGTGAGCAGGGCAACCTTACCGGCGCGCCTCAGCCACGCCTGGGTGCTCTCTTCGAGCTCCACGGGGCCGAGATCTTCAGCAGTTGGTTCCCGCTCTTCCGTCGTGTTCCCTTCGCGCGTCTTCTCGGTCTCTTTCTGAGCCTCATAGACATCCAGGATCGCGTCGATCGTTTCGGGATCGTTCATTTCTTCGTTACGGCTGAGGCTCTCCACAATCTGTGGATTGATAGCCAGCGCAGACCTTTCCCGGATGCGCGGCCCCTCCAGCTTTTTGGTTTTCATCTTAACGGGCACGAGGCCCTCCCTTCTCTCCGAGCCCGAAGCTCCGCAGACACAGACGCCTTACGGGCCCTTACGTCAGCAGCACCTCTGCTGCATACGTAGGGCCGACACGTAATCCACTGTATCACGGCCAGTTTCGGGGACACATCCACAGTTCCGATCTGCAGCATGCCAGAGACATGGTGCCAACAGGATCGGCTGAGGATGAAACATCTCATTGCGGCAATCCGGCAGTGCCGGTTCCGCGTTATCCGTTGTAAAAGACAGGCCCAGAAGGCCACAAGTTGCGCGGCTGAGTAGCCAACACTCTTCGCCATAATCAGGCCGACATCGCGTCGTGAGAAGGGCGCATAGAACTTCGTGCGGCTTCGGGCAGCCCGTTAGCGGCGCACTTACGTTCAGAATTTCCCGCAAGGCGGGAACATCTGTTCAATAGGTTCAGACCTGCTTATTCAGTACGTACGGTTCGGTAAGATCGTGCCAGTTACGAATAGTTACAGGTGGTGTGGACAGTTCAAGCAGATGGACTGCACATTTGCCACATAATCGGCCATCTCCCCGGTGCACGCACCAGGTGCCCAACTGCAACAAGCAATTAGACCATATCCTCAAGACAGCCTCTCATTGTAACATAACATACGCAAAATCAATCCGATTCTTATCCAGATTCAAAAAAAATATTATAGAGAGATTAAGAATGCTATTAAAACTTCCGTGAGGTGATTCTGGCCCACAGAATCTGGCTGATATTTATGGTTATCTGGTCTTCACCTTCATCCGATTCAAACCCGACTACTGCCGTAGACGACACCAGAGTCGGCTCGAACTGAATCCGCCGAGGTTCAAGGCCCACAGGTCGATAAACCATATCTACTACAGTGCGTCCAATTGCGGCGTTTGAGAGAATCACCCGAATTAGGTTCTGGTTTTCGTGAGCACCGGATGGCCTTGCAATATCAGACGGGGCCGACCTGCTACCTGCAGTATAAGGTTCGCCATCCTGCTGGGCCATTTTATCCCAATCAATGCTTATCTGGCTAAGGCTATTTGCCGCGTTAGCCGGTGTGAAATCGTCGTCGTTGAAATCCCCTGGCGCGTTATTTTGCGGCGCATCTGCATCTGCGGCACCTGCCTGATTAAGATAGAGATCGTGTTCATGCTGGTTTGTAGCTGTCTGATCATCAGACACGGGAAAGTATCCGGCTTTTCTCAGATCGCGGAGAACTTTGTCAAGATCTTTGCCAGAGATAATGGCAACAGTGTCTGTAATTTCCCGTACAAACATGCCTTTCAGTTCTTTGCGGGCGCACAGCTCTTTCATCAGAATTGGAGAATCCACTTTGATATACATTTGAGCCAGGCCGACATGTATATGGCCATGCCTGGCTCCAACCTCGTTAAGCATATACTCCACATTTTGAGGAATGCCGGTGCGTGAGTGGCTGCGCAGAAACTCGATGATATCTGGCAGGTTGTGGCCCCTATCCAGCGCCTTGCGTATGGAATCTTTCGAAAGACGTACTGTGGTGCTTCCAACTGTATCGGGCACATCAGCAAAAACGAGCACCCGGTACAGGATATCGGCACGCAGGTAGGGTGGCACGAATATCTCGGCATTTGCCTGCAGAATAAACTGCAGTTCAGATGGGGCTGTTTGCTCCGGCATGGGATCAAGCTGTAGAATTTGCCTTCCCCATGCTGAGAGGCGCACTCCACGAACATCCGACGTATGGAGGTTGGCATAGTCGGTACCGGTTAAGGCACTATTCTGTGCCGCACTCTTTGCAACACCTAGCTCAACAATGCCGAGCCAGGAGAGGCATTCTGTTAATGCCGATGTTGTGAAGGCACTGATGGTATTTACCAGCCCTACCCCCTGAGCCCCATTTAGCGCAAGTGGGCACTGATAAGCAACCGACTCGGCAATGGATTCCAGGCTCACAAACTCGGAAGCGGCATTGGAGGTGGCCAGTGTATTTAGGAGGGCATTTCGAAGGAATTGGGCATGCTGCCGGTAGCGAAAGTCTGATCGCTTTTGCATAGGATCATCGTACATCTCACCCCATGCCACGCCATATTTCCATCCGCTAAACAGGTATGCCGCCTGCTCGAAAGCCGTGCTGCAGAGCCACTCCCACCCTGGATCGGTGAGCGTGTAAACGCCCTTCTCACCCTGCGGTTCAATGTAGCTTGAATCTTTAAGCAAGCAATACAGAAAGCTCACATACTGTTCATCCGGGATGCTTAACTGCTTCATTGCCGTTTTGAGAGCGGTTTTATGTACGTGCCCTGTGTTGGTTTGTGAGGCCTCATGGATACCGAAAAAGGAAAGTAAGCGGATGGCATCTCGTGTAAGTGATTCCTGACACCAGGTGCCCGCAATCACATCACGCGGCGCGCGCGGGGCAGGGGCGTCACCGGCCCACAGTTGGCGAATGCTATCCCCGGTGAGCATCCGTAACAGGTCCCCAGGAATTACTAAATAGAAGTTATATCCGTATCCGCTTGCTGCAACATATAGTATGCCGCGGGCAAGCAGGCCATCAACTGCATTGCGTTCTTTGCCAGTTTTCCAGCGATTTTGCCATTCGTACCTAAAGAAGTCATCGGTTCTGCCGCCAAGAACATCAGCAGCCACCTCCAGCGGGGTGGCAGAGCCGCCATTCTTAACCATATACTCCAGCACCGCAAGTTCTTCCGCCGTTAGCGGCGGGTTAAAACGCAAATGGGGGATGCTGCTGCTAAGAGCGCGCAGTATGTGATTGATGTTAGCTGTTTTGGTAGTAAAGTCGCCCTGAAGTCCCAGGCGGTCACAGATAGTTCGTATGGTAGGCGCATCATAAGCATTTAAGAGGCGCATCGCGGAGTATCTATCAGCCAGCGAAGCAGGAGTTTGCCTTCGAACCGCCTCTGGTACCAGCAAGGTTACACCGTAGCGGATGGCGAGCCCCAAATCTTCCAGCTCGCTCATTACCCTGGAAACATCTTGATCAGCATCCGGCCCGCCTGCCATCTCCAGTAGTTTCTGCCATGTAAATGATCTGCCCGTTTCTTCTGCAGTGCATATTTGAAGCAAGCGGAGTTGGCGGTAGTTACAACGCAGAATCGCATCTTGAGCAGAGCGGTGATCGTTCAACTGGTCTGCAAGTAGTTCAACCAGCTCTCGTTTGCTGTTGATAGCGCCTCTTACGTTCAACATGCGATTTTCAGCAATGGTACGGAGGCGATTGGAAGGAAGAGCAAACAACGCTTCTTGGAAAGAAGGCATTACGGTACCTCGGGCGGCAACAGCATCGAATTCAATCTAAGATTGCAGGCAATAATTGTAGCACAGGGCGATGGTATGGTAAAAGGCTAAATGAAACAATAGGCGCGTACAGGCCATTGTCTGGGTCATTTTCGCCAACGGTTAATTAAAAACTGCCTTCATACAATGGTGTGATTGCGCCTGGCCCTATTGCTTCCCACCCAAGCTCCTATGTATATCGATGTTTGCCCGGTAATGAGGGCGCAATGTATACCCTCTCCGATACTGCATGACCCCCAACTACCGCGAAGGCTGCATTCAAGCATTTACGTATTTAGTAGGTCCTCAGCAAACAGCCGCTTTGCAAGTTCGGTATGCAGCATGCCGTCCGGATCGCACCGGCGCTTCATGCGTGCAAATTCCCGAATTGTGTCTTCCCCAAGATAGGCCCGGGCCGATACCGGATCAAGAGTGCTATCCTTCGCGAAATAGAATCTACCACCTGCTCTCAGCGCGATATCAGTTAATTCGCGAGTAAGCGCATGCAGCCGTTGGCGGTTACGGGCGGTAATTGCAAAATCCAGTGCAAAAGAGTAGCCATTCACGCCGTGTGTCATCAGGAAGGAGTCTTTTTTGTGCCGTTTGAACACGCCAAGATACGGTACGATTCCGGCTCGGTGGCAAGCTTCTATCTGAGAAGTGAAGCACTTTTCAGCGGTTTCGGCAGGCACAAAACTCTGAAACTGCAGAAAGCCATGCGGCTTGTACACCCATTTCCAATTAGGAACATAATCTAGCAAGAAGGCAAACCCTGCATGGGATTGACGCACTGTTTTTCGGTTTCCAATAGTTGCGCTGGACCAGTATTTTGCCCAGTTTACCAGGCGCATACCTGCGTTATTGGTAAAAGGCTTGAGGAAACGCCATACAATAGATTTCGGCAGTAAGCCCAGAATGGTATCTGGCAGTTCCTGATTTTCGACCCTGAGAGATTGCTGAGGGTTAGGATCATCCGCGATATGCAGGTACTTTGCCTCATGCACAGCCCCACGCCCCAGCATTGCGCCTGTGGCAAAACAATCTATCCAACCAACCAGGTAATCGGCCCTATCCATCCGGGCTTCAAACTCACGAATGATCTCTGCAAAGTTACGTGTTGAGAATGCATACACCGAAAGGTGGCCACTCTCTACATGCTTCATCTGAATCCTGATTCGCGTGAAACAGCCCAGCATACCAAAACCGCCTATTGCGGCATGGAAAATATCCGGATTCACTTCTCGGCTGCAGGTAAGCAGTTCTCCCGTGGGGGTAACAAGATCGAAATCCAACACATGGTTGCCTATGGGCCCGGCCTGGAAGTTGTTCTTGCCATGGTAGTTCATGCCCAGGGCTCCGCCCATTGTAACAAACATGGTACCGCTAACAACAGGCGGCCACCAGCCATCCCCAACGCAATACTGCCATAACTGCCTTAACGTAACACCTGGCTCAATTTCTATGATTCCGCTCTGTGGGTCCCAGCTTAAAACGCGGTTCATACGTGTAAGATCCAGGCAAATCTGCTCACAATTTAGCGAGGCATCTCCATAGCTTCGGCCCGCGCCGCGCAGGCCCACTTTGCGGCCGGTTGCACGTGCCTTTGCAAATACCTGGTGAATGCCAGCAACGGTAGACGGTCGCCACACGTAGGACATGGCGTGAAGATTCATGCCAAACGAATCCACGCGTTCCAGGTTGGCAGCCGGCAACGGATGGAAACCAGCGGACTTATCTATTTGGGCTTCGGTGGGGGCAGTAACCGCCGACACATCTTCCATCGGGGGCACCTCAGAAATTCAACTTACGGAAAATAAAGGAGGGGATGGCGCGGATGATAGCCATGATTGGCCGCCATTTCCAGGGCACATACACCACACGTTTACTGGCCGCTGCCGCCTTAAGAATGGTATCTGCGGCCGTTTCGGCACTTATGAGCAGAGGCTTCTTGGCAACATCCTTTGTCATTGGGGTATCTACCGGTCCGGGCTTGACCGTTACTACCGATGCCCCGGTGCGTGCGATGCGGTTCCGCAACGATTCCAGATAGGCATCCAGAAACGACTTGGAAGCGCCATAAACCGGAAAGCCGCGCCTGCCGCGATCTCCAGCCACCGAGGAGATACCAACGATAGTGCCAGCCCCCTCTCGGCCAAAACGCTGTGCGGCCTGATTAAGCCATGCAACCGCACCCATGCAGTTAACTTCTACGGTGAGTAGATCTTTATCCAGGCTGTACTCATCGGGCTCAATCAACGGCATAACGCCTGCTGCATAAACCATCAGGTCTAAGCCTTCCATGTGTGCGGTTATCTGCTGAAACAGTGCTTCAACTGCCTGATAATCTCGCACATCATGAGGGAACACCAGCGCCTTGCCACCCGCTGCGGCGATTTCTCCTTTTAGACGGGCAAGCTCATCTGCACGGCGTGCTACCAGCGCAACAGTTGCGCCTTCGCGGCAAAGTTGGCGCGCAATGGCTTCCCCCATACCGGAGGAGGCACCAACAACAATGCATCTTTTGAACGGAAGCGGCATAGGTTAACCAACAATCTTTCAGGTTTCTGGGCGGATCTGTAACGCAGGACACATACGGTCCGTATATCTCAAACAGACGCGCCTGGAGCGATGAAATGTCCGCCCTGAATTTACGCGTATTGTACCCTGAAACGTTGCAGGCACCCTGCTGGTTTCAGTGTTAACAGATTGATCGCCCGCCCGCCCATTGCCTGAGAGGACAGCGTGAAAACTATTTATCTGCCGACGCAACCGGCACCAACTCGCAGCCACAAAACACCTGACAGAGCGTTTACCCTTATAGAGCTGCTTGTAGTAATTGCGATTATCTCAATTCTTGCTGCGTTGATCTTTCCCGTATTCGCCTCCGCACGTGGGAAGGCAAGGCAGATATCCTGTGTATCTAACCTGCGCCAGCTTGGCATGAGCATAAGCATGTATGTTCAGGATTACGACGGCCTGTACCCTTACATGGTGGATCCTGCAGACAAGTACACCCCTCAGATTTGGGACCAGTTTCCGGAGTTTATGGCTCAGGTGCCTAATATTGGGTTGGTGAATGAGGTATTGCAGCCGTATACAAAATCTAAAGAGCTATTTCATTGCCCCGGCGATACCGGTTTTGATAGAGAAGATTTTACTGGCCTGGAGATAGACCCGGCAGGCAATCCATCAAACGCATACCCCAGCAGTTTTGCCAAGTTCGGCACCAGTTACTACTACCGAACAGAAATCACCCTGAAAAATTCGGCAGAGTCCTCATTTAATACACCTGCGAGTGTAAACACCTTATTTGATGGCGCAGGTGCGTGGCACGGTACCGGCTTTATCAACCAGACCTGGAAGTACAACGTGCTGTTTGCAGATGGGCATGCAAAGCTCCAAACGTTTGATCAACTGCAGCAAGAGTGGGCGCAGCCACTGTAACCTGCACACACAGCCTCGCAATGCGGTAAAATAGCGCGGCCACGGCGTATTAACACGCAGGGTTCTATACTATAAACCACAGTTTCGGCCGATTGTCGCGCCCAAATGGCGCCGATGATCGGCCTTTTGGTGCGAGACTGCCGGCTGCCAACCGGGCGGAAGCGGCCTCCACCACAGGAAGTTAACGCTCTCAATGGCACTTTCGGACCTGCTGCGAATAGCCGACCGGCTCCCCGGATTTGACTCACTCCTATCCGATTTAACATCTAAGACCCCCGCAGCCATTGAAATTGAGGGGCTTTCGGGCACAGCTCGGGCCTTTGCTCTTGGCCGCCTATACCAGAAAATGGAACAGCCGTTTCTGGTTATAACTCATCAGCAAGAGCAGGCGCAGCGTTTGGCCGATGATCTTGCTCGATTTGGGATTAGTGAAGAGCGTATTTCAATTTTGCCTCCCATTCAGAATGTGTTTCTGGATGGCGACATCTGCGATCACCGGATACTGGGTGAGCGCATAAGCGCACTGTGCGCCCTGAGCTCTGGCGAGCCAATTATCATAATCGGTTCGATGGAAGCAGCCCTCCAGCGAACGGCCCCGGTGGCTCAGGTAGCAGGCGAAGCCTTTACTGTTTTTGCAGAAGAGATGTGGGATATCGATGACCTGGTGCGTCGCCTGGTTCTGCTTGGCTACGATCACTCGACTACGGTAACCCGCCCCGGGGAGTTCTCCCGCCGTGGAGGCATTCTTGATGTATTCCCTGGCACTTCAGAAGACCCGGTTCGGATTGAGTTTTTTGGCGATGAAGTAGAAACCATTCGCCCTTTTGATATCTCTACACAACGCAGTACTGGCAAAAATGCAGAAGTATTGATTGCACCCGCTCGGGAAGTTCGCTTGCGGCCGGAAACTGCCGATTCAGCCACAGACGCAATACGGGCTGCATTTATAAAACGCCGGGGCGAACTCGTGGCCCAGGGCGATACCGAAGCACGCGCCGCACTGGAGCGATTGCACGCCCTTGCAGACAGAGCCATTACGCACATTTCACAGGGCGCAGCGTTTGACGGCATGGAGCAGTTTCTGCCGTACCTTCTGCAAGAATCCGTATGCGCTCTGGATTACCTGCCCGAAAATGGTGTGCTTGTTCTGGACGAACTCAATCTGGCGCATGATCACCTTGCACATACACTGGGCGAAGTACGGAAATCCCGAGAGAGGCAGTTTGAACGCGGTGATGCGCTGGATACGGGTTGCGCTTTGCTCGGGTTTGAAACCGTTATTAAGCATGTAGAGCGGCGCCCAACTCTGCTGCTTTCCTTAATAGCCCGATCTATCGGCGGGATAAACATAAAGCGGCATCAGCTAATTGCCTCCGCCTCCACTGGCGTGTACCGTGGCAGCCTGGTAACGCTTGCAGATGAGGTTGGCACCTGGCTTGCCAATGATTGCCGGGTGGTTTTTGCCAGCGATCAGCCGATACGTGTTCGAGAGATTTGTGCTGAGATAAAATTGCCCTTGCGTAAGCGCGAAGATCCGCTTGCGGCAGGCCCGGGATTGTATGTTACCGAGGGGCGGCTCCGTGCGGGATTCTCTATCCCTGAAATGCGGCTGTATGTGCTTACGGATGCCGAGTTGTTTGGCACCGCTCGCCCGGTAGTTCCACGGCGCAAAGTGGCCGGTGGTGTGGCTATTTCTTCTGTATTGGACCTACGAGAGAACGATTTCGTTGTTCACATTCACCACGGTATTGGCCTTTATCGTGGCCTGATAAAGCGAAAAGTGGAGGGCAACGAGCGCGATTATCTGGTGGTTGAATACCAGGGTGGAGACCGACTATATGTACCTGCCGATCAGATAGACCGTGTTCAGCGCTATGTTGGCACTGAGGGTTCTCCGCCTGCCATCAACAAAATTGGTGGCACAGAGTGGCAGAAAACAACCAAGCGGGTTCGAGAGCAGGCTCGCGAGATGGCTGGCGACCTGATAAAGCTGTATGCAGCAAGGCATGCCGCATCGCGCCCAAGCTTCGGCCCGGATATGCCATGGCAGCACGAGATGGAAGATGCCTTCCCCTATCAGGAAACACGGGATCAGCTGCGCGCCATAAACGATGTAAAGGCAGATCTGGAATCTGCCCGCCCAATGGATCGACTTATCTGCGGCGATGTAGGCTTCGGCAAAACCGAGGTAGCCCTGCGTGCAGCATTCAAGGTGGTAACCTCTGGCAAACAGGTGGCCATTCTGTGCCCAACCACGGTATTGGCAGCACAGCACCACTCAACGTTTACCGAGCGGCTTGCTGCCTACCCTATTCAAATAGAGCTCTTGAGCCGTTTCAGAAGCCGGCAAGAGCAGCAGCAAACCGTAGACCGATTAAAAACTGGTACGGTGGATATTGTGGTGGCCACGCACCGCCTGTTCAGCAAAGATGTGGATTTTGCGAATCTCGGGATGGTGATTGTAGACGAAGAGCAGCGCTTCGGTGTTGCCCACAAAGAGAAGCTGAAGCAGATGCGCAACCATGTGGATGTGCTGACGCTGAGCGCAACCCCCATTCCTCGAACGCTCTCCATGGCGCTATCTGGTTTGCGCGACATGAGCATTATTGAGGATCCGCCCGAAGGCCGAATTCCTGTACAGACCTATGTACAGGAGTACGACGATAATACGGTGCGCGATGCGCTAATGCGTGAGCTCGAGCGAGATGGGCAGATCTACTTTGTTCACAACCGGGTAGAGAGCATTTTCCATATCGCAAACCACTTGCAGAAGCTAGCACCGGAAGCACGCATACTTGTAGGGCATGGCCAGATGTCTGAAACCGAGCTCGAAAAGGTGATGTTTGATTTCTATCACCACCTGGCCGACATTTTAGTGTGTACGACGATTATTGAGAACGGCCTGGATGTATCCAACGCCAACACGATAATCATGGACAATGCAGATCACATGGGCCTCTCTCAGCTGTATCAGCTTCGAGGGCGCGTTGGCCGCTCCAGCAGGCAGGCGTATGCTTACCTTTTTTACCGCCGCAACAAACAGCTTACCGAGGTGGCGGATCAGCGGCTTGCCGCCATGCGTGAGTTTTCTGCATTGGGCAGCGGTTACAAAGTTGCCATGCGCGATCTTGAGATTCGGGGCGTGGGCAACCTACTTGGTGCGGAACAGCACGGCGCGATGATTGGCGTGGGATTCGACCTGTACTGTAAGCTTCTGGCACAGGCCGTGCAAGAGGTGCAGGGCCAGTTGGTAGAGGAAGATATCCTTCCGCCGGTAGACTTGCCGATAACCGCTCATATTCCGCAGGATTACATACCCGGTGAAGCAGAGCGTATCTACTTCTACAAGCGTATGAGTATCGTACGTAGCAACGCCGATGTAGACAACCTACAGGCCGAGTTGGAAGATAGGTTTGGAGACCCACCAAAGCCAGTTTGGAATGCACTGAGCGTGCTGCGCTTGCGCCTCCGGTGCAAGGCATCTGGCGTTGCGGCTGTAAAAGCCGAGGGCCTTAATGTAAGTATTAAGTTCAGCCCCAGCGTGCGACTTACCGCAGACTCGGTGCAGCTACTGGCCTTTGCGTTCCGCAACCATCGGTTTACGCCAGATGGTGTGGTTGTGCCTCTGAAGGGCCCGAACGCAGCTGCACAGGTAGAAGAAGTGATCGACGTGCTGGAAAAGGCTTTTGCCGGAGATACTGGTAGGAGAGCTTCTCAAAAGGCACCTTCGCAGCGAAGGTAACGAACCTTGCTGCTCAATCGTTAGAGGTAGTAAAAGCGCAGGGAGATTCGCCCCCACACGCTTATTCATTGCTCTCACCTGCGGTGCAACCGTTTGGCCTCAGGGTAGGGTAAAATAGCGTGTGCGATTCTGGCGCCCCTTCCAGCGCAGCTCAGCCTCCCACCAACCACCGGAGCGCGAGCACCTGTCTGCGGGACCCTCAACAGAGCCCACGCAGAGGCTCCGTACCGTATCAAACAGCTGACCACAAGCTGATAACGTTACCACGAGAGAACGAGAGGATTTTACGGATGGCGAAGACGACTGTCGAACGTCCTGTGGAGGATGATATTCAGAGCAAAGAGCTCCTTTCATCTTATCGCTTGATGCTGCTGATACGTCGCCTCGAGGAATCGGTTTACCGCAAATTCCACGAAGCGAAAATCGGTGGTTACCTCCATCGTTACGACGGTATGGAGGCCCTGGTGGCCGGAATCATTCCGTTCCTTCAGATACCGGGCGACTATGTTTTAAGCACCTACCGCGACCACGCACATGCGCTGGCCTGCGGCACGTCTCCTCGGGCCGTTATGGCCGAGCTGATGGGCCGAGCCACCGGCTGCGCGGGCGGCAAGGGTGGCTCTATGCACCTTATCGACCCTGAGAATGGCTTCCTTGGCGGCGACGGAATCGTTGGCGGCCCAGTACCCATTTCGCTAGGCGTTGGATATGCCCTAAAATATAGGGGCAATGGCAACGTATGCGTGGTGTACTTCGGCGATGGAGCTATGAACCAGGGAGGCGTGCATGAGGCGATGAATATGATTGGCCTCTACCGCCTTCCTGTTTTGTTTATTCTTGAGAATAACAAGTACGCCATGGGCACCTCCGTAGAGCGCTCCACCGGCCAAACAGATTTTGTCCTCAAGGCAAAAGCTCATGGCATCGATGGTGAGCATGTTGACGGCATGGATCTGCTGAAAGTACGCGATGTAGCCGGGCGTGCCATCAAGAAGATGCGCGAAACCTGCGAACCCTACTTCCTCGAGATGAGCTGCTACCGCTATGTTGGCCACGGAATCGGCGACGACAACACGAAAGCATGGACCACCTATCGCACAGAGGATGAAGTGGCCCAATGGCGCGAGCGCGATCCCCTGCTGCGAACCGGAGACTATCTGGAGGCGCGGGGTATTCTCACACCGGAACTGATCGAGAAGTTCGAGGCCGAGATTGCCGCAGAGGTGGAAGATGCCATCGAATTTGCGGAAGCAAGTGCAGAGCCCCCTCTCGACAGCCTGTACGAGAACGTGTACTCCAAATAACTGACAAATACGGCAGCTTTTTGAATTAGTTTGCCTGGAGATTAGATTTCAATGGCGACAATGCGATATCAGCAGGCGCTGCGCCTTGCCATGACTGAAGAAATGGAGCGCGACCCTAACGTCTTCCTTTGCGGCGAAGAGGTTGGTCAGTACCAGGGTACCTACCGCGTATCCGAGGGTATGCTTCAGAAATTCGGCCCCAAGCGCGTGGTAGATACCCCTATTAGCGAAATCGGCATCGCCGGTTTGGCCACAGGAGCCGCAATGGTGGGCCTGCGCCCAATCGCGGAGTTTATGACGTGGTCGTTCGCACTGGAAGCAATGGATCAGCTGGTGAACCATGCAGCCAAAATCACGTACATGTCTGGCGGGCGCATTCAGTGCCCGGTAGTATTCCGTGGCCCGGCAGGTGTTGGCACGCAACTTTCCGCACAGCACTCCCAGAGCATGGAATCCTGGTATGCCCACACACCTGGTTTTAAGGTGGTTATGCCGGCATTCCCAGACGATGCAAAAGGATTGCTGAAAACGGCTATCCGTGAGAACAACCCGATCATCTTTATGGAGCACGCTGGCCTGTATGGCCTGCAGGGCGAAGTACCGGAAGATCCGGATTTCACTGTTCCATTTGGAGTGGCGGCTGTTCGCCGCGTTGGCACCGATATTACACTGGTATCCTACTCGCGCGGTGTGCACCTGTGCCTCAAGGCTGCCGATGTGCTGGCCAAAGAGGGAATTGAGTGCGAGGTTATAGACCTGCGTACGTTGGTTCCGCTGGATATGGAAACGGTTGTTACATCTGTACGCAAAACACACCATGCGGTGGTTGCACAGGAAGAGTGGAAGAACGTAAGCTTCGGTTCCGAACTCTCCGCACGCATCCATGAAATGGCATTTGACGACCTGGACGCACCCGTTGGGCGTGTCGGTGGCGCAGATGTACCGATGCCCTACGCCAAGAACCTTGAGCGCGCCGCGATCCCGACCGAGAACGACGTAATCGCAGCGGTACGGCGAGCGCTGGCATAGATTTAGGAGTTGTTGAATGGCAGACGTCCGAATGCCCAAAATGGGCGACGGTATGGAAGAGGGCCGGATCAATGCGTGGCTGAAACGGGAAGGCGATATGGTTACCGCCGGCGACGTTATCGCAGAGATCGAAACCGATAAAGCCAGCGTTGAGATCACCGCATACGATACAGGTATGCTCACCAAGATCCTGATTCCCGAAGGTGGAACCGTTCCTGTTGGTGAGATCATTGCTCAGATTGGCGGCGCAGGCAAAGCAGCAGCGCCAGCTGCAGCCGTTGCGGCCCCCGCGGCTGCGGTAGCACCTGCAGCTGCCCAGGCTGTGGCAGCCCCTGTTGCGGCACATATGGCTGCACCGGGTGAGCGTGTGAAGGCTTCGCCGCTGGCACGCCGCATCGCAACCGAATTGGGAATAGACCTCAGCACCGTAATTGGCACTGGCCCTGGTGGGCGCATTGTTGAGCGCGATGTTAAGGACCTTACCCCGGGCACAGCTTCTGTATCGGCAGCTCCGGTTGCCGTGGAAGCACCCGCAGCGGTGCCATCTGCGCCTGCGCCTGTGGCCGGTGCTCCCATTCCGGATACCGCCCCAACCGAGATTAAACCAAGCCGCATGCGTGAGGCCATCGCGAAACGCGTGGTGACCAGCAAGCAAACTGTTCCACACTTCTATGTAACTATGAAGGTGGGTATGGATAAGGCGCTTACAGTACTTAAAGAGCTGAATGCTGATACGCCAGAGAGCAAGATTACAGTGAACGACCTGATTGTGAAGGCGTGCGCTGCTTCGCTTAAACTGGTGCCAGAAGTGAACTCTTGCTGGACAGCAGAAGGCACCATTCGCCGCTACTCAGATGCACACATAGGTGTTGCAGTTGGAATTGATGAGGGCCTCATCATTCCTGTAATCCGCCACTGCGAATCCAAAACGCTTCGGCAGATATCGGTTGATGCTCGTGGACTCATTAAGAAGGCGCGCACCAATCAGCTGAAACCGGAAGAGTATCAGGGAGGAACGTTTACCGTTTCTAACCTGGGGATGATGGGCGTAGATGAGTTTATCGCCATCATCAATCCGCCGGAGGCTGCCATTCTTGCAATTGGCGGAATTGTTCGCGAACCGGTTGTACTGGATGGCTCCGATCAGATTGTGATCCGCTCTAACATGAAGATCACTATCTCGGCAGATCACCGCCTGTTGGATGGCGTATCGGCCGCCAAGTTTGTTCAGGAAGTTAAGAAGGCGCTGGAGGCTCCATACTCCCTGCTTTCGTAACTCTGCAAATAACTAACAGAATGGCCGCAGATCTGCTGAAGATCTGCGGCCATTTTGTTTTATTGCATGGCTATTTGTGGGAGATATGGAACCGAACCACACGAACAGACCATGCCGGGCAGCGGAGCAAGTAACGTGCACCCGATACGGTTTCGGCGCTGAATACTGGCCGAATCCGCTCTGGTTCATCAAAACTGTTTGCAGCATCTGGTTCCCCTGCATTGCGAGTATCTGCCAGCAGCCAGGTATCAACTGTTTTGCTCAATTTGTACACCGAGAGATCCAGAGGGCGATTCACGGCAAGCCCACTGCTGTTTACTGCAAATACCGTCAGGGTTTTACCATCGGCGGAAAGGGTTGCGCTAATATCCGGAAGCAAATCCGGGGGCAATTCTGATGTGAGTTTTAGCGGTATGGTTCCGGCAAGCGTGCTGTAAAGCTGCTGCAGGTAGTAGGTTGGCGTTTTGAACAGGCGAAACCTATCCGTTTGTATAATGCCGGAGCAGAAGCTGTTTGTAAGATTAGACCGGTTAGCAATCTCAACCAGATCGGAATTTCTGTGCATCAGGTTATGGTAGCGGGCGCAGTACAGAGCGTTCTCCAGGGTCCAGAGCATTGCGCGTCCAGGGCCCGCATCCCCTGCGGTGGTATTCCACTCGGTTACTGCCACCTTAATATTACGGCCATGCGAGTGCTCTTTGACCATTGCCCGCACAGCGTTCAGCTCGGCAGCCGTTCCACTGAGGTCCGCCACATCATACTGATGTGGGCATGTGTAATCCAGATAGCCGGAACCGCTTTCGATAACACCTGCGGTTGGGAAACTGGAGAGAATTTTTATCGTAGGATCTGTGGCACGCATCGCCTGGCAAAATGCAGCCAGACCACTTTCGTATGCTTCACCAGCACGCTCATTACCTACCTGCCAGTACTTTACATGGTAAGGAGCGGGATGCCCGTTTCGTGCCCTTAGCCCACCCATGACGCTATTTATCGGGCCGTTGAAGTACTCAACCTCTGCCGCGGCCTCTGCTGGCGTACTGTGCTCAAACCGAATGCAGATTAACGGTTCGGCATGCACGATTCCGCAAAGCTGAATAATCTCTTCCAGCCCCGCAGCCGCTGGCTGGACTCCACCCCATGCCGAAAAAGGCATCCGCTTATCGGAATCTCCAACAGCATCTCTCCACTTAAAGTCGCCAAGATTTGCATCGTCGAGCGTGCTGCCACCATAGCGGATAATGCCCGGCTTTAGCTCCACAAGCGCCTTCACCACATCGGCCCGCCAGCCCTTGACATTATCAGATGGCATCAGCGACGCATTATCCAACCACAGTGAGCCCGGCCCGCGAAACTGTATCGATAAAACACAGTCTTGAGCCGTGCGGGCGGGATTGAGCACAGCAGTAAGTGGCTTCCAGCTGGCTTCTGAGTGCATAACTGCGCTTGCAATCTGCTCGCCACGCCAGGTTAGGGTTACCTTCACCTCACCGTTAAACCCTGCGTGCTTCATAAAGCATCGGAAACGGCAAGGAATTCCCTGCTGCACGGTGATTCCTGCCTGGGCAATCCCCACGGTACAGGGAGCACCAGGCTTACCTGTTATTCTCTTCGAAACCTTGCCACTAATCTTTGTGGTGGCATCGGCAGCAAACTCGCCCCTATTGGTTGCTCCCATGGGATACCAGGGCTTCTCTTGAAAATCCGTTTCTTTAAGGTAAACAAACTTGTAAGGTGTAAGCCCTTCAAAGCTGCCATCGTACAGCTTTTCGGCCCACATCCCCGGTACAAGCGTACACAGATGCTCGATAAACTGGCCATATTGAAATGGGTTGATGGGCTGAGAGTGGATCGGCTGCGGAAGCACACGCACAACGGGAAGAGGAGCAGAAGTGGGCACCGCCTCCAGCTTAATGGCATCGAACCACACGGTACCGGTGCCTTTGCCAAAGCCTGTATAGAAAGCGCAAATGCGCACGCGGCCATCTGCCGGGCTTGTAAACGGCAAACGAATCTGCTGCCAATCCGCGGTGCCCGTATGGCTCTCACCGGCGGCAATAATGCCGGTACCGCGCGGGCGCTGCACCTGAAAAGTGCCCGCTACTGGCGCGCCATGTGGGTTCAGATGATCGGTACGCACCCAGCCAGACAGGGTATATAGCCTGTTTGGCAGCAGTGATAACTCCTGCCCAATAGCTGTATCCGATGGCTCTGAACTTGCAATTCTAACCGAGGCGCTGCCTTCGTGGTGAATAGCAATGTCTCGCATGATTTCGGGATTTGCACCGTATACTGAAACTTCCCACCCCTCTGCAGCCTGATCTTGCTCAAACCCGGCATTCTGCAGGGCAGCAGTTTGAGCCATGGATATGGCAGGTAAGAGAAACAGTGCCGCAGTGAGTGCAATGGCAGCAGCAATCTGTTGAAATCGGTGGCAATTCATCGTAAGAATCACTCCTGGTTCGCACGGGAAACGAGAACGGTGCACAACTCGGTATTCCGGCCACTTCCACAGTGCGAGGAGGGGTTCCTGCGCTGCCAGGATTGCTGGTTGATATGATAAACTGAAATATGGACCAGGATTATGAGCCCGCAGCATGAGGGGAAAGCATTAGCGATGGAAACCAATGCGTTGAACTTTTTTCACATAGTATCCGAGCAGAACTGGGAGGCAGCGCGTTTGGCAGGCGAATACCGAGCTGCAACTCTTGATACCGAAGGGTTTATGCACTGCTCTTACGCCCGCCAGCTGGTGGCAACCGCACACAGATACTACCCGGAGCCAGGTGGGTACCTTGTGCTTACTATCGCACCAGACCGAGTTACTTCCGAAATAAAGTTTGAGTTGGCAAGTATAGGGGAACTGTTTCCGCATATCTACGGACCGCTGAACCTAGCGGCGGTGGTAAGGGTTGAGGCCCTCAGCGAGGCACTTAATCGCCTGAATGCGGAGACAGCTTGAACTACAACTGCCCGGGTATCGTAACGGGTGTACACGGCCAGAGCTTGGAACATAGAAAAATCAACGTAAATACACCACAACAAACTTATGCCCCGCAGGCAGCTACACAGTTTTTCTGCGCTGCCAGCGGAGCTGCATTTTAGAGGGCTACTTACCCGTACTGCGCCTGCGCCTCAGCATGGTTCCACTGGCGATCAAAGCACCCGCAAGTGCGGCGAGCGCGCCAGGCTCTGGAGTTGAAGTTTCTGCCGGAGAGTAGAACGCAAGGCCCTCCGGATAGCTAAGCCCGGTGGCAAAAACAGACATGTTGCCGAGAGGATCGTACTCCAGGATTCTGCTGCTGCCAGCGTTGTACTCTATTGCGAACAGATTTCCACTGTTATCAATTGCCATCCCCTCGGGTGAATAGCTCAAGGTGGCAAATGTGGAAACAAGGCCCCCGGCTGTTACTTTTTGTATGGAGTGATTGTTGTAATCACCCAGGTAGAAGTTTCCAGATTTATCCATGGCCAACCCCACAAAGTTGCCACCTGGCAAACCAGGCACCGAGGCAATTGTGCTGATAGTGCCGGTGGGTGTACGTTTGTACAGGCCAGTGGTGCTCGTATAGTACATATTGCCAGCCGAATCAAAAGTGAGATCAAAAGGGTTAGTTATGCCAGAGACAACCGTAGATACGGCACCTGTTGGTGTGATTTTTACGATGTTTGAGTAGTTGCTGGTGGTATACAGATTACCCGATGCATCAAACGCCAACCCCATGGGTATGGGTATGCCAGATGCATATATCGTTCGGTGCCCATCTGGAGTGAACTTATCCACTTCTCCGGTATAAACCGCGCTCATATAAAGATTGCCAGATGCATCAAAGGTCATCCTCTCCGGCCCATTAGATGTCAGGCCAGAGGCAAATACTGTGGACGTTCCGTTCGGTGCGTACTTTGATATTCCGTCCGTGGTAGTTACATACAGGCTTTGCGCCTGTGCACCAACTACACAAAGGGCCGCCAATACAGTGAAACCAAATCGCACTGTAAACTGCTTCAAGAAGGAACCTCTCTTTCTGATACGCGCGGGTGGCATCGTCGCCGCGCGCCACCCGATTCTCGGTCAAATACGTACATCACGCCGCACTCAAAAACAGTGTAGGCGACTGAAGCAGACAAAAATGTGACATGCACTTTCAGAACGATCGGCTGAGGCAATAGTTGTGACCAATTTGTGACCTCATGATAAATCTAAGATGAATCCCGCCCCCAACTGTTTAGGTGCCAAAAGTGCCATGCCCCACGCTGCAAAGCAAGTATCTGTTGTGCATCACTCGCAAACACATCGCGGTTCCGCCCTTCCCTTTCCCCACCCGTTTGGGCTATACTGAGTGGCCCGCGCCAAATATCTGCCGGGCAAATCCAGAGAGCAGCCGTATTCGGGTGATGTATTTATATTGCGGCGGTATGGAGAGGTGTTGTAGTGAGCGCAGTGCAGCATGAAATGAAGTTTTTTGCCGGCCCAGGCAATCCGGAGCTTGCCCGATCCGTTGCCGATTGGCTCGGAATCAGCGTAGGCAAGATGCACTACACTCAGTTCCCGGATGGTGAGAACTACGTGCGGTTTGAAGAGAGCGTGCGCGGCACAGATGCCTACATCCTTCAGCCAACCTGCCCGCCCGTAGATACAAACCTGGTGGTGCTTCTGGAGGCCATTGACGCGCTGCGGCGCGCATCGGCATGGCGCATAACCCCGGTTATCCCCTACTATGGCTATGCACGGCAGGAGAAGAAGGACGCCCCACGAGAGCCCATTACCGCCAAGCTAATTGCGGATATCGTTACTGCAGCAGGTGCCAATCGCGTAATGTGCCTGGATCTGCATGCAGATGCCATTCAGGGCTTCTTCAATATCCCCGTGGATCACCTCACAGGAATTCATCTTTTTATCGACTACTTTGCCGCAAAGATAGCGGGCGGTTTGGATAACGTGGTAGTTGTATCTCCCGATGAGGGCCGTGTAAAAAAGGTTCGGCGCGTAGTACAGGCTCTGAAAGCCCCGCTGGCGGTTGGCTACAAGCATCACCCGGAGCACAACGTTACCGAAGTTACCCACCTTGCCGGGGATGTTAAGGGCAAAACCCCGATTATCATTGAAGATATGATAACTACCGGCGGAAGCATTATTCAGGCCGTGGATGCCTTGCTGGCGCATGGCTGCGAACCGCGCATCCATGTTGCGGCAACGCACGGCATATTTGCCCGCAATGCGGTGGAGCGGCTGTGCTCACGCCCAGAGATTGAGGAGATTGTAGTCACCGATTCCGTGCCACTGCCTCCTGAAAAGCGGCATCCGAAAATCAAGGTTCTCTCAGTTGCTTCTCTGTTTGGCGAAGCCATAAATCGCGCAAACCATGATCTTTCCATAACTTCCCTGTTCGACTGATATTAAACAGATCAGCCAGAAGCAGAAGCATAAAATATGAGCGCTCAGGCCCTTCGGTATCTGCGTATGACGTGTTACATTGCCGGGATAGTTACCTTCCCGGCAATAGCCCATGCCAATGCAGCGATGGAGCTGGCGCTCACTATTTTTGAATGGCCTATGTGGCTGGCTTATGTTGCTTTCACCGTTGTGTTTGAAGCCTTTGCCATGGGCAGGATATTGAAGATTAAGCCCCGGCGGGCCCTGGCCACCTCCGCAAAGGCCAATCTGTTAACGGCCCTGCTTGGCACGCTTGTTTCGCTACCTATCTGGGTAATTATTGGCCAGTATGGTTCCCTGCTTAACCCTAACCCGTTTGGCCATACACTCATGTTGTTTGTTGTTTTTGGCATCCTTTCTGCACTGTTAGAAGCGGGGGCGTGGAAAACAGCAGCAGGTAAAGGGGCACCGGTGGATGCCGTATCTGGTGAGCCATTGGTACCTCGACCAACCAGGCAAAGCGTGCTGGTGCATCTGCTCGGGGTGCCACTTGGCATGGCAATCTTACTTATTCCGCCCCACCCCTACCCCGGGTTGGAAGGCCAGGCAACTTGGGCCAGAACAAAGCAAACCGGGTTCGGAGTCAATGCGGCCCCACATTTGCTTCAGCGCGCAATGAGTGACTATTCTGTAGCAAACGGGCATTACCCGAAAGCGAACACTTCAGAAGAGGCTCTGCGGGAGCTGGCGCCTTATCTCGGTAAAAGCAAAGCACTGTCCGAGGACTACTGGACCGCGGCTTACATGCCCAGTTATGCTCGATTTGATACCCATGAAATGCGCCGCGAACCGTACCTTTGGAACCCTGAAGCGGGAAAATACAGCATCGACAACCCGCCAGAAAAGCAAATCTGGCTGTTAAAGTGGCGGTTCAAGCCAGCCTGGGGAATTATTATGCTTGGCTCGGATCTTAAACGCACCAACAAACCGGAAGAGCTTGGTGAAAAACCATCCACTGCCGAAACTCACTGAGTTATGAAGTGCACCGGTTCCCGTTAAAAAACTTCCATAGGCTCAATCCGAAGTTGAATTGCCCTTAACCCTGACTGACCCGCGCCGGTTTACAAATAGTAATAAATTAAGCGGTATAGTTAACGCTATCAACACAAACAGTAATCTGGAGACCCCCTCATGAAGATATCGGTTGCAACAACCATCTCAGCACCCATCGAAACTGTATGGAGAGCCTATACCTCACCGGAAGACATTAAGCAATGGAATGCCGCCTCCGACGACTGGCACACCACCGCTGCCACAGTGGATTTGCGAGTTGGGGGCACCTTCTCCTCACGTATGGAGGCCAAAGATGGCAGCATGGGTTTCGATTTTGCCGGTACTTACACACAGGTAGTAGAAAACCATTTTATTGAATATGCGTTTGGAGACAGAACAGCTCAGGTTGAATTCGAAAATGGTTCGGATGGGGTTACCGCACGCGTGAGCTTTGAACCTGAGAATCTGTATCCCGTTGAGCAACAGCAGCACGGTTGGCAGAGCATTCTAAACAACTTCAAGAAGCATGTTGAGGCGCTGTAACTGGCCAATCTGCAACTTCGCTTAACGAAATGGCCAGCCGTTACGGCTGGCCATTTCCCGGTTTGGCACCACCATGATGTGGCAGTGCGCGTCGCCGATTCACTAATACTCCCGGCCCATTGCTTCGTCTGTACTCTGTTACCGCTGGCGTAGATTATTAACACCAGTTCATCATCCATATCTCTGCTCCGCCTGCAGAAAGGGTTATATATGAGCTTTCAGTCTGCTCGCCTTTTAACGGCTGGCATGGCACTGTCTGCACTTGTTCTGTGCGCCCTCCCCGGATCGGCACAGCCCGGCTCCGAAACAAAGGTGCCGCAGATCAAGTTTTCAGATTACCGCCTGCCCAATGGCCTTCGCGTTATCCTCTCGGTAGATCATTCTGCCCCGGTTGTGGCAGTTAGCGTTACCTACAATGTTGGCTCACGGGATGAGCGCAAAGGCCGAACCGGCTTTGCCCACTTGTTTGAGCACATGATGTTTCAGGGCTCCGCAAATGTTGGCAAAGGGGAGCACATGCTCCTTGTTCAAGACAATGGTGGAACCATGAACGGCACCACCAACCAGGATCGCACAAACTACTTTGAAACTGTGCCCGCAAATCAGCTGGATCTGGCGCTGTTCCTGGAATCGGACAGAATGCGCTCGCTGGATATCAGCCAGGTAAACCTGGATAATCAGCGCGCCGTTGTGCAGGAAGAAAAGCGCCAGAGCTACGATAACCAGCCCTATGGCCACACCGCCGAAACGCTGCAGCAGCTGGCATTCTCCAGCTTTGCTTATCAGCATACAACCATTGGCTCCATGGCAGATCTAAATGCGGCCACCCTGGAAGATGTACGCTCCTTCTTTAAAACCTACTATGCACCCAATAACGCCTGCATTGCAGTTGTTGGCGATTTTAACGAGGCAGTAGCCAAAAAGAAGATAGAGAAGTTCTTTGGTGCCATCCCACGGCAAACACCGCCCCCCACCCCGGATGTGGCCGAAAAGCCAATAGAGGGCGAAGTTCGCAAGAGCATATCCGATTCACTTGCACGCCTCACACAAATGGAGATTGCCTACAAAACGGTAACCGGCGAAGATGCAGACGCAGCCCCACTGCAGGTGCTGGGCAGCATATTAAGCAGCGGCAGAACAAGCCGACTTTACAACGCCATTACTGATAAGCGCCTGGCATTGCAGGCACGCGCGGGTGGCCAAACAGGCCGTGGGCAGGGCCTATTCTCCTTTACCGCAACCATACCCGCCGATGGCAACGCGACCGCCGTTGAAAAAGCATGGGATACTGAGCTTGAGCGCATTCAGACGGATGGCGTATCCGAAGATGAGGTACGGCGGGCACTAACTCAGGCACGCGCTGCAGCCATAGTTGGCGGTGGTGGCGGCCCTCGGGGCGGCGGTGGACCAGGCGGTGGCATGCAGAGCGTACTTGGCCGCGCCAACGCGCTATCTCAAAACGCCATTTTCTACAACGATCCTAACCGGGTAAACACCCAGCTACCAAAGCTTGAAAAGGTGACTGCTGCCGATGTAAAGCGTGTAGCACAAAAGTATCTTAAGAAAACGGCACGCGTAATTCTGGTTACCAACCCGGATGTGGAATCTTTGTTTGATAACCTGATTTCGGAACCCGGAGAAAATGGAAAGGGGACCGAGCGATAATGACAACCCGATTCCTACTTAAGATCGGCAGCGCGTTTGCTCTGGTGCTGGCCAGCAATGCTGCTATTGCGCAGGACCCGGGCGGCCAGCCCGGTAACTCCACCAGCGGTGCGGTTATTAAAGGCAAAGCCCCGGTAACTAAAGAGCTGCTGAACATTAAGTTTCCCAAGCCAAAATCATTCAAGCTTACCAACGGCGTAACCGTTTATGTGCTGGAAGATCATCGCTTCCCGGCAGTGCGCATGCGGCTTATTATGCGGGCAGGCAGCCTGTACGAACCAAAGCCAGGCGTTGCAGAAATGACCGCATCTATGATGACGGAAGGCACCGCAACCCGAACCTCCATCGCGCTGGCAGAAGAAACCAGCAACATGGGAGCGCAGGTAAGTGTTGCTTCCGGCACAGACAATGCCACATTAAGCGCTGCTGGCCTATCTGAAACACTGGATTCCATCCTGAATGTGATGACCGATGTGTTGGAGCACCCCGCCTTCCCCGCCGATAGGCTCGATAGGCTGAAGTTTCAGCAAAACTCACAGGTAGCGCAACGGCGCACCAACCCACAATCACTAATTGGGGAACTCTCCAACAAAACATACTATGGCGGCACCGCTTATGAAAGGCATGCGCCAAAGGCTAACGAGATTGAAACCATTACTCGTGAGGATCTTGCTGCCTTCCACGCACGCTGCTTCATTCCCAACGGAGCTTTGCTAGGTGTAACCGGCGATGTAAACGTAAAATCACTCAAAGCCAAACTGGAAACTGCTTTTTCAGGTTGGAAACCTTCCCAGGCCGCGCTTGCCCTGCCGGCAGCAACATTCCAGCCCAAAGAGGCCACAAAAATCTATCTTATAGATAGGCCGGGCTCCGCTCAAACAGTGCTTCAATTTGGAAACCTGGCAGTTAAACAAAGTGATCCGGATTACCTTGCACTGGTAGTTGCCAACCGCATACTTGGCGGCGGCTCCAGCGGGCGTTTGTTTCAGAATATCCGAGAGCGCAAAGGGTATACCTATGGCGCATACTCATCCCTTGTGGCCGGCAAGTGGCCGGGAGTGTGGGGAGCCAGCGCCAGCGTTCGCACCCCTGTAACCGAGCCCGCAGTGGCAGAGTTCTTCTTTGAATTCAATCGCCTGCAAGAGGAACTGGTACCTGCCGAAGAGCTGGAGCGCGCTCGTCGCTCCATTGTGGGCAGCTTTGCCGGCGCTCTCGAAAGCCCGGATGCCATCCTTACCCGCACCCTGGATCTGGTGGAAAATGGCCTTCCTCTGGACTACTGGGATACCTACCCAACACGCATTCAGGCAGTTACCCCTGCCGATATTCAGCGCGTGGCACAGAAGTATCTTGGCAAAAACCGCATTCAGCTATTTGCTGTAGGCGAGCGCAGCCAGATAGAAGCGGGGCTTAAGAAGTTTGGCCCGGTAGAGATTGTGGATGCAAGCCAGCTAACCGGAACCGGAGGTGGTGGCCGACGCGGCCGCTAAACCCGCTTGGAACGAAGGGTATAAAACAAAAAATGGAGGGAGCTGTTCGCCATTGAACAGCTCCCTCCATTCTATTTCGGGCAAGCATCGCGGCAAAATTACACGCCGCTTCCCGCAGGATGCAGGCAAGATAAGTTGCAGCTCTTGCCCGCACTATTTGCAGCTAGCCGAAGCTTAGTTGCATGCAGGGTGGCCGCCCTCTGCATCGGTGGTCCAGTAGCAAACATCACCGACGATGCGCTCGTACGGAACAGCCTTCACGTGGCCATCCACAAACTGCACATCGATCATCTTGTTGTGGCGATTCTTGCCGGCTACAACAGAGTCTGCCGGAAGCTCTACACCACCGCCGTAGCTCCAGGTGCCATTGCCAACGTTCTGCCAGTAGTTTTTGTACTGGGAGCCCTGGCTGTTGAAGAATGCCAGCTCAACCGAGCAATCGGTGCCAGTTACACAGTGGCCGAAGTTGGTGTAACCGCTGTTGTTCTGCGGATCGAAGGCTGCGCCATAGTAGGTTGCATCCGAAACCAGGATGGTAGAAGCAACGCGCGGCACTGCAGCAAGAGAAACGGTTGCAGGGTTGCCGTTAGGATCTGCAAATGCGCCAGCGGGGCTCAGGTAGATATCGTTGTGGCCATAGCTGTTCTGACCGCCGTAATCCAGCCCCTTTGCGCCAGGAGCGTTGAAGTAGTGATCGGAGCCGCCGGTAAGGGTGAACTGCTTGGGGTTGTCCGGGCAGACAAACACCTGGGTGCTCTTGATGTAGGGCTGAAGCAGGAAGATCCAGTAAAAGCGGGAGCCAGAATCTGGATCGGCAACCAGCTTGGCGCTTCCCGCTATAGAGCCAGAAAGGTACTCTGCGCAGGTTGCAAAAGATCCGCCGCTCTTACAATTAAAGCGGTGCGGGTAAAAGGACTCATCGTAGTCCTGAACATACATGCCGGTCGCAAGGGAAAGCTGCTTTTCGTTGGAAAGGCAGGAAGCCTGGCGCGCCTTGGCGCGGGCCTGCGCGAATACGGGGAACAGGATAGCAGCAAGAATCGCGATAATCGCGATAACGACGAGGAGTTCAATCAGGGTGAACGCCCTTCGTCCGGATGGGTTCGTGCTCACTTCAGTCTCCTTTGCTCGCTGTGGCTTCTTGCCACGCGAGATAGCTTCACAAATTTCGATATGACGTGGCGACAATCCAAACTTTGTCACAGTCGCCGGGTTTCTTGTCATGATTGGATTCTGAGGCAGACCGATTATGAGCCTGTTATTGCCATGTTAACTTTGCGTTAAAAATAAAACGGGGCCCATTGTCTCACCATGTTCTGGCGTAACAATGGGCCCCACCCTACTTACGTTACACCGCACCTATCGCGGAGCTATGCGCAACTCCTGCACAGGTTTTGCTGCGGGAACGGCACCGGCGCTATCATCCAGGTAGTTTGCAGGCTCAGGGCGAAGGTATGGAACCACACCCAGGCTGCCATCTGCATATGCTTTGAAGTATCCAAAGCCAAATGTGCGCCCGGCTGTGGGTTTCCACTTCTTCTCAAGCTTGCTTCCACCGTTGCCGAAGCAAACTTGCTGCAAGCCATTCTTGCCGATGGCAGATATATCGAAAGCATGAACGTGAGCGCATACATAAGCACGTACCTTTTTATGTGCCTTCAAACTCTTGATCATGGGTTTTGCAGCTTCTGGATCTATTGGTGCATCGCCCTTTACAGAGTCCGGGTCTATCACATTCCGATGTCCCATCACCACAACACATTTAATGGCGGGGTCCTTCTCAGCCTTAGAAAGGTCGGAATCCAACCATGTAACCGGCACCATGCCAATTTTGGTTTCCCCGGTTTCTGGGTCCTTTGTGGTAACGCGGGTATCCGTATCCAGCACAACAAAGTGCACTGGGCCACGGTTGAAGCTAAAGCTCAAGAATTTTTGATCTGCAACAAGGCCATCGGCAGAATCGGTGGCGGGTGAGGGGCCAATAGCATCTGCAGGCACCAGCCCAGCACTCTTAACAAGCGCACTCCAAACCCCATCTGTAACCGGGTTGGGCAACTTGGCATCTGCCTTCTTGCGGTTCTTTTCATGGTTGCCAGATATCGCAACGTACTGGCAGCCATCAGCCCGTGGGAAGGTCTTGATCAAATCTATCCAGGCTGTCATCTGCTTCTTAAGTACCTGCCCCTGATCATCTGCATAACCCAGAACCAGATCGCCACCAAAGAAGGCTAGCTCCGGCTTCAGTCCACAGATATCTGTAAGGTTTTGCTTCAACTGTGGAACGTTTGCAGTAGAGATGTTGGAGCTGCCCGCAGTAACAGCATCTGGCCCATCGATGCGATTGCAACCAAAAAAGGTAAATGTAAGTACAGGTTTTTCCTGCAGACTGGCGGCCGGCACGCCAGGTATTGCCAGGGAAACCAGGGCAACGCCCAGCAATCCGCGCAAGCCAATACGAATGTGATATCTCATAATCATAGCTCCATATGTGCAACTTGCCCGGATATTGGGCTATGCATCGGGCTGTAATACTCTGGTTGCAAACAGGCCATTATATCCGGTAAACATTGTGTGGATGTAAACGCAATGTTAAGAGTGCATTAAAAAACCCGTTCCACTGGTTTTGAAAGGAGGTTCCAGGCAATGGCAGTTGTGCTGATTACCGATCGGTTGCTATTTAGAGATCATGAATCGGCAGATGTGGAGGCCTTCTGCGCTATGGAGGCAGATGCAGAGGTACGGCGATATGTTGGCGGTGCTCCACGCACCCGCGAGGCTGCTGAGCACAAGTTTAATACCGTGTACCTGCCACCGGTAACAAACGGCCTTGCCCTATGGGCAACTGTGTACCGGCCAAATCAAACCTACATCGGCTATTGTGGCGTTTACCCGCACTTCAGTTCTGTGGGTGAACCCATACCCGGTGAAGGTACGCTTGCATTCTATCTGGCAAGGCAATACTGGGGGCGCGGGTTGGCCACCGAGGCTGGGCGAGCGTTTATTGAACACGGCTTTGATGTCTTGGGCCTTAACAAAGTTGTTGCCACCGTACAAGAGGGCAATGCTGCTTCGCTCCGCGTATTGCAAAAGCTCAACTTTACGCACACCGGTACCGAAGTGGGAAACTTACGAACTTACCACCACTTTGAACTAATTGATAATGTGCCCGGACCCTCGAGCACTATATGAAATGGTGTGCGCGTTGTGTATGTGAATTGAAATTCTGAAAATCGCAGGGATTTTTGCTCACTCGCCTTTTAACACAAACTCCAATTACAAAATACCTGCACCAACTTACGTCTTCAAACCTTCAAATATACATGCAAAATTGTTGGGGAACTTTGCATATTATCCCCTGCGTCTAATAAGTGAGTACTCGCTTAATAAAATGTGAATAGAGTAAGTTGAGTGCGGATCGCACACCAAAGTGGACAGGAAGGGATATTTTCGCATGGGACGCACTGTTACCATCACAGAGAAGCAGATACTGGATGCAGCCCGCGAGGTATTCCTTGAGGAAGGCTTCAGCGTTAAGACTACGAAAATCGCTCAACGTGCAGGAGTTTCGGAAGGAACTCTATTCAAGAGGTATGCAACGAAAGAAGCGTTGTTCTTTGCTGCATTGGAAATTGAGCAGAACCCTGCCTGGCACAAGCAAACAGACGAATTAATGGGCAATTGGCTGGGAGAAGATGGCCTTGTCTCACTTTTCGTCAACATGCTGATCTATTTTAACGACGTCATGCCACGATTGATCACCACCGTTGGCAGTCGTGTAGGGTTAACACCTAAGTCATTTGAAGGTCTATCCGAAGATCCCCGGAAACGTGATATACGTGTGTTAAGTCAGTTTTTTGATAACGCAATACGTGCTGGATATCTGCGGCAGTGCCAAACAGAAACAATCGCTCAGATCCTGATCGGTGCTGCCATCGAGTCTACTTTTGACACAATGTTTGAAAAGAAGCAGAGAACACCTCAAGACTATCGGATGCAGGCAGAAAGCATCCTTGATATTGTCTGGAATGGCATCAGGTCTTCCTGAATACCCTTTTTTTGTAATGAACACCGAAATCCGCACTTATCAACACACAAATTAATAAGTGCGCAGTCACTAAACAAAACGACACTTCGTCCCGTTCCATCCTTTCCTCTTAAATCTCAGAGAGGACTGCCAGGGACATGACTGAGCAGCTTTGCTGGGCTTTCCGTTACGGATAAGGAGCAACTATGAATACACGAACATACAGCCTAATATTTGCGGCGCTAACTGCAACCACACTTACGGGGTGCAAACCATCACCGCCGCATGCTGAACCTGAGGTACCTGCTGGCAAATCGGCTGTGGCCGTAATTACAGAGTCAACCCGAACAGGAGATGTTGTGCAAATTACCACCGTTTCTGGTTCGTTGGTGGCTATGCAGGATGTTGCGCTCTCTGCCAAGCAGGGTGGACACCTGACTGAAATGGCAGTACGTGTAGGTGACCAAGTTGCCGCAGGGCAGGTGTTGGCACGCGTGGGTGCACAGGATTTAGAGTCGCAAGTGCGCACTGCAGAGGCAAGCGTGCAATCTGCCATGGCAAGGCTTGAGCAAGCACGGGCAGCGTACAACCAGCAAAAGGTGAACGCAGAAGCGGCCATCACCTCGGCCCGGGCCGCATTAAACCAGCAGGTTGCCACTTCCGATGCCGCGGTGCGATCCGCTCAATCCATGCTCACCGCTTCGCGTTCCAGCCTTTCTGCCTTGCAGGAGGGTGCGCGCCCAGAAGAGCGTCAGCAGACACAGGCAGCACTCGCCACCGCACAGGCCAATTTCAACAAAGCCCAGAGCGACCTAAACCGCTACGTAAAGCTACATAATGCCGGGGCCGTTTCGGACGCGGAATTGGATCTGTATCAGAACACGCGCGAAGTAGCGCTTGCCAATTTAAACTCTGCTCGCGCTGCTCTTAAACTACAACAGGAAGGCAGCCGACACCAGGATGTTGAGCAAAGTAAAGAAAGAGTGCGGCAGGCTGAAGAGAGTTTGCGACAGGCGCAGGCAGCGCGCGCAGTGGATGAAGTAAAGCGAGCTGATTTACAAAATGCGCTTGCAAACCAGGCTCAAAATCAGATAAAGCTGGCAGATATACATGCGGCTCAGGCAGCTGTGCAACAGGCACAATACGCTCTCGATATTGCTAAGCAGGGAGTTTTGGATGCCATAGTGCGCTCACCAATTAATGGCGTCGTCACTGCACGTTCAGCCGAGCCTGGCCAGGTTGTTTCCTCAGGCTCCACTTTGCTGCACGTGATTGGGCTTGAAGACGTGTATTTCGAACCAACGGTCTCGGATACGGCTATGGCAGAGCTGAGAGTAGGTCAAGCTGTACAAACACGCGTTGATGCGTTTCCGGGTCGCACTTTTCAGGGTCGGATAACCCGCATCTACCCTCAAGGATCTGCCAACAGCCGTACTGTCTCCGTGCGGATAACAGTGGAGCAGGCGCGTGGATTACTCCGCCCCAACATGTTTGCGCAGGGCGACATAACCACCGCAATCCACCACAACGCTGTTATGGTGCCGAACAGAGCGCTGGTGCAGGCAGCCTCCAAAGCTACGAACGGTGCCGCGCAATTACTGGTTTTCACTGTAGAGAATGGATCCGCACATCAATACCATGTTACTACGGGCCTAAAGGCAGATAAAGGGGATTGGATTGAGGTTAAGGGACTTCCTGCATCAGCAGCGGTAGTCGTTCTGGGGCAAGATAGTCTCCACGACGGCCAGAACGTAACAATCACGCCACAAACTGTTAACAATCAGTCCGGCGTTCGCTGACCCATAGGAGCTACGATCATGCAATGGCTTGCAAGAATCTCAGTGAAGCGTCCGGTCTTCGCAGCGGTCATCATCCTGGCTTTGTGCGTCACGGGTGCCTACTCCTTCTTCCAGTTAGGATTGGAGCAAAATCCCAATGTCGACTCGCCAACTATTAGCGTCTCTACAACCTACAAGGGAGCATCGGCCGAGGAGATCGATACTGCGGTTACAGAACAGATAGAAAAACAGGTTAATTCGATCTCGGCTATCGACAATATCTCGTCTGTATCTTCAGAAGGTATCTCGACTGTTACAATCACTTTCAATCTGGAAAAAAGTAGTGACGTCGCATTTTCTGAAGTTCAGTCGAAGGTAAATCTGGCCCTACCGAGCCTACCACAGGGTGTTGACCAACCCTCGGTACAAAAGTTTGCTCTCGATTCTTCCCCGATTATCAACTTTACCCTTACAGCTCCGAATGAATCAATTCGAAATCTATCGGAGTATGCCGACAAAACGCTGCGCCCCCAGTTAGAATCAATAAGTGGCGTTGGGCAGGCCAGCATTGTTGGGGGCCAATTACGGCAGATCAACGTGCAATTGGATCCTGTACGTCTACGCGCCTTCGAATTAACCGCCGTTGCAGTCAGGAATGCTCTATCCAGCCAGAATGTTAACTTGCCTGGTGGCACAATTGAGCACGGTGCTACGCGCATTTCCGTGCGTACAGAAGGGCGCTTTAGCAATGTAGAAGCGTTGAAATCCCTCGTTATCGCCAATAAGGATGGGCACGCCGTATTGCTGAAGGATGTTGCCGAAGTGCAGGATGGGCAACAGGATGCCACATCGCTGGCCCGTGTAAACGGTAAGCCATCGGTATTAGTACAGGTATCCAAACAAAGTGGAGCAAATACAGTTGCCGTTATCAGTAGTGTAAAAGAACGGCTGGCTGAGTTAAAACCAAAGTTGCCAGCTGGCTACTCGATGCAGATTACGAGCGATAGTTCGGTATTCATCAATGCATCCGTTAAGACCGTCGAAGAGCATCTCATCCTCGGTTCTATTCTCGCAGCCGTAGTCGTTTTGCTATTCTTGAAGGATTGGCGTTCCACGCTAATCTCGTCTCTGGCTATCCCCGCTTCTATAATCGCCACGTTCGCCTTCATGCGGGTGATGGGCTTTACACTTAATACAATCACGCTCCTGGCACTTACGCTATGTGTCGGCATAGTTATAGACGATGCGATCCTTGTGCTGGAAAACATCTACCGGTTTATCCAGGAGAAAAACATGGAGCCTGGCGAGGCCGCCATTAAGGCGACCGAAGAGATAGGACTGGCTGTTCTCGCCACAACGCTATCCCTTATCGCCATATTCCTGCCAGTTGGCTTTATGGCGGGAATACTCGGCCGCTTCATGACCTCTTTTGGGTTAACCATGGCGTTCGCGATCTTCATTTCTTTAATTGTTGCATTCACGCTGACGCCAATGCTGGGTTCGCGCTGGTTACGCCGTGCAAGAGAAAGCAGCATCACGCCGCAATCAGGTAAACGGGGCCAAGGCTGTGACAATCTGGCAGAGATCCAGCCGTCACAACCACAGGAGCACCCGGATGTACCAACCAGGCGCGCCAATGGCGCGTTGGAACCCGAATTTGAGCCAGACAAAACCGGTCTGTACCATGCCCTCGAAATGGCGTACTGGCGCCTATTGCGCTGGTCGCTCAACCACAGATGGGTGATTATTTTGCTGTGTGTGGTTACCTTCCTCAGCAGTGGCCCTTTGCTGCTATCGGTGAATAAAGAGTTCCTGCCTTCCGATGATCAGAGCGAGTTTGTGGTCTCTGTGCGTGCACCGGAAGGCTTCTCTCTCAAGGCAACCAGCGACCTCATGGAGCAGATTGCCGCAGACATTCGCCGACTGCCAGATATCAAGTACACGGTAGTAACGGTTGGGTCGGACTCTCAAAGCACTGCCAATGCCGGCGACATTGATGTGCGCATGCAGGAGATAGACGACCGCAAGGGTCGGGACGACGAATTCAAGATGATTGAACGCGTTCGAAACGAAGTGTTGTCTCACTATCCCAAAACACTGCGCACAACAGTTTCGGCAGCCAGCCCATTTGGCAGCGGATCCATGCCTTCGGTAACGTATGTCATCACCGGGCCAGATATAAATCTTCTGGATGAGGCCAGCAATAGATTGATGGAGGAAGTAAAAAAGATACCGGGTGTGGCAGATGTCGACAGTTCTGCGGCAAGCGGAAACCCAGAACTACGGCTTAATATCCGCCGAGATGCTGCTTCAGACCTCGGTGTCTCTGCAACAGACATTGCCACAACGGCGCAGATTGTTGTGGCGGGCCTTAAGGCATCTGATTACTCGGAAGGCGGACGCCTCTACGATATCAACCTTCGCGCCGGGCCAGATTACCGTCAGGGAGGCCAGGATCTAAATCTTTTCACCGTACCGAGCACAAAGCCAGGGCTAAACACTGTGCCATTTGATCAGGTTATCGCCTACAAAGACAGCAAAGGGGCATCCAGCATTAAGCGCTACGCCCGGCAACGCCAGGTAACGTTATCCATCAATACCCTGCCAGGAGCTTCGCAGCAAACTGTTCAGGATGCCGTAGACCGCGCATACAAGAAGCTCAACCTTGGGCAGCAGTACACCGGGCAGTTCGGCTCATTTAGCAAAGAGATGGGGAAAGCCTTCGTATCTTTTGGGGTTGTCCTGTTGCTGGCATTCACCTTTATCTATCTAATTCTGGCCGCGCAGTTCGAGTCATGGATACATCCATTCACCATCCTCGTATCCTTGCCGCTTTCGATTCCGTTCGGCTTGCTGTCATTGCGAATGACGGGTGGCTCAATCAATCTGTACTCAATGCTCGGCATCCTGGTGCTTTTTGGCGTTGTTAAGAAAAACTCAATTCTACAGGTGGATCATGCCAACCAGCTGCGTGCCCAGGGAATTGAGAGAACCGAAGCAGTGCTGCGCTCCAGCCGAGATAGATTGAGACCCATTTTGATGACAACCGTTGCGTTTGTAGCAGGCATGCTGCCTCTTGCCTTTGCCAGGGGCATCGGCGCCACAACCAGCCACTCAACGGGAGACATCATCATCGGTGGCCAAACACTCTCACTGCTTCTTACTCTGGTGGCCACGCCCGTAATCTATACCCTTGCGGATGACTTTACGAAGGCGACAGCTCAAACAAAAGCTCGCATACAGGCGCTTTTGCATGGCGGGCAACCTCCGTACTGATGCAGCGATGAGCTGCGATGAGCTACGGTGAGTTTCTATCTACTCAATTTCGATCCAGGTTATACAACCATGAAAACAACACATAAAACAAACACAAATGCCAGTAAGCGCAGCGTGCCGCAGAAACAAGAGTTCACCAGAGTACCAACGATCTCTCGACGAATAGGGACATTGGGTACGGCACCTTTCGTTGTAATTCTCTGCTTGCCGGCACTCATCGCAGGGGCGCAAGGCAATTCAACAACGAGCACTGCCACAGAGCATTCACTCTCAGCGTTGAAAACGGGTAAAGCGCTTCCACAATCTCCCGGCCAAGAAGCGCTCACTGGCAAATTGCAATCCCAACCGCTTACCATCGACGATGTAGTAACTCTGGCGCTTGCAAACAATCGGACATTGGCCACGGCTGTAGAATCCTACAGGCAGTCTCAAGGCACCACAGCAAGTGCCCGCGCTGGCTTAAACCCAACATTGAAGGTCAATTACGCCCTCACGCGCTACAGTCAGGAACAGGCCGCTAATCTAGGTGGGCAATCCGTGGTAATTCAGGAGCAGTATGTCAACCAGCTCAACGCTGGCCTGAACCTTCCAATTGACATCACTGGTGAACTGCATGCCGCCGTTAACCAGGCCAATTACCAACAACTTGCCGCCAGGCTGGAGGTTAACAGAGTTCGCAATCAGATAGTTCTGGATGTGAAGAGTGCATTCTATGAAGTGTTGCGAGATCAGGCACTGGTAAATGCGGCACAGGGCAACCTGCAAAACGCGATAGATCGCCTGACAGATGCACAACTTCGGCTAAGTGCAGGAACAGTAGCACACATCGATGTTACACGCGCTCAATCCGACGTAGCGAGCGCACAGCAAACCGTGATTAAGAACAGAAGTGCGCTGAGCCTGGCCTTTGCAAAAGTCAACAAAACCATCGGTTTGAATATCAATACCGTGTATATGTTGACTACTAAGAACGCCGTCAACCTTCCTGCGGGTGCAACGGACACCACGTTTGGATATATCGTGCCAGATGTCAAACCCTCTCCCCCACCTGAAAACGGTTTAACAGGGGAAATTGGACATTCGTTAGGCGACCATGGAGCGGCTCAGGTTGCACAGATGCAGCAGTTCGTGGTTGGTAACCCAATCGAATCAGGTGCAGATTATGAGGCCACACTTAAAGAAGCACTCCGAACGCGCCCAGAGGTATTGCGTGAAGACGCAAACGTAGCCGCTGCGCGAAAAGGTATCTTCGTGGCTCGCGCAGGTTTGTTGCCCACTGTCAGCATAGGTTACAACATCAACTACACGCCAAACAGTGGCACTCTGGCCGGACAAGCACTCACCAGATACGCAGGACTAACGGTTAATATTCCGCTTCTGGATGGAGGGGTGGCCAGCGGCCGAGTAACACAGGCGAAAGCGCTTGTATCGCAGGCCGAAATTGCACTGCGCGAGCAGATGGATACTGTGGCTCTGGATGTACGGCAGGCATATCTCAATTTACAACAAACGGAGCAAGCCATCGGCGCCGCAAGGCAAGAGTTGGCTCAGGCCGACGAATCATACCGTTTAGCGCGGTTACGTTATAGCGCTGGGGTTACGTCGCAGGCCGGAGTATCTCCTATCATAGAGCTGAGCAATGCACAACAGGCCCTGAGTCAGGCACAAAGTGATTATATCAATGCTCTGTATGATTACAATATCAACCTATCCGCAATGGATAAAGCTGCCGGGAGGTATGCATACTTACCCGCGGCAGGCAGCCCAGGCGCAGCACTCAAATCCGCACCAGCCTTGCCCAAAAAGGTAAATCGCAATTGAAGTAGGTAATCGTCTGTTCTGCTATTGCTATGCCTGATCACTGCAATCAAGGCTCGGTTAAACTGGTGAGTAGGCCCGTAGTACCGGTGTCTCAATATGCTCTTACAGCGTAGAATCAGCCTTAGAAGCTTGCGCTCGGCGGCAGGGCAACCTGCCGCCGTTTTATACTCTTTGGCCCTGCCTCATGTAACTACTCAATTACAGACTTCAGGTAAGACCTGTACAGTGGGCAGCGAATCTCTTCATTTACGTTCCACTCGCCGCGCACCAACCCCCCGCTGCGCAGGCGATAAAAGCCAAGCCTGCTGCCGCAGTTTTCCCCGCTAACTATTTTGCGCAGGCTCGTAGCCAACTCTTCATCTGCAAGATGCGGAGTTGCCAATTTACGCAGGTCGTTTGCGAATGGGCCATCTGGGCTGGCTGCACTCGCGATCAGGGAGTTTAATGTGTACTCCCCACTGCTCAACGCCTGAAGTGCTCGCCTCGTCAGAAACGGATGCCCCTGCAGTAGTGCATAAATTTCGCTGACTTCTGCGTCGCTTGTTAGTGGAGAGCCACTTCGCGTATTCAGAGCTCTCACCTGTTCAAGCGTAAAATCTGTAAGAGAAACTTGCACTCCAACATTAAACGGGGATTGGCTCTGATCCGCGATAAAAAGTGCGGCCTCTGTGGCGTACGCAAGTACAATCGTAAGGCGCAGCCACGGCCCAGCCGGATCCATAGCCCGCCGATTGTGCCAGGATCGCAACAGGCCAAACAACTCATTGGAGCATGCGTGCATAAACAGCTGATCCACGCCATCCATGCCCCACACCAGGGGCTCATCAAATGAGCCCAAAACATGCTTTCTTACAAACTGTTCCAGGTTGGTTCCTGGCCCAAGGTGGGGTCGCCACTGGGAAGCAGGGTCCACATCAATATTCAACTGTATTGCAAGGCTTGCTGCAATGGCAAGAAACAGTGCCGAGCTGCTCTCAAACTGTTCTGAGCTAAACGCCTGAAAATCTGTGAGCGCCACGGCCGAGCCAGTTTGCCGGGCTTCATGAAGGCCCCGTGCCAGCAAAGATGACTTGCCCATCCAGGCATCCGCCTTCACAAGCACTGTGCTGGGATGCGCAGATATGGCTGCGATAAATTTCTGATCGGCATCCCGCTCAATATAAAATGGGGAGTTTAGCAGCATGGCACCGCCCGGTGTCTCCTGCAGAATTGAAGAATCAGCCCGCACGGCAGGGGGAATATAGGCAGCTGTTACAGAAGGCGGGGCTTCCTGAATGGCCGAAACTATGCGTCGCTGGCTGCGTTGCCTCACTGCACGCGCCTCTACAACCCATGCATCCTGCCACTCTTCAAGTAAAGGAACACATTGAATGGCGGCTGCACGCGGAAACTCTTCTAAACGGTTGTGACGAACAATCCGATCGAACTCCAGCACATCTACATCGGTATCGCGCATATCCAGCAGAATTAGCCCACGGCCAGCCGTTTTTAACCTGTGCGCATGCGGCCCAAGAGCCAGGCGCAAATAGTGCACGGCCTGCCGGGTACTGGGAAACGTGGCATAATCCACGGCTCCAGGCACAGCCTCGGAAGGCCAGAATATCTGGGCAAGTGTTCGGTAGGATACTGGCTCGCCTTCGTGCAGTATCAGATATGCCAGCAGCCGTTCGCCCTCTCGGCGATGTAACCCGAGTATCCGGTCATCACCGATCCAGGCACCAAACCTGCCAAACAGGCGTACTTTCAAAATCTCGTCGCTCAGTGAATCAACCCGTTTCGCACAGAATAATTGCGGAATTACATTCAAGTATACCCTTGCGGCAGGTTGCCGTTATGACCAAATTGATACGATTACGTGACGGCAAACAAATGAATTGCACGTTTGATTGTATAAAATGGCATGCCTGAGCATAAAATTCAGCGAAAAGATTCGATTGTGCGGCGAAACCGTCGGACTTTACCTTACATCAATGCAAAAATTCTCGGTTTTGCATATCAGCATAACGCTCTTGAATAACATACAGTCATACAACCGTATCAGCTCAATATCTATACTGTAAATGCTCAACCACGATGTTTTTGAGCGGCCCAACGGCCATTCAACGAGCATCAAGCAATTCCTGTGATTACCACTTTGCCAATATGGCACGGATCCTCAATAATAGGGAACCCGGAAACCTCACTTCTGGCTAGCGCCTCCGCCGGCGCCCCAGAACCGATGATCCGAGGCTTAAGGGCAAGCCTCGGATCATCGCGATAAAGCATTCGGTTTTCCGAAATTCGCACATCGAGATCCGCGAGCCGCAGCACCGCTGCGGCTCTATTTTTTTAGTGCGTGTCAATCACTCTAAGCTCTCCATTTACCAGGTGCATAGCAATCATCCTGCCATCGGCAGAGATGGCCACCTGGTTGGCCGCTGGCTTCTGATCGGGCAGGTCCATAATGGCCTGATTGGTGGTTCTATCCCATATCCTCAACAGGCCATACTGCGTTGCATAAATCATTCGGCTGTTGTCGGCAGAAGAGGCGGAGGGCACATACATGCCGGCCAGATCTCGCAAAGTTGCTTTGAGTTTGCCCGTTTCCGCATTCCACAGCCTGAGTTCGGATGCACAATCCGCAACCGTTTTGCTATCTGGCGTAAACCCAACCAGTGTCACTTCACCACTGGCTTCTGGCTGCACTATGGTTTGCCAGCCGTGCTTCCAATCAACAAGCCGAAAGGTTGCATGTAAACACAGCACAAGTCGGTTTCCATCTGGCGAAAGTACCACACTATCTTCCACCGAGCGTGCGGTGGTTTCGGCCACAACGGCGCCAGAATGCGTATCGATTATCTTTAGATTTGCGTTTAGCACGGCCATCAAAGATCCATCGTTGTTGATTGAAACCGATTTTACGGTGCCGCCACTGCCAATGGGCCCCTTTCGGATGATATGCCCATCTCTGGCAGCAATCAACAGATATGTTGTATCGGTGCACCTAACCGCAACGGAACCATCCTGAGAAACATCGGATGCATGCGCCTCCCTTACATCCAGCAAGCTTTGAAGGCAGTTACCTGAAGCAGTATCCCAGGAGCTCAGTTCTCCATGTGCTCCGCAAACTACCAGGGTTCGGTTGTCTGCAGAGATGATCATTCGCCGAGCCCCTCCCACGTTGCCACTCATAGGTGTTTCTAACTGGGCCGGGCCCACATCGTAAACCCTTACCTCACCAGAAGACATCCCTACGGCAATCTGCTTGCTATCTGGCCGGTACGCAACTGCAAATCCATCCGTTTGTGTTGCAATAAATCGCCTTTGCAACCCTGTTTGAGCATCCCATATGCGCACCGATTTATCCCAGCCCGTAGAGGCCACGGATCTACCATCTGGTGATATCGCCACGTCATATACATAAGAGGTGTGCCCCAACATGCGCTGCAGAAGCTGTGGTGGGTTCGAAGAGGTATCCCACAGTTGTACGGCACCATCTCCGCCGGCTGTGGCAACAGTTTTGCCATCCGGGCCATAATCCACGCTGTGAATATAGGTTCTGTGGGCCTTAATCTGCGATAATTGCTGGCCCGTTAGCGCATCAAAGATACGCAGCATCCCATCGTCACATGCTGCTGCGAGAGTGCGGTTATTATTTGAAAACGCAATCTTCCAAACTCCCCGCGCAGGCAGCCTGCCTTCAGCGGGCATTCGGCGAATAACCTTGCCCACATTGGCTTCAAACACTCTTATAACTCCGCCCGCCCCTGCAGCAGCCAGCATCTTGCCATTTTTGCTCCAGGCAACAGAGAGTAAATGATCTTTCTCACATGGAAAACCGCCAGCAGGCGTTACATCGGCTCCATCAGCCACGCGTTTGATGCGGATTACGCCATCCTCTGTTGCAATCGCGGCCAGATTTCCGAATGGAGACATCACGTTTGAGGAGATAATGTGCTGCCCAAGATGCAGCTTCCGCTGAGAAAAATCCTGCAATTCTCCCTGCCAAATGCGGGCCATATCGCCTGTGCCGGCTACGAAGCGAGTTCCGGGCGCATTCCAGCTAATGGCGCACACCGCACCGGGTAGCCAATCCACAGTGCGCCTGCCCTGGTGAACAACTTTATCCAGGTAGTACCACTCAAACCGCCGAAGGTCTTCGTTGCCGCCGGTTGGCTGAGTAGCTTTTAATGTTTCTACTCCTGGCCACAACCCAAAGTGATTGATACGCTCCAGAATTGCAACAAACCGGTAATCGTAAGCCAGCCTGTAAGCACGGTCTTCATCGGCCCTGGCCCGCATCTGGCTTAAAACAGCCTGCCTGTGGCTAGAAAGCACCGCTATGCCTGCCGCAACAAATACAAAAACGGTGTAAATAGACATCAGCACGCCGCGCCGGATACCGCGCAAATACACAAAGCGCTGCATCTGTATTTCTGTGCGTGGCAGTTGGCGCGCGGCCCATTCGCGGTTAAACACCGTCGAAAATATACGGTTTCTTACTCGCAAGCATCCATCGCACTGCCGAATAGCCCCGGATAAGATAAGGCGATTGTGCACAGGGTCTGCCTCATCCAGAACAATGCGTTCTCCAAGCAGAATCCGGTGATAAATGGATATTATCGTTTCTTGCTCAAGGCTATAGGCAATTAGGCAGCGCTCTACAAAAGCCAGGCTGGGATCCAGATCTCGCGAGGCCTCCTGCATAAACATATCACGCACTGCGCGGTCCACATCTTTGCGGGTACCGCCCTGCCCCTCCACAAGTGCGGCACACACGCGCTGGGTCATGTAGGGATGCCCGCCCGTCCAATACAACACGCGCTGCATAAGCGTGCGCACCGCAACTGCACTGCTGGCCTTCAGGCCCTGCTCCAGAATACGCGTTTCGTCCATACTAAAATCGGTTAGTATAATGCGCCGCCCAACGTTAAATGGCGTGGTGGAGGCGTCCTGAATCAAATCGGATGGCACGGCCACGCCAAGCAGGCAAAAAGTAAGGCGGCCCAGGGCATCATCGGTGGCTTTGCGGTTGTGGCACTCTCGGATAGCAGCAAAAAACTCATCAGTAGAAAATGGCAGTAGCGTTACATAGTCAATTTCATCAATAAACACCACTATCGGCCCGCTGGCCGTTTCCGCTGCAATACTGCGCATGCAGCTAACAAACCTCTGCAGGGGAGATAGCTGCCGCATTCCATCCCAGTGGTTCAGTATCTCATCCAGGCGGTTGGTGGCATCTCCGAACTGGCACAGCATGCCAAGGTACCACTGCTCTGGCGTTACATTGCTCCCAATACCGGTGAGATCGAACAATATGGCACTGGCACCACGTTCACGTACTTTGCGTGCCGTGCGCACCATTAGCGAGGATTTGCCCATCTGCCGCGAACTGAGCACGTAGCACAATTCGCCCCGCATCAAAGCTTCTAACAGCTCTGTATCTGCAGGGCGAGTTACATAGCAGTCTGCGCCTGGCGGCAGAGTACCACCTGTTACAAAGTAATCCTGCATGGTAAGGCCCTGTGCCCGCAGCGCTCCTGGTAAAAAGTGGCCAACCTGGCAATGGTTAAGCAACCTTGATGCCAGCACATTTGGCCAGAGAATCCAACCTGCAAAAGCTTACCCTATGAGCGCAATCCACACATAGGAAATTGCGCCTACCCTATATGCATCCACTTTCCAAGTAAGAACGTAATGCCGCCTGTTAATATGCCAATCAGGGTCATCTCCAGCCCGCTTGCCCACCAGCTACGTGCTGTAATAAGGCTCTTGGCAGCCCCCACCGCAAAGTGCGCCGCCATTCCCACCGCCGCCGAGGCGATAATTGCCGATGGGCCATGCATAAACAGAAATGGGATAACTGGCACAATACCGCCAATGCCAGTGGATATTGCCGCCGAAGCGGAGCTTATAACGGGGTTAGGAAAACTGCGTTCGCTAAGCCCAAGCTCTTCATGAGCCATCGTCTTCAAAAACTCTTCCGGGCTGCGGGCAATATTCTGGGTCATGCGGCGAGCCTCTTCTTCGGTAAAGCCCTTCAGCTGATACAGCAGCTCCAGCTCTTCCATCTCATGTTCCGGGCTCTGCTCAATCTCGTTACGCTCGCGCGCCAGCTCGGCATCATATATCTCACGTTCCGATTTCGAGGCCATATAAGCACCGCTGCCCATGGATAGGGCGGAGGCAAGCGTGGCAACCAACCCACTAACAAGCACTACGCGCCCGGAGCTTACTGCACCTGCCATGCCACTAACCACACCAAACACAGCACCCAGGCCATCGTTAACCCCGTAAATGGCATCACCCACCCAGCTTCCGGTAGAAACATGCCACTTTTCGCCCTTAAGAATGGCCTCCAACCGTGTTTTGGGTTCATCTGGAGATTTGAGCGTGTGCAGTGTAACCGCGTGCTGCTTCTCTTCTTCTTCAATCCGCATAAACAGATCGTGAGATTCGGGGTCCGATTCCAGCGCCTCTACATTCCGCCCAAACTGGGCAGCGTTGCGCTCTTCTTCGGCCTCCAGCCGGCGCAGCATGGCATCTGTACCCAGGGTTTTACCAAGCAGCCGCAGAGCAGGCGTGGGGGTAGTATCGCCGTGCAGAACCTCTCCACCCAGCTTCTTAACGCGGGCCGCAAACTGCTCTGCATGCGATTCTTCGGATTCTGCCAGCCGAATAAATAGAGATTTGCGCCGGGCATCGGGTTGCTGCTCTGCAAGCAGCCTGTACATCCGTGCGGCATCTATCTCTCGTTCCCATGCTTCACGCAGTGCCGAGAGCGCAAGTTTGCCATCTTTAGTGGTGGGAAGCACCCCATCCTGATCCGAGTTACCTTTACCGTGCAATCAATATCTCCCATAATCTGCGATTTTCGGCCGCTGTTAAGCGTGCCTGGTCATGCCAAAAACCAAAGGCTCCTTGACAACGACCAAATCGCAAGAGTAAAATACGCCCGTTAATAACGCTGCATTGAATTGAATTGAATTGAATTGAATTGCAGCAAAATTCGCATATGCCTCTGTGGCGCAATGGCAGCGCAACGGTTTTGTAAACCGTAGGTTATCGGTTCGACTCCGATCGGAGGCCCTTATCACTGGCCGCCAGCACAGTAATGTGCTGGCGGCCAGTGGTTTAAATCCGCCCCTATTCTACCCCGATCCACCACCGCCACAATTCGCCCCAGTTCTTAACCACTGCAAGCATTTATATTTGCAAGTGCTGGCAAGTTGCACCCTCTAAACCCCGTTTGTTATATCCGCCCGCTGCATAATAGCAAACAGTGCAATCCCGGCGTAGCCTTGATGTTGCCCGCTTGCATGCTTCAAAGGATAAGGTAAAGTTCCATGCGTACACTAAAGATCCCAGCAACTGCTGTGCTTTGTGTGATTGGTATCGGGGCGAACGCGCAGAACCTGCTCACAAATGGTAATTTCGAAACGGGCACCCTTGCAGGGTGGACCAATTCTGGAACGGTGAACGTGTACTCCCTTATGGGGGTTGGCAACAGCTTTGCAGCGGTTTTCCCGGCCATCAATGCCGGGCTTAGTGGAGATATTTTTCAATCCGTGGCTACACAGCTAAATGGCTCTTACACTTTTAGCTTTGATCTGAAAGGCCAGGCATCCAATGCCAGCGGATTCGGCACTCCCGATGCACCAATAGTCAGCTCTGAGTTTATGGTGAAGATAAACAACACTCCCCAGTTGCTGGATCTTACCAACAGCGTAAACTTTGGTTTTAACCACTACAGCTTTAGCTTAAATGGCACTGGCACTACCAAAATTGAGTTCAAAGCTTTCTGGACCGGCGGCTCCTACCGTCTGGATAATATTAGCCTTGTAAACAATGCTCCCCCACCGCCTACAACAGCAACTCCGGAACCTGGCACCTGGGCCATGCTCAGCGGCCTGCTCACCATTGGCGGGCTTACTGCCAGGAGGCGCAAACGCATTGCCTGATAATCGGGCATCCAAACCAAAAAAAGTCCGCAGAGAGCTGAAGCTCCCAGCGGACTTTTTGTTGTTTAGCTCCTAAACTGCCAGCGCACCGTGATGTGCCTCAAATAGCTGCTGTACCACCTGCCGGTGCGCCTCCTCTGGCTGCCAGAATCTGTACTCGGCGTGGCCAACCAGGCCATTCTGCACAGGCAGCCAGCCTTAAATCTGTGCCTTGAGGGCGGCCTTCCTCTTCTCCCTGGCATTCACGGCATGCATATGCCTTGCCTGGCGCAAGTTAGCCACCATTCAACCTCAGTCAGGCTGATTGCCACCGCAACCCCTAACTTGCATGCAGCACCAATTTCGCAAGCTTGCAATCGCAAAACCATTGTTATAATATTAGTTTATATTCACATTTGTAGTATAATAGCAAACAGTGCAGTTACGAATCTATATCGTTTACTGTCACTTTCAGTCCGTTTGTATGCTTGCATGTTTCAAAGGAGAAACCAACTTTCCATGCGTACACTGAAGATTGCAGTTGCGGCCGCTGTACTTTGCGCGGTTGGAACCGGGGCGAACGCACAGAATCTGATCACAAATGGCGATTTCGAAACGGGTACCCTTGCAGGGTGGAGCAGTTCTGGCACGGTGAATGTCTCCGCGTTATTAGGGGTTGGCAACAGTTATGGGGCCGTTTTCGCTGGCATAAGTTCTGGAGCAAGCGGAGATATCAATCAGACGGTAACTACCCTCATCAATGGATCCTACACTTTCAGCTTTGATCTAAAAGGCCAGGGATCCAGCGTAAGCGGTTTCGTATCACCAGATGCACCCATCGTCAACTCAGAGTTTACAGTTAAGCTTAACAACACCACGCAACTGCTGGATCTTACCAACAGTGTAAACTTTGCGTTCAACCACTACAGCTTTAACCTTACAGGCACGGGGTCTACAAAACTCGAGTTCAAAGGGTTCTGGACCGGCGGCTCCTACCGCCTGGATAATGTGAGCCTTGTAAACAATGCTCCACCGCCGCCGCCCGTAGTAACTCCGGAGCCAGGCACCTGGGCCATGCTCAGCGGCCTGCTAACCGTTGGCTGCATATCCACTGCAAAGCGCAAACGCCGAGCCGTATAAACCGGGCACCCAAACCAAAAAAAGTCCGCAGAGAGCTGATGCTCCCTGCGGACTTTTTGTTGTTTAGCTCCTAAACTGCCAGCGCACCATAGTGGGCCTCAAATAGCTGCCGCACCACCTGCCGGTGCGCCTCCTCTGGCTGCCAGAATCTGTACTCGGCGTGGCCAACCAGGCCATTCCGCCCGAGCAGCCAGTCTTTAATCTGTGCCTGCAGGGCGGGCTTCATCTTCTCCCCGGCATACACGGCATGGATATGCCTTGCCTGCCCTGCAGGCCAGCCATCGCTACCCGGGCAGCGGTAAAACGCGGCAAAGCCATGCCCGGCCAGCGCCTCTAGCACCTGCTTAACTGCACCATCTGTAAGCGGGGATGGGTGCACCACAGAAAGATCAAGGGCACAGGTATAGCTGTTACCAAAAGCATCCACGCCGTCCTGCTTATGTACCCCGGCACTTGCGGGCGCATTGCCAATAGTTTGCCCAATCCGCGCAGGGTTGATCCCCGCGGCGGCAAACGCATCGCTGGCAGCCTGGCTCATACCCTTCTTCAAAACAGGCATATAAACCGTCCTTCCTGAACTCTATTGGTATTTACACGCAATCCAACACAACAACACCACCATTGGAAGATCCATTAACACGAATTATCCGAGCCCCGATTCCTTCACTACTAAATAGCGAATTACGCGTTTGGACTGGAGGTACTGTGCAGCGCACCCTACACTAAATTGCAACATTCCATATTTACAGATAACTATTATCATCCATTAGCATAATAGCATCCTGAGCAATCGGCGATCTGCCGATGAAACACTACCAGGTCAGCAAAAATAACCCTCGCTGTAACCATGAGCTTACGAATGGTATAAAGCAGCAACGATGACAGCTCAGCCGCCCCTCCCTAAGCGAAGCGTCCTCCCTACTCCCCCTGTTCCCCGCTAACAATGTATCATATCTCTGCCGTCGATTTTGCCTTGCTGTTTCCTTGCCAACTGAAGCCCAAGCGCTATGTCTTGTAGTCGTCGCAGTCCGATCCAGAGCCGCTTTACTCCCGGTGGAGGCGCGTTCT